>NZ_JAHTGR010000006.1:0-347221 GCF_019166075.1 Duganella violaceipulchra | reverse complement strand
AGCGCCCGGCTTTCGCCCGATAAAGCGGGGCCGGAAATCGCTGAAACCAAGATCGTCGAAGTGCCTGAGTATGTCAATGGCAAGGCAGGGGAGTTATGGGTGGTTCGTGCCGCCGATGGTTCGTTAAGCGTTGTCTCTAGCAATTTTCAGCCCGATCATGCCCAATGGCCAGGTGCCGTCAAGGGATGGCCTGTACCGTCTGTTGAGTATAGACGACAGCGATGGGGCCAATATATGAAGTTGGCACAAGATGCGCTTGATACAGCCAACGAGGCTCTAGCGGAGTTGAAGATATCTCCCCAAAAAATTGTTGCGAGATCATGGGAACTCGATCAAAAGTATCGCGCGAAGTTAGTGGAAGGATTTACTGGTCCTAACGACGTGAAGTATATGGAATTCGTCCGGCAAGGATTTGAGGAAATGAAACGCAATTCCGAGGAAGATGTTCGACAACTGCTGGTGCGTCTGCCATGCGCGCTGGTCAATGCCCCTTGACATTGAGATGGCTAAGGCTCAAAGAATGATCGAGTAGCGGCAAAGTGTTGCTGCTTTTGAATAGAAACGGGAACGACATGAAGTTGATAAATCATCGCGTGCTGCGCGGTTCCAGAACCTTGTTGGCGGTAAGCCTGTTTGTGCTGCCGGTGATCGGCCTGTGCGGGAACGGAACTGTGCCTGTCAGTATCCATGGAGTGAACTATAGTGGCGATGACTTTTCTTACGTAGTCGAAGATCCTCAGGACAGCACGAATAAAGGTGGAGGGGAGAGTATCGGGCCCTACGAGGCTGGTGGAACTATGTGCTGCTACAGGCTTCCGCAGACATGGCGTCGCGGCATTCAGATCAAAGTCCATGCCGTGCACAGTGCCCGACTTTCGCCCGATAAAGCGGGGCCAGAGATCGCTGAAACTCAAATCGTCGAAGTGCCAGAGTATATCGATGGCAAGACGGGCGAGTTATGGGTAATTCGTGCCGCCGACGGTGCGTTAAGCGCGGTCTCCAGCGACTTCCAGCCGAATCATGCCAAATGGCCTGGCGCCGTCAAGGGATGGCCGGTACCGTCTTTGGAGTATAAACGGCAGCGGTGGGGCCAGTATATGAAGTTGGCACAAGATGGTCTTGACACCGCGAACGAGGCTCTGGCGGAGCTGAAAATATCTCCGCAGAAATTGGTTGCCGGTTCGTGGAAACTTGATCAAAAGTACCAACCGAAGTCAGTGCAGGAATTTAGCGGCCCTGAAGACGAAAGATATGTGGAGTACGTCCGGCAAAAATTCTTAAGAATGAAACGCAATTCCGAGGAAGAGGTGCGTCAAGTGCAGGAGCGTCGGCCATGAGCGCGCGTCTATGCCCAGTGCTGCCTAATGGTTTTGCCGAAGCGGCCGAATTGAAGAAGTTTTTCAACCAAGAGGAACAAGAACAATTAAAAACATATCAGGAACGGGAGTTTTTAAAACTACCGTGTCAAACGAATTTGTTTTTTGGCTTCTTCTTGGACGGAACCAAGAACAACTATGTCTTGGGCGCGGCGGCAAAAAATCAATCCAATGTCGCGCGCTTATACGACTGCTTCCCTGGGCAAAGTGTTCCCAACGTATTGCCAGATGACTCGAAATGGACCTATAAGCCTGACGACTATAAGCATTTTTTCAGGGTATATGTGCCAGGCGTAGGTTCGCCGTTTGACGCTGTGAAAGATACCGGCAAGGGGAAGGATTTGACGACGGGTGCAGGGTTCGGCGCTCGTGGGGAGGACCGCATCAAGTGGGCGTTGATTCAAGCGATAAACAATGTCCATATCTATTTTCATGGTTCTCCGCTACTCTCTCCTAACGAGACCCTATCGGAGATGGGGCGTATCGAATTGACGAGGTGGCAGCGGACGAAAATGCAGTCCCGCCACATTCAGAGCTATAGCGACGCAGAGAATCAGGGCAAAGATACCAAGGCGGTGTTTGAAGAGCTATTGAAGCGCTTGCACTCACAGGTCTCGATTCATTGGCCAGACTCGGCCACTTGTGAACCGAAGAAGAAGGATCCCGCGCACGTTCAGAAGATCTATATCTCCATGTTCGGTTTTTCGCGCGGTGCTGCGCAGGCGCGTGCTTTTGCCAATTGGTTGATGTCCTTGTGCGAACTTGACGCTCGTCTCAGTGGCCGCGGCCATACCCAAAGCTTAGGCGGATTTGAGGTGCAGTTCGATTTCCTTGGATTGTTTGACACCGTCGCATCTGTGGGAGTCGCCAATACGATGGGCGACAGCACGCTTCTCGGGCGATTTGACGGCCACGGAGCCTGGGCCGACGCCGAGGACAGCTTGCGCATACATGGCGGCTTGCGATGCCTGCATCTGGTGTCGGCACATGAGGTGCGCCGAAGTTTTCCGGTCGATTCCATTTCGATTGGACAGAGCACGCCGGCAAATGCGGAGGAATTGATATTCCCTGGCGTGCACTCGGACTTGGGTTCCGGTTACTGTCCGAAGGAACAAGGGCGCGGCGAAGACGAACTCGGCTCAGATATGCTGGCACGTGTTCCGTTGCTTTACATGTATCACGAGGCACGACTAGCGGGTGTTCCATTAAAGTTGGACCTGGCTCCTCCCAACGTCAAAGATAAATTTAAAATTTCACCTTCCACGATCAAGGCGGTGAATGACTATCTTGCCACATGCACTGTTACCAGCGGCACGCTGACCGACATCATGCGGGAGCAAGGGAAGAATCAAATTCTGTGGCATTTGGCGCGGCGGGTGAACGGCCCCACACCGTTGGAAAAGACCGACAGCTACAAGCGCGCTACAAATTTCGACAAGAACGATCTGCATAGCGCGAATCTGGAATTTGAGGACGAAATCAAGGAATTCGAAGAATGGTATGCCGGCAAAGGAAAAGAGTTTAAGCCACAGAAGCAAAAGCCAGGTTTTGGAAATGACTACGAGCACGAATGGGAGGAGATCGCGACCTGGTGGAAAACCGCTCCGCCGTTGTCGGAGGCTGCATTGAACTTCTTTGATAATTACGTGCATGACTCGCATGCCTGGTTCAAATTGAGTGACGACTATCCCGACAATGAACCTGAATTGCAGAAGAAACTGATTCAGTGGGAGCAAAAACGCTTGAACGCCATTGCTCAACGGGAGAGCGTGCACGCGAGCAATGGCCGTAGCCACAGCGAATCTCAAAGCGCCCCCCAGAGCGACGGTTTGACGCCAGATCAGCGCAGGGCCGCGCAGGAGTACGCTCAAACCAAACAGACGCCGATCATGTTGACGAGTGGACGTGAATCGAAAAAATTCTTGCTGCTGACGCTGCGTGGCGGCTACCTTCGATTTAGAAAAGTTTATGCAGGTGCGGACGGTATCCTTATTTCCAACAATGAGCGTCGTACCGAATCGGAAGCCAAGGCCGCTTAGCTGGTCAGACGTTTTTGCTGATACGTCTCGCCGGCCGTTACTTAATATGCCGGCGGGCCACTGCGGTGGCTGCAACGAAGGAGCCGTGCAAGGCGCAGACCAAGCGATTTCTTAGGCCCGTCCGCATCAGCAGCACATGGCCGCGCTGCACGGTGACGTTGCTGGATTGGTAGCTGTGCGCAGGCGTGCCGTAGCCAAGATCGATGCAGGTAAAGCGGTGGCCGCACAGATCCTCGATGGCCATGTGCAATATCGTCGTTCCCACCGATAGATGATCGAGCGTGCTGTCGTGGAAGATGTTGAACAGGTGCAGGGTATCGCTCGATCGCAAGCCGAGCATCAACGCACAGGGTCGGCCGCCACAGTCGATCTGGTAGCACAGCAGCATTCCGTGTTGCGCCAGCCCCTGCATTTCTTCCACGGTCCACAGTTGCGCACGATGCTCTGGCGTGATCAGCCTGGCCAGCGCCTCCCGCATGGATGGCAATTGCTCCGGCCGTTCAATCCGATGCAAATCCAGCTGCCCGCCGCCGTGGTCGCGCAGCTGCCGCTGTTGCCGCTTGAGGTTGTAGCGCCGCTTGGAAGCGAACTGCGCCATGAAAGCTTCAAAGTTGGCTGGCAAGGGAATCTGATGACAGTCGCGCCAGTTGTTCAGCAAGTGCTTGCGATAGCCACCTGCGTTGCCGATGGCGTCGCTTATGTTGCGCCACAGCTTGCTATCCGACGGCAGTGACGTCAGCGAGATCGCGTGACATTTCGGGAACTGCTCCAACAGAAACTCAAACAGCAAATTCAGCAACTCCGGCCGCGCCGGCATCAACGGCGCACTGCCAAGCAGGACCACACTGAACGCTGGCAGCGAACCCAAGCGTAAGCGGCCGGCGCTAAATTCAAAACCGTGATGCCGCAGCACCAACGGCACCACGCCGACCACGGTTCGGCTGGCGCGCTCCAGCACCGTGAACAATTGCGGCGGCCTGTGCCGTGTTGCCGTGCTGCGCAGATAGTCGAAGTATTCCGGACTCTGATACACGCGGTCATGGCTTTCGCTCTCGGCCAGCAGTTCGCGCCAGCGCGCCAGCAGGGCGCGGTCGCCGGTGCGGTCGGTGGCGTCTTCAATCAGGTAGGTATCGTTGGACATCGTCGCAAGACGATCCCACATCCGGCGCAGCCGCTTCTTGATGCACATCGAAGCGATGCGATCAGCGACGCCGACGCCACACTGTGTCCATCAAGGGCTTGACACTGAAGCCGTGTACCAGTATCGACAGCATGATGACAAACAGCGCGATGCGCGTCAGCTGCGCCGCCAGTTCCGGGGCCAGGCCCGCTTCGATGGCGAACATCAGGTAGTAGATAGAGCCGATGCCGCGTACGCCAAACCAGCCGGTCATGGCGCGCATGCGCAGGCCGGTCTCGCTGCCGATCAGGCCGGCGAACACGCTCAGCGGACGGGCGATCACGAACAGGAACAAGGCCATCCACAAGGCATCCCACTGCATGCTTTTCAGCGAGATCATGCCGCCCAGTAGCAACACCAGCGTCAGCTCGGACAGGCGCTCCAGATGTTCCTTGAACACCAGCGACCCGGTGCTGACAATCAGCGGCGCTTCGTGGGTCTCGCTGGTCTTGGCGGCTTCGGACTTGGCCGTGTCCGGTTCCATCAGTCCGTGGCGGTCCTTGGGCGCGCCGGCCAGCACCAGTTCGGTCTGCCGCAGCGCGACGGCGGCGAAGAACACCGCCAGAAAGCCCGAGGCCCTGCACAAGGTCGCAACGCTGTACACCACGGCGATCATGCCCAGTCCCACCAAGTCGTCCATGAGTTCATGCTTGGGATCGCAACCGCGCAGACGCCAGCTCAGTCGCGCCACCAGTGCGCCGGCCGCCACGCCGATCAGCAGCGCGCCTGCGGTAGCCCACAACACGTCGACCAGCAACCAGCGCAAGTGGTGCTCGCCGGTATCGACCACGCCCAGCATGCCGAGGCCAAGCATGACGAAAGGGAAGGCGCTGCCATCGTTCATGCCGGCCTCGCAGGTGAGGGTGAACCGCAGCTGGTCCTTGTCGCCAGCATGGCGCACCTGGACATCGGTGGCCAGCACCGGATCGGTGGGCGCCAGGATGCCGCCCAGCAGGACGGCGGCTCCGGCCGGCAGATGCAGCACGTGGTGGCCGAACAGCGCCACCAGCCCCACCGTCAGCGACATCGACAGCCAGGCCAGCCGCAGCGGCGCGTCCCAGCGCAGGCGCTTGAACGGCACCGGCATCTTGATCCCGGCGGAGAACAGCGAGATGAGCAGCGCAATCTCGGTCAGCACTTCCAGCACGGCCGATTGCAGCTTGGGATCGAAGCCGAAGATGTTGAGAAAGGTCGGCCCCAGCAAGATGCCGGCGCCCAGGTAGACGATGGCGGAGGTGAAGGGCGACTTCGAGATCGTGGTGGCCGCCAGCCCGCGCGCCAGCATCAGGCAGCCGACGAGCAAGAACCATAGGGTGGTGTTCACACGCTCTCCTTCGCAGTGACGAGTCAGATGCTAGGCGCGTTTCGTGTTGCGGTCTGTGGGGTAGAACACCCTGCGCGGAGCGGCAGGAAAGGACAGGGAAGGGCGCCGGCGAGGCAACTGGCCTCGCCGGGCAAACAGCGGATTTAGTTCAGCAGCGAACGCTTGCGGGCATAGCCGAAGTAGATGGCCAGGCCGATCGCCAGCCAGATCACGAAGGCGACCCAGGTGAACCAGCTCAGGTAAGTCATCAGCATGACGCAGAAGATCACGGCCAGGCCAGGAATCACCGGCACGCCAGGGCAGCGGAAGGCGCGCTTGAGGTCGGGACGGGTCTTGCGCAGGATGACCACGGCGATCGATACCAGGCTGAAGGCGGCCAGCGTGCCGATGTTGATCAGCTCGGTCAGCACGTTCAGCGGCACCACAGCGGCGATCAGGCCAAACACGATGCCGACCAGCCAGGTGGCGAAGAACGGCGTGTGGAAGCGCGGATGCACGGCCGACAGGCGCTTAGGTAGCAGGCCGTCGCGCGACATGGCGAAGATGATGCGGGTCTGGCCGTAGGCCATCACCAGGATCACGGTGGTCATGCCGAGGATGGCGCCAAGGTTGACGAAGCCGGCGAACCACTTTTCACCGGCCACTTCCAACGCCAGCGAGACCGGATGGTCGATGCCCAGGAACTGCTTGTACGGCACGATGCCGGTCATGATGGCCGAAACGATCACATACAGCACGGTGCAGACGGCCAGCGAGCCGATGATGCCGATCGGCAGATCGCGCGACGGACGCTTGACTTCCTCGGCGGCCGAGGTCACCGCATCGAAGCCGATGAAGGCGAAGAACACCAGCGCGGCGGCGCTCAGCATGCCGTTGTAGCCAAACGGCAAAAACGGTTTCCAGTTGGCCGGCTCGACGTGACGCGCGCCGACCACGATGAACAGCAGGACCACGCCGATCTTGATGGCGACCATGATGTTGTTCAGGCGGGCCGACTCGCGCACGCCCCAGCTCAGCATGGCGGTCAGGATCATCATGATGCAAAAAGCAGGCAGGTTGATCAGCGTGTGCACGCCGGGCAGCGCGCCGGGCGCGGCCGTGAGCTCGACCGGCAGGTTGATGCCGAAGCCGGCGATCAACGACTGGAAGTAGCCGGACCAGCCGACCGACACGGCCGAGGTGGCCAGGCCGTATTCCAGCAGCAAGTCCCAGCCTATCATCCAGGCGGCCAGTTCGCCCAGGGTGGCGTAGGTGTAGGTGTAGATGGAGCCGGCCACTGGCACGGTGGAGGCGAATTCGGCGTAGCAGAGGGCGGCGAAGCCGCAGGCGATCGCGGCGACCACGAAGGACAGGGTCAGCGCCGGGCCGGCCGTCACCGCGCCGGTGCCCGTGAGTACGAAAATACCGGTGCCGACAATGGCGCCGATGCCCATGAGAATGAGGTCGAAGGGACCGAGTACTTTCGCCAGGCCGCCGGGTTTGCGGCTGTTGGCGATCATATCGTCCAGGTTCTTAGTGCGAAAAAGGCTCAAAATGGCTCCAGTTTTATTTTGGTTATCTCCGTACCCGAGTGTGTGCCTTGTGGGCGCCCGGGCGACGGCAAATAATACAGTAAGTTTCCGGCTATGCCGAGAGCGTTATGTTGTTAATAACGATGAGATATATAGCAGGAAACGATCCTCCAGCTTGCCCAGGTCCAGGCCGGTGATCTCGCCGATGCGGCGCAGCCGGTAATCGAGCGTATTGCGGTGCACGTGCAGCGCCTCGGCGGTGGCGGCCGGGTGACCGTCGTGTTCAAACCACACATTGAGCGTGCGTTGCAGTAACTCCTTGTTTTTATCCTGCGCCTTCAAGCGGGCGATGGGCAGGCGCAGCTGGTCCGCCTCCCAGCCCGAACCCAGCCCCGACAGCAGCACCGGCAGGGCCTGTTCGTAGTAGCTGAAGCGGGTGCGGCGCGGATGACGGGCGCGGCCGATGCGGGCCGCCGCCTGCGCGCTCCGGTAAGAGATCGCCACGCCCGCCATGCCGGACTGGGCGATGCCCATGGTCAGCGTGTGCGGCTGTTCGCATTCCTCGTGCAGGATGGCGGCCAGCGCTTTCAGCTGGCGCTGCGGCCACTGGGCGTCGTGGGCGGGCGCGGCGTCGTAGAAGTCCAGCAGCACCAGCTGGTGCGCACCGGCGGAGGCCGTCAGCGCCGACGGCTGCCGGGCCAGCATGCGCAATTGCAGGCGCTGCAGCTCGCCGAGCGCCTGGTCGGTGCCCATCGCCTGGTCGTCCAGCTCCAGCAGGTACACCAGGTGGCTGCGTTCGAAATTGACGCCCAGCCGCCGCGCCCAGGCCGCCAGGTCGGCTTCGTGCGCCGCTTCGTAGCGGATCAGGTTGAGCACGAAGGCTTCGCGGTAGCGCGAGTCGCGCTGCAATTCGCCGGCCAGGTGGGCTTGTTCGAGGATCATCTCCGCCGTCAGCCGCACCAGCTCGCCGAACTGGCGCACCTGGTCTGGCACGCCGCTCAGGCCGACCGCGCCGCAGACCTGGCCGTTGACCGTCAACGGCAGGTTGATGCCGGGCTGGGCGCCGTGCATATTGCGGGCGCTGGCACTGTCGATCTCCACCGTCAGCCGCTTGGCCAGGGCCAGCATGGCGCCGGCGTGCAGCTCGCCGATGCGGGCCGGATTGCCGCTGGCCAGGATGGTGCCGTTGGCGTCCATGACGTTGACGTTGTAGGGGATGATCTTCATGGTCCGGCTGACGATGTCCTGGGCCAGCTCGGTGCTGAGTATGTACATGGCGTTTCTCCTGGTCCTACATTGTGCCAAAGAACAAGGAATCCACATAAATTCCTCGCTGGTTAAAGCATTTATTGTGCAAATGCCCAACAAATGCCCGAACTGCGGCGCAATTATGGTGCATTTGGCCGATGTTTTTTCGGCGTCGATTCCAGATAATCGACTGCACAGACTACCTATAAAAACCAAGGAGACAAGCATGAACACCACCACCACCACCGCCACGCCGTGGCCGGCGGCGTCCGTCCTGGACGGCGCGTACAAGAAGGCCAGCTGGCACCTGATACCGTTTATCTTCATCTGCTACTTCTTCAACTACCTGGACCGCGTCAATGTCGGCTTCGCCAAGCTGGAGATGCTGGACGCCCTCCATTTGAGCAACACCGTCTATGGACTGGGCGCGGGCATCTTCTTCATCGGCTACGTGCTGAGCGGCGTGCCGAGCAACCTGATCCTCCACAAGATCGGCGCCCGCCGCTGGATCGCCACGATGATGGTGGCCTGGGGCGCCTTGTCGGCCTGCATGCTGTTCGTGCACAACCCGACCTCGTTCTACGTGCTGCGCTTCTTCACCGGCGTGGCCGAGGCCGGCTTCTTCCCTGGCATGGTGCTGTACTTCACCCACTGGTTCCCGGCGCAGAAGCGCGGCCAGGTGATGGCGCTGTTCATGTCGGCGATACCGATTTCCGGCCTGGTCGGCGGTCCGCTGTCGGGCTGGATGTTGCAGCACTTTTCGGCCGGGCAGGGCGGCATGGCCGGCTGGCAGTGGCTGTTCCTGCTGCAAGGCTTGCCGACCGTGATACTCGGCGTGGCCGTGTACTTCTACCTGAACGATGGCATCGCCCAGGCCAAATGGCTGAGCGCCGAAGAAAAAGGCGCGATGCAAGCCGCGCTGGCCGGCGACGAGCAACAGCGCCAGGCTAGCAGCGATGTCGGCCAGACCTTCTCCGCCGTGCTGCGCAATGGCAGCGTGTGGATGCTGGGCGTGATCTATTTCTGCATCCAGATGGGCGTGTACGCGATCAACTTCTGGCTGCCGTCCATCATCAAGTCGCTGGGCTACCAGAACTCCGGCACGGTCGGCTGGCTCAGCGCGATTCCCTATCTGTGCGCCGCCCTGTTCATGGTGTGGGCCGGCCGCTCGGCCGACCAGCGCCGCGAACGCCGCCTGCACGTATCGCTGCCGATGGTGATGGGCCTCACCGGCCTGATGCTGGCGGCTAACTTCTCCAGCAATGCGCTGGTTGTGATGGTGGGCCTGAGCATGGCGACCATGGGCGCGCTGGCCGCGCTGGCGATGTTCTGGTCGCTGCCGTCCGCCTTCCTCGGCAGCGCGGCGGCGGCCGGCGGCCTGGCGCTGATCAACTCGCTCGGCCAGATCGCCGGCTTCGTCAGCCCCTTCCTGGTCGGCTGGATCAAGGACGCCACCCAGAGCACCGATACGGCGCTGTATATTTTGTCCAGCGTGCTGCTGCTTGGTGCGATACTGGTGCTGCGCGTACCCGCCAAACTGGTCAACCGTTGATAGAGTTCTGATGAAAATAGTCATTGCGCCCGATTCGTTTAAAGAGAGCCTGACCGCGCTGGCGGTCGCCAACGAAATCGAGGCCGGCTTCCGCGAGTTCTTCCCCGACGCGCAATACGTCAAGCTGCCGGTGGCCGACGGCGGCGAAGGCACGGTGCAGGCGATGATCGACGCCAGCGGCGGCCGCCGCGTGGAACTGCAAGTGTCCGGTCCGCTGGGCGAGCCAGTGGCCGCGTTCTACGGCCTGATGGGCGACGGCGCGACGGCGGTGATCGAGATGGCCGCCGCCAGCGGCCTGGAGTTGGTGCCCACGGCGCAGCGCGATCCGCTGCGCACCAGCAGCCACGGCACCGGCCAGTTGATCCGCGACGCGCTGGATGCCGGCGCCCGCCGCTTCGTGCTGGGCGTGGGCGGCAGCGCCACCAACGACGGCGGCGCCGGCATGCTGCAGGCGCTGGGCGGACGCCTGCTGGACGCGGCCGGCCGCGACCTGCCACCCGGCGGCGGCGCGCTGGATGGCTTGCAGCACATCGACCTGTCCGGCCTGGACGCCCGCATCAAGGACTGCGTGTTCGAGATCGCCTGCGATGTCAGCAATCCGCTGGTGGGGCCGCAGGGCGCCTCGCATATCTTTGGCCCGCAAAAGGGCGCCACCCCGGCGATGGTCGAACAGCTGGACGCCAACCTGCGCCATTACGCCGACGTCATCGCCCGCGAACTGGGCCGGCAGGTGGCCGACGTGCCGGGCGCCGGCGCGGGCGGCGGCATCGGCGCGGCGATGCTGGTGTTCCTGGGCGGTAGCTTGCGTCCCGGTAGTGAGATCGTCGCGGCGGCGGTGGGCCTGGACGCGGCCGTGGCCGACGCCGACCTGGTCATCACCGGCGAAGGCCGGATCGACAGCCAATCGATCCACGGCAAGACGCCGATCGGCGTGGCGCGCGTGGCGCAGCGGCACGGCAAGCCGGTGATCGCGATCGCGGGCTGCCTGGCGCCGGGGGCGGCGGTGGTGCACCAGCATGGCATCGATGCGGTGTTCGGCGCGGTCAGCCGGCCGTGCACGGTCGAGCAGGCGCTGGCCGAGGCGGCGCGGAACGTGCGCAGCGCCGCCCGCAATATCGCCGCCGTGCTCAGCCTGGGCGCCAGGCTGTAGAACAGGCGGCTAGGGGCCGTCCATCTGTGCTAGAGTCATTCTCGTCCCAGCCAACGACACCGAGAATGAAGCCAGTAGTCCGCCGCCCCCTGCCATCGATCCGAGCGCAAATCTACACACTGGTGTGGGCCTGCGCTCTGCCGGCCGTGGTCGGAGTCGGATTGTTGGCGCATCATTTTTATCAGCGGGAACGAGCCCAAATCCAGCAAGGAACGCTGGTCACGGCACGCGCATTGATCCAGGCGGTCGACCGCGACCTCAATACCGGCATCACCATGGCGAAGGCGCTGGCCAATGCGCCCAGCCTTGACAGTGGCGACCTGGCAGGCTTCTACACCTTGGCCAGCAAGGCCCTGCGCCCCGAATTCCCCGGTTTTAATTTCGTGTTGAGCGACCGTGATTCGGTCCAGTTGCTCAACACCGCGCGTCCTTTCGGTCCAACGATCGCCGATCCCGCCAGCCGGGAGCGCATCCACCAAGTGTTCGACACCGGCCGGGCGGTGATCTCCGACGTCTTCATCGGCGGCGCCTTGAAGCGGCCGCTGGTCGCGGTGCATGTACCGGTGATCAGGGAAGGCAAGGTGATTTACTGCCTGTCGGTGGGGTTTGTGCCCGAGCGCCTGGGCATGGTGCTGCGGGAGCAGAACCTGCCCGGCGACCGCGTGGCCGGCATCTTCGATTCGCGCGGGGTGATTGTGGCGCGCTCGAAGGATGCGGAACAATATGTGGGCCAGCCGGCGTCAGCCACCTTGCGGGCCAGGATGTCCGGTGGCGGCGAGGCGGCGTTTGAGTCGGTCACGCTGGACGGCACCCCGGTGTACTCGATGTACAGCCAGTCGAAGGTGTCCGGCTGGACGGTGGCGATCGGCGTGCCGCGCAGTACCATGCTGTCGGAAATGCTGGCTTCGATCCGGTGGATCATCATCGTCGTGGCCGGGCTGCTCGCCCTTGGCATGGGCGTCGCCTGGTATTTCGCCCGCCGCATCAATGGCTCGGTCGGCGCGTTGTCGCGCGCCGCCAGCGCCCTTGGCAAGGATGGCGACCTGCGGCTGGAGGGCATGAAGCCGGCGTTCCGCGAAGTCGACGACGCCATCCGCACCTTGCAGGCGGTGGAGTCCGAGCTGCAGCAGTATCGCAACCGCCTGGAGAGCGCGATCGAAGAGCGCACCCTGCAGCTGCAATCGGCGCAGCGCGAAGCGATCAACAAGGAGCTGCGCACCCGCACCGTGATGGACAATATCGGCGACGGCATCATCACCATCAATGCCGACGGGGTTATCGAAGCCTTCAACCACGCCGCCTGCGGCATCTTCGGCTACACGCCGGAAGAGGCAATCGGCGCCAACATCATGCGCATGATGCCGGCCAGTTTGCGCGGCGCCCACCATGCCGGCATGGGGCGCTACCTGGCCGGCGGCCTGCCCAAGGTGGTGGGCAAGAACAACGTCGAGCTGCAGGGGCTGCGCAAGGATGGCACCACGTTTGTCCTGGAGCTGTCGATCCGCGCGCTGCTGGTCGAAGGCCAGCATCTGTTCGTCGGCATCGTGCGCGACGTCACGGAACGCAAGCGGGCCGAGAGGGAGCTGCGGCTGGCGATGGAGCAGGTGCAGATCGCCAGCGCCGCCAAGGATGTCTTTGTGGCGAACATGAGCCACGAACTGCGCACGCCGATGAACGCGGTGCTGGGCATGGCGCACCTGCTCAACACCACCGGCTTGTCGCCGGAGCAGGGCCGCTATCTGGAGATGATACGGGCCTCGGGACAAAGCCTGCTCGGCATACTGAACGACATCCTCGATTTCTCCAAGATGGAAGCCGGCAAGATCGAAGTGCATCCGGTGCGCTTCCTGCTGGAGGACGTGCTGCATTCGCTGGCCAGCATCATGAGCGTGACGGTCGGCGAGAAGAATCTGGAGCTGTGCCTGGGCGTGGAGCAGGACGTGCCGCGCGCGCTGGTCGGCGACGCGCTGCGCCTGCAGCAGATACTGGTCAACCTGGCCGGCAACGCCATCAAGTTCACCGAGCAGGGCGAAGTCTCGGTGCTGGTGGAGCGCGCGGGCGGCGAGGGCGCGGCGCTGCTGCTGCGCTTTACGGTGCGCGATACCGGCATCGGCATGAATGACGAACAATTGGCGCGGTTGTTTTCGCCGTTCACGCAGGCCGACCTGTCCACCACGCGCCGCTACGGCGGCACCGGATTGGGGCTGACCATCTCCAAGGGGCTGATCGAACTGCTGGGTGGCGCCATCGAAGTGCGCAGCGCGGTCGGCGCGGGCAGCATGTTCTCCTTCACGCTGCCGATGAAACAGGCCGACCAGGCCGAGGCGCCGAGGACCGGTCGCCGCCGCCACCTGCTGGTGGTGGATGATAACGCCACCAGCCGCGACTTCCTCGGCAAGACCATCGAAGCCTGGAACTGGCGCTGCGACGTGGTCGCCTCGGGGGCGGAAGCGCTGGCGCTGATACGCTCCGGCCGCGTCTACGATGCGGCGCTGGTGGACTGGCAAATGCCGGGCATGGACGGCCCGGCCACCATGCGCACCTTGCAGGAGGAATCCGGCATGCCGGTGATCTGCATGGTCAACGCCTACGGTCGCAGCAAGCTGGTACAGGACATGGCCGGCGTCAGCGCGCCGGTGTTCCTGACCAAGCCGGTGACGGCGTCCAGCCTGTATGACGCGGTGCAGACCGCGCTGGCCCATCGCCAGGAAGATGTCGCCGATGTTCCTGCGCTGGCGGACGCCAAGGCGCTGGCTGGCGTGCACGTGCTGCTGGTGGAGGACAATCCTATCAACCAGCAGGTGGCGAAAGGCATATTGGAGCTGGCCGGCGCCACGGTCACGCTGGCGGAACATGGCGAGAAGGCGCTTCAACTGCTGCGTGGCGATCTGCGCTGCGACCTGGTGCTGATGGATGTGCAGATGCCGGTGATGGACGGCTTTACCGCCACCCGCGCGATCCGCGATGAACTGCGCTTGACGCTGCCGGTGATCGCGATGACGGCCGGCGTGATGGAGTCCGAGCGGGAACAATGCATCGCCGCCGGCATGGACGATTTCATCGGCAAGCCGGTGGACGTGGAGCAGATGTTCGCCACCATCGCCAAGCACCTGCGTACCATGGACGGCTAGAAGAAGGTGTTGACCGCGCCGCGCACCTTGTAGTCGTCGTCCACGGTCAGCAGCAGCGGCCATTTGTCGAATGTGGTGCAGGGGTGGGAGATGCCGCAGCCTATCAGGTCGCCGACCGCCAGTTCGCCGCTGATGGCATGCCCCGCCGGCAGCCGCAGGTAGGCATGCTGGTCGTTCATCTTCTCGATGCTGCACCCGTCCGGCAGCGCCGCAGGCGCGCTGGCGCCGGGACGGTGCGACACCAACGCGCGCGGCAGCTCCATGTCATACGAAGCGTCGCGCTTGCCCATGCCGAGAATGGCCAGCGTGGGTTCGGGCCGCGACAGCACCATGCTCCAGACTTCCAGCGCCGGCCGCAGGCCCTGGCCAGGCTCCAGGCCTTCGCGCGCGTTCAGTTGCTCGATCAGGCCGTGATAGAAGCCGTGGTCATTGGTCAGGTAGCAGCCGCTGCGCAGCACCGGCAGCACCGGGCGGGACAAATTCTTCACCTGGGCGAAGCCGCTGGCGACAAAATCGAAATAGGCCGAACCGCCGGCCGATAGCAGGATCTCGCCGCGCTTGAACAGCTGCTCGGCGTCGGCCTGGCGCAGGAGGTCGGACAGCTGGGTGACGAAGTGGCGGACCGCCTCGTGGTCCTGGTCGCGGTCCGGACCGACCAGCAGGCCTTCGTAGCCTTCGATGCCGGCCAGTTCCAGTCCCGGCGCGGCGGCGACTTCGCGCGCCAGCGCCAGTGCGTCGTCCATGCTGCGGCAGCCGGCCCGTTTGCCGGCCAGGCCCAACTCCACCAGCAGCGGCAGCCGCCTTTCCATGCGCTGCTGTTGCGCCGCCTGCGACAGGCGCGCCACGCCGGCGCTGGAATCGACCAGCGCGTAGAACTCGAACGAAGGATCGCGGTGCATCAACGTCAGCACGGCCTTGATGTCGGCCGGCGCCACCAGCTGGTTCGCCAGCAGCACGCGGCGCACGCCGTAGCGGTAGGCGATCTGCACCTGCGCCGCCGTCGCCAGCGTCATGCCCCAGGCGCCGTTGGCCAGTTGGGCGTCGAACAATTGGGGACTCATAGTGGTCTTCCCGTGTGGCGCCAGCTGCACGCCGTATCGCTCGCAGAAGCCGCGCATCCACTGCAGGTTGTGCTCCAGCGCGGACGCCTTCAACAGCGCGACCGGAAAACTGGTGTCGGCGTGCAGCACGCTCCACTGGCGGGCGCCGATGTCGCCCTGGCGCAGCGGCTGCGTGATCGGCAGGCCCTTGACTCCGGGGTGCAGTAGTTGGTCTTCCAGTTTCATCATGGCGGCGGTGCGATTCAAGTGTGGCTCCTGCTGTCGAAAGTGTGTAACGTGGCGCCCAGCGCCTGGAGGCGGTCGTGGCGCAGCATGCCGTAATTGTAGAATCCGAAATGGCGGATGCGCAGTTCCCGCAAGCCCTGTAACGCTTGCGGCAATTGCGCGCCATCGGTCAGGTCCGGCGGGCCGGGACGCAAGATGGCGCGGATGCGGTCCGGCGCGCCGATGCGGCGGATGCAGTCCCAGGCATCGCTGCGGGCGGCGGCGGCATCGGCTTCGTAGAACGGTATCTCCAGCCAGTCCGCAACACTGGACAGTGCGCGCAGGTCGGTGCCTTCCAGCCAACCCTGGGCGGTAGGACGCTGCACCGTCGCCACCACGGACAACTGTACCTGTGGCGGCATGGCGGCGCGGATGGCGCCGACCAGTTGCGTGACGCGGCGCCGCCGCAGGCGGTTCAGGGCGGCCAGGTCGTCGTCTTCCAGCAGGTCGGCGGCCAGCCACGCCGCGGCCTGGGTGGGCGTGGCGTCGACGGGCGCGTCGAGATAATTGTCGATGTCGCGGCGGATGCGGCTGCGCAGGCCGTCCATGTCGATGTCCGCCGCTTTGCCTGCGGCCATGCAGGCGTCGCAGAAGCACAGGCCAAGCAGGGAGTCGAGCCAGAGGTTGCCGCGGACCTGGGCGAATTCGTGATGGTAGCCGTGGACGTAGGGCAGCCAACCCGGTGTTTCGATCACCACGCTGGCGACGCCGCGTGTGGCCACGTCGGCGCTCAGCGCCACCGCGAAGTCGAATACCGGCTGCTGCATCGGGCAAAGGCTGTACAGATAGCCGTCGCCATAGGCGTTGCGCGCGGTGTACCGGGGATGTGCCGCGCCAAGGCGGCTGTTGTGCAGCAGTACCGTCCAGGCGTGTACCGCGACGCCGCCGTTGGCGACCAGCTGCGGCAGCACCGCGCGCATCGCCGGTTCGGAATGGGCTTGCGGTTTGAGCTCGCCGTAGCGCGCCAGGTCCGGTTCGAAATAGACCACGCCATCCTCGGGGAAGATGACGCGCGGTCCCTTGGCCGCGCGCGGACGCAGGAATTTTCCGGCATGGTAGCTGACGGCGAGCGTCGCACCGTTCATGCCCAGGCTGCGCGCATGGTCTACAAATTGATCCACATCCGCGACATCCCACGGATAGCAATACAGCGAAGTATGGTTGGGAGAATTCATGCGCGCCATTCTAGCCTATGCATCGCCGGTCGGTGCTATATTGAGCCCACCAGATCGCCGACAGGAGTACGCATGCTCACACGCCGCAGTTTTTTTCATGTTGCCGCCGGGGTCGCCGGCGGATCGCTCATCTCGCCGGCCGCGATGGCCGAGCTGCCGCCGCTCGCCGAGGCGCTGCCGCGCAATGAAGCCTACTGGGCCAAGGTCGCCGCGCAGTACGATCCGGCGCCGGACTTCATCAATCTGGAGCAAGGCTACTTTGGCATGATGGCGCGCCCGGTGGCGGAGGACTACAAGCGCAATATCGATTACCTGAACGCGCACAGCTCGCGCTTCCTGCGCCAGCAATTCGACGGCGCGGGCATCGACGCGATACGGGCGCAGATCGCCGCAGCGGTCGGCGCCGATGTGTCGGAGATCGCCATCACGCGCGGCGCCACGGAATCGCTGCAAAACCTGATCGTCAACTACAAGCAGGTCAAGGCCGGCGATACCATCATGTATGCCGACCTGGATTACGACGCAACCCAATACGCGATGAACGAGCTGGCCTTGCGGCGCGGCGCCGACGTGGCCGTGGTGCGCATCCCCGAGCCGCCCAGCCGCCAGGCCATCCTCGACGCCTACGCCCAGGCGATGCAGCGCCATCCGCGCACGCGCTTGCTGCTGCTGACCCACATCAGCCACCGCACCGGCCTGACCTTGCCGGTGGCGGAACTGGTGCAGATGGCGCGCCAGCGCGGCATCGACGTCATCGCCGACGCCGCCCAGTCATGGGGGCAGACCGACTTCATGGTGGCCGACCTGAAGGCGGACTTCATCGGCTTCAATCTGCACAAGTGGCTGGGCGCGCCGTTGGGTGTGGGCTTTATGTACATCCGCAAGGCGCGGCTGGCGGATATCGGCGTGCACATGTCGGACCAGGATTATGCGGCCACCGACATCCGCTCGCGGGTCCATTCGGGAACAGTCAACACGGCCAACGTCATGACGGTGCCGGCGGCGTTCCGCTTCCATGAGCAGATCGGCGTGGCCAACAAATCCGCCCGGCTCAAGTACCTGCGCAGCTACTGGGTTGAGCGCGTGCGCCACGTCAAGGGCTTGCAAATACTGACGCCGGACGACCCGGCAATGTACGGCGCCAGCACCTCGTTCCGATTCGCCGGCAAGACCAGCAAGGAAGACAACCAGCGCCTGGCCAAACGGCTGATGGATGAACATGGAATTTTTACGGTGTCGCGCAACGGTCCGTTGGGCGGCAGTTGCGTGCGTGTGACGCCAGCGCTATTCACCCAGCCGCGCCAGCTGGACCGGCTGGCGCAAGCTATCGCAACGCTCGCACAGGGGTAGCCCCGCGCGAGCGTTACGGAGCAGGCCTCATCAGGCGGTGACGGCCTTCTTCTGGCGCACCAGGTAGCCCGCGCCCAACGCCGCCAGCCACACCGGTATCAGGTAGACCGACAGTTGCAGGTCCGGCGTCATGTACATCACCACCAGGATGCCGGCCAGGAAGGCCAGGCACAGATAATTGGTCAGCGGGTAGGCCAGGCTGCGGAACGCCGTGGTCTTGCCCTCGGCTTTTTTCTGTGCGCGGAAGCGCAGGTGTATCCAGCTGATCATGGCCCAGTTGATGATCAGCGCCGAGACGACAAGGCCCATCAGGAAGCCGAAGGCTTTGCCCGGCATGAAGTAGTTGACGACCACGCAGACGCCGGTCGCCAGCGCCGAGACGCCCAGCGCGGCCAGCGGTACGCCGCGCCGGTTCACCGTCAACAGCACCTGCGGCGCATTGCCTTGCTTGGCCAGACCGTACAACATGCGGGTGTTGGAATAGACGCAGCTGTTATACACGGACAGCGCGGCGGTCAGCACCACGGCGTTCAGTACGTGCGCAACCAGATCGCTGTTCAAGGCGTGGAAAATCAGCACGAACGGGCTGCCGCCGGTGACCACCTTCTGCCACGGGTACAGCGACAGCAGGATGCCCAGCGCACCGATGTAGAAAATCAGGATGCGGTAGATGGCCTGGTTGGTGGCCTTGGGGATGGTGCGCGATGGTTCGTCCGCCTCGGCGGCGGTGATGCCGATCAGTTCCAGGCCGCCGAAGGAGAACATGATGACGGCCATCGCCATCACCAAGCCGCCAAAGCCGTTGGGGAAAAAGCCGCCGTGCTGCCACAGGTTGGCGACGGTCGCTTCCGGGCCGGCATGGCCGGAGACCAGCAGCCAGGCGCCAAATCCGATCATGCCGACGATGGCGACCACCTTGATGATGGCGAACCAGAATTCCATCTCGCCGAAGGCCTTGACGTTGGACAGGCTGATGCCGTTGATGATGACGAAGAACGCCAGCGCGGACATCCAGGTCGGTATCGCCGGCCACCAGTACTGCACGTAGATGCCGACCGCCGACAGCTCGGCCATGCTGACCAATACGTACAGCACCCAGTAGTTCCAGCCCGACATGAAGCCTGCCAAGTGGCCGCAGTACTTGTCGGCGAAGTAGCTGAACGAGCCGGCGACCGGTTCGTCCACCACCATTTCGCCCAGCTGGCGCATGATGAAGAAGGCGATCATCCCGGCCACGCCGTAGCCGAGCAGCACCGACGGCCCGGCCATCTGGATGGTCTGCGCGATGCCGAGGAACAGGCCGGTGCCGATGGCGCCACCGAGCGCGATCAGCTGGATGTGCCGGCTCTTCAGGCCGCGTTTGAGTTCATTCTTCCCATCTGCCATCTGGTCCCCTGAGTGGTAAGCAAAGACGACGATTCTAAAGCAAAAGCGGCGCGATGGAACAGAAAATCGTGCTTACCGGCGCGGTGCGTACGCCATGCATTCCACCTCCACTTCGCCGCCCAGCGCCAGGCCGTTGGCGCCCAATGCGCTGCGGGCCGGCAGGCGTTCGGGCTTGAAATAGGTGACGTAGACCTTGTTGAAATCCTCCCACCTGGCCATGTCGGCGATCATGATGGTGCACTTGACCACGTCGTTCATGCCCAGGTTGTAGCCTTTGAGGATGGCCGCGATATTGTCCATGGCCTGGCGCGATTGCGCGTCGAAGCCTTTGACCAGGCCGGTGGTGACGGTGCCCAGCTGCCCGGAGACGAACACATAGTCCCCGGCGCGCACCGCCAGCGAGAACGGGCGTCCCGGCTCGTTGCCCTTGTTGTAGTAGTCGATGGCGGCGGCGGCGCCGGAAGCGGTGATGAACAGTGTCAATGCCAGTTTTTTAAGGTGCATGCGCGTCATAAGCAAGTTTCCGGGAAGGTGGCTCAATGATCAGTGGGGCAGGCGACGGTGTTCTGCATGACATGCTGCTGCACTTGCTGCAACAAGTCTTTCAGTTGCGCCACGATGGCGAGGGCGGCCGCCAGCTCGCTGGCCGCCTCCGTCTGCGCGAGTTGCTCCAGATCCTCGCACAGATCGGCCATGCGGAAAGCGCCGACGCTGCGCGCCGCCGACTTGATGCGATGGCCCAGATCCCGCGCCCGCTGCACCTCGCCGTGCGCCAGCGCCGCCTCTATTTCGCGCATGCCTTCCTGCGTACTGAGCAGGAATTTAAAGGCGAATTTACGTACCTTCTGCGGGTCGTAGCCGAGCAGCGCGGCCAGCACCGACAAGTCGATCACCGCCGAGTCGTCGCCGGCAGGGGCCTGGATGACTGGCTCCGCCGGTTGCGGCGGCGGCTGCGGCGGTTGCGGCCCCGCCGACGGCGCGCGCGGCCGCAGCCAATTGGCGACGGTCTGGTACATCAGGGCGGGCTGGACCGGCTTCGAAATGAAATCGTTCATGCCCGCATCGATGCAGCGCATCCGTGCTTCGGTGGTGGCGGTGGCCGTCATCGCCAGCACCGGAAGGTGGGTCAGCCGCGGGTCGTCGCGGATGCGGCGGGTCGCCTCCAACCCATCCATGTGCGGCATTTGCAAGTCCATTAAAACGCAGTCGAAATCGGACCTGCTCAGCAGTTCCAGCGCGTCCGCGCCATTGCTGGCGAGGCAAACCGTGACGCCCGCGTCTTCCAGCATTTCCTGCGCAATTTGCTGGTTGAAGATATTGTCTTCGACCAGCAGAATGCGGGCCTCCCGCAGTGCCGCCATCATGGCCGACGTCTTGGCGCTGGCGAGCAGCTCGCCGGCGGCGTCGCCGATCTGCTTGATCAGCGCGGGCATGGTCTTGTACGATACGCCGAGATGGGCCGTGAACCAAAACGTGCTGCCTATGCCGGACTGGCTGTGGACGCCGACATCGCCGCCCATCAGCTGGGCCAGCTCCTTGCAGATAGCCAGGCCGAGGCCGGTGCCGCCGAATTCTCGCGTGGTCGAGGTGTCGGCCTGCTGGAACGACACAAATAATTTGGCCATTTCCGCCCGGGACAGGCCGATGCCCTGGTCGCTCACCTCGAAACGCAGCAGGCAATCGTTGGCGTCGCCGACCATCTTGCGCACGCGGATCTCTATCCTGCCTTGCTCGCTGAACTTGATGGCGTTGTTGGCGTAGTTGATCAGCACCTGTCCCAGCCGCAGCGGATCGCCCACCAGCACCGGCGGCAACGTGGGGTCGAGGTCGAACAGCAGTTCCAGGTTGCGGGTGGCGGCCTTCGGCGCCACCACCGTGGTCACCGTCTGCACCACCTGGTCGAGTGAAAAGTCGATGTGCTGGATATCCATCTTGCCAGCCTCGATCTTGGAAATGTCGAGGATGTCGTCGATGATGCCCAGCAGGTGCTCGCCGGCGAAGCGGATTTTTTCCAGATAGTCGCGCTGGCGAGGGTCCAGCTCGGTCTTCATGGCCAAATAGGCCATGCCGATGACGCAGTTGAGCGGTGTGCGGATTTCGTGGCTCATATTGGACAGGAACTGTCCCTTGGCCATGCTCGCCGCCTCGGCCAGTTGCTTGGCCTGCTGCAGTTCCTTGTTCTTGGCCTCGAGCTGTTCCTCGTAGTGCTTTTCAGAAGTCACGTCGTGATAGATCGTGACGAAACCACTGACCGCCCCATCGATGCCATAGATGGGGCGACCAATGATATTCAGGACGACGCCATCCACCCGGGCGCGCGTGAAATTATGGGGCTGGAACTTCTTGCAGAGTTCGACCCGGGAGGCCACCAGCGGGTCGATATCGCCTGGCCCATAGTCACCGCGCAAGGCGATGTAACGGAACACTTCGGCCATGGTGACACCGGCATGCATCACCTCAACCGGAAACGCCTGCAATTGACAAAAGGCGGGGTTCCAGAAGCGGATGGTCAGGTCGCAATCAACAATGGTGACGCCAACCGGCATGTACTCCAGTGCCGCCGCCAGCCTGGGAAAATTCAACCTGATGAATTCTTCACTTTGAACTGTCGATTCCATAGGTCGATCATCCATGAGCGGGATCAAGAGAAAACTCTAACCCATCTGACAACGGTTGTCAGGTCAATTCGAAGGCTTGTGGTGCAGGTCGCCAGCGGCGCTGTCCCGATGAAACGCTGGAAACCATGACAAACCTCCTGGTTGATTTTATATTATGTTAATCGAATTTCCTTGTAACTTCCAGTCGAGTGAAAATAGGATTCCATAATCGCTGAAAATGTAAGTATGCTTACGGTCTTTCGGATGTGGGAGAGCTGGATGACAAGCAGTAGATCAGGAAGCAAGGCACGATCGTCGTCGGCGGATGTGGCGTTTGCGCAGTCGCCGTTGGGCCATGTGCTGTCCGGCGTCCTGGCCGAAGGATCGGCGTCGAATCGCAGCATCGCCGATTTCGTCCTGCGCAATCCCATGCGGGTGACGGCCCTGAAGATAGACGAAATGGCCGAAGGCTGTCAGGTCTCCACCGCGACGATCAGCCGTTTTGCGCGCGATATCGGCTTCGCCAACTACGGCGCGATGCGCAGCGCCGTCGCTGAGACGCTGCACTCCGAGATGCAGCCGGTGGACAAGCTGCGTCACACCATTGAGAACCGCGAGGGCTCCGTGTGGCCGGGAGACCAGAGCATGGAATACGCGCTGGCCAATATCAGCGCGACCCGCAACGCGCAATCCCAGGCGGAGATGGAGCACGTGGTGGCCAAGTTGAGCAAGGCGCGCACCGTCTATGTGCTGGGTTTCGGATTGTCGTCCTACCTGGCGGGTTTGCTGTCGCTGCATTTGCAGCCGTTTTGCCCGCACGTGGTGGAAGTGGCGGGCCAGGGCGGCACCGAAGTGGCGGCAGGCCATCTGGCGACGGTCGGCCCGAACGATTTGCTGGTGGTGATATCCTTCCCGCGCTATGCTCTGGATGTGATACGGCTGGCGAAATTTGCGCGCGACCATGGCGCCTGCGTGATCTCGATCACCGACGCTCCGGCTTCGCCGCTGGTCGAAGTATCCGAACATGTGCTGTACGCGAATAGCGGCCATGCCGTACTACCGAGCAGCGCGACGGCGGCGGTGGCGGTGATCGAGGCCCTGGCGGTGTCGCTGATGGTTTCGAACAAGGACAATGTGGCAAAGGCCGCGCGGCTGACAGAGGCTATTTCCGCCTATCTGTATGGCCCGGAAACGAAGAAGCGCAAAGCTGCGAAGGGAAGTAAGATATGAAACGTATGGTTGGGTTGTTGTTGGCTGGCCTGCTCTGGTGCGCGCAGGCTTGCGCTGCGGACGTTGCGCCGCAAGGCTCGCTGGTCATCGTCGGTGGCGCGCTGCGGGCGGATAACGCCGTGGTCTGGCAGCGCGTGGTGCAGTTGGCGGGCGGCGCGGGTGCGCGTATCGCGGTGCTACCTTGCGCCGCGGCCAATCCTGGGCGATCCGGCACCAACCTGGCCGGCTACCTGAATCGTTACGGCGCATCCGCGTTTGTGGTGCCGGTCTCGGTCAACCTGAAGGATCGCGACTATCGGCGCGATGCCGAGGATGCCGCGTTGGCCGGGGCGATCCGCGCCGCCGGCGGCGTCTACTTCACCGGTGGCGACCAGGCGCTGATCACGCAGGCGCTGGTGCGCCCGGACGGCAGCCGTACCGCGGTGTTGGAGGCGATCTGGGATGTCTACCGGCGCGGCGGCGTCATCGCCGGCAGCAGCGCTGGCGCGGCGATCATGAGCAGCACCATGTACTACGACGCCAAAACCGTGTTCGGCACGCTCGCGCAGGGCGTCAACGACGGCCGCGAATTGACGCCAGGACTGGGTTTCATCGGCGCCGATGTCTTCGTCGACCAGCACCTGCTGGCCCGCGGCCGCTTTGCCCGCATGCTGCCGGCCATGCTGAAGAAGGGCTACAAGCAGGGCCTGGGCATCGACGAGAATACCGCGATGGTGATCAATCCGGCGCGGGAGGTGGAGGTGCTGGGCTATCAGGGCGCGCTGCTGCTCGACCTGTCGCAGGCGACCAGCGATGGCGGCAAGGACTTCAATATCTCCAATGTGCGCATCAGCTATCTGGATCGCGGCGACCGCTACAACCTGCGGACACGCCGGTTCACGCCGTCGGCCGACAAGGTTGACGGCAAGGTCGATCCGCAAAAGCCCGCGATCGCGGAGCCGGTCTACTCCGCCGACATCCTTGGCCACAATGCCGTGCTGGTGATGATGGAAAAGCTGATCGACAATACGCAGGCCGAGGCGATCGGCATCGCCACCGCGGCGCCGGGCCAGCCACGCCAGGATCTGGGCTTCGAGTTCAAGTTCAGCCGCCTGGTGGACAGCGTCGGCTACGCGTCCGCCAGCTCGGAGGGCTATTCGATTCTGAACCTGCGGCTTGATGTGCGGCCGCTGCAAATCACACGGCCCTGGTACAAATAGGGCGTTTGTTTAGCGGATACACTAAACAAGTGGCTTGCATGAAGCCATGCGGTTGACCGGTGCGGCGTCCGGGGCTATAAAGTTGGATCGCCCCTACTTTCGGAAGCCGTATGCACGCCACTAAACTGATACCTGCCGGCGCACTGGCGCTGGCGTTGGCCCTTCCTGCCATCGCTGCGGAGCCGGCCAGTCCTGCCGCCGCCGTCGACGTGTTTATCGGCACCGGCGGCGACGGCCATACCTTCCCCGGCGCGGCGCGGCCGTTCGGCATGATCCAGCTGAGTCCCGATACGCAGGTGCGGCCGTTCCGACTAAGCTATCCATGGGCCGCCGGCTACCGCTACGAGGACGACAGCACCCTGGGCTTCTCGCATACCCACTTCTCCGGCACCGGCCACTCCGACCTGGGCGACCTGCTGCTGATGCCATACAGCGGCGAGACCAAGCTGGAACCGGGCTATCCCGAGCGTCCCTTCAGCGGCTACCGCTCGCGCTTCAAACACCAGGATGAACACGCGGAGCCGGGCTACTACGCCGTCAGGCTGATGGACAACGAGGTCGATGTCGAGCTGACCGCCAGCGAACGCGTGGGCCTGCATCGCTACCGTTATGCCAAGGGCGCGGAAGCCAAGGTCATATTGGACCTGCGCAGCAGCATCTACGACTACAAGGCCAAGAACCTGTGGTCGCGCCTGCGCGTGCGCGACAACACGCTGATCACCGGCATGCGCGAAACGCGCGGCTGGGCGGCGGGCCGCCAGCTGTACTTCGCCATCGCGTTCTCGCATCCGCTGACGTCGCGCGCCTTGCGCAATATGGAGGCGGACGTCGAGTACAAGGGCTTCGCCGGTCCGGGCAGCGGTCCCGGCGACAAGGCCATGGTCGAGGGCAAGGCGCTGGTCGGGGCGCTGGACTTCGGCGTGCCGGCGGATGGCCAGCTGGAAGTGAAGGTGGCAATTTCCGCCGTCAGCGAGGAGGGCGCGATCGCCAATCTGGGCGAGATGCCGGGCTGGGATTTCGACGCCGAGCGGGCCAAGGCTTCCGCCGCGTGGAACGAGGCACTCGGCGCGGTGGCCATCGAAGCCGCTCCGGACATGCGCAAGATGGTCTACACGGCGCTGTATCACAGCATGCTGGCCCCGAGCCTGTTCATGGACCGCGATGGCCGCTACCGTGGTCCGGACAATGAAGTGCATCAGGCGCAGGGCTTCCGCTTCCATTCCACCTTCTCGCTGTGGGACACGTATCGCGCGCTGCATCCTTTGCTGACGCTGATCCAGCCGGAGCAGCGCAATGTGGACTTCGTGCGCTCGCTGATCGAATCGCGGAAAGCCAGCCCTTACGGCATCCTGCCGGTGTGGCAGTTCCACGGCCTTGAGACCTGGTGCATGATCGGCTATCACGCCGTGCCGGTGATCGCCGACGCCTACATGAAGGGCCTGAAGGGTTTCGACGCCGAGGAAGCCTTGAAGGCGATGACCAGCAGCGCGGAATATGGCCCGTATGGCGGCCTTCAGCACTACATGAAGCTGGGCTACGTGCCGATCGACCTGGAGCCCGAGGCGGCGTCGAAGACGGTGGAATACGCCTTCGACGACTGGACCATCGCCCGCATGGCGGAGAAGATGGGCAAGAAGGACATCGCTACGCGCTACTACAAGCGGGCGCAGAACTACCGCAATTCCTTCGACACCAAGACCGGCTTCCTGCGCGCGAAGAGGTCCGACGGCACCTTCCGCGAGCCGTTCGATCCGGTGCTGTCCAACTTCGGCAGCGACTACACCGAAGGCAGCGCGTGGCAGTATTCCTGGTATATGCCGCACGATAACGCGGGCCTGATCAAGATGCTGGGCGGCGATGCCGGCTTGCAGAACAAGATAGACATGATGTTCGACGCCAAGGTGGACGAGAAGGTGTATGCGCACATGGAAGACATCTCCGGCCTGATCGGCCACTACGCGCATGGCAACGAGCCGTCGCATCACGTGGCCTACCTATACAACTACGCCGGCGCGCCGTGGAAGACGCAGAAGCGTTTGACGCAGGTGGTGGCGTCGCAGTACAACACGACGCCGGCCGGCTTGTCGGGCAATGACGACCTGGGACAGATGTCGGCGTGGCTGGCCTTTACGGCGCTGGGCTTCTATCCGGTGGCGCCGGGCAGTAACGAGTACGTGATCGGCCGTCCGTTCCTGGACAAGGCGGTGATGAACCTGCCGAACGGGAAGGTCTTCACGATCCGCAGCGTCGGCCTGAGCGCGCAGAACGTGTACGTCGCCGGCGTGACGCTGAACGGTAAGCCGCTGGCGCAAAGCTTCCTGCGCCATGAGCAGATCACGGCGGGCGGCGAGCTGGTATTCACCATGTCGGCCAAGCCCAATGCCGAATGGGGCAAGGGCGGCGCGGCGCGTCCCTACACGCAAACGCCGTATTAAGTCCGGTTGGCGGCGCCCTGAGCGCCGCTAAAAAACACTGTTTTGATAGCGCTAACATAGCGTGGCAGGATTTTCAACTGTGTTGGCTGGAAAACTGACAGCTTGCCCGCCAACGTCCAAGCGCAACCACACTTGCTGCGCCGCAGCATGGAATCTCCTTTACATCGACTCATGAATCGCTACACTACACAACATGTTAGCGCTAACAACAAAGAGGTGAGTATGAACAGTAGTGCGGTGAGTCGGTGGGTTGTCATGGGTGTCAGTGGTTGCGGGAAGAGCGAAATCGGTTCGCGCCTGGCCGCTGAGCTTGGCCTGCCATTCCTTGAGGGCGACAGTTTCCATCCGGCGGAGAACGTCGCCAAGATGTCGGCCGGTATTCCGCTCAATGACGACGACCGCGCCGGCTGGCTGTTGACGCTGCAAGCAGAAATCAGTGAAGCGAAGCAGCGGGGCGAGGGGCTGGTGTTGTCGTGTTCGTCGCTCAAGCGCCGCTACCGCGACGTGCTGCGCCAAGGCGATCCCGACCTGCGCTTCGCCCACCTGAGCGGCGAACGCGCCGTCATCGAAGGCCGGATGCAAGCGCGTGCCGGCCATTACATGCCACCCAGTCTGCTCGACAGCCAGTTGCGCGACCTTGAACCATTGCAGGCCGATGAAGCCGGCCTGCGGCTGGACCTGACCTTGCCGCCACAGCAGCTGGTCAGTCTTATTTTGCAGTACCCATAGCCGCAGCAATAGCGGGCAATCCAACACTTATCTGGAGATACCATGAAAACAACAATGACCACAAAGATTCCAAAACGGCGCTGGGGCATAGGCGCGCTGCTGGGCGTAGGCGTCCTGATCAACTACATCGACCGTATCGGCCTGTCCGTGGCCGCGCCGCAGATCAAGGAGCTGTTCAACCTCACGCCTGTCGAACTGGGCCTGCTGTTCAGCGCCTTCGCCTGGTCCTACTCGCTGCTGCAGATTCCGGTCGGCATGGTGATGGACCGCTTCGGTCCCACCCGCGTCGGTCGCTGGGGCGCTTTCCTGTGGGGACTGGCCGCGACCATCACCGCGTTTTCCAGCGGCTTTGCCGGCATCTTCGCCGCGCGCATCCTGCTCGGCATCGCCGAAGCGCCGGCGTTTCCGGTCAGCGCCAAGGCCACCGGCTACTGGTTCCCGCGCCATGAACGCGGCATGGCCACGGCGATCTTCGACGCCGCCGCCAAGTTCTCCAACGTGATCGGCGTGCCGCTGCTGGCGCTGACCATCGTTACCTTCGGCTGGCGTTGGGGCTTCGGCTTGACCGCCGTGCTCAGCTTCAGCTACTTCATCGCGTTCTATGTGCTGTACCGCGATCCCAGCGCCGATCCCAAGTTGAGCAAGGAAGAGCTGCGCTACATCCAGGAAGGCGGCGCTGCGCCGGAAGGCCCGTCCGAAACCGGCGCGCTGAACATGCTGGGTTATCTGCTGACCAAATCCAAGATCTGGGGCCTGACCATCGGCTTCGCGGCGTATGGCTATTCGTTCTACCTGTTCCTGACCTGGTTGCCTGGCTACCTGGTGCAGACCATGCACATGAGTATTCTGAAGTCGGCCGGTTTCGCCGCGATCCCCTGGCTGGTGGCGACGGTGGCCGATCTGTTTGTCGGCGGCTGGCTGATCGATCACCTGATCTCGCGGGGCAAAAACGAATCGATGGTGCGCAAAGGCGTGCTGGTATGCGGCATGGTGCTGGGCCTGGCGGTGTTTGGCGCCACCCAGACCACTGATCCGGTGTGGGCGATTTTCTGGATCTCGATCGCGCTGGGCGGCCTGGCTTCTGCGGCGCCGGTGGGCTGGTCCTTGCCTTCGCTGATCGCACCGAAGGGCGGCGCCGGCACCATCGGCGGCATCATGAACTTCGCCAACAACCTGATGGGCGCGGCGGCACCGATCGTGACCGGCATGATCGTCGGCGCCACCAACTCCTTCACCAACGCCTTCATGGTCGCCGGCGTTATTCTGCTGGTTGGCATCATCTCGTTTGTATTCGTGCTCGGCAAGATCGAAGCGATTCCCGACCCGGAACCACGCGCCGCCGCACGTCCTTAAATCCCCGGAGACAAAAAAATGAAAAAACGCATATATGCGCTGGGTGCGCTCGTCCTTACCACTTGCAACGGCGCCGCTTTCGCGCAAAGCAACGTGACTTTTTACGGGGTGATGGACATGGGTATCTCCCAGGACCGCGGCGGCATCGCCGGCACTTCCACCCGCGCCACCAGCGGCATGGCGACCCAAAGCCGCTGGGGCTTCCGTGGCAATGAGGACCTGGGCGGCGGCATGTCGGCCTTCTTCGTGATCGAAGGCGGTATCCACGCCGACAATGGCAGCTCGACCCAGAACAACACGCTGTTCGGACGTACCAGCATCGTCGGCCTGGGCAGCAAGTACGGCGCCGTTTCCATTGGCTTGCAGGATACGCCGCTGTTCACGACCCTCAATACGATCGTCGATCCGCTGCGTAACGGCGTAGCGCGCTCCAATAATTTGATGGCGTCGACGGGTTTCCGCGCTGGGAACTCGGTGTTGTACCGCACGCCGACCATCAACGGCTTCAGCGTCGACGCCATGTATGTGGCAGGCGAGGTGGCGGGCGACCAGAGCGCCAATCGCGCACTGGGCGGCTCCTTCGGCTACAGCAATGGTCCGCTGAATGTGCGGCTGGCCTACCACAACAAGAACAACGACACGGCGACGCTGAAAAACACCAGCACGGCGCGCAACACGCTGTTGGGGGCGAATTACGACTTCGGTCCGGCCAAGGCCTTTTTCGGCTACGGAGTCGACCAGGGCCTGAACAGCGCGCCGCTGAATAGTTCGATCATTAATTTCGCAGGTCCGGCGCCGGTCGCGTCCACCGATAGTACCGATATGCTGCTAGGCGTATCGGCGCCGTTCGGCGTCAGCACCGTCGTGGCGACCTACATCCGCAAGAACGACCGCACGGTACGCAACCAGGATGCGCAGCAATACGCGCTGGCCTATATGTACGCGTTCTCGCGCCGCACCGACATCTACACCTCGTACGCGCTGATACGGAACCACAACGGCGGCGGCTACACGGAAGGCAACAGCGAGGAGCCGGGCATCGGCAATCGCCAGTTCGCCGTCGGCTTGCGTCACCGCTTCTAGGCGTTACAGCAGGTCGATGCCGAATCGACGCACCAGTAGCGCAAACAAGCCGAAGCAGACGATCGTGATGACGATGCAGGCCAGCAGGGTCGGCCAGAAGCCTATCCGTGGCAGCAGCACCGGAAACGCCAGGAACATCGGCAGCGTGGGCACCACATACCAGAAGGTGTACCACGCGTGATTGGCGATCTTCTGCTCGGGTTGTTTTTCAATGTACAGCCAGATCAGCGCAAGCAGCGTGACCAGCGGCAGCGCGGCGATCAGGCCGCCGAGCCGGTCGCTGCGCTTGGCGAACTCGGAGACGCCCACCACCACGGCGGACGTCAACAGATATTTGATGATGAGCCAGGCCATATGCCTTGCCTTCCTTTAGTTGTAATGATGCCAGGCACCCGATCAATAGCGCCAGCTTACGCATCGCCGTCTGTGGAGACGAAGGTCAGCCGGTTGCCGGATGGGTCGCTGATCGACATTTCGCGGCTGCCCCAAGGCTTGTCGTCGACGCCAGGGCGGGCGAACTTGAACTGCTTGGCGATCAACTCGGCATGGAACTCGTCCAGCCCGTCGGTGGCGATGCGGATAGCGCCGCCGGGATTGCAGTCGCCGAAATGTTCGGTCAGGTGCAGCGTGCAGTCGCCCTTGGAAACCTGCATGTAAAGCGGGAGGCCAGGCTCGAAGCGGTGTTCCCAGTCGATTTTGAAGCCGAGGAAGTCGACATAGAATTCGCGCGTTTGTGCTTCGTTGCAGCTCCGCAGGACAGGCGTGACGTGGCCGAGGGTCATATCGATGGTTCCTTTATGCCTTGCGGCGTGTTGATGTGGGCGACCAGTTGTGGCCGGTCGCCATGCCGGCACTCCTACAGGTGCTGGTCGATCAGGACGGGATTGCCGTCCGGGTCGGTGAGGATGATGCTGGCGGGGCCGGTGGTGCTTTCGTCCGCCTCGCTGTCCAGGCCAACACCCTGCGCCTTGAGCTGGCGCTGGATCTCGCGCACGTCGGTGAAGCCGTCCAGCGCCTTGGCATTCTGGTCCCAGCCGGGATTGAAGGTCAGCATATTCTTCTCGAACATGCCCTGGAACAGGCCGATGATATGGTCACCGTTCTTCAGGATCAGCCAGTTCTGCGCGGGGTTGCCGCCGAACTCCTTGAAGCCCAGTTTTTCATAGAAAGCCCGCGAGGCGGCCAAGTCTTTGACCGCCAGGCTGACGGAAAATGCGCCGAGTTGCATGTCGATCTCCTTGTATGGTCGATCGGACAACTTTAGCACACAGTACGATCTCAGTACACTTCCGGCACGATGATTTCCTCTGGCACCGGGCGGCGCACATAGTCGTCGTGGTATTCGCGTTCCGGCAGCTGGATCGCCGGATGCTCGACTTCCACATACGGCATCTGTTGCAGCAGATGGTGGATGCAGTTCAGGCGCGCCTTCTTTTTGTCCACGCCTTGCACCACCCACCACGGCGCTTCCGGAATGTGGGTGCGCTCCAGCATGATCTCCTTGGCCTTGGTGTACTCCTCCCAGCGGCGACGCGATTCCAGGTCCATCGGACTCAGTTTCCACTGCTTGAGCGGATCGTGGATGCGGCCCAGGAAGCGCGCGTTCTGCTCCTCGTCCGAGATCGAGAACCAGTACTTGATCAGCTGGATACCGGAACGCGCCAGCATGCGCTCGAACTCGGGCACGGTTTGGAAGAACTCCTCGTACTGGTCGTCGGTGCAGAAGCCCATCACGCGTTCGACGCCGGCGCGGTTGTACCAGCTGCGGTCGAACAGCACGATCTCGCCGGCGGCCGGCAGGTGCGAAGCGTAGCGCTGGAAGTACCATTGCGTGCGTTCGCGGTTGTTCGGCGCCGGCAGAGCGGCCACGCGGCACACGCGCGGATTCAGGCGCTGCACGATGCGCTTGATCACGCCGCCTTTGCCAGCTGCATCGCGGCCCTCGAACAGGATCACCACCTTGTGGCCGGTGTGGACCACCCAGTCCTGCAGCTTGACCAGCTCCGCCTGCAGGCGGAACAGCTCCCGGAAGTATTGGCGGCGGGCTTCCTTGGCTTCTTCGCTGCGTTCGCTCACCAGCACTTCACGCGTGACCGGATCGATCTCGCGGTCTTCCAGTTCCATCTCCAGCTCTTCGTCATAGCTGTCGGTCAGTTCGCGCTGGACGCGCTCCATCAAATCGGTTTCATTCAGTCGCATGGTGCATCCTTGGTTCAGAAAATGTGGGAGAACAGCCAGAACAGCGAGCCCGATAACAGGATCGCGACCGGCAGCGTCGGTACCCAGGCCATGGCCAGGTTGCGGACGGTGGACCATTGCCGGCCGGAGCGGTTGGTCGCCATCGTGCCGGCCACGCCGGACGACAGCACGTGCGTGGTCGATACCGGTATGCCGTACATGTCGGTCGCGCCGATGGTCAGCATCGCCACCAGTTCGGCTGATGCGCCCTGGGCGTAGGTCAGGTGGGATTTGCCGCCGGTGCAGATGAGGGGCAGCAGGCCGCGGATGTACCAGGGTTGCGGCGTATTGCCGACCGGCGCTTCATACAGTTCGCGGCTCTTGACGAAAGCGCGCAGCGCCAGCAGCAGCAAGGCGGCGCAGCCGAAGCCGACCATCGGCGACAGCAGCAGAGAGTAGCCGACCTTGGACGCTTGCGCCCAATCGACGCCGCCGGTGCCGTCGCGGCCATGCATCATTGCGTTGGCGGTGTCGTGGAAGCCGTTGACGAATTCGAAGCCGAGGGCGATCAGCAGGGCCAGGCCGAGCAGCATGTAAGGGAGCCAATTGGTTGCGACCGGGCCGGCTTCGGTGACGTCGGCGCGCAGGCTGTAGGCGCCGAACAGCAGGCCCGCCAGCAGCAGCACGACGAAGATCAGGGCGGTGATGGGGGTGTTCTTGCTATCTGCGGGACTGATGCGCGCGGGTTGGGCGACCGTATTCATGGCATTCAGCTCCAGTGTGAAAGTGGTAGCTGAATGTACTTGTCGAATATGACAGAGGTATGACGACAGTTATGGCGATAGTGTCTAAGGTGACAATACGTGACTAAGTTTATTCGACGCCGCTGTATAGTTCTTCAATGTTTTCCTACCGACGATTTTTACATGAACTCCAGCCCTCTCACCAATTTGTTGTTTGCTTCCGGCCTTCCGACCGAAGGCTATGATTTTCGCGTCGTGTCGTCGTTAGAGCTTCAGCAAATGCGGGACGAAATTGTCGCTATTTCTGACGCGAGCACTTCAGATGGACCGAACTTGACTTTTGTAGAGCTCGAGGCCGAGAAAACCATATGGCTCATTACGCGCGAAGGGCATTTTGCGCATCCATCGATGTTGAAGCGGAGTTTGCTGAAGCACGGAACAACAAGGATTGTTCAGGTATCCGGGGTCACAGCAGGCAGTCCTGAAGTGATGCGGGTCTGGATGGGACAGTTTCGGGAGCAGGATGCGCACATCTCCCGTGGGTTCTCATGATGCAGGCTTCCGATATCGCGAAGATCGAACAGACGACGGCGAAGTGGCTTGCTCATCCGATGGAGTATGCCGGAACTGCCCCCGCCGCCGCCGCGCCGCCGCCGCGCCGCCGGACCCCGCCGCCTGGAACTGACCCTGATGTCCCTTCAGCGGGACGCAGCCAATCTGGCATTTGCTAGCTCAGCGTCGGCAGCTTCCTCCGGCGTTTCCGCCGGCGCTGCTCGGGTGGCCAGCTCCAGTTCTTCGAAGGCGTCGTAGGTCAGCGTCATCAGGCGCTCCGGGTCGGGCACCAGGTCGGTGTCGACGAACAGGGCGAGCTGGATCTGGCCCGCATACGAGATGAACGCCAGGCCCACACCCAGCTTGCCCGCCTGCGGCACCCAGCAGATCAGGTCCGTCATGCGCGATCCGGCCAGGTAGCGGCGGCTGCCGGGACCTTCGATATTGGTCAGCACTACCGAGCCCTTGGACGTGAACAGGTTCAGCGCAAAGTGCTGCAGGGCGGTCGGCAGGCAGCCGGCGATCGACAGGAAGGCCATCGTGGCGCGCGGCTGGTGCGAGCGCTTGATGGCCGTCATGCGCTCGCTGGACTGGCGCAGGCGCACGCAGGGATCGTCCACATTGGTCGGCAGGTCCACCGCCACCAGACCGAATTCGTTCCCCAGCTGGAAAGCGTTGGCCTTCTCGCGCAGGTTGAAGGTGACGGCGGCGCGCAGCGCGCGGCCATCGGGACGCTGCCCGCGTTCACCCAGATACTGGCGCAGCGCGCCGGAAACGGCGGCTACCCACACGTCGTTCAGGGTCACGCCCATGCGCTTGGACATGGCGCGCACGCGGTCCATCTCCAGTGGCGGCAGCCACACCAGCTGTTTGGCGCCGGTCATCGGCGCCTTGAACTGGCTGGGTGCGTCGGGCCACAGCACCGACAGGCGCGCCACATGGAAGGCGATCTTCAGCCACGACACGCCGCGCACCACCGCCGAGCACACGGCGTTTTGCGCCACGGTGGCACGGTGCGGATGGCCAACCGGCGAGGGCGTGCGGCCATGCACACCGTTGTCGTCGGTCAGGTGATTGAGCACGTGCACCAGCCCCAAACCGTCGGTGATGCAGTGGTGGACGCGGAACACGATTGCGTGCCCGCCGTTGACGCGGTCCAGCACCGTCATGTGCCACATCGGCCGGTCGCGCTCCAGCGGCAGGTGGGCGATGCGGGTCATGTGGCCTTGCAGCTCTTCGCGGCTGACTTCCTGCGACATCTGTTCCAGCTTGATGTGCTGCGCGATGTTGAACTGGTCGTCCTCCACCCAGTGCGGACGGCCGCGCCGCTGCACCACCTTCTGCGTGAAGCGCGGGTAGTTGGGCAGGCGAAGGCCGATGGTGGAAATCAGCCGTTCCATGTCGACCGCCCCCTCGAACAGCAGGATGCTATTGATGACCATCAGGTTCTTGTCGGTGTCCATGCGGTGCCATGCATAGTCGCGACGTGTCATTGCCGCCGGTGCTGCGGTTGGTTTGCTCATGTGATGCTGTCTCCTGGTACGGCGTCGAATCTTTGGTCGACGTCCGTTTATATTTTTACTGGTCGTGCTTCAGTTTCCTGCTCTGGAACCGGCGCCGCTGCCGCTGCCGCCTCCAACGATTTGGGTGAACGAGGCCGCAGCGCATAACGGTTCAAGCCCGTCATGTGGATGCGGCACAGGTACTCCGTCCAGTCGATGACGGTCGGGTCGACCATGTAGCGCGCCCGGTCTTCGCTGCCGAAGCGCTGCGCCAGCGCTAGCAGCGATTTGTTATGGAACACGTAGCGCGGCGCGGTGTAGAACGAGAACGTCAACGCCAGCAGCTGCGTGGTACGCAGTGCTTCGAGCTTGGGCGATTCGCCCGCGCCCAGCAGGCGGCGCACGCTGCTCCGGGCGGTCGCGCCCAGGCTCATGGCCCGCAGCATCAACAGGAAGACCGGGCGGCTGACAACGCGGAAGCCGTGTTTCGGCTCGTTGTAGAACAGCCGTTCGTAATTGCGCCAGTTGCGCTGCGATTCGGTCTGGATTAATTCGATCACGCGGCCAACCGAAATCGGGTTGGTGGAACCGGTGCAGGCCTGGTAGATGCGCGTCGCGCCCGGATCGGCCAGCGCCTCGGCGGCGGCCAGTATCACGCTGTTGGCGACCAGGTCGGCCGGCACGATGTCGACGATTTCGTTCGGCTTGGCGGGGAAGAAGTTGGTCTTGCCGCGCGCGTAGGCCAGGATGATGGCGTCCGCCACTTTCACGCCTTCCAGCCAGCCGGGCACCGGCTCCTGCAAGGTGCTCTCGATGATGGACGGGCGCACGATGGTCAGCGTCTTGCCGCGCATGGCCTGCATCGCCAGCTGTTCGCCCATCCACTTGGTGAAGGTGTAGGTGTCGTTCCAGCCGTGGTAGTTGGCTTCGGCGATGCCCAGCTCCGTCAGGCGGCGTGTCTGCTGTTCGGTGTCGCTGGTTTCGGCCTTGATGGCGGCGACGCGGTGTTGCAGGTGTTTGAGTAAACCGTATAAATCATAATGACCGTCGGCGTGGCGCGGGATGGCGGCGCGCGCCGGCGTGACATTCTGCTCCAGCATGGCGCCGCGGTTGTAGCCGTTGACGTAGCAGGTCGATACCTGCACCAGCGGCGCGTTGTTGGCGCGCGCCAGTTCGGCGACGTTCTGCACGCTGAGGGCGTTGATGGACAACGCCACGTCCAGCGCTTCGCGGAAGTTGACGCTGGCGGCGGCGTTGATCACCAGGTCGACGCGGCGTCCGAGCGCGTTGAATTCGGCCAGCGACAGGCCGAAACAGGGTTCGGTCACTTCGCCGGTTACGCACTCGACGCGCTCGGCGAAGAACTCGGCCAGGAAGCCCGGCCGTTCGGCGCGCAGGCGGTCGAAGACGGAGGAGGTGGCGATGTCGCGCTCGAAGCGGGTGCGGGCGTCGCCGTTGGTCTTGCCGCGGCCGCCGCGTATCACCAGCACGATGCGGCCGATGTCCGGCACGCTGCGGATGAGCTTTTCCAGCACTACCTTGGCCAGAAAACCGGTGCTGCCGGTAATCAGTACGCGCTTACCGGACAGTGCTGCGTGTACGTTCAATGCTGGTTTCATAGGGGTTTCTCAGAAACGGTGTCATTACTGCAATGAGCCGATCTTAGAGCGAAACCGGGGAGTGACTGGCGATTATGCAGTGGCTTTGGAAGCCAAACGCATGGCTGCGCGAGTCATGCAGAGTGATCACGAGAGAAACGGATATGGTCCCATTTGCAATATTGAGGCATTTGCGCAACGCTCATATGTTCGTTGGGAACTCAGCCTGGTCTTACACGGGGCGGGGCGGTGCGCCTATACCGGGTTGGGGCCGCCTGGACCATGATGCATCACCGGCAACGCCGGCCTACTCACTTTCACCGGAGATGATCATGACCCAGAACCAGAAGCCACAAGACACCAGCAAACAGTCCGGCACGCCGGGTTCGCAGCAAAGCGGTACGCGCGGCGGCAGCCAGCAGCAAAGCGTGGACACCAGCCGCGATACGAAGAACAAGGAAAACAGCGATCCGGCCCAGCGTCAGTCGGGTAGCCGCGATGAACGTGGCAACCGTGACGAGCGCTAGCGATAGCGCCGTCGTTCCCGCGCACGGGGGAACCCATGCTGAGCCGGCTCCGGGGACTGCCTATCGATTCCCGCCTACGCGGGAATGACGGGGTCCGGGTACAGGCCGTGCACGCGGCCGAACAGCCGGGTAAGTCCCAGCAGGGCGTCGATGTGCGGGGTGGCCAGTTGAAGGCGCTGGCCGATCTCGCGCACGGCGGCTACCAGCGCGTCCAGTTCCAGCATGCGGCCGGCCTCGGCGTCTTGTAGCATGGAGCTTTTGAAGGCGCCCAGCTTGCGTGTGACCAGGTGGCGCTGCTCGGGTGTTTCGGTGATGCGGCAGGCTATGCGCTCACCGATGACGGCCGCCTCGCGCATGGCGGAGCGGCAGAATTCGGCCACCAGCTGGTCGTCCAGGATGCGGTCCGCCGTCGCGCCGGTGATGGCTGACACCGGATTCAAGGTCATATTTCCCCATAATTTATACCAAATGTCGTAGCGGATATCGGCCGATACCTTGACGTCGAAGCCGCCCAGGCGCAGCAGTGCGCCCAGCTTCTGCGCGCGTTCGGAGTCGCCGCCGCCCGGTTCGCCGATGATCAGGCCGTTGCCCATCTTGTGGCTGACCAGTCCGGGTGATGGCGTGGAGGTGGACGCATGGACCACGCAGCCCAGCACTTGCGGGTAGGGCAGTGCGGCCGCGATCAAGCCACCAGGGTCGACGCTGGCCAGCGGTTCCTCGCCGATGGCGGCCACGCCCTGTCCAAACCACCAGGGCACGCCGTTCATGGCGGGGAGGATGAGGGTGTCAGGTCCGTTCAGTGGCGCGATCTGTTGGGCCACCGCAGCCAGGGCCTGGCCCTTGACGGCGATGATCACCACGTCCTGCGGTCCCAGTTCCGCCGCGTTGTCGCTGGCGCTGGCGGGCGCCTGGATCAGCGCATCGCCCTGTTGCAGGCGCCAGCCGTGTAGGCGCAACGCGGCAAGGGTGTCGCCGCGCGCGAAAGCGCTCAGATCACAGGCTTGGGCCGCAGCCAGACGGGCGCCGATAAAGCCGCCAATGGCGCCGGCACCTACTATGCATACCTTCATTCGATACTCCGGGTGGGGTAAAGAATGAAAGCTTAGCAGAAGTATATGTCCGGCGTGCGGCGCCTTGGCGACTAATTAGTTGCGGATGTCGAGCGCGCGGTTCAGGCTCAGTGCCGCCAGCGAGCAGACCGCGCCCGACAGCAGGTACAAGCCCACATACGCCAGCCCGAACTGCGACGACACGCCCAGCGCCACCAGCGGCGCAAAGCCTGCGCCCACCAGCCATGCCAGGTCGGACGTGAAGGCCGCGCCGGTGTAGCGATACTGCGCCGGGAAGTTGGCCGTCACCGCGCCGGCAGCCTGGCCATACGACAGGCCCAGCAAGGCGAAGCCCAGCATGATGAAGGCATCCTGCGCGGCTTCGCCGCCGTTGAGCAGCATCGGCACGAAGCCGCTGAACACAGCGATCAGTATGGCCAGCGAGCCCAGAGTGCGGCGGCGACCGATACGGTCGGCGATCAGGCCGGACGCCACCACGCCGACGGCCATCAGCACCACGCCCACCATCTGCGTGCCGAGGAAGCCGGTCACCGAGCGCGGCGAGTAGATCGTGATCCACGACAGCGGGAACACCGTCACCAGATGGAACAGCGCGTAGCTGGCCAGGGCGGCGAGGGCGCCGATGATCAGGTTGCGGCCCTGCGAGCTGGCCATTTCGATCACGCTGGTCGGCTGCAGCTCGCGCTCTTCCAGAAGCTTGGCGTACTCGCTGGTGGAGGTCAGGCGCAGGCGGGCGAACAGCGCCACCACGTTGATGGCGAAGGCCACGTAGAACGGATAGCGCCAGCCCCAGTCCATGAAGTCCAGGTCGCTCAGGTTGCCGATCAGGTACCAGAACAGGCCGGCGGCGATGAAGAAGCCGACCGGCGCGCCCAGCTGACCCAGCATCGCGTACCAGCCGCGCTTGTTTTCAGGGGCATTGAGCGCCAGCAGCGACGGCAAGCCGTCCCACGAGCCGCCCAGCGCCAGGCCTTGGCCGATGCGCAACACCGACAGGATGACGATGGAGTAAAAGCCATTGTCGGCGTAAGATGGCAGGAAGGCAATGCCGGCGGTGGTGGAACCCAGCAGCAGCAGCGCCCCGGTCAGCTTGGCCTCACGCCCGTAGCGGCGCTGAACGGCCATCGAGATCACGGTACCGATAGGCCTTGCAATAAAGGCAAATGAGAAGATGATGAACGCGTACAGCGTGCCTTCCAGCCGCCCGTCGAACGGGAACAGCAGCGAAGGGAACACGAGTACGGAAGCAATCGCGTAGACAAAGAAATCGAAATACTCGGAAGCGCGCCCGATGACGACGCCGACCGCTATTTCGCCGGGTGAGATGTGATCGTCGTCCCGTGCATTGATGTTGCGTGCATCATTACCGGCCTGAGATGGTTCTTGGGCGCCAACATGCACGCCGTTTGGTGTAGTCGTAGTGGCCATAATCTCTGTCTCTTTTACGTTGATATTTTTATCACGTATATGTCCCGGCTCCTAGGACAAAGTGTCCAATGGCTAGAACATTCCGTGATTGGTACAGTAACACATCATCCACATACTGTAACGTAGATTACCTCATGATTCCTCCTCTCGCGCGTCGTGGACTGTTCCTCGCACCGCTGTTGTGGCTAGCAGGCTGCAACACGGTCGTGTTGAACCCGTCCGGTGATATCGCAGCCCAGCAGGCACACCTTGTCGTTGTGTCAACCCTGCTGATGCTGTTGATTATCGTACCCGTCATGTTTTTGATTTGCCTGTTCGCCTGGCGTTACAGGAAGTCGAACACTTCCGCTGAATACAAACCGAACTGGGACCACTCGACCAAGCTCGAATTGCTGATCTGGGGCGCTCCGCTGCTGATCATCATCGTGCTGGGCCTGATCACCTGGATCTACACCCACTTGCTGGACCCCTACCGCCCACTGAGCCGCATCGACGAAAACCGTCCGGTGGCCGTCGGCGTCAAGCCGCTGGAAGTGCAGGTCGTGGCGATGGACTGGAAGTGGATGTTCATCTACCCGGAACAAGGCATCGCCACCGTCAACGAACTGGTGACCCCGATCGACGTGCCGGTACGCTTCCACATGACGGCGTCGTCCGTAATGAACGCGTTCTACATTCCCGCGCTGGCCGGCATGGTCTACACCATGCCCAGCATGGAGACCCAGCTGAACGCGGTGATGAACAAGGTCGGCGTGTACGACGGCTTCTCGTCGAACTACAGCGGCGCCGGTTTCTCGGACATGAAGTTCAAGTACCACGGCGTCAGCCAGGCCGACTTCGACGCATGGGTCGCCAAGACCCGCGCCGGCGGCGGCACGCTGACCCGCGCCGGCTACCTGGACCTGGACAAGCCGACCATCAAGCATCCGATCATGCACTTCGGCAGCGTCGACAAAGGCCTGTACGACCTGGTGCTGAACCGCTGCGTGGCCGAAGGCTCGACCTGCATGAACGCGCAGATGGAGCAGGACGCCATGCGCATGCAGGCCGCCGCCGCCGCGAAAGAACTGCCGAAAGATGTGTGCGAGCCAAAAGTCGCCACCGCCACGGCCCAACCACTCCGTAAAGAATGACCATGTCTGATCTCAACCTGACCAAACTGATCTTTGGGCGGCTGTCGCTGGAAGCAATTCCGTACCACGAGCCCATCCTGATCGCCACCTTCGCCATGGTGGCGCTAGGCGGCCTGGCCTTCCTGGCCGTGATGTTCAAATTCCGCCTGTGGGGCCCGTTGTGGCGCGACTGGATCACCTCCATCGACCACAAGAAAATCGGCATCATGTACATGGTGCTGGCGATTATCATGATGTTGCGCGGCTTCGCCGACGCGCTGATGATGCGCGCCCAACAAGCGATCGCCTTCGGCGACAACGCCGGCATGCTGCCGCCGCACCACTACGACCAGATCTTCACGGCCCACGGCACGATCATGATCTTCTTCGTGGCGATGCCGCTGGTTACCGGCCTGATGAACTACGTGGTGCCGCTGCAGATCGGCGCGCGCGACGTATCGTTCCCGTTCCTGAACAACTTCTCGTTCTGGATGACCACCTTCGGCGCCATGCTGACCATGGTCTCGCTGTTCGTCGGCGAATTCGGCCGCACCGGCTGGCTGGCCTTCCCGCCGCTGTCGGGCATCGCCGCGTCGCCTGACGTCGGGGTCGACTACTACATCTGGTCGCTGCAGGTGGCCGGGGTAGGGACCACGCTATCGGGTGTCAACCTGATCGCCACCATCGTCAAGATGCGCGCGCCAGGCATGAACATGATGAAAATGCCGGTCTTCACCTGGACCGCGCTGTGCACCAACGCCCTGATCGTCGCCACCTTCCCGATCCTGACCATCACCCTGGCGATGCTGTCGCTGGACCGCATGGTCGGCACCAACTTCTTCACCAACGACCTCGGCGGCAACCCGATGTTGTACGTCAACCTGATCTGGATCTGGGGCCACCCTGAGGTCTACATCCTGGTGCTGCCGGTGTTCGGCGTGTTCTCGGAAATCGTCTCGACCTTCAGCGCCAAGAAGCTGTTCGGCTACACCTCGATGGTGTACGCCACCGTCGTGATCACCATCCTGTCCTACCTGGTATGGCTGCACCACTTCTTCACGATGGGCTCGGGCGCGTCGGTGAACTCCTTCTTCGGCATCACGACGATGATCATCTCGATCCCGACCGGCGCCAAGATCTTCAACTGGCTGTTCACCATGTACAAGGGCCGCGTGCGCTTCGACGTGCCCATGCTGTGGACCGTCGGCTTCATGCTGACCTTCACCATCGGCGGCATGACCGGCGTGATGCTGGCCGTTCCACCTGCCGACTTCGTGCTGCACAACTCGCTGTTCCTGATCGCCCACTTCCACAACGTCATCATCGGCGGCGTGGTGTTCGGCTGCTTCGCCGGCCTGAACTACTGGTTCCCGAAAGCGTTCGGCTTCAAGCTCGACGAGTTCTGGGGCAAGGTATCGTTCTGGTGCTGGCTGGTGGGCTTCTGGGTTGCCTTCACGCCGCTGTACGTGATGGGCTTCATGGGCGTGACCCGCCGCATGAACCACTTCGAAGATCCGTCGCTGCAAAAATGGTTCGTGATCGCCGCCATCGGCGCGCTGATCATCGCCGCCGGTATCGGCGCGATGCTGGTGCAGTTCTATGTCAGCTGGAAAAACCGCGACGCCCTGCGCGACGTGACCGGCGACCCATGGGGCGGCCGCACGCTGGAGTGGGCGACCTCGTCGCCACCGCCGGACTACAACTTCGCCTTCACGCCAATGGTGCATGAGAGCGACAGCTGGGCCGACATGAAGGCCAACAACTACCAGCGTCCGACCAAAGGTTTTGTCGCGATCCACATGCCGAAGAACACCGCTGCCGGCTTCATCATCTCGGCGCTGTCGTTCGCGCTGGGCTTCAGCATGATCTGGCAGATGTGGATCCCGGCCGGCCTGTCGTTCATCGCCATGATGGTCGCGATCATCACGCACACCTTTAACTACAAGCGCGACTACTACATCCCTGCGGAAGAAGTCATCCGCACCGAAGAAGCGCATACTCGTTTGCTGGAAGCCCATGTCTGAATCTATCGCTAACGGCGCCGTGAGCGCCGACCCAAGCGCACGCTACTACGTGCGTGAACACCACCCGGAGAACGGCACGCTGCTGGGCTTCTGGCTCTACCTGATGAGCGACTGCCTGCTGTTCGCCGGCCTGTTCGCGGCCTACGCCGTACTGGGCCGCAACTACGCGGGCGGCCCGACCGGCGCCGAGCTGTTCGACCTGCCGACCGTGGCGCTCAACACCGGCTTCCTGCTGATGTCGTCGATCACCTACGGCTTCGCGATGATCGCGTCGCAGCGCAAGAACCTGAAGGCCACCATCGTCTGGCTGGCCATCACCGGCCTGTTCGGCCTGGCCTTCCTGTACCTGGAACTGGATGAATTCGTTCACCTGATCCACGAAGGCGCCGGTCCGCAGCGCAGCGCGTTCCTGACCTCGTTCTTCGCGCTGGTCGGCACGCACGGCCTGCACGTGACGTTCGGTTCGATCTGGCTGGTCACCTTGATCTGCCAGCTGGCCAAGCACGGCCTGACGCCGGAAAACAACCGTCGCCTGATGTGCCTGTCGATGTTCTGGCACTTCCTGGACGTGATCTGGATCGGCGTCTTTACCTTTGTCTACCTGATGGGAGTCCTGCCATGAGCGCACACAACCACGACCACCACGGTCACGACAGCCACGGCCACGGCCATGGTCACGACGACGGCGCGCCGCACGGCAGCCTGAAGGATTACGCGATCGGTTTCATCCTGTCGGTGATCCTGACCGCGATTCCGTTCTGGCTGGTGATGCACAAGGCCTTCGACAAATCCAGCACCACCGCCGCGGTGATCCTGGGCTTCGCCGCCGTGCAAGTGATCGTCCACATGGTGTACTTCCTGCACATGAACGGCAAGATTGAAGGCGGCTGGTCGCTGCTGGCGACCTTGTTCACGCTGGTGTTGCTGGTCATCGTACTGGCCGGTTCGATCTGGGTCATGTACCACATGAACGTCAACATGATGCCGTCCATGGGTACGGACGTGCACAATATGCGCGACATGCAATGATGGAAGGGGCATCGCGCCCACGTTCCCGCGCCCTGCGCATCAGCCTGGCCATTGCGGCCGGGTTGATGTTTGCAGGGTTTTTTGCTTTGGGGACGTGGCAAATATTCCGCCTGCAATGGAAGCTGGCGCTGATTGATCGCGTCGAGCAACGCGTGCACGCGGCGCCGGTGGACGCGCCCGGCGCCGCAAAATGGCCGCAGCTGAATGCCGAGTCGGACGACTATCGCCGCGTACGGCTCAGCGGCCACTACCTGAAGGGCTCGGACACGCAGGTGCTGGCCTCGCTGGACCGTGGCATCGGTTACTGGGTGCTGTCGCCGCTGTGCACGGCCGATGGCGCCATCGTCCTGGTCAATCGCGGCTTTATCCGCGCCGGTTCCGGCGGCTGGGCGCCGCAGGCCGCACCACCGGCGGCCAGGGCAGACGCCTGCGCCGCCGGCGGCGAAGCCGTCACGCTGACCGGCATGCTGCGTCTGGGCGAAGTCGCCGGCCGTCTGCGCCAGAATGAACCGGCCCGCAACTACTGGTACACCCGTGATGTGCAAGCCATTGCGCGCGCACGCGGGCTCCCGGCGGTGGCGCCGTATTTCGTCGATGCCGACGCCGGCCCTGCGGTAGTAGAGGGCGAGCCGCTCGGCGGCCTGACCGTGGTTTCCTTCCCCAACAACCATTTGGTTTATGCTGTCACATGGTACGCGCTGGCGCTGATGATGGTTGGCGGCGCCGTATGGGTCGTCCGCGATGGGCGCAAATCACAGACTAAAGCATAAATGGCAAGGAAAAACGACAATCCATACGACCGTGGGCGGCCCAACGCCCCGGTGTTCGAGCCGCTGGCGGCGGTGAACGCTTCGGCCAACACCATCACCCACGCGGCCGGCCACAAGAACATGCAGCAGCTGATCCAGCTGCGCTGGATTGCCGTGGTGGGGCAGATCACCACCATCTTCGCCACCACCATGGTGTTCGACGTGCGCCTGCCGCTGCCGGCCATGTTGAACGTGCTGGCCTGCCTGATCGCCTTCAACATCGCCAGCACGCTGCGCTGGCAGGAAAACCAGGTGGTCTCCAACAGCGAGCTGCTGCTGGCGCTGACGGTGGACATCGCCAGCCTGACGGCGCAGCTCTACCTGAGCGGCGGCGCCACCAATCCCTTCGTGTTCCTGTACCTGCTGCACGTGATCCTGGGCGCGGTGCTGCTTGAGGCATGGTCGACCTGGACCATCGTCGGTGTGACCGGCACCTGCATCGCCGGGTTGGCCTTGTTCTCCGAACCGTTGTCGCTGCCGCTGGATCACGGGCGCGGCATCTTCAGCCTGTACGTGCAAGGCATGCTGATCTGCTTCGTGCTGGACGCGGCGCTGCTGGTCATCTTCATCACGCGCATCATGCGCAACGTGCGGGTGACGGCCTCCAAGCTGGCGGACTTGCGCCAGCGCGCGGCCGAGGAGGACCATATCATCCGCATGGGCCTGTTGGCGTCCGGTGCGGCGCACGAACTGGGCACGCCGCTGGCGACGCTGGCGGTGATCCTGGGCGACTGGAAGCACATGCCCGAGTTCAAGGCCAACGCCGTGCTGCTGGAGGAGATAGTCGAGATGCAGACCCAGCTCAAGCGCTGCAAATCGATCGTCAGCGGCATTTTGCTATCGGCCGGCGAGACGCGCGGCGAATCGTCGGCGGCCACCACCATCAACACCTTCCTGGCGGAACTGGTGGCGGAATGGCGGGTGGGGCGGCCGGTGGTGGCGTTTGAATTTGACAACCGCATCGCGCCGGATCATCCGGTGGTGTCCGACTCGACCTTGAAACAGATGATCTGCAATGTGCTCGACAATGCGCTCGAAGCGTCGCCGCAATGGCTGCGCATGGAGGCGAGCCTGGAAGAAGGCCAATTGGTGTTGCAGGTAATGGACGCGGGGCCTGGCTTCGCGCCGGAGATCCTGGCGCAATTGGGCAAGCCCTACAACTCCAGCAAGGGCCGGCCGGGCGGCGGCCTGGGCCTGTTCCTGGTGGTGAACGTTGCACGCACCTTGGGTGGCGCGGTGACGGCGTCGAACTGGCCGCAGGGCGGGGCGCTGGTGCGCCTGACGCTGCCGCTATCGGAAATCGAAATCAAACCGGAATCGAATCACTATGACTACTGAAGAAGAACGCGTGTTGTTGCTGGTCGAGGACGACGCTGCCTTCGCCCGTACCTTGAGTCGCTCCTTCGAGCGGCGCGGCTACAAAGTGCTGCTGGCCGAAAACGTGGACGAAGCCAGCGCGCTGCTGGTCGACCACTCGCCGGGTTACGCGGTGGTGGATCTGAAGTTGAAGGGCAATTCGTCCGGCCTGGCCTGCGTGCAAATGCTGCACCAGCACGATGCCGAGATGTTGATCGTGGTGCTGACCGGTTTCGCCAGCATCAACACGGCGGTGGAAGCGATCAAGCTGGGCGCCTGCCAGTACCTGGCCAAGCCGTCCAACACCGACGACATCGAAGCGGCCTTCGAACACGTGGCCGGCGCGGCGGAGCTGGAACTGACCAACCGCGCCACCTCGGTCAAGACGCTGGAGTGGGAGCACATCCACACCGTGCTGGCCGAGACCGACTTCAACATCTCTGAAGCGGCGCGGCGCCTGGGCATGCACCGCCGCACCCTGGCGCGCAAGCTGGAGAAGCAGCGCGTCAAATAACACCGGGGGTCAAGTCTGACATTCGGACACAAGCTGAACCGTAGCTGGTAATACGGTTGAGTTCGTGTCCGAATGTCAGACTTGACCCCCGTGCGGTTTATTGCGGGAGTTGCGTGACCGTCAGCTGCATTTCCAGACGCGACTTGTCGTCCAGCTCTATCTTGACCTTGCCTGGCTCGCCTAGCGCCACCAGCAAACCTGGTTTGCCTACCTCTTTGCCGCCATGCTTCACGCTGCTGCTGATGAATACCTTGCCGTTGTCGGTGGGCTTAAGCGTGAGCCTGGTCTCCCATTGCTGCGCGCCGTCGCCGCTGCGCAGCGTTGCCGTTTCGCCGGCGTGCGTGTGCAGGTGCGGCGTGGAGCTGGCGCCGCCAACTTCCAATTTGACTGCGACATCGTAAAGCGGACCTGCGGGCGTCTGCTGTGCGGCCCAGGCGGCCCAGCTGCCGGCGGCCATGGCGGAGGCGATCAGAAGGCGGCCGGTCAAACGCAAGGCATACGGTGTGGTGCGGTTCAGGTTCATGATTCTCTCTTTCAGAGGGTGGGTGGATTGCCATTGACATGCAAGCGGCGCGTCGCCGGCGGACAGCTGGGTTTTCAGCATTGCGTTGGCGTAGCTGCGACGCCTGTCGGGATGGCGACGTATCACTTCAGCGTCGCACGCCAGCTCCTGGTCGACGCGCATCAGCCGTTCGGCGATGTGGGCCAGGGGATTGAACCAGTTCAGGCAGCGCAGCACGGCGGCGGCGGCGTTGGCCAGCGGATCGCGACGGCTGGCGTGGGCACGTTCGTGGGCCAGTATCAATTCGCGCTCCTGCAAGCTGTAGCGGCGCTCAAAATCGACCGGCACCACGACCATGGGCCGCCACAGACCGACCAGCGCGGGGCCGGCATGCGCGGCGTCGGCATAGGCGATGTCGCCGTGTCGGTCCAACTGGCCCAAGCCGCGCAAGTAGGCCCGTTGCTGGCCCGTCTGGCGCGCCGCCGTGTACAGGGCGCCGGCCAGCCAGACCAGCAACACGACGCCGCCCAGCTCCGTCGGCGTGGACGTCGGCGTCAGTCCGGACAGGGCGCCCGCCAATGGTCGGGCAGAAGGCGCCGCATGCAGCGCGAGCGGACTGCCGGCCGGCGCGGCGGGCAGCATCGCGGCCAGTGCGCACAAGGGCAAGGCCAGCCACGCCGCATAGGCGACACCGGGACCAAAGCTGCGCCGCAACGGCAAGCGCAGCGCGATCACCGCGATGGCGGCCACGCTGAAGGCGGCGCTGGCGCGCAGCAGCACAGGCAGCAGGGCGGCGAAGTCACTTGCCATCATCGAGCTCTCCGATCAGGCGCTTGAGCTCCTCCAGATCCGCCTTGCTCAATTTGCGGTGGCGGCTGAAGTGCGCCACCAGCGGCGCTACGCGGCCGTCGAACAGGCGATCCAGGAAGCCCTTGCTTTCGCTGTGCAGCCACTGCTCGCGGGTGATCGCCGCCGAGTACAGATAGCGCCGCCCATCCTTCAAGACCTTGACCGCGTTCTTGCGCAACAGCCGGTTCAGCAAGGTCTTGATGGTGGATTCCTGCCACGCGCGTTCGTCGCCGATCGCGATGGCGACTTCCTCGGCGCTGCGCGGGCTGTGCGACCACAAGGCCTCCATGACGACCGATTCGGCTTCGCTGATGTGTGGGATGGGTTTCATCGCCTCTTTCATTTACAGGTGTAATCGCTGGTTATGATTACAGTTGTAATCGCAATTGTCAAGCCGTGCCCGCTGTACTGCGCGGGCCACACTGGGGTAGGATGGTGCGATGGTTAAACCGCAAGACTAACTTTCAAAGTGAGTCCCACATGCTGATCAGACGCTGCGCCGTATTGTTCCTGGAACCCCGCGAGGATTTGGATATCGATTGGACGGCGCTGTTCGCCGGCGACGGCGCGCTCGGCGCGACGATACGCTGGATGGCGCTGGCGCCGCACCTGGGTGAGGAAGTGGAAGTCACCCTGGAAGAGATGGCGGCGCTGGGCGGCATCGGCCTGACGCTGTGGCAGGAGCGCGACACCAGCGAAGGCAAATACGGCGCCGCCGTCATCGCCCGCCTGCTGGAATGCGGCCTGCTGATCGGCGACGATCCCCGCTTCCGCGAACGCGACGAAGTGCTGCGCTCGCAAAACTGGCGGCCGCTGTCTGCGGTCGCCCACACGTTCAGCCGCTGGGGCGACATGCGGGTCGACAAGGGCATGCAGTTCCCCAGCTTTGAAGAGCTGGTGGTCTCGTACGGCACGCCGCCCGGACCTGTCATCGAGCGCTGCGCCGAGGGCGAGGCCATCGCGCTGCCCCATCCCGACCGTGCGCGCCTCGACGACACGCTGTTCCAGCGCTACACCGGCCGCAATTTCGATCCCGCCGCCGTGCTGCCCGTCGCCACCGTCGCGCGCCTGTTGCAGCGCGCCTTTGGCTCGCAGGGCGAACGCGAAATGGCGCCCGGCGCCTTCGTCCTGAAAAAGCTCAGCCCATCAGCCGGCGGCCTGCACCCGGTCGAAGCCTACGTGCTGGCGCAGCGCATTGAAGGCGTCGCGCCCGGCCTGTACCACTATCATCCGGTGCGTCACGCGCTGGAGCCGCTGGCGGCGATGGATACCACGCAGACGGCGGAACTGGCGATGCGCATGGTGGCCGATCAGGATTGGTTTGTCGATGCGCCGATGATGGTGGTGCTGGCGGCGCGGGTGGAGCGCAATTTCTGGAAGTACCGCAATCACGCCAAGGCGTACCGCGCGCTGCTGCTGGACGCGGGCCATCTGTCGCAGACCTTCTATCTGCTGGCGACGGAAGCGGGGATGCCGGCCTTTGTGACAGCGGCGGTGAACGAGATCGACATCGAGCGGGTGTTTGGGCTCGATCCCTTGAAGGATATGGTGATCGCTGTCTGCGGTTGCGGACTGGCGTCCGGCGCGCAGGATACGGTGGAAATGCGCTACGAACCGTGAGCGATCGCGCGGCTTGGCTTAGCGTTGGCCCGACAGGAAGAACGGAATCGCGCCGGCGGCGTTTTCCAGTTTGCCCTTGATGGCGTGGCGGCTGGCGATGAAGACTTCCTTGGCCGGCAGGCTGCGCAAGGCGGGGATCTTGTCGGCGTCGAGCTTGATGCCCAGCGTGCCCAGTGCCAGTTGCGGGTCGTTCAGGAAGCTGGCGCGGAACGTGTCGTCGCCGGACAATTTGGACAGCAGCAGATCGAGATCTTGCGGGGAATGCGTGGCCATGTCATTACCTTTCGTGTGGGTTTGAAGAAATCTCGCGTGTCGAAACGCAAGTTCATCCTAGGCCAAAGCAAGCATTACCTCAAGCAACTTTCGCAAGCGCCGTGCAACTCGCAACTTGCTAGGTAGTCTGGGCCAGGTCGGCCATTCTTGCCTCTTGCTCAAGCATGTCTTGATGCGCACTGTCCATCACGACCGTGTACGACTGAGCGAAAGCGTGCAGCAAATCGGTCAGCGCAGAGGGATCATCGCGTAGCCGGTCCTCCAGCGCGGTGGCGGTTTCAAACAACTCTGTTGCCGAGATATTACCGGCCGCCCCGCGTATCTTGTGCACCTGGTCGGCCGCCTTCAAGAATTCGCCGTGGTGGATTGCATCTTGAATCTGTTGCAAACTCGCACCAAAGTCCTTGGCGAACAGGCCGAGTAGCCGCGACAGCAGGTTGCCGTGGCCGCCCAGCCGCGCCATCGCCGCGTCCAGGTCGATGCCGCGCCGCGCGCCGGCGGAGGGTGTGTAGTCCGGATGGGCGGCCGGCGCCGGTCCTGCGCTGTCCAGCGGCGGCCGGCCCGGGTCAGGCTCGACCCAGGTCGCCAGCACGGCGTACAAGGTGTCGGGGTCGATCGGCTTGGTGACGTAATCGTTCATGTCCATCGCCAGGCAGCGTTCGCGGTAGCCCGCCACCGCGTGCGCCGTCATGGCGATGATCGGCAGCTTGCCGTGGACCTCGTCGGCGCGGATCAGGGCGGTGGCCTGGTAGCCGTCCATGTCCGGCATCTGGATGTCCATCAGCACCGCGTCGTAGTCGCCGGCGGCGGTCATGCGCGCCGCTTCCTCGCCGCTGCCGGCCAGCTCCACCCTGACGCCGGCGCGCTGCAGGATCTCGCTGGCCACCTGCTGGTTGATGCTGTTGTCGTCCACCACCAGCACATGCGCCCCACGGATGCGCTGCACCGCCACCGACGGCGGCGCCGCCAGCTTGACGGCCGGCTGGCCGCTCTCCAGGCCCAGCGCCGCCAGCACCACGCTGCGCAGCAGATAGGGATTGGCCGGCTTGTCGAGGAAGGGCATCAGGCGGCTTTGCTCGGCGGTCTGGCGGTGATGCTCGCGCGCGTAGGCGGTCACCATCAGCACCGCCGGCACCGCCGCCAGCTGCGCATCCTCGGCCATCAGGCGCAGCGTCTCGATGCCGTCCAGGTCCGGCATGTCGGCGTCCATCATCAGGATGTCGTAGTGCTCCAGCTGCAGCGCCGCCACCGCCGCCGTGCCCGAGGCCACCGCGCGCGGCTTCAGGCCCAGGCTCGCCAGCTGCACCTTCATCATGTGGCGCACCGCCTCGCTGTCGTCCACCACCAGCACCCGCTTGCCCTGCACCGACGGCGGCAGCGGCGCCTGGCGCGGCGTCTGGTCGGCGGCCGGTTGCAGCGCCACGGTGAAACTGAAGCTGCTGCCCACGCCGGGTTCGCTGTCGACCTGGATCACGCCGCCCATCTTGCGCACCAGCTGCTGCGAGATCGCCAGTCCCAGGCCGGTGCCGCCGTACAGCCGGGTGGTGCTGGCGTCGGCCTGGGCGAAGGCCTGGAACAGGCGCGCCTGCTGCTCCTGGCTGATACCGAGGCCGCTGTCTTCGACCACGAAGCGCAGCGCGATGTAGTTGTCCGCCGCGCCGCCTGCCGGCAGTGCCGCCGCGTGATCGCGTTCGACGCGCAGCTCGATATGGCCGCGCGCGGTGAACTTGAGCGCATTGCCGACCAGGTTGACCAGGATCTGGCTCAGGCGCAGCGGGTCGCCCAGCAGGTTGGACGGCACGTCCGGCGCCGCCCAGATCACCAGTTCCAGCCCGCGTTCGGCGGCGCGCCACGCAAACAGGTCGGCCAACTGGCTCAGGGTGTCGGGCAGGTCGAAGGGCAGGGCCTCCAGTTCCAGCTTGCCCGATTCGATCTTGGAGAAGTCCAGCACGTCGTTGATGATCTCCAGCAGGCTCTGGCCGGCGCGGCCGATCTTGCGGAAGTAGTCGAGCGGCTGCGGCGGCAGGTCGAGGTGCGTGCCCAGGCCGGCGAAGCCGAGGATGGCGTTCATCGGGGTGCGGATCTCGTGGCTGATGTTGGCCAGGAAGTCGCTCTTGGCGCGGGTGGCCGCTTCGGCGTTGGCGCGTGCCTGTTCCAGCAGCCGCAGCGCGCGCGCCTTCTGGTAAGCCGAGACGAACGGCTCCTTCAGGGCCTTGAGCAGATCGAGGTCGCTCGCGGCGAACACCGCCTGGTACTGGTAGTTCTCGAACACCAGGTAGCCTTCCACCTGGCCGTCGATCACCACCCGCACCGCCAGCAGCGCGCAGACGTCGCCGGGCAGCGAGTGCTGGTGGTGGACTTCGAAGATGTCGGGCGCGATCATGCTGTTGGCCGGCGCGTAGCGCAGTTCGGCCTGGCGCAGGTCGATATTGTAGGCGTCGGCGGCGGCGTCGATGCGGCCCCAGGCCGCGCGCAGCGACAGCGTCTCGGTGCCGGCTTCGCGCACCAGCGCCAGGGCCGAGTCGATGCCCTGGATGACGGTCGATTCGTGCAGGATGGTGTGCAGCAGGGCGTCGAAATCGAGCTGCTCATTGATCGACTTGACGATGGCGTTGAGTTTTTCCAGGTGCTGGGTGCGCGAGTAGACCAGCGCCTGCAGCTGCGCGCCCTTGATGTGCAGCTGGCGCACGCGCCAGCGCACCAGCGCCCAGGCCAGCGCGCACGCGGCCAGCAAGTATCCCAGCCACGCCCACCAGGTCTGGTGCCAGGCCGGCAGCACCACCACATGCAGCTGCAGCTCATTGCTGGTCCACTGGCCGTCGCGGTTGCTGCCGCGCATGCGCAGGAGGTAGGCGCCTGGCGGCAGGCGGTTGTAGCTGGCGATGCGGCGGCTGGCGTCGACCTCCACCCAGCGTTGGTCGAAGCCTTCGAGCAGATAGGCGTAGCGATTGCGTTGCGGCGCCGAGTAGTCCAGCGCCGCCAGCTCCACTTCGAAGTTCCGGTTGTCCGGCTTGAGCGTCAGCGTTGGACCCTGCTCGCCGGCCAGCCGGTCCGGCGTCCACACATGCTGGTCCACACGCACCGCGCTGATGACCAGCGGCGGACGGTAGCCCCAGTCGTTCAGCCGTCCCGGATAGACCACCGCGAAGCCGGCCGTGGCGCCGAACACCAGGTCGCGTTCCGGCGTGACCGCGCTGGCGCCGATGAAGAAGGTGCGGAAGGCCAGGCCATCGGCCCGGGTCAGCGCCCGCGCCTTGAGGGTGGCGGCGTCGATCACGGCGATGCTGTCGGCGGTGGCGGCCCAGACCCGGCCCACGGTGTCGGACTGCAAGGACATGATGGTGCCGCTGGCCAGGCCCTCCGTGGTGCCGACCCGCGCGAATTGCGGCGCGCCCTGCGCATCGCGCCCGGTCATGACGCAGATGCCGCCGCCGTAGGTGCCCACCCACATGCGGCCGCGCGTGTCCAGCACCAGCGTGCTGATAACGGCTTCCGACAAGGCGTTCGGCTTGCCGGGATCGGCGCGGATCTGTTCCACCTTGCCGCTTTCCGGGTCCAGCCGGTTCAGGCCATTGCGGGTGCCGATCCACAGCGCGCCGTCGGCGTCGGCCAGCACCGCGTGGATGCGGTTGTCGGTCAGCCCACCGGCATCGGCCGCGCCCTGCACGTAGCGCCGTACGGTGCCGGCGGTTGGATCGTAGCGCAGCAGCCCTTCGAAGGTGCCCAGCCAGAGTTCTCCCTTCTGGCGCAAGATGGTGCCGATGCGCGGATAGGGACTGTCCTGGGGCAGCGGCACGCGGCGCACGCTGTGGGCCTGGCCGTGCGTGCGGTAGAGGCCCAACTGGGTGCCGATCCAGGCGTCGCCGGGATCGGCTTCGGTCATCGACAACACCATGCGGTTGGGCAGCGCGGTGTCGGGATGGGCGGGGTCGGGGCGCAGCGCGGCGCGGCGCGCGCCGTCCGGCCGCACGATGTCGATGCCCTGGTCGGCCAGGGCGATCCAGACCTGGCGCTGGCTGTCGGTCATCAGGGAACTGACGGCCGCTTCCGGCGCGCCCTCGGCGCCGAATACCGAATCGACGCTCTCATTGTGCGGATCGAACATGTCGACTCCGCGTTCGGTGCACACCCAGATCATGCCGCTGCGGTCGCGCAGCAGGGCGGCGGTGCGGTCGTTGCTGAGACTGAGCGCCACCGCCGGCTGGTGCAGGATGCGGTGGCCCTTGCCGTTGCGGTACTCCACCAGGCCGCCGCCGTAGGTGCTGGCCCACCAGGTGCCGGGCGTGGTCTCGATCACGGCCAGCACCATATTGCCCTGCATTTCCTTCACTCCGGGGATGGCGAGGATGCGCCCCTGGTCCGCCCCAGCGTCGACCAGGCCGACACCGCTCTTGAGCGTGCCGAAGGCGATCTGTCCGAGGCTGTTCTCGCCGAGCGACAGCACGGTGTCGCTCCAGCCGGCGCGGTCCTCGCCGTTGACGGCCACCCGGGTGATGGCGCCGCCCTCCTTGAGCCGGGACAGGCCGGTGCCGGTGCCGATCCACAGCGTGCCGGCGCGGTCCATCAGCAGCGAGCGGACCTGGTTGTCCGCCAGGCCGGGATGCTCCTCGCGGGTGTAGCGGCGCAGCGTGCGTTCGACGGTGTCGTAGTACTTCAGGCCAGCCGAGGTGCCGATCCACAGGTTGCCCCTGGCGTCGCTGGCGATGGCGTTGATCTGCCCTTTGCTCAGTTCTTCGACGGGGCGGCTGAATTGTTCGCGGCGCGGGTCGAACATGGCGAGACCGGCGGCGGCGGTGCCCACCCACAGGCGGCCGCGCATGTCGACATGCAGCGCCTGGATAAAGTCCCCCGGCAGCGACATCACGGCGCCGCTGTCGTGGCGGAAGCTGCGCATATGATAGCCGTCCCAGCGCGCCAGGCCGGCCTGGGTGCCGACCCAGATATAGCCGTCGCCGTCCTGCGCCAGCGCCATGCCGACCGGATGGGGCAAGCCTTGTTCCAGGCCGAGGTGGTCGAACAGGGGCGTGGCCAGCTGGTCCCAGCGCTCCGGGCTGGCGACGGCGGCGCCGCACAGCATCATGCAAGCGGCCAACGCCGCGCACAGCCAGCGGCGGGCGGCCAGACAGGCGAGCGGGGTGGGGGCGTGGACGTTCAAATCGGGGCGCGCTCCTGGAAGGTAGCTTCCAGCATACGGAAATGCCGCCGGAATGTCTACGCAAAGCCACGTGAATCCTGCGCCGCCGCACGCACAATCGGTACAATCGCCACATGGACCATGAAACCAATATCAAACCTGAAATACTGGTGCTGGCGGCCAGCCCGTCGGCGGCCGTGATGGCGCAGCTGGAGCATGCGTTCCACTGCCATCACCTGTGGCGCCAGCCGTGCGAGGCCCAGCCGGAATGGCTGGCCGGTGTGGCGGGGCGCATACGCGGCGTGCTGACGACGGGCGCGATCGGCATCGGGCCGGCGCTGCTGGAGCAGTTGCCGCGGCTGGAGATCGTCGCCGTCAACGGCATCGGGGTCGACGCGGTGGCGCTGGACGCGACCCGCGCGCGTGGCATTTTTGTCACCAATACGCCGGGTGTGCTGACCGAGGACGTGGCGGATCTGGCATTGACGCTGCTGTTGTCGGCGGCGCGCCGCTTGCCGGCGCTGGAGCGCCATGTGCGCAGCGGCGCCTGGGAGCACGGCATGCCGCTGGCGCCGACGCGGGCGTTGCGGGGCAAGGTGTGCGGGGTGTTCGGCTTTGGCCGGATCGGCCAGGCGGTAGCGGCGCGGGCGGCGGCGTTCGAGATGCGCACGCGCTACTTCCAACCGCGCCCGGTGGACGGGGTGGCGGTCAAGCGCTGCGCCACGCTGCTGGAGCTGGCGCGGGCCAGCGACTATCTGGTGGTGTGCGCCCCAGGCGGCGCGGGGACGCGGCACGCGGTCGATGCGGCGGTGCTGGCGGCGCTGGGCCCGGAGGGCACGCTGGTCAACATCGCGCGCGGTTCGCTGGTGGACCAGGAGGCGCTGGTCGCGGCGCTGCGCGACGGCACGCTGGGCATGGCGGCGCTGGACGTGTTCGACAACGAGCCGCATGTGCCGGCCGCGCTGCGCGAACTGGAGAACGTGGTGCTGACGCCGCACGTGGGCAGCCTGACGGTGGAGACGCGCCACGCGATGGGCCAACTGGTGCTCGACAACCTGCTGGCCCACTTCGGCGGCCGGCCGCTGCTGACGCCCGTCGCCTGATCCTATCGTTTCAGGAATGGCAAGGCGCCGCCACATCATCGGCGGCCGGCGGCGTGGACGATGGTTGCGGCGGCGGCAGCTGCGTGTGCAGCTTGACGCAGTTGCGGCCGGCGCGCTTGGCCGCGTAAAGCGCTTCGTCGGCGTGGCTGTAGGCCGTCTCGAAGCTGGTGCCGGCGCAGTTCCAGCTCACGCCCACGCTGGCCGTGACCTGGCGGTCGATGGGCGCGGCGAACACCTGGTCGGCGATGGCGTCGCAGATGCTGGCGGCCACCCGCATCGCCACCTCGATGGCGCTGGTCGGCCACACCACCGAGAATTCCTCGCCGCCGACGCGGCCTATCGCCACCGACGGCCCGAGCAGCTCCTGAAGGCAGCGCACCACGGTCTGGATCACGGCGTCGCCGGCCGGGTGGCCGAAATCGTCGTTGACCCATTTGAAGTGGTCGATATCGAGCACGATCAAGGCCATGTCGCCGCGCTCCAGGCAGCCGGAGGCCTGCTCGATGACGGCGGCGCGATTGAGCGCGCCGGTCAGCGGATCGTGGGTGGCGCGGTATTCCAGCTGCTGCGCCAGTTCGTGCAGCTGGCGGTTCATCTGGTTCATGTCCAGCTCCGCGCGGTCGCTGCGGCGGATCAGGCGCCGGCTCTCGCGCATCAGCCGCTCGTAGTGGACGATCATATCGGCCAGCGCCGCGCGGGCGTCCGCGCGCGGATCGGCGTGGGCCGCCCTGGCGTTGGCCAGCGCCGCGCTTTCCAGCGCAAACAGGTCGGCTTCTTCTCTGCCAGGGATGGTCATCATCAGTTGCTCACTGGGTGGTCGTGGAAATCGAGCGCGCCGAAATCGTCCTGCAACTCCTGGCCGAATTCGAGGATGGTGTCGTCGTCCTCGTCGTGGTACCAGTTCAGGCGCACCTGGTTGCCGGCGATGGCGGCCTGGTTCAGCGCATCGAAGAAGGAGAACAGCATCTTGGTGCTGGAGCTGTTGAAGTAGGCCAGCGAAACGTTGACGGTGATGCTGGCGTCGACGCAGACGTCCAGGTAGGCCTGCACGCGCGCGATCAGCGGGCCGTAGAAGGCCGCCGCGTTTTCGGGATAGGACTCGCCCTTGATCGACAGGGTGTCCTGGTCGAAGCGGAAGTCGATTTCCGGCGAGGTGGGCGAGGCGCTGATGAAGAGGGGTTCCATATTTGTTCCAGTACTGATTTAAATGATCGCTTTGATGCAGAACACCGTGGTGTCAGGGTGCTGCGCTTCCTGTACGAACTCGAATTCCAGCGGCTCGCTGGCGTCGCGCGCCATGGTCAGGAAACCCAGGCCGGCGCCCTTGCTGTCGGCCGGCGTCTCGTCGCGCAGCGCCTTCTTGTAGGCGGACTTGATCTCTTCCATCGTCATCGTGTGCAGCGGCTCCAGGCGGTTGCGGATGCGCTCGACGTTGGCGTTGTCGACTGGATTGGCGCACAGCAGAAAGAAGCTGTCGTCCTTCATGCCGATGCAGAAGGAGCCGCGCCGCATCTGCTTGTCGCTTTGCTCGTGCGGCGTCAGCGTGTCCGACGAGTAGTGCATGATGTTCTGCGACATTTCGACGAAGGACGAGAAGATGCGGCGGCGCGTCGGCCCGGCCGCGCCGGCCGTGTCCAGGCGCGCCTTGATGGTCTCGGAAATGGCGGCCACCACGTGCTGCGAGAAATAGCCCACGTAGAAAAAGATGATGTGGCGCTTGCGGGCCACGTCCCAGAAATCGTTGAATTCTTCGTACAGCAAAATCGGCGCTCCTATGGGCGGAAACAGAAAAAGGTCAGGTCGTCGCGGCGCGGCTGCTCGCCTTGCCAGGCCTGGTAGTCGGACAGCATGGCGTCGCTGACGTCGCGCGCGCCGGCGCCGCGCTGGGCCAGCATGACGTCGCGCATGCGGCGCTTGCCGTAGGCGATTTCCTTGGGGCCGCCGATCTGGTCGATCAGGCCGTCCGTGGTCAGGAACAGCAGGCTGCGCTCGGGGATGGTGACGATCTTGTTGGTCCAGGCGTAGTCCAGCGGCGTGTCGACATAGCCCACGCCCATGCGTTCGCCGTCCACCGTCTGCACCGCCTGCTGGTCCGGGTCGAGCTGGAACAGCGGCAGCTTGGCGCCGGCGAAATGCAGCTGGCGGCTGGCGTTGTCGAACCACAGGAAGGCGGCGTCCATGCCGTCGTTGGAGGCCGGCGCGCCGTGCTGGCTGTGGCGCGCGTCGACCTGGCCCAGCATGCTCTTGACGCCGCGATTGACCTCGGCGATCAGCGCGGCCGGATCGCGCGGACCCAGTTGCTGCAGGGCCTGCGCCAGGGTCGACGACGAGATCAGGGTCATGAAGGCGCCTGGCACGCCGTGGCCGGTGCAGTCGGCGATGGCGGCGAACCAGCCGTCCGGGTAGCGCGCGAAGTGATAGAAGTCGCCGCCGACCACGTCGCGCGGCTGCCATTCCAGGTGGGCGTCGCGCAGCGTGTCGGCCAGCGCCAGGTCGGAAGGTCGCAGCAGAGAGCGCTGGATCACGCTGGCGTAGTCGATGCTGTGCATGATCTGGCGGTTTTTCTCGGCCTGCATATTGGCCACCACGTTCATCAGCTGCAGGCCGAAGCCGACGCCGGCCAGGGCGCCGTCGCGGGTGACGATGAAGCCGTCGGCCAGCGCCTTCTCGCCCGATTCGACGGCGCGGAAGGTCAAGGCCTCGATGCTCATGGCGGCGTCGACGATCAGCGGTTCCTTGTCCATGAAGGCGATGCAGCTCTTCTTGCCGTACAGCTCATGGTAGAAGGGCTTGGACATCTGCGACATGAAGATGTTGCGGCTGATGAGGCCGATAGGACGGTCGCTTTCCAGCACCGGCAAGCTCATCAGATCGCGGCGTTCGGTGAACAGTTCCAGCACGCCGAAATTGCTGGTGTCGGACAGCACCGAGACCGTCTCTACGCACAGGTCGGCGGCGACGGACAGGCGAAAACGGGGCAGGTGCAAACGAGAGGCATTGAACTCCACGGCCAGTAACCTTTGGTTGAGGACAGTGCCGTTAATGCTAATGGGAAATTGTTACGGGCCGATTACATCTTAACCAAAAGAAAAGAATGTTATCAGTCTGCGCATAGCGACAGCATGAAGTTCAGGTGCTGGCTGATGGCGCCCCGTTCGGCGGCGAGACGCGGGTCTTCGCTCTCGCTGGCGAACTCGTCGCGGATGGCGTGGCACTGCGCCAGCGTCGCGTCGAGCGAGCGCAGCACGCCGTGCAGGCCGGCCTCGCTGTACCAGATGCGCAACAACTTGCTCAGCGCGAGCAGGGCGTCTTGTTCGGATTGCAGCAGTTCGGCTTCGGCGGCGGGGAGTGTGCTCACGATTTTCAGGGGAGGCAGGTGGTCAAAGCAGTATATACGGATTCGGGGAAATATTGCTCTTGAAAAATATATATTGTTTCCGCATAAACATATGTGAATAAGTTTCCATGAGGTAATAGTACGGTCATATTCGGCGCGTATATTCACAGTCATCTTGTGCGAACCGCACTTATCTTATTGAAACGTCATGAAAATTCCCCAACTCAATACCGCTGCCCGTGTGATGGCCTCGTTCGCCGCCTTGTTGATCCTGATGGCCTGCATGTCCGGCGTGGCGCTGTGGCGCTTGCAGACCGCGAACGACACCACGTTCAACCTGGTCAACCAGAAATTGGCCAGGCAGCAGCTGACCTCCGCGCTGTTAGGCATGGCCGAGTTGAATGGCTTGCGCACCACCTCCATCGCCCGTAGCGACAGCCTGGAAGTGGGCGACATCTTCCAGGCCCAGCTGACCGCCGGCGAAAAGCAGGCGAAGGCGCTGGAGGCCCAACTCACGGCGATGCCGGCGCAGCCTGCGGAAGCGGAACTGCTGCGCGCCGTGGCGGGCAGGAAGGCCGCCTACCTGGCGCTGCGCGCCGAATTGTTCAAGCTAAAGGACAGCGGCCGCACGCAGGAGGTGGGTGATCTGCTGGACAACAAGATGGCCGCCGTGTTCCAGGCCTACACCGGCGCGCTGGGCAAGCTGCTGGCTTATCAGACGCTGCAGGCGAAGGCGTTGGCCGAAGCGTCCGCCAGCCAGTTCCAGGGCAGCCGTGCGATGCTGGCCGCCCTGGGCCTGACGTCGCTGGTGCTGGGCGCGGGACTGGCGCTGGCGCTGACCCGCAGCATCGTGCGGCCGCTGACGCAGGCGGTGGCGCTGGCCGAGCAGGTGGCCGCCGGCGAGCTGCACGTGGCCATCCAGCATGGCCGCAGCGACGAGATCGGCCAGCTGTTCGATGCGCTCAGCCACATGACCGCCCGCCTGGCCGATACCGTCGGCCGCGTGCGCGACGGCGCGGTGGCCATCGATGCCGCCTCGCGCGAGATCGCCAAGGGCAATATGGATTTGTCGCGCCGCACCGAGCACCAGGCCGGCGCGCTGCAGGAGACGGCGTCGGCGATGGTGGAGCTGACCTCGACGGTCAAACAGAACAGCGGCAACGCGCGCCAGGCCAACCGCCTGGCGGAATCGGCGTCGGCGGTGGCGGGCAGGGGCGGCAAGGTGGTGTCCGAGGTGGCGCGGACCATGGCCAGCATCAACGCCTACGCGCACAAGATCGTCGACATCACCAGCGTGATCGACAGCATCGCCTTCCAGACCAATATCCTGGCGCTGAACGCGGCGGTGGAAGCGGCGCGCGCCGGCGAGCAGGGCCGCGGTTTCGCCGTGGTGGCGTCCGAGGTGCGCAACCTGGCCCAGCGTTCGGCCAGCGCGGCCAAGGAGATCAAGCTGCTGATCAACGAGTCCGCCGAACGCATCGCCAGCGGCAGCGAACTGGCGCAGGCGGCCGGCGCCACGATGGAGGAAATCGTGCTGAGCGTGGAGAAGGTGACCGGCATCATGTCGGCCATCAGCGCCGCCAGCGCCGAGCAGGAGCACGGCATCGAGCAGGTCACCGCCGCCATCGGCGACATGGACGATGTCACGCAGCAGAACGCCGCGCTGGTGGAGGAAGCGGCGGCGGCCGCCGACGCGATGCAGGACCAGGCGCGCGAACTGGCGCAGCTGGTGGGCTCGTTCAAGATCGATGCCGACGGCTGGAGCAAGGGCAGCGTGCGGGCATTCCCGACTGTCGCGCCGCTTCCGGCCCTGCCGGCGCCGGAAGCGGCCCGGCTGCGCCGCGCCGCTTGATGGCATCGGGTGGCGGGGCTGTAGAATGAAGGCGTGCCAACCACGCGTTCATGCCATGACCAATTGCCGCCGCATCCTGATGCCGATTCCACTGCACGACTTCGACCCGACCGAGGTCGCGCTGAGCTGGCGCATCCTGCGCGACGCCGGCCACCAGATCGAGTTCGCCACCGTGGACGGCACGCGCGGCCATGCCGACCCGATGATGCTCAGCGGCGAAGGCCTGGACCCGTGGGGCTGGCTGCCCGGCCTGCGCAAGCTGCGGCTGTTCGGCCTGATGCTGCGCGCCGACCACCACGGCCGCCAGGCCTACGCCGCGCTGGAGTCGGCCCCTGCCTTCCTGCAACCCCAACGCTACCAGGATCTGAACGCGGCACAGTACGATGCGCTGCTGCTGCCCGGCGGCCACGCCAAGGGCATGCGGCCATATCTGGAAGACCGGGTCCTGCAGGCCTTGGTGGCGGAGTTCTTCGATAGCGGCAAGCCGGTGGCGGCGGTCTGCCACGGCGTGCTGCTGGCGGCGCGTTCGATCTCGCCGCGCACCGGGCGCTCGGTGCTGTACGGCCGCAAGACCACGGCGCTGACGTGGAAGCTGGAACGCAGCGCCTGGGACTTGACGCGCTTCCTGGCCCGTTTCTGGGACCCCGGCTACTACCGCACCTACGGCGAGAGCAAAGGCGAACCGGCCGGCTATTGGAGCGTGGAGCAGGAGGTCAGGCGCGCGCTGGCGTCGGACGCCGATTTCGTCGACGTCCCGCCCGGCGCGCCGGACTACCTGCGCAAGACGGGCGGCCTGGTGCGCGACCGTGCGGGCGACGAGCGCGCGGCCTGGGTGGTGCGGGATGGGAATTATCTGTCGGCGCGCTGGCCGGGCGACGTGCATACCTTTGCGCGCCGCTACGCCGACATGCTGGCGTAGCGGCGGCGCTTACATCTTGTACGACGCTTGCAGCGAGATCGTGCGCGGCGCCATCGGCAGGTCGTGCGGCAGGCTCAGCCCGGGCGCGGGGCTCGGTTCGCGCACGTCGGTGTTGAAGGCGTTGCGCAGCGCCAGCGCGAAGTTCCACTGCTTGCGGCCGGCGCGGGTCGCCAGGGTCAGGTCGACGGTGGTGTAGTCCGAGATCGCGGGGCGGGCGTCGCCGAAGGCGCGCATGCGGCCCGCCACCCAGTTCAGCTGCGCGCCGGCCTGGTAGCCGCTGGCGAAGTTCCAGTCGCCGCGGCCGAAGGCGTGGTGGCGCGGCGCATAGCCGGCGTCGGTATGGGTGGTCTGGTCGATGGAGCGCTGCCACGCGTAGTTGCCCGCCAGGCGCAGGTCGCGCGTCACGCTCCAGTTCGATTCGAGCTCGATGCCGTGGCCGGTCTGGTCGCCGGTGTTGGCGTAGGTGGCGCCGGTGCCCGGCACCGGATTGGGCACGGTGCGGATGATGTTCTTCATATCGTAGCGATAGAAGGTCAGGTTGACGGTGGCGTCGCTGCGGGCCTGCCAGTTGAACGCTATTTCGGTGGTGGCGTTGCGTTCCGGCTTCAGGTTCGGATTGCCCAGCGCGACCGGATTGCTGATGCCATAGCTTTCCAGGAAGGCCGGGGCGCGGAAGGCGCGGCCGTGCAGCAGCTTGGCGGTCAGGTCGAAGCTGGCGTCCCACACCAGCGCCAGGCGCGGATTGGTGGTGCCGCCGAAGTCGGAGAAATGATCGTGGCGGATGCCGGCCGTCAGGTTCCAGTCCTTGGCCAGGTTCCACTCGTCCTGCAGGTACAGGTAGTCGACCTTGCGCCGTTGCGGGCGCATGAACGGCGTGGTGTTGGTGGTGTCGATCACCGCCGGCAGCGGGATCGGCGTGCCGTTGGCCGCGTAGTTGAAGTTGCGCCATTCATGGACGCGGAACAGCTCGATATCATCGTGGCCGAGGCCGACCCGCAGGTGGTGGTCGTTGAAGCCGCTGTAGTCGGCATAGCCGGACAGGCGGTAAGTGCGCTCCCATGTCTCGGGTACGCCGATCATGCCGTCCTTGAAGGTGCCGGTCGGGAAGGTCGCGCCGGGCGGCAGCAACTGGTACCAGGTGTTCACTTCCTGCGAATACTGCTGTGTGGCGAGGCTGGCGCCCAGGCCCCAGTCGCGCGTCACCTGCGGCTCGGCCCAGGCCAGGTTGCTGGTGATGCGCTCGCTTTGCTGGCGGCCCACCGGGTCCAGCGCCGAGGCGATGCCGGCGCCGGTGCCCATGTCGTAGCGCTTCTTGTAGCCGAAGCGCGCGCGCCACTGGCCGTAGATCAGGTCGAGGTTGCCGTCGAGCGCCCTGTACTGGTTGTTGAGCGGGCCGGGCGCCAGGCTGGCGTGGGTCTTGAACAGCGTGTCGTTGCGGCTCTGGGCGTCGGCGTCGAGGGTGCGGTCGTTGCCGTCGCTGTGGCCGGCGCGCAGATAGGCGGCCACTTCCACCGGGCCGAGCTTGCCGCCGTGCTGCAGCCAGGCGTCGCGGCTTTGGTACGAACCGGTGCGGGCGCCGAGCTCGGTGCCTTGTACCTCACCGGGGCCCTTGGTGATGATGTTGATGACGCCGGAGAAAGCGTCGGAGCCATACAGCGCAGAGCCGGGGCCGCGGATGATCTCGATGCGGGCAATGTGTTCAAGCGGATAGCCGGCCCAGATGTTGCCCTTGTTGCCGATGTAGGCGGTGGTGATGGGCACGCCGTTTTGCAGCATCAGGATTTGCGGGGTGTAGGCGCTGACGATGCCGCGCACCACGTACAGCGGCGAACTGCTGTTGGGCGTGCGGTTGACGTGCACGCCGGGCACGCTTTCCAGCACCTGGTCGAGGTCGGTGGCGCCCATGGCGGCGATGTCGGCCGCCGTGATCACGGTGGCCACGGCCGGCGCGCGCCGCAGCGTTTGCAGATTGCCGGTGGCAATGCTGACGCTGTCGCTGGAACCGTAGACCAGCGCCAGTTCGTCCTCTTCCGTCACGGGATCGAAACCGGCCTGGGCCATGCCGTGCACCGCGACCAGCGGTAGGGTGAGTGCCGCGCTCAGATACAGCCGGTGGACGCTCAACACTTTCAAAATGCTATCTCCTGTGACGTTTTTTTGATTCTAGCTTGCCCGTTGTTGAGCCGGGGTAAATATCAGCATATCCTTGCTGTCACTGTTGTAGCCATGTCCACATGTCGTCGTACCAGTTCGGCGAATTGTTCGGCCGGCACCGCGGGGCTGAGGTAGAAGCCCTGCATCATGTCGCACTCGCGGCCTTTGAGGAACGCCAGCTGGGCCGCGGTTTCCACGCCCTCGGCCACCACTTCCAGGCGCAGGCTGTGGGCCAGCGCGATGATGGCGCTGATGATGGCGGCGTCGTCGGCATCCTGCGGCACGTCGCGCACGAAGGAGCGGTCGATCTTGATGATGTCGACCGGGAAGCGCTTCAGGTAGGACAGCGAGGAATAGCCGGTGCCGAAGTCGTCGATCGACAGGCGCACGCCCAGCGAGTGCAGGCGGTGCAGTGCGGCCAGCGTGTCCTGGGCGTTTTCCATCAGCGTGCTCTCGGTGATCTCCAGTTCCAGCAGCTGCGGCGGCAGGCCGGTGTCGGCCAGCACGGCTTCGACCGAGGCGGCGAAATCCTTTTGCAGCAGCTGGCGCACCGACAGGTTGACCGCCACCCGCATCGGCGGCAGGCCGGCGCAGATGAACTGCTGCAGCTGGGCGCAGGCGGTGCGCAGCACCCAGTCGCCCAGTGGATTGATGAGGCCGGTTTCCTCGGCCAGCGGGATGAAGTCCACCGGCGGTATCATGCCGCGCGTCGGATGGCGCCAGCGCACCAGCGCCTCCATGCCGATGATCTTGCCGCTGTCCAGGCAGGCCTGCGGCTGGTAGTACACCTCCAGCTGGTGCTGCTGCTCCATGGCGCGGCGCAGGTCGCTCTCGAGCCGCACGTGCTCGGAGATCGAATGCTCCATCGACGCCTCGTAGAACTGGAAGCCGGTGTTGGTGCGCTTGGCGCGGTACATGGCGCTGTCGGCGTGCTTGACCAGGGTGGCGACGTCGGCGCCGTCGTGCGGATACATGGCGATGCCGACGCTGGCGGTGACGAAGATGTCGTGGCCGTCGATCGGGAACGGCGCCGACAGCACGCGCACGATGTTGTGGGCGGCGGTGGCGGCGGCGGCCGGGCTGTCGAGCTCGTTGAGCACGACGGTGAATTCGTCGCCGCCCAGGCGGGCCACGGCGTCGTCGGCGCGCACCGTGTGGCGCACGCGCTGGGCCACCGCCTGCAGCAGGCGGTCGCCGACGTCATGGCCGAGGTTGTCGTTGACGTACTTGAAGCGGTCCAGGTCCATGAACAGCACGGCCACCTGCTGGCCGTCGCCGGCCAGGCGCGCCTGGTCGATGCTGGTGGCCAGCAGCTCGAAGAACAGGGTGCGGTTGGGCAGGTTGGTCAGCACGTCGTTGTAGGCCAGGTGGCGGATGCGCTTCTCGGCGCGGTTGGCCTCGATGATGCGGCGCACCCGCTGCGACAGCACGGCGTAGTGGATGGGCTTGGGGATGTAGTCGCTGGCGCCGGCGGCGAAGGCGCGCTCGACCGACGAGTTGTCCTGCAGCGCGGTGATCATCAGCACCGGCACGGCGCCGGCGTTGGGCAGCTCCTGCATGCGGGCGCAGGCGGTGAAGCCGTCCATCACCGGCATCATCGCGTCCATCAGGATCACGTCGGGCTGGAAGCGCGCCAGCATCGCCAGCGCTTCCGCGCCGTTGGCCGCTTCCTCGACGTGGAAGCCGTCGCGCTGCAAGGTGTGGCGCAGGGTGCTGCGGGTGCTGCGGTCGTCGTCGACCACCAACACTTGCGGGCGCTCGTCGCCGGGCAGCGGGGCCAGCGGGGTGGCGTCGCTGATCTCGGCGTGCAGGAAGGCGGCCAGCGCGTCGTAGTGGGCGCGCAGCGGCGCCAGCAAGGGCGCGATCTGTTCCGCCTGCTGCTCGGCCGCGTAGTGCTCGGCCTGCTGGGCCAGCTGCGCCAGCGTCTCGGCGCCGAAGTTGCCGGACGAACCCTTGAGCGCGTGGGCGCGGATGCGCGCGGTGGCCATGTCGCCGGCCAGCACCGCTTGTTCCAGTTCGTCCAGGCAGGCCGGCGTGTCTTCCAGGTAGGGCGTGACGGCGTGCGGCAGGGTGTCGCCCAGCACTTCGCGCAGCTTGTCGAACACGGCCTGGTCGACCGGGCAGGGGCCGCCGTGAGTGCGCGGCTCGAACGTTGGCGCGGCCGGCGCGGCCTGGTGGGCGGGGGCGGTCAGCGGGCCGCCGTGGGGCAGCCAGCGCTCCAGCTTCTGGCGCAGTTCCACCAGCGTGATCGGCTTGGCCAGGTAATCGTCCATGCCGGCGGCCAGGCATTTTTCAGCGTCGCCGACCTGGGTGTTGGCGGTCATCGCCACCAGCGGCGTGCGCCGGCCCATGGCCAGCTCGGCCAGGCGGATGTGGGCGGTGGCTTCGTAGCCGTCCATTTCCGGCATGCTGCAATCCATCAGGATCAGGTCGAAGCGTTCGCGCTGGGCGGCGCGCACGGCTTCCACGCCGTCGGCCGCGAATTCGCAGACGCAGCCGTTCATCGCCAGCATGCCGGCGGCCACCATCTGGTTGGTGCGGTTGTCTTCGGCGACCAGCACGCGGAACTGGCGCTCCGGCGTCGGGACCGGGCTCAAGGCGGGCAGCGGCGCCAAGGCGGGCGCCGGCGCAGGGTTGGCGGCGGCCGGCGGGCGCATCGGCAGCGGCGGACCGGCCACCTGCTGCTGCGCCGGACGGCTGCGTATCGTGAAGTGGAAGGTGGTGCCGCTGCCGGTGACGCTGTCGACGCCGATGCGACCGCCCAGCAGTTCGACCAGCTGCTTGCAGATGGCCAGGCCGAGGCCGGTGCCGCCGTAGCGGCGCGTGGTGCTCGGGTCCGGCTGTACATAGGCTTCGAACAGGTGGCGGCGGACGTCCTCGCTCATGCCGATGCCGGTGTCGCGCACCTCGAAGCGCAGGCCGAACTCGGCGCCCGGCGCCAGCGCCACGTCGACCGCCACTTCGCCCTGGTCGGTGAACTTGACGGCGTTGCCGATCAGGTTGATGAGGATCTGGCGCAGGCGCAGCGAATCGCCGGCGATGCGCACCGGCACGTCGGGGGCGATGGTCCAGTTCAGGGTCACGCCTTTCTGCTGCGCGGGACGGGCCACCAGTTCCAGCACCTCGGACAGCAGGGTGCCGAGGCAGAACTCGGTCTCTTCCAGCTTGAGCTTGCCCGCTTCCATCTTGGAGAAGTCGAGGATGTTGTTGATCAGCGCGATCAAGGTGCGCGACGAGTTCCAGGCGACATCGACGAATTCCTGCTGGCGCGGCGTGAGGCGGGTTTCCTTGAGCATGTCGAGCATGCCGACCACGCCGTTGAGCGGGGTGCGCACCTCGTGGCTGACGGTGGCGGCGAACTGCGCCTTCATCTGCGCCATGTTGACGGCGGCGTCGCGCGATTCCTTCAGCTCGGCCTCGCGCTGTTCCAGCACGTTCATCATCTGGTTGAAGGCGTGCGCCATCTCGATCAGGTCGCGCGGGCCTGCGGGCGCGGCGCGCATGCCGGACTCGCCCGATTCGGCGCGGCGCATCAAGGTCGACAGCGCGTTGAGCGGGTTGATCATGTGGCGCGTCAGCAGGCGGCCCAGCACCAGCAGCACCACGGCGAACGACAAGGTCAGCGCCAGGTTGCCCAGCAACAGCGACCAGGTCAGCTGCTTGAGCGTGTTCTTGGCGATCTGCACGTGGACGTAGCCCAGCAGCTGCTGCTGGTGTTCCTGCAGTTCAAACGGCGAGGCTTCGCTCTGGCCGCCGTACACCGGCGCGGCGAACAGCCAGCCGTCGGAGGTTTCACCGACCAGGCCGGCGTGCGCCGGGACCACCTTGTTCAGGTTGGCGACGTCCAGCGTGGCGCCGGCCACCACCTTTGACAGCAAGACCTTGCGCCTGGCGTCCATGATTTGCAGCGCCGCCACGTCCGGGAAGGACAGCGTGGAGTTGACCACTTCGCGGGCGTTCTCGGCCGAGTGGAACAGCAGCGCCAGCGTGCTCTGGCGCGCCAGGTTGTCGGCCACGCGCTGGCCCTGGCCGATGAAGTAGTCGCGCATGCGGGCATTGGCTTCCCACGAATTCATCAGCGCCGAGAACACGGCAAGACCAAGGATGGCGGCCGAGACGATGACCGTCAGTTGGCGCTGGAAACCGGTACGACGGAGAAAGTTACGGACTATGGAGATCATCAGGGCTGCGGGTAGACAAAGTCGAAACTGCGCTGTTGCAATGCGCCCAGGTTGAGGCCGATATGGCTGGCGGTCCGTAAGTTGATGGCGGTCTGCAGCTCGCGCAGCGGCACCAGCGGCCGGCGCCGCACGTCGCCGGCGATCACGCCCAGCGCCGAGGCGGCCAGGGTGCGGCCCAGCTCGACGTTGTCGGGCACCATGGCGAACAGCGCGCCTTTTTTCACGTGCAGCACGTTGCTCGAGAACAGCGGCACGCCGCTGTTCCACGATTCGCGCAGCACCAGCGGCAGGATGGTGCTTTCCTCGACGGTGGTGCTGTCGTGCGGCAGCCAGACGGCGTCGTGGCGGTTGTCGGCGGCGCCGATCAGCTGGGTGTACAGCTGGGCCGCGCGGGCCAGGTCGCCGGCCACGTGGGCTTGCAGCTCCAGGCCCTGGGCCCTGGCCGCCTCGCGCGCCAGCTTGACCAGCCATTCGGATTTCTGCGGGTTGTAGACCACGATCACGCGCTTGAGCTCGGGCAGCAGCGCGCGCAGGCGCGAGAACAGCATGGCCGGGTCGGGCGTCATGCTGATGCCCATGACGTTCTCGGCGTCCGACAGCAGCAGCACGCCGCCGGCCAGCACGGCGATCTCGCGGTCCAGTCCGGCGGTGGCGTTCAAGCCCTGGCGGCCCAGCGCGATCACCACCTTGGTGCCGTTGCGCTTGAGCGTGGCGTTCAGCTCGGCGATGTCCATTTTCGGATCGACCGGATAGCTGCGCACCTTGAGCTTGGTGCGCTCCTCGATGCCTTGGATCATGGCGATGAAGGCCGAGCGGAACGGTTCCTCGACATTCGGATAGACGACGGCGATGCTGCCCTTGCCGATCGAGGCCTGCAGTTCGGGGCGGCGCAGCTGGTCTTCCAGCTGGGCCAGGGTGACGGGGCGGACGTCGGCGCGCAGCGGCGCCAGCGGCGGCAGCAGCAGTGGCTCGGCCGGCGCGATCAGCATGCCGCCATGGGCGGCGCTGGCGCTGACCAGCGCGATGCTCGATGGCACGACACCGCCAGCCGCGTGCGTTGCGCCGGTGACGCTGGCGAGCAGCAGGGCGCCGGCGCGTCTCAAGCGCCGCAGATTGAATATTGTGTTTTTCATCATACTATCTTTGCTGCACCGCTACCACGGCGCCAGGAACGGCGCTGTCAAGATGCTTTCATAGTATAAGCCGAGACTTTGCAATTCGGAAATAAAATCGCCGCTAGCGACCGCAACGCTAGGGCTCGGGGAAGACGGCGTCGAAGCTCCGTTGTTGGCTGGAGACAAGATTCAGGCCGATGTGGCTGGCCGTGCGCGAGTTGAGCGCGCTGCGCACCGCGCGCAGCGGCGTCACGCCCCGTTTTGGCATGTCGCCGTTTTGCATGGCCAGCGCCAGCGCGGCCAGGTCGCGGCCCAGCTGCACATTATTGGGGTACATGCCGAACAGCACGCCTTTTTTGACGTGCAGCACGCTGCTGGAAAACACCGGCAGATTGCGGCTCCAGGACTCCTTCAGTACCAGCGGCAGGATGGTGGTTTCCTCGACGGTGGTGGCGTCCTGCGGCAGCCAGAGGGCGTCGCGGTGGCCGTCGGCGGCGGCGAACTGGGTCTCGTAGGCGCGCGCGGCGCCGGCCAGGTCGCTCGCTTCCAGCGCCACCAGTTCCAGCCCCAGGCCGCGCGCCGCCTCGCGCGCCAGGCGGATCTGCGCCTCGTTGCTGGCCGGGTTGTAGACCACGATCACGCGGCGTATGCCGGGCAGCAAGGTCTTGAGCATGCCGAACAGCAGGGCCGGGTCGGGCGCCAGGCTGATGCCGTTGAGGCGTTCGGCGTCCGGCGCCGCGCCGACGCCGCCGATCACCACGGCCTGCGCCGGATCGAGCATGGCGGCAGCCTTCAAGCCCTGGCGGCCGAGGGCGATCACCACCTTGCTGTTCTTGAGCGTGTTGCGCAGTTCGGCCAGGTCGGTGCCGGCGCCTAGGGCGATGGCGCGCGGCTTGGTCTTGGCTTGTTCTTCGACGCCCTGGAGGATTTCGGTGAACACGGTGCGGTAAGGCTCGCCGATGTCGGGATACAGCACCGTCAGCGTCTGGGCGTGGACCCGCCCGCCGGGTAAGCCCAGCAGCAGGGTGCAGAGAAAGGCAACGACGTTGATGGTTAATCGCACAATGATAGTCGCAGCGTGTTGAGTCAGCGGAAGTGTATCCTTTGCTAACGATTTTACATCCATAGATTATTTCAATGGTGTCAGTGAGAGCGCTTCCAGTTGATGTAAACTAAGATTAATCCGCAACACTTTTCCGCCAGCTCAAGATGCCCGCCGCCAAAACACCGATCCGTACCCCGCCCATGTTCAATCTTGCCTGGCCCCTGCTCGTCGAGCTGGGCATGGCGATCGCTTCCAGCGTCATCGGCACCGGGCTGGCGTCGCGCATTTCAGACGAGGCCGGCGGCGCTTTCGCCATCGCCAGCCAGGTGTCGGCCACACTGTTCATTCTATTCCGCATCATCGGCGCCGGGGTCAGCGTGGTGGTCACCCAGAACCTGGGCGCTGGCCAGCGCCAGGCCGCCAACCGCGTGGCCTGCGCGGTGGTGGGCGCCAGCACCTGGCTGGGCGCGGTCACCGGCCTGTTGGCGCTGCTGGGCGCGAATGGCTTGCTGCATCTGCTGAACGCGCCGGCCGAAGTGCTGCCACTGGCGGCGCCATTGCTGCAGGCGCTGGCGCCGGCCATGCTGCTCGACGCCTGGAACGCGTCGATGGCCAGCGTGATGCGGGCCCACCTGCGCACCCGCGACACGCTGGTGGTGCTGGTGATCATGCATGTCAGCCATCTGGCGCTGGCGATTCCGATGATGCATGGCTGGGGGCCGATACCGGCGCTGGGCCTGCCCGGCTACGCGTATGCGCTGGCGATCAGCCGCGCCATCGGCCTGGCGCTGCATTTGCTGATGTGGCGCGTGCACCTGGGCATCTGCGTGGCGCGCGACGACTGGTGGCGCCTGCCGCGGCGCGAGCTGGGCGCGGTGCTGCATATCGGCCTGCCCGGCGCTGCCGAAAACATCGCATGGCGACTGGCCTTCATGGTCAGCGTGGCGACGGCGGCCGAGCTGGGCGCCAAGTCGCTGGCCACGCAGGCGTATGTGCTGCAGCTGATGGGCGGGGTGATGATGTTTTCCATCGCCACCGGGCTGGCGGTCGAGATCGTGGTCGGCTACCTGATCGGCGCCGGGCGGCTGCGGGAAGCGCATGGCGTGGTGCGGCGTGCGCTGGCGCGCGGACTGGTGGTGTGCATCCTGATCGCCGCCTGCGCCGCGCTGCTGGGACGTTGGCTGCTGGGCTGGTTCACGCAGGACCAGGACATCATCGCCGCCGGCGCCACGCTGCTGTGGATCACCGTGCTGCTCGAGCCGGGCCGCACCTTCAACCTGGTGGTGATCAATGCGCTGCGCGCGGCCGGCGATGCGCGCTTTCCGGTGATGGCGGGCGCCTTGTCGATGTTGCTGGTGCTGGCCGGCGGCAGCTGGCTGCTGGGCGTGGTGCTGGGCTGGGGCTTGCCCGGCGTGTGGATCGCCTACGCCGCCGACGAATGGATACGCGGCCTGATCATGTGGCGCCGCTGGCAGACCCACGCCTGGGTGCCGCACGCGCGGGCGTCGCGCAAACGATTGCGGCCGGTGATCGTGGTCGAGGGTTAGCTAATTTTTGTAATTTAACTACATGCTCTGCGTAATGCGGCCATAATGTTGTTGACCTTATAAATAACGACTGTTATTTTGCTACATTCTCAGTCTTCCGGGAGTGTGTAATGCAACAGCTTTCTGACGTGCGCGTGCTGGTTGCCGGCGGTGTCGGCATCGACACCATTGTGATGGTGCCATCGCTGCCGCTGGCCGAGGCGGACTCCATCCACGTGCCCGCCGTGTACGATTACGTTGCCCACACCGGCAATGGCGTGGCGCTCAACTTGCTGGCGCTGGGACATCACCCCGTGCTGCTCGATTTCATCGGCGCCGACGCACAAGCGGCGCTGGTCCATGCGCGCTACCGCGAACGCGGCCTGGAATTCCATGGCGTGGTGCACCCCAGCGGCACACGGCGCAGCGTCAATCTGGTGTCGCCGGACGGCCGCCGGCTGTCGCTGTACGACGGCCGCCATCCGGACGACTTGCGCATGGAACGCGAATTCTACTTGCCGCACATGGAGCGCGCCCAGCACCTGCACCTGACCATCATGCCGTGGGCGCGCCATTGGTACGAGGACGCCGCCGCCTGCGGCCTGCCGGTATCGACCGACCTGCACGACTGGGATGGCAGCAATCCCTACTATCACGATTTCGCGCGGCGCTCCGACCTGGTGTTTGTCAGCACGGCTGCCTTGCGCGGCCGGCATGAGCAGGTGATGCGGGAGATACTTGAGAGGGGAGGCGCGGCGGCGGTGATCGCCATGGCCGGCGCGCAGGGCAGCTACTTGCTGCGGCGCGGTGATGCCGAGGTGCTGCATGTGCCTTGCGCCAGGCTCGACCTGCCCGTGGTCGACAGCAATGGCGCGGGGGACGCCTTTGTCAGCGCCTTCCTGCACGGGAAATTTCAGGGGGTGGAGATTGAGGATTGCATGCGCCTGGGCGCCATCGCCGGCGCCCATGCCTGCAGCGTGCCCGGCACGGCGGAGCGCAGCTTGTCGCTGGCAGAGCTGGCACGCTATCTTTGAAGCCCGAAAGCTGGCATCCAGCTTTCGGGCCGGGGATGCCGGCTTAAGGCACGGTGAGGATGACCTTGACCGTGTCGTCGACCTGCGACTTCTCGATGTAGCCGATGGCCTGCGGGTCGGCCGCCACGGCCTTCTTTACCTCGGCGCTGGAACCCATCTCCTTCGGTGCGCTGGCTTTACCGGTGAACACCAGCTTGGACCAGATGGCCTTGACCTGGGTTGAGTCCTTGTCCAGCACTTTTTTATAGAACTCGTTGCGCAGCGGGCCGTCGCTGTGCTCGATCGGCGTGAACAGCGTCGATTTGCCGAGGAAGAACTGGGCCGCCTGTTCGCCGAACATGCGCGTGGCCGGATTCTTCGGGCTGACGATGACCACGATCTCGGTTGCGAACGCAGGGGCGATGGCCAGCCAGGCGCCGGTCGCCAGCAAGATTTTTGCGATTGTCGTTTTCATCTGGATTCTCCTTAGAAGACGAAATCGATGGCGGCGGCGTACACGTTGACGCTGCTGCCCGCAAAGCCCGGCTTGGGATTGACGAAGTAGCCGGCGCCGTCGCGCGTCTTGATGCGGTCCATCTGCACCTTGAACGCTGCCGATTTGTAGAAGTCCCAGCGCAGGCCGATGCCGGTGGTCGATTGCAGGCCGGACTTGATGGCGCCGTTGGTGCCGGCGGTCAGCGCGGCCAGCGGGCCGGTGGTCGGCATCGAGGCGAAGCTGCGGATGCTGTCCTGCTTGACGTCGCCGTGCAGGATGAAGGGCACGAACTTGCCGTAGCGGTAGCCTGCCATGATGTACCAGGAGCTGGTGTCCGGCACCAGGCGCGACTCGGTCTTGCGCTTGGCGTATTCGGCCTGGCCGATGATGTTGTTGTAGTCCATCGCGATGCCGGCCGAAGTGAAGGTGCCCTTGATGTCGGTCAGTTTGTTTTCGTTGGCCACCGCGACCAGGCCGACCTTGTTCAGCGTCGCCACCAGGCCGGTGAGGCTGGCGTTGTCGTAGATGCCGAAATTGGCCTGGGAACGGCCCAGGCGATAGGTGAACGGGCCGTTCTCGACCACCAGCTGGGTCGAAATGACCGGCTTGAAGTCGACGTAGTAATTGCCGGGCGCGCGCGTCCTGGCGCGGCCGATCGCGGCTTGTGCGGTCACGGTGGTGTCGCCAAAGCTGTGCTGGTAGGTGACGTCGCCGCCGTCCGCATTGTCGACGCTGACCTGGCGGTACACTTCATTCGGCGGGCGCAGCATGGTGTTGGCGTAGCCGACGTTGCGCACGTCGGAAATCATGTACACCGGCAGGCCGATGCGGCCGACGCGCAGCGAGAAGTCGTCGTTGAGCTTGATCTTGGCGAAGGCCCAAGCCAGCTCGGCGCCGAATTGATCGTTGTTGCCGTTCTTGCGCACCAGGCCCTGGGCGGTGAAGGAGATGGTGTCGCTCCATTTGGCGGTGGCCTGGATGCCCAGGTTGGAATCGACGCCGGGACGGGCGTCCTTGCCGACGCCGGCGGCCTGGTTGACGCGGTTGAATTCTGCCTGGTCGGAATTGGTCATGGTCAGCGCGCCGGTGCCGAATCCGCTGACGGTGATGGGCATGCCGTCTTGCGCATGGGCGGTGGCGGCCAGGGCACTGAGGACTGCTAAAGTTGTCAATGCAAGCTTGGGTTGTTTCATCGTGTACCCCTCCAAAGGTTAATGGCGACTGTCGTTGTGATGTTGTGCGCCTTATTTAGTGTGGACCGGAGGAGCGGGAAGGTGGGTGTTTTTGTGGCAAAATGTCACAAATCCGTTGTTCCGTGGCAACGAATTGCATAATGGAAGCGGTATCACATGATGCAAACGGCAAGCTTGTTTAGTGGATGTGCTTGATGTAACGCGGTATTTCCACGGCCGGCGGCGCCGCTTGTCCTGAACATGCAAGACACAATTGACGCCGGCCGCGGCGGCTTTACGGCGCCGGCATTTTGCGGAAACCGACCCCCAGGCGATTCCAGCAGTTGATGGTATTGATCGCCAGCGTCAGGTCGACCTGTTCCTTGGGCGTGAACTGGGCTTGCAGGCGCTCGTAGTCGGCGTCCGGCGCGTGGCTGGTGGCCAGCTGGGTCAACGCCTCGGTCCACGCCAGTGCGGCCTGTTCGCGCGCGGTGAAGAAGGGCGTCTCGCGCCAGGCCGCCACGCCGTGCATGCGGCGGTCGGTCTCGCCGGCCTTGCGGGCGTCGGTGGTGTGCATGTCGATGCAGAAGGCGCAGCCGTTGATCTGCGACGCGCGCAGCTTCACCAGTTCCAGCAGCGGCGCCTCCAGGCCCAGCTTGTTGACCGCGACTTCCAGCGCGATCATGGCTTTCATCGCGTCCGGCGAGGCGGTGTAGAAATCGGTACGTGCGTTCATGTTGGTTTCCCCTGGCAGTGATGGTTGAGTGCATCCATTCTAGGAGACCAATCACGGCCGGCGGGAGGCCAATCCGGACGAAACACGCTAGTCCAATGCGGCGGTCCCGCCGGCTAGCGGCCGGCGGCGGCGCGCTGGGCGGCGGGCAGGTTGCGCGTGATCGCGCGCAGCATCTGTTCGACGTCGATGGGTTTGGCGATGAAGTCGTTCATGCCGCAGGCGATGCACTGTTCGCGCTCGGACAGCATGACGCCGGCCGTCATCGCCAGCACCGGCAATTCCAGTTCGAGCTCGGTGCGGATGCGGGCGGTCGCTTCGAAACCGTCCATTTCCGGCATCTGCACATCCATCAGCACCAGGTCGTAGCGGTGGGCGTCGCTGCGCAGCCGGTCGAGCGCGGCGCGGCCGTTGTCCACCGCGTCGACGCTGGCGCCGGCGTAGGACAACATGCTCTGCGCCACCAGCTGGTTGATCGGATTGTCTTCCACCAGCAGGATGCGCACGCCGTCGATGCGCAGCCCCGGCTGGGCGCCGCTATCGGCGCTGGCGCTGGCGGCGGCCGGGGTGCCGGCCCGCGCCTGCTGCAAGGTCTCGTTCAGGCGCGCCATGGTGACCGGCTTGAGCAGCACTGCGTTGGCCGTCTCGGCGCCCTGGGTGTGCAGCAGCTTGCCCTGGCCGAAGGCGCTGACCATCAGGATGATGGCGGGGCAGTCCTGCGCCAGCGTCTGGCGCATCGCCTGCATGGTGGCCAGGCCGTTCATGCCGGGCATGTCCCAGTCGACCAGGATGGCGTCGTAGCGGCCGGCTGCGCGGCGCAGCAGCGCCAGCGCCTGTTCGCCGCAGCCGGCGCTGTCGCTGCTCCAGCCGCGCGCGCGGATGGTGCGGCCCAGATAGTCGGCGCTGACCGGGTCGTCGTCGACCATCAGCAGGTGCTGGGGCGGCAACGGCGCGCCGCCAGGCGCCGCCTCGCCGGCCGCTTGCAGCGGCACGGTCAGGATGAAGGCGCTGCCGGCGCCGGCGATGCTTTGCACGTCGATCGCGCCGCCCATCAGCGCGGCGATGCGGCGCGAGATGGCCAGCCCCAGTCCGGTGCCGCCGAAGCGCCGGGTCATCGAGGCGTCGGCTTGCGAGAACGGCGCGAACAGCAACGCCAGCTGGTCGGGAGGAATGCCGATGCCGCTGTCGCGCACCGTGAAGCGTAGCGTGACGGCGCCGGCCAGGGCGTCGCCGGTGCGTTCCACCAGCACCGAGACCGAGCCCTTTTCGGTGAACTTGATGGCGTTGCCGACCAGGTTGATCAGGATCTGCTGCAGGCGGTGGCCGTCGCCCAGCAGGGCCTGCGGCACGGCCGCTTCGACGCCGATCGCCAGTTCCAGGTCCTTCTCGCCGGAGTTGACGGTCATGATGGTGGCGATGGCCTCCAGCACGGCGCTCAGCTGGAACGGCGCCGGCGCCAGCTCCATGCGGCCCGCCTCGATCTTGGAGAAATCCAGCACGTCGTTGAGGATGCTGAGCAGCGAATTGCCGGACCACCGTATCATCTCCAGGTACTTCTGCTGGTCGGGCGAGAGCGCGGTGTTGTTGAGCAGGTGCGTCATGCCCAGCACGGCGTTGAGCGGGGTGCGGATCTCGTGGCTCATGTTGGCGACGAACTCGGACTTGGCGCGGCTGGCCGCTTCGGCCAGGTCGCGCGCGACGATCAGCGAGCTTTCCGATTCGCGCAGCGCCGCGGTCTTTTCCTCGGCCAGCGCGGCGGCATAGGCCTGGCGCGCGGTCAGCGCCCGCACTACGCCGAAGAACAGCAGGCTGATGATCACGCCGGCCAGCAGCACGATGTGGGACTTCTGGCGGTCGATCGAGTTCTCGAACGCCGGCAGCGAGGTAAAGCGCAACGTCCAGCGATGCTGCATCTGGATCAGCGGCGCGGTGCGCAGGTAGGGGTTCGGATATTGCAGCTGGTCGTTGTCGGTGCGGGTGCCGCTGGCGTACAGCAGGGCGGCGGCGCCGGTCTCGGCGCCGTCGAAGATCTCCAGCTGCACCACCTGGCCGGAGGGGCCGAGCAGGCCGGCCATCATGTCGTCGGCGCGGATCGGGCTGTACGAGTAGCCCTGCAGCGCGGCCATGCGCTGCGCCGGCGCCTTCACGGCCAGCTGGCGGTAGATGGGGAAGAACATCAGGAAGCCCGGCCGGCCCTGCTCGGCGCCGTTCTGCACCAGCGTCACCTTGGCCGACAGGACCGGCTTGCCGCTGCGCGCCGCCTCCAGCAGCGCGGCCTGGCGGATCGGCTCGGACATCAGGTCGTAGCCGAAGGCGCGCAGGTTCTGGCCCTGGAACGGCTCGAGATACAGCACCACCGTGGACAAGGGCCCCAGCGCGCTGCCGGCCTTGGCCCAGACGCGGAAATCGGGGTAGCCTTGGCCGCGCACCTGCGCTTCCAGGGCGTCGCGCTGGCCGGCCGGCACCTGGCCGGCATAGCCCAGTCCCATCACGCCGGGCAGGCTGTGGGGCAGATCGAGCGCCTCGGTGAAATTGCGCCATTGCGCGCGGCTCGGTTCCGGCGCGGCGCTGAACAGCGCGCGGGCGCCGCGCAAGCCCGATTCGTACAGGACCATGCGGCTGGCGATGCGCTCGGCGATGTCGGCGCATTCGGTGTCGAACTGTTCGCGCGCGCGGCGCTCGGTGCTCAGCGCCACCAGGTGCCAGACGATCACGGTCAGGCCGACGCAGATCAGCAGCGTGGCCCATTGCGCGGCGCTGTGGCCGCGCACCGCGCCGCTCATGCGGCGCCGTTCGCTGGCGTCGGCGCACAGCACCATGCCGATCAGGCTGCACAACACCACGAAGCTGTCGAGCGAAATCAAGGCGTCGTTGAGGGTGCCGACCGCGAACGGCCCCAGGCCGCGCACCGTGCACAGCACCGCGCCGCCGGCGGTGGACAGCCAGGCCAGGCTGGCGCCGCGCAGCCCGAAGCGGAACGAGGCCCAGGCCACGCACAGCATGAAGACATACGGCAGCCAGCCCGGATCGTCGTTGGCGGTGTAGTGGCGGCCGAAGATCCAGGCGATCAGCGCCGCCAGCAGCAGCAGCGACAGCGTGGCCTCCAGCACCACCGCCTGGCGCCAGCGCGGCCGGCGCCAGGCCAGGATGGCCGGCGCCACCAGCAGCACGCCGGCGACGTCGCCGACCCACCAGGTCAGCACCACGGTGCCCCAGGCCGGCGCCGGCACCAGAGCGCCCAGCACCAGCGTGGCGCTGCCGATACCGGCGCTGATCAGGCACACCAGCAAGGCGATGGTGGCGAATTTGTAGACATCCTGCAACTGGCCGAACGGCCGGGCGGCGTCGGTGTGGCGGCGCATCAGCCAGGCGCCGGCCAGCGCTTCGAGGGTATTGCCGACGGCGATCAGCAGCGACGCCACCACCAGGCCGGCATTGAAGGGCTGGCCGTTGGTGGTGAAGGTGGCCAGGTTGGCGGCCAGCGCGCCCAGCAGGATGGCAGGCCAGGCGCGGTAGCCCAGCAGCAGGACGGCGGCAAAGGCGATGCCGGACGGCGGCCAGACGGGCGTGGCGTTGGTGTGGGCGAAGGCCAGCAACAGGCTGGTGTTGGCCACCAGGTAGTAGCAGGCCGTCAGCAGCAGCAACGCCAGCGGCGCGGGGCCTGACGCGGGTATGGCCGGTTTGAGCTGGTCGGAGCCTGCGCGCATGGCGGATAGCTGGGTTGTCTCGGTGGCAATCACTATACCCCGAGCTGCGGCATATTTGTTGGGTTTATGGCGTGCAGGCGTAGCCAAACCGGCCTACAACATGTAATACTTTGATATCATCTTTCTAGTGAGTACGCTGCCCATGGCGTTGAAACAGTATCTGCCGTCCACCCTGCGCTTCAGGCTCAGCGGCCTGGTCATGCTGCTGGTGCTGGGAGCGACCGTCACCGTGACGGTGGTGGCGCTGGTGCTGGCCGAGCGCGACATGAAGGAAGTCATCGGCAGCCAGCAGTACGCCTTGCTGTCCGGCGCCGCCGCCCACATCGACGAGCACCTGGCCGGCAAGAAGGCCATGCTGGCGGCGCTGGCCGAGTCACTGCCGGCATCCACGCTGCGCGATCCCGCGGCGCTGCGCGCCTACCTGAAGGCGCGGCCGACCGCGCGCGGCCAATTCTCTTTTTTGGAAATCTACGACAGCGACGGCCTGCTGACCGGCGCGCTGGAAGAGGACATGCCGGCGCAGCCCTTTCGCGCCGCCGGCCAGGAATGGTTCGACCTGACCGTGGCGCGCGGCCGTGGCGTGGTGTCGGCGCCGTTCGCCAGCAAGCTGGCCGGCGCGCCGACGGTGCTGATCACGGCGCCGGTGTTCGACAGCGACGGCCGCGTTTCGCTGGTCCTGGCCGGCGGCATCAACCTGCTGCACTATGCGCCGTTCGAGTCGCTCAGCGCGCTCAAGCCGGGCAGCACCGGCTTCACCTTCATCATGACGGCCGAGGGCGTCCTGCTCAGCCATCCGAACAAGGCGCGGCTGCTGCACCATATTAACGAGCGTCCGGGCACCAACCGCGCCACCGAGATGGCGCTGGGCGGCTTCCAGGGCTGGACCGAGGCCGGGAACAAGGATGGCGTCAGGGGCATCTATTCCTACCGCCGCCTGCAGCACGCGCGCTGGATCGTCGCGGCGCGCTTCCCCAGCGACGAGGCGCTGGCGCCGTTGCGCGAGATGCGCTACGAGGCCGCCGCCGCGGCGACGCTGTTCGCCGGCCTGGCCGGCCTGCTGTCCTGGCTGGGCATCGCGCGGCTGCTGCGGCCTTTGCAGCGGCTGCGCCGCAACATCGCCGAGATCAAGAACAGCCGCGCCGGCATCCAGGTGCTGCAACTGGACCGCAAGGACGAAATCGGCGAATTGAGTGGCGCCTTCTACCGCCTGATGGCCGAGCGCGAGGCGGCCCAGCTGCGCACCTATGAAAGCGAAAAGCGGGCGCGCATCCTGGCCGACAATCTGCCGCTGCTGATCGCCTACCTGGACCGCGAACGGCGCTTCCTGTTCACCAACGAGCACTATCGCACCCAGTTCGGCCTCGATCCGCACGAGATGCTGGGCCAGACTGTGTCCGACATTTTCGGTGCCGCCGCCGACAGCTGGCTGGGCGACCTGGATCAGGCGCTGCTGGGCCGCCGGCTGCACTTCGAACGCGCCTTCGAGCAGCAAGGCCTGACGCAGCACTTCATGTTGGACCTGGTGCCGGACGTGGCGGCCGACGGCATGGTGGTGGGCACCTACCTGATGGCGATGGATATCACCGACCGCAAGAACGCGGAGCTGATCCAGGCCGCCGGCGAACAGCGCGCCGCCGCCGCCAGCCGCGCCAAGAGCGAGTTCGTGGCCAATATGAGCCACGAGATCCGCACGCCGATGAACGCGGTGCTGGGCGTGGCCTACCTGCTCGGCAATATGGACCTGAGCGCGCAGCAGCGGGAGTACGTCGACATGATACGGTCGTCCGGCAATGTGCTGCTAGGGATACTGAACGATGTGCTGGACTTCTCCAAGATCGAAGCGGGCCGCATGGAGCTGGCGCCGTCGACCTTCCAGCTGGACGAGGTGCTGGCGGCGGTCAACACGGTGATGACGACCACGGTGGCCGCCAGCGGCATCCGCTTCGACATCGCCACCGACGCCGCCGTGCCGCAGGCGCTGGTGGGCGACGCCATGCGCCTGCAGCAGATCCTGATCAATTTGGTCGGCAACGCCATCAAGTTCACCGAGCGCGGACAAGTGCTGTTGCGGGTGGAGCGTTCGGCCAACGGCATGGCCGGCTATGCCGGCGACGCCGTCGGCCTGCGCTTCGTGGTGCGCGACACCGGCATCGGCATGGACCAGGAGCAGCAGAGCCGCTTGTTCGAAGCCTTCAACCAGGCTGACGCCTCGACCACGCGGCGCTTCGGCGGCACCGGACTGGGACTGGCGATCTGCCGCCGCCTGGCCGAGTTGATGGGCGGCGCCATCGCCGTCAGCAGCACGCCGGGCGAGGGCAGCGAGTTTGTCGTGACGCTGCCGTTCCTGCTGCCGAAGACCACGATGCCGGCGGCGCCCGAGCCGGCCGACGAGTACCTGGCGGAGCAGCGCCTGCGCGGCGTGCGCCTGTTGCTGGTGGAGGACCACCCGCTCAACCAGGTGGTGGCGCGCGGCATGCTGGAGTACGCCGGCGCCAGCGTCGACATGGCGGAGAACGGCCAGCTGGCGGTGGAACGCCTGCGCGAGCATCCGCACGACTATGACATCGTGCTGATGGACGTGCAGATGCCGGTGATGGACGGCTTCGCGGCGACCGGTGTGATACGCCGCGAGCTCAAGCTGGACCTGCCGATCCTGGCGATGACGGCCGGCGTGATGCAATCGGAGCAGGAGCGCTGCATCGCCGCCGGCATGAACGATTTCATCGCCAAGCCGGTCGACGTCGAGCAGATGCTGGACATCATTTCACGCCATATTCCGGCCGGGCGTCGTCCCTGAGGCGGGGCCGCAGCGGTCTGTATTTCGCGCCGGCCGGCTGCATTTCGCGCCGCATTTGCGCATTTCGTCGCATCGTTCTCCGGGCCGGCGGGCCGCTGGCTAGAGTGGAGCCTCTTTCACTCAACGGAGTTCACCATGCGATCCACCAGCTTTGCCGCCGCCTTCCTGACCATCCTGGCGTTGACGCCCGCCGTCGCCGCCGACCTGAAAATCGCCCTCACCGGGGTTTCCAGCGCCGACGGCCAGATCATGGTCGCCCTGTACAACTCGGCCGACAGTTTCCTGGGCAAGCCGTTCCGCGCGACCGCGGCGCCGGCCGTGGCGGGGGCCACGCAGATCGAGTTCAAGGACCTGCCGGCTGGCGACTACGCCTTCTCGCTGTACCACGACGCCAACGCCAACGGCAAAATGGACCGTAACCTGATCGGCATGCCGACCGAGGACTACGCCTTCAGCAACAACGCCATGGGCAAACGCGGCGCGCCGGAATATGAGGCCGCGCGCTTTGCGCTGCCAGCCAGCGGCGCCACGGCCAGCGTCAGCCTGCGCTGATCTGGGAGGTCGACATGAGCCACGCGATGAATGAGCGCCGTCAGTTCCTGACCCGCAGTATCGGCCTGGCCGCGCTGGGCCTGAGTTCCGGCGCCGCGCGGGCCGACAGCGACACCTACCGCCGCTTCCACCAGGCGCTCGAGCACGACGCCAGGCTGTCGGCGTATGCCGGCGTCACCGGTGAACTGGCCGGCGATGCGGTGATCCACGGCCGCATGCCGGACGACCTGCAAGGGACCTTCTACCGCAACGGGCCTGGCCGCTTTGAACTGGGCGGCGAACGCTATCACCACTGGTTCGACGGCGACGGCTACGTCCAGCGCTGGCAGGTCGGCGGTGGCAAGGTCAGTCATCGCGGGCGCTTCGTCGCCACCCAGAAGTACATCGAAGAGACGGCGGCCGGCCAGTTCCTGTATCCGGCCTTCGGCACCTACATCGACCGCAGGCCGGTCAAGTCCAACGACACCGTCAACGTCGCCAATACCAACCTGCTGCCGTTTGGCGGCCGCGTGTACGCCTTGTGGGAAGGCGGCTCGGCCATCGAAGTCGATCCGCAGACGCTGGAGACGCGCGGCATCAAGACCTGGCGCCCGAACTTGAAGGGCATGCCATTCTCCGCCCATCCCAAGGCCGATCCCGACGGCGGCTTGTGGAACTTTGGGAACATGCCCGGCGCGGACAAGCTGATGATCTATCGCCTGAATGCGGCCGGCGAAGTGGCGCGCACCGGCATGGTCGATGTGCCCGACCTGAACATGGTGCACGACTTCGCCATCAGCGCGCGCCACCTGATCTTCCTGGTGCCGCCCTACGACATGAAGTCCGGCCCGGAGCTCAGCCTGGGCGACAGCCTGCACTGGGCCGGCGCAACGCGGCCGCTGCGCGTGATGGTCATCGCCAAGGACACGCTGCAGCTGCGCCAGGTGTTCGAGCTGCCGGCGCGCATGGTGTTCCACGTCGGGAACGCGTTCGAGGACGGCGCCTGCACCCGGCTGGACGCCGTGATGCACGAGGGCGATACGCTGCACGAACTGGCGGACGTCATGCATGGCGAGATACGGCCATTCCGCGACGGCTCCAGCACGGTGCAGATCACGCTGGACTACGTTGCGGGGCAGGCGCGCGAGGCGCGGCTGTTCGGCGCCAGCGAATTCCCGAGGGTGGCGCCGCAAGTGGTGTCGGTCCGCCACCGAAAGCTGGCAGTGATGGGCGTGGCGCCGGGCAGCGCGGACGACAGCTTCAATACCGTGAACCTGATCGACATCGACAGCGGCAAGGCGGACAGCTACCGCTTCGACGCCGGCTGGGTGGCGGAGGAGCATGTGCTGGTGCCACGGCGCGGCGCCCGCGCCGAGACCGACGGCTATCTGGTCGGCGTCGCACAGGATGTGCGGCGCGGCCAGACGGTGTTGACCGTGTTTGATGCGCACAACATCAAAGCCGGCCCGCGGGCGATGGCGCGCCTTTCTTATGCGCCGCCGCCCTGCATTCATGGTAACTTTCTGCCGTCCTGAATATTTTGGAAACCTCGATGAACCACAGCAGCAAACAGGTCACGGCGCCTTTGGACTGCGACAACGCGCGGTTGGCGCACCCGCTGGAACTGATGCCATTTTTCCGCCGCTGGCCAGCGTCGACGCGGCGCGACCTGCTGTACACCCTGATCTGGAACTGCGGCCTGGGCACAGTCTTGACGGTGGTTGATGTGCTGGTGTCGGGTAGCGAGCGGCTGGTGACGGGGCATTGGCTGCCGATGCTACTCATCTCGAACCTGATTGGCTACCTGATCCACTTCGGGCACCTGCTGGCCAACGCCGTCAGCGGCGGCTGGCCGCGCCGCGCCACGGGCTTGCCACGGCTGGTGTTCAGCATCGTGCTGGTGGGGGGCAGTGTGGTGCTGGGTCTGGGGATGGGGACCGCGCTGCTGAACGGTAAAGGTTTCGGGCAGGTGATGGGCAACCGCAGCGCGTTGAATCAGTCGCTGGTGGTGGCCGCGGTCATCGCGCTGATGATGTACCTGATAAGCCGCAGCGCCGAAATGCGGGTGGCGCAGGCGCTGGAGAAGGCGCGGCAACAGGAGCTGATCGCCTCGACTGCACGCCTGCTGGCCGAGGCGCGGCTGCGCGCCTTGCAGGCGCAGATCGAGCCCCACTTCCTCTACAACACACTGGCCAACGTCGTGAGCCTGATTGGCCCGCAGCCGGCCAAGGCCCAGCGCTTGCTGGAGCGGTTTATCGACTATCTGCGCGCCAGCCTGGCGGCCAGCCGCAGCGAAGAGGCCACACTGGGCTCGGAGGCCAGGCTGATTGCCGCCTACCTGGATGTGCTGGGGGTGCGCATGGGTGAGCGGCTGCGCTACCGCATCGAAGTGCCCGACGCCTTGCGCCAGTTCGCCATCGCGCCGATGCTGCTGCAACCGCTGGTGGAAAACGCCATCGCCCACGGCCTGGAGCCGAAGGTGGAGGGCGGCGAGATCGTCGTCAGCGCGCGCGCGGACGGCGAACGTGTCTACCTGCAGATCAGCGACACCGGCGTGGGCCTGGGCAGCACCATGTCGGCCAAGCCGGGCGGCGGCGTGGGCCTGAGTAATCTGCGCGAACGCCTGCGCAGTTTGTACGGCGGCGCTGCTAAGGTAGAATTATTGGAAAATCAACCCTGTGGCATGACGGTGCGCCTCATGTTGCCTTTAAATGCGAGTCCGACATCGATACACTCCGTGCCCTGATCGCCGATGACGAAGAACATCTGCGTGATTATCTGGAAGGCCAGCTGAGGACAGCATGGCCGGAATTGAAAGTGATCGCCAAGGCGGCCAACGGCCTCGAAGCCCTGCGCCTGATCGACGAACAGGCGCCGGACGTGGTGTTCCTCGACATCCGCATGCCCGGCATGACGGGCCTGGACGTGGCCGCGCGGCTGGTGGCCGGCGCCAAGCCGCCGCATATTGTGTTCGTGACGGCCTTCGACCAGTATGCGGTGGAGGCGTTCGAGCATTCGGCGGTCGATTATCTGCTCAAGCCCGCGAGCCAGGAACGGCTGGATAAGACTGTCGGCAAGCTGAAAGCCGCGTTGCGTTCAAGCGCGCCGGCAGCGGCGCCTGGTGTGACGGCGGCGACGCTGCAAGCGCTGTTGCAGCAGCTGGGCGGCGCGGCCCCCGTCGCGGCGGCGCCGGCGCCCACCCTGCAATGGATACGCGCCTCGCAGGGCGAACACACGCGGCTGATCGCCATCGACGAGGTGATCTACTTCCAGAGCAACGACAAGTACACCAGCGTGTTCCTGGCCGACGGCGAGAGTCTGATCCGCACGCCGATCAGCAAGCTGCGCGAGCAGCTGGACGAGCAGCAGTTCTGGCAGATACACCGCAGCGTGATCGTCGCCGCGCGTCATGTGGCCGGCACCCGCCAGGATTTTCGCGGACGCCTGATGGTGGAGCTGAAGGGGCGCGATGAGCAATTGGTCGTCAGCCGCAACTACGTGGATCTGTTCCGGCAGATGTAGGCGCCAGCAGCCTGGCGAATGCTGCGCGCCCCTTGGGCGTCACGCTCACCACGCGCGAACGCGGCGCCCGCAATATCCAACCCTCCCGCACATACATGTCCAGCAGCGCCGCACCCAGCGTGCCCGAAAGGTGGGGGCGGCGCTGGGTCAGGTCGACACAGCATCGCGCAAACGGACGCCGGCTTCCCGGAGGCGGCTGCCCGGGAACGCCCAAGGCAGTCAACTGCCGCCGGCCCGCTTCCGTCAGTTCGTAGTCCTGGCCGGCGATTTCCAGCCACTGGTCGTCGATCATTTTTTGCAGCAGTTGCACCGCGAGTTCGCCGGCCAGATGGTCGTAGCAGGTGCGCGCTTGCAGGAAGTGCGGCGGCATTGCCCGCACCAGCGCCGGCGCCGGCGGCTTTTTGGGCTTGATCGACATGCTGAACGAGGCCAGGCTTTCAATCATGTGCGCAGCTTCCGGGCTGGCGATGCGAAAGTAGCGGTGGCGGCCCTGCGTGTCCGCCGCCAGCAGCCTGCCGTCGACCAGTTTTGCCAGGTGGGCGCTGGCCGACTGCGCCGAGATGTTGGCTGCGAAGGCCAGTTCGCCCGCCGGCCTGCGGGTGCCGTCGATCAGCGACCAGGCGATCGTGGCGCGGGCCGGGTCGGCCAGCAAGGCCGCGACCAGCGCAATGTCAGGATTGTCGTCCATTGTTCATCCCAGGCTGAAGTATCAGTGCCTATCTTGCCTCAGAATGCGATGCATTGTCCATAACGAGGAGCGTCAATGAACACACAGCACCATACCGGCGTGGCGGAGCGGATCGGGCGATATGCCGATGGGGTGGAGGCGTCGGCCGGCTCGCGATGGCTGTACAGCGCGGGCACGCCGGGCATGCGGGCCGATGGCACGCTGCCCGGTGATATCGCGGGCCAGACCGAACTGGCGTGGTCGAATATCATGGCGGTGCTGGACAAGGCCGGCATGACGGCGGCCGACATCGTCAAGATGACGCACTACCTGGTCAACGCCGCGGACCTTCCCGCTTGCGTCGCGGTGCGTAACCGCGTGCTGGGCGAGCTGCGCCCAGCGTCGATGTTGATGGTGGTGGCGGCCCTGCCGCGGCCGGATTTCCTGGTGGAGGTGGAAATCGTCGCGGCGCGGCCGCTTGTTACTTGCCCAGCACCGGCTTGACCTTGGCCGCCGCCTCCTTGGCGCGCAGGCGCGCGGTTTCCACGTCGTCGGCGACGGCCAGCGCCACGCCCATGCGGCGGCGCGCGAACGATTCCGGCTTGCCGAACAGGCGGATGTCGGTGCCCGGCACGCGCAGCGCTTCGGCCACGCCTTCGAAGGCGATGCCCGCCGCCTCATGCTGGCCGTAGATCACTGCTGACGCGCCAGGCGTCTTCAGCGCCACGTTGACCGGCAGGCCGAGGATGGCCTTGGCGTGCAGTTCAAATTCGCTTTGTACCTGGGTCGCCATGGTCACCATGCCGGTGTCGTGCGGGCGCGGGCTCACTTCCGAGAACCAGACCATGTCTTCCTTGACGAACAGCTCGACGCCGAACAGGCCCAGGCCACCCAGGTCGCCGGTGACTTTCCCGGCGATGTCGCGCGCGCGCTCCAGCGCCAGTGGATTCATGCGGCACGGCTGCCAGGATTCGACGTAGTCGCCCTGCACCTGCACGTGGCCGATCGGATCGCAGAATTGTGTCTCGACCTGGCCGTCGGCGCCGATGGAGCGCACCGTCAGCAGCGTGATTTCGTAGTCGAAGTCGATGAAGCCTTCGACGATGACGCGGCCCGAATCCACGCGGCTGCCGGCGGCGGCGTAGTCCCAGGCGGCTTTGACTTCGGCGGCGCTGTCGATCTTGGACTGGCCTTTGCCCGACGAGGACATGACCGGCTTGATCACGCACGGGAAGCCGATGGCGGCGGTGGCCGCCTCCAGTTCCGCCAGGCTGCTGGCGAAGCGGTAGGGCGACGTCGCCAGGCCCAGGGTTTCGGCGGCCAGGCAGCGGATGCCTTCGCGGTTCATGGTCAGCTGGGCCGCGCGCGCGGTCGGGATGCAGGTGATCTTGCCGGCTTTTTCCAGCGCCGCCAAGGTGTCGGTGGCGATGGCTTCGATTTCAGGCACGATCAGGTCTGGCTTTTCCTGTTCGATCAGCGCGGCCAGGGCGGCGCCGTCGGCCATGTTGATGACATGGGCGCGGTGGGCGACCTGGTGGCCGGGCGCATTCGGATAACGGTCGACGGCGATCACTTCCACGCCCAGGCGCTGCAGGGCGATGATGACTTCCTTGCCGAGTTCACCGGAGCCGAGCAGCATGACTTTGGTGGCGTTAGGAGACAGGGGAGTACCGAAAATGCGGGGAGTGTTCATGTAAACGTCCGGGAATAAAGGGAAAACGGTAAATGGCGCGCAGGCGCGGCGCTGTTAGAACGAGTAGACCAGCGTCACCGACGTTTGGGTATCGGTGTTCTTTTTATCTTCCGGCACATTGGTGTCGTTGCGGACGCTGAACGCGGCCTTCATCTGCATGGTGCTGTTGATTTTGGTGCGCAGCGCCGTCTCGGCCAGCGAATGGATGTTCGAGGTGCCGCGTTCCACGCTCAGGTTCTGGGTGAACAGGGCGCTGTCGCTCAATTTCCATTTCAGGTTGGCCGCGCCGCGCACGGTCATGCCGCTTTCCGCTTCGCCGGTTGAACGGGTGCCATTGAAATAGCCAGGGCCGATTTCCACGTCCAGGCTGTGGTCCGGCGTTTTATACGTCTCAGTGCCGTAGCCGACGCCCACGGTGGAGTAGCGCGTGTAGGCGCCGAATTTGTCGTTGACGTGGGTGGCCAGCGCGAACAGCTTGTCGTGATCCTGAAGCAGCTTGTATGCGGCCTTGGCGGAGAACGAATAGCGCTGGGCGGAACGTTCGCGCACTTTTTCGCCGTCGGCTTGCGTGACCTGTTCGTCCTTGAAATAGCCGGCCAGGACGTACTCGTTGCTCCAGTCGGGCAGCTCCTGCCTGGCATCCAGCTTGCCGGTCACCGAAGTGCCGACCGTGTTACCCGAGGTGGAGATGGCGCCCAGTTCAGCGGAGTTGTTCCAACCGTGGACAGGGGCGGTATCCGCAGCGGCAAGGCCGTGGACCAGGGCAAGGGTGGAGAAGAGGAGAATCGCTTTCATGGCGATATTGTACCTTAGCCCAAAAAACAACGCATACAAAGGGGCGCCAGGGCTGCGTGCGAGGCCGTACAAAAAAATAACCAAGCTTGCGAGAAGATCAATATACTTTACAAAGGGGTATCGATCATGAACGCCGCGCTCAGCGTGTCGCAGTTGCTGTTTTGGCGGTGGCGCCGCTGCCGCGCAGCTCCTGGGGCGATCTGCCGCGTCCCTAGGTACGCAAGAGCGTGGGGCTGGACGCTGGAACCCTGCAGGCGGCATATCAAACCATGCAGATGGACGACGAGATGCGCCGCCAGCGGCATCTGGTCGCGCTGCGCTAACGAGGATACAGGATGAGAGCTTTCACCGCTGTAGCATTGACCGCAATGATGTTCGCCTACGGCGCCCGCGCCGATGACAATGTCGCCTATCTGGCCAAGGTCGCCACGTATGGCGCCGGCATCGGCGACTCCGCGGGCGCAGTGTGGGGCGGCGGCATGGCGCGGCTTGATAGTGTGACGGATGGCGCGTTCAACCCGAGCGGGCAGCAGTGGAATTTCGATTCGGTGTATTGGTCCGGCACGCAGAGCGGCGTGACCATCACGCTGGCCCATGCCGCATTGGTCAGTCAGCTGGTGCTGGAGGCCGATAATAACGATGACTACCATATCGAGTTCCTCGACCAGGACCATGTCTGGCAAGGCCTGACGGCCGTCGATACGGACAGCAACCCTCCCGGACAAAACATGTATCGCGGCCCCTTGGAGTCGCCGGTCGTGGCGCGGGCGTTTCGCATCTCCGCCAGTGGCGACAATCACTATTCGATCGCCGAGTTCCAGGCGTTAGGGGCCTGGGTGGTCGATGAGGAACCGGTCGTGCTGCCGGTATCCCCGGTTGATCCGTTGCCGGTGCCGGAGCCTGCCAGCTACCTGATGCTGGCCGCAGGCCTGGCGTTGCTGGCGCTGGCCGGCCGCAAGAACATCAACTGGTAAGCCAGTAATCCGGCCGCGCGTAGATTTCCTTCAGCATGTCGATGAAGAAGCGCACCTTGGCCGGCAAGTGCCGTTGCTGCGGATAGACGGCCACGATGTCGTACTGCGGCAGCGCGTAGTCGTCCAGCACCGTAATCAACTCGCCCGACGCCAGTTGCGACTGGATCTCCCACGACGAGCGCCACGCCAGCCCCAGTCCTTCCGTGGCCCAGCGGTGCAGCAGTTCACCGTCGTTGCAGTTCAAATTGCCATCCGCCCGCACAGTCACCTGCTTGCCATGATCCTGGAAGTACCAACCGCGTTGCTGGCCACCTTGCAGGTTGAAGGCCAGGCAGTTGTGCTGCGACAGGTCGTCCAGCGTGCGTGGAATGCCGTGGCGTTCGAAGTACTCCGGCGTGCCGCATACCACGCGCCGGTTGCTGGCCAGCTTGACGGCGACGAAACTGGGATCGATCACGCCGCCAATACGGATACCGACGTCATAACCATCCCGCACCAGATCGACCACGCGGTCGGTCAGGTTGAACGATATCTGCACGTCTGGGTGTGCGCGCACAAAGCCCGCCGCATGGGGCGCCACGTGCTTGCGCCCGAAGGCTGCCGGCGCCGAGACGATCAGGTGGCCGGTGGCGCGGTGCCGCCCCTCGGACACCATGCGGTCCGCATGCCCCAGATCCGCGAGCAATTTGCGGCAATGGTCCAGGTATAGCGTGCCTTGTTCGGTCAGCGTCAGATGGCGGGTGGTGCGGTGCATCAGCTTCACGCCCAGGCGCTTTTCCAGCGCGTCGATACGCCTGCCCAGCATGACGGGGGTGATGTGTTGGCCCATCGCCGCGCGTACCAGGCTGCCCTTTTCGGCCACGTCGACGAAGGCCTCGATTTGCGTCAGTTTATCCATATGCAGATTATTCCACACTTATTCCATATTTTGAGTATCGAATAAAGCGAGAGTTTGTCTTCTTATCACGGGCCGCCTTTCCCGCTACGATGATCCCATCAAGTTCAGTACTTAACCATCAGGGGACAATCATGGCACGGATGACAGCAGCGCAGGCAGCAGCAATCGTTTTGGAAAAAGAGGGCGTGAATCAGGTGTTCGGAGTTCCGGGCGCCGCGATCAACCCATTCTACGCGGCGTTGAAGAAGCAGGGCAGTGCCAAGCACATACTGGCGCGTCACGTTGAAGGCGCTTCGCACATGGCCGAGGGCTATACCCGCGCCAAGGCCGGCAACATCGGCGTCTGCATCGGCACCTCCGGCCCGGCCGGCACCGACATGATCACCGGCCTGTATTCGGCCCAGGCAGATTCCATACCTATCCTCTGCATCACCGGCCAGGCCCCGCGTGCCCGCCTGTACAAAGAGGACTTCCAGGCGGTCGATATCGAATCGATCGCCAAGCCGGTGACCAAGTGGGCTGTGACCGTGCGCGAGCCGGCGCTGGTGCCGATGGTGTTCCAGCAGGCCTTCCACATCATGCGCTCCGGCCGTCCAGGCCCGGTGCTGGTCGACCTGCCGTTCGACGTGCAGATGGCCGAAATCGAATTCGACCCGGACACCTACCAGCCGCTCGAAGCCTACAAGCCTAAAGCCACCCGCGCCCAGATCGAAAAAGCGCTGACGATGCTGAACGACGCCGAGAACCCTATCCTGACCCCGGGCGGCGGCGTCATCAACGCCAACGCCTCCGAGTTGCTGGTGCAATTCGCGGAGCTGACCGGCATTCCAGTGATCCCGACGCTGATGGCGTGGGGCTGCATCCCGGACGATCACCCGCTGATGGTTGGTATGGCCGGCTTGCAGACCAGCCACCGCTACGGCAACGCCACCGTGCTGGCATCGGACTTCGTGTTCGGTATCGGTAACCGCTGGGCCAACCGTCACACCGGCACCATCGAGGTGTACACCAAGGACCGCAAGTTCGTCCACATCGACATCGAGCCTACCCAAATCGGCCGCGTCTTCGGCCCGGACTTCGGCATCGTCTCCGACGCCGGCGCCGCATTGAAGCTGATGATCGAAGTGGCGACCGAATGGAAAGCCGCAGGCAAGCTGAAAAATCGCTCGGCCTGGGTGTCGCAGTGCCAGGAACGCAAGCGCACCATGCAGCGCAAGACCCACTTCGAACAAGTGCCGGTCAAGCCGCAGCGCGTGTACGAAGAAATGAACAAGGCTTTCGATCGCAACACCTGCTACGTCAGCACCATCGGCCTGTCGCAGATCGCCGCAGCGCAGTTCCTGCACGTGTACAACGCACGCCACTGGATCAACTGCGGCCAGGCCGGCCCGCTGGGCTGGACCATCTCAGCCGCGCTGGGTGTGGTCGCCGCCGATCCGCAGCGCAAAGTGGTCGCGATTTCCGGCGACTACGACTTCCAGTTCATGATCGAGGAACTGGCCGTGGGCGCGCAATTCAAGCTGCCGTACCTGCACGTGGTGGTCAACAACTCCTACCTGGGTCTGATCCGCCAATCCCAGCGCGGCTTCGACATGGACTACTGCGTCCAGCTGGCGTTCGAGAACATCAACGCGCCAGAGCTGAACGGCTACGGCGTCGATCACATCGCCGTGGTGGAAGGCCTGGGCTGCAAGGCGATCCGCGTCCTGAACGCAGATGATCTGCCAGCCGCCTTCGAGCAAGCCCACAAGTGGATGGAAGAGTTCAAGGTGCCGGTGGTGGTCGAAGTGATCCTGGAGCGTGTGACCAATATCGCCATGGGCACGGACCTCGACAAGGTCAACGAGTTCGAAGAGCTGGCGCTGCGCGGAACCGACGCACCTACCGCAATCTCCCTGCTGGACTGAGAGGAATCGCCATGACCAAACTTGCAGCCAACCTGACCATGCTGTTCACCGAAGTGCCGTTCATCGAGCGCTTCGAGGCGGCGGCCCGCGCCGGTTTCCAGGCGGTGGAATTCCTGTTCCCGTATGCCTACAGCGCCCGCGACCTGTCCGAGCGCCTGAAGGCCAACCAGCTGGAACTGGTGCTCCACAACCTGCCGGCCGGTCACTGGGAAGCCGGTGAGCGCGGCATCGCCTGCCACCCGGACCGCGTTGCCGAGTTCCGCGACGGTGTATGGACCGCCATCGCCTACGCCAAGGAACTGGGCGTCAAGCAGGTGAATTGCCTGGTCGGCATTCTGCCGCAAGGCGTGACGCGGCAGGACGCGCAAGTCACGCTGGTGGACAACCTGCGCTTCGCCGCTGCGGCGCTGAAGGACGAGGGCATCCGCCTGCTGATCGAACCGATCAACAGCTACGACATTCCCTGCTTCTTCCTGACCAACACCGCGCAGGCGGCATCGCTGATCGCCGCCACCGGTTCGGACAACCTGTTCATCCAGTACGACATCTATCACATGCAGCGCATGGAAGGTGAGCTGACGAACACCATCAAGAAGCACCTGCCGCTGATCGGCCACGTGCAGCTGGCGGATAACCCCGGCCGCAACGAACCTGGCACCGGCGAAATCAACTACCGCTACCTGTTCGAGCAGTTGGACGCCTCCGGCTATGACGGCTGGATCGGTTGCGAATACAAGCCGCGCACCACGACGGAAGCGGGCCTGGGCTGGCGCGCAGCGCACGGCGTTTAAATCACATCTTTACAAGGAAAATATCATGTCTCGAGTTGGATTTATTGGTCTGGGTATCATGGGCGCACCGATGGCGCAGCATTTGCTGAACGGTGGTCACAAACTGTACCTGCACGACATCAAGAACCCGCCGTTCCCGTTGATCGAAGCCGGTGCGACGGTCTGCACCTCGGCCGCCGAAGTGGCCGCCCGCGCCGACATCATCATCGTCATGGTGCCGGATACGCCGCACGTTGAAGCTGCGCTGTTCGGTGAAGAAGGCGTGGCCAAGGGTCTGCGTCCGAACACCATCGTGGTCGACATGAGCTCGATCTCGCCGATCGAAACCAAGAAGTTCGCCAAGAAGATCAACGCTCTCGGTTGCGAATACCTGGATGCGCCGGTGTCCGGCGGTGAAGTCGGCGCCAAGGCCGGTTCGCTGACGATCATGGTCGGCGGCTCGGAAGCGGCGTTCGAGATCGTCAAACCGCTGTTTGAACTGATGGGCAAGAACATCACCCTGGTCGGCGGCAATGGCGACGGCCAGACCACCAAGGTCGCCAACCAGATCATCGTGGCGCTGAATATCCAGGCCGTGGCCGAGGCGCTGCTGTTCGCATCCAAGGCCGGCGCAGATCCCGCCAAGGTACGCTCGGCGCTGATGGGCGGCTTCGCCAACTCGCGCATCCTGGAAGTGCACGGCGAGCGCATGGTCAAGCGCACCTTCAATCCGGGCTTCCGCATCGAACTGCACCAGAAGGACCTGAACCTGGCCCTGCAAGGCGCCAAGGCGATGGGCGTGTCGCTGCCGAACACCGCGATGGCGCAGGAACTGATGAATGCCTGCGCAGCCAATGGCCTGGGCGGCATGGATCACTCGGCACTGTGCCGCGCGATCGAAATCATGTCCAACCACCAGATCGCCGAGGCGTAATGAGTACCCTGAATCCACGCCAATTCCTGCTCGATCTGTACGGCAGCGCGGTGGACGCTGTCAGTGCCGAGAAGTGCCTGCCGGCCTACCTGCCGGAGCCGCCGAAGAACGGCCGCACGCTGGTGATCGGCGCAGGCAAGGGTGCCGCCGCGATGGCGCGCGCCGTCGAGCGTCACTGGAAAGGTGACATCTCCGGGCTGGTCGTCACGCGCTACGAGCATGGCGTGGACTGCGAGCGTATCGAAGTGATCGAAGCGGCCCATCCGGTCCCGGATGCGGCGGGACTCGCCGCCGCCGGTCGCATGATGGAGATGGTCAAGGGCCTGAGCGAAAACGATCTGGTGTTGTGCCTGATCTCGGGCGGCGGTTCCTCGCTGCTGGCATTGCCGGCGCCCGGTATCACGCTGGAGCAGAAGCAGGCGCTGAACAAAGCCTTGCTGAAGAGCGGCGCCGCGATCTCCGAAATGAACTGCGTGCGCAAGCACCTGTCGGCCATCAAGGGCGGCAGGCTGGCGCTGGCTTGCGCGCCGGCCCGTGTGGTCACGCTGTTGATCTCGGACGTCCCAGGCGACGATCCCGGCATCATCGCCAGTGGTCCGACACTGCCCGATGCAACCACCTGCGCCGACGCGCTGGCGGTGCTGCGCAAGTACGACATCGCCATCCCGGACAGCATCCGCGAGCATCTGGAATCCGGCGCCGGCGAGACGCCGAAGCCGGGCGATCCACGCTTCGCCCGCAACAGCCACCACGTCATCGCCATCGCGCAGGACGCGTTGGAAGCGGCGGCGGCGCACGCTGCCGCAGTTGGCATCACGCCTTACATCCTGTCCGACGGGATTGAAGGCGAATCGCGCGATGTCGCCATCGTCCACGCGGCGATGGCCCGACAGGTGGCGACGCGCGGCCAACCGTTCCAACGGCCTTGCGTCATCATTTCCGGTGGCGAGACCACGGTCACGGTGCGCGGTTCGGGGCGCGGCGGCCGGAATGCCGAATTCCTGCTCAGCCTTGCGGTGGCGCTGGACGGCCATCCCGGCATCCATGCGGTGGCCTGCGATACCGACGGCATCGACGGTTCTGAAGACAACGCCGGTGCCCTGTACGGGCCGGATTCGCTGGAACGCGGCCTGACGCAGAAGCTGCGGGCCAAGACTCTGCTGGAAAACAACGACGGCTACGGCTACTTCAGCGCGTTGAACGATCTGGTGGTCAGTGGCCCGACCCGCACCAACGTCAACGACTTCCGTGCCGTATTAATTCTGTAAAAAAGGAATACCCAATGCGACGTCAACGTCAGGCCAAAATCGTGGCCACGCTCGGCCCGGCCAGCAGCAGCAAGGAAGCCATCCAGGCTTTGTTTGAAGCGGGCGCCGATGTGTTCCGTTTCAACTTCAGCCACGGCACCCATCAGGACCATCAGGCGCGCTGCAACATCGTGCGCGAAATCGAACGCAGCGTCGGACGGCCGATCGCCATCCTGGCCGATTTGCAAGGCCCCAAGCTGCGCGTGGGGCAGTTCGCCGAAGGTAAAGTGACGCTGGTGGCGGGGCAGGAGTTTGCGCTGGACCGCGATACGACGCCAGGCACCGCGCAGCGCGTATGCCTGCCGCACCCGGAGCTGTTCGAAGTAATCGGCGCCGGCCAGTCGCTGCTGCTGGACGACGGCAAGCTGCGCTTGGCGGTGCTGGGCAATGAAGGCCGCGTGATCCGCACTCGCGTGGTCAACGGCGGCGTGCTGTCGGACCGCAAAGGTGTCAACGTACCGGATGTGGTGCTGCCCATCCCTGCGCTGACCGAGAAGGATCTGCGCGACCTGGATTTTGCGCTGGAAATGGGTGCGGACTGGATTGCGCTGTCGTTTGTGCAGCGTCCTGAAGATCTGGTGCAGGCCCGCGCCATCGTCGGCAACCGCGCATCGCTGCTGGCGAAGCTGGAAAAGCCGGCGGCGCTGGATGCGCTGGACGCCATCGTCGCCGTTTCCGACGCGATCATGGTGGCGCGCGGCGACCTTGGCGTGGAAGTTCCACCGGAGCGTGTGCCGGGTGTACAGAAACGCATCCTGCGCGCCTGCCGCCTGCAAGGCAAGCCGATTGTGATCGCCACGCAGATGCTGGAGTCGATGATTTCGGCGCCTGTGCCAACGCGGGCGGAAGCTTCGGACGTTGCCAGTGCGATCTATGACGGCGCCGATGCGGTGATGCTGTCGGCGGAATCGGCCAGCGGCGCCTATCCGACGGAAGCGGTGTCCATGATGAACCGCATCATCTGCGAGGTTGAGAAGGACCCGCTGTACCGTCAGATGATCGACGCCCAGAACCAGGCGCCGATGCCGAACAGCGGCGACGCGATCTGCTCGGCCCTGCGTGATGTGACGCAGATCGTCGGCGCGGTGGCGACGGTGACCTACACCAGCTCCGGCCACACCAGCCTGCGCGCGGCGCGCGAACGGCCGATGGCGCCTATCCTGAGCATCACGCCTAACCTCTCAACGGCGCGCCGTCTGGCGCTGGCGTGGGGCGTGCATTCGACGGTGAGCCCGGACGTGCGCAATGTGGATCGCATGGTGGCTGCTGCTTGCCAGGCGGCGTTGCGGGAAGGCTTCGGCAAACCGGGCGACCAGATCGCGATCACGGCGGGCGTGCCGTTCGGCCAGCCGGGCAGCACCAACTTGCTGCGTATCGCGCAGATCTGGCCGGACGACGAACCTGTGGCCGCGTGAGGTGTGATGTTTTACGAGTGGCCCGGCCGGAATCCGGCCTGGCGCGTCGGGGTTCCGCTGGCCGTCCGTGGCCAGTTGAGCGCCATCGCGCAGATCTATTTGCAGTCATCGCCGATTTTCGGCACCGTCCTCCTGCTTTGCCTGTATCTGACCCAGCCGGTGTTGGCGCTGGGTTGCCTGGTGGGCGCCTGCGTCGCGTCGGCCATGGCCTGGGCGCTGGCTTTCCCCGATGGAGACCGTCGCCAGGGCCGGTACAGTTTCAACGCCGCGCTGAGCGGGGCGGGCCTGTGCGCCGGCTACCAGTTCAGTTCCGCGCTGGTGGCATGGATTGTCGTCCTTGCCGTGTTGACCGCCTTGCTCAGTCGCGTCGCACAACGTGCCGGCATCCCTGTGCTGACTTCCCTGTTCGTGGCCGCGATGTGGCTGACCGATGCCTGCGCACCGCTACTGGGTTTGCGGTCGGCAGCGCAAGTCGCCGCCATTCCAGCCTGCAGCTTGGCGCCGTCAAGCTTCCTCTTTTGCACGCTGGGCCAGGTCAGCTTCGTCGGTCCGGCCGCACTCGGTGTGTTGGTATGGGCGGCGCTGGCCCGCCATAGCAGGCAGTTGGCCTTGTGGATGCTGTATGGCGCCGCTCTGGCCTGGTGCGTCGCGAGCAGCGCTGAATGGGTGCTGAATTGGCCCGTCGTCAGCAGCCAGTCCACCGGTATGGGCATCAACAGCGCGTTGACCGCGCTGGCACTGGCCACCTTCGAACGCTCCCGGTCCCAGCGCCTGCTGGGGCCAGCGCTGAGTATTCTGCTGTGTCTCGCGCTGGCCGCGACCGGCCTGGCTTACTTTACCGCCCCGTTTGTGCTGGCGACCTGGCTGCTGTTGTCGGCGCGCGGGCGTTGGCGGTGGAAGGTCAGCGGAGAGTAGGCGACGTTCGACGGTGGGGGCGAGTTCAGGATGCCTGGCTTCATGGCGCCGACCACGTGCATCTCGCAGGGTTTGCAATCGAAGCGCAGGGTGTAGGTCTCGTCGCCGCTCACCAGGGTCATGGGCTCCGCGCGCACCTGACCCTGAACGCCTTGCACACCCTTGGCCTGCTTCGGACAGAGGTTGAACGAGAAGCGCAGGCAGTGCTTGGTGATCATCAACGGCACTTCGCCCGCTTCCTCGTGCGATTCATAGGCGGCGGCGATCAGTTGCACGCCGTGGTTGTGATAGAAGGCGCGTGCCTTCTCGTTGTAGACATTGGCCAGATAGCTCAGCTGCGTGTCCGGATAAGCGGCGCGGGGCTGGGCGGGCTTCTTGCGCGCCGGGCGTTCCCAGGCCGCCAGGCGCGCCGCCTCATGCGCACCGATGGCGTCGCGACGCAGGCCGTTAATGACGCCGGCCGGCACGAACCATGGCTGCGTAAGCTTCAATTCGATGCCGTCAGCTTCGAACATCGTGCTGCCCAACTTGCCCAGGTGGGCGCGTAGCGAGGCGTCGGCCTGCGCCGCCTGCTGCGCCGGCTCCAGCGCCAAGGCGGCGTCGGTACTGCTGCAGATGCCATCCTCGTCGCGCAGCGACAGGCGCAGGCCGTGGGCGTGTTCGCTCAGTTCCAATTGCAGCGACACCTTGCGTTCGGAAGACTTCTTCTGCAGGGTCGCATCCCACTGGTGATCGCGGTTGCGGAGCACCGTGGTGCCGGGTTTGAGGCCGGTCAGCGTGCGCATGTCCTCATTCGGGAATACGCGCCACAGCTGGCCGTCGTCAACGTCGTCCAGCTTCTGCGCGCGGTTGGCCTGGATGCCGACCGTGTCGCGCTTGAGCATGTAGTTCAGGCCATCGCCATTGGCCATGGGCGCATTGGTGACGATGTCGAAGTAGTCCAGGCCAAGGCGGTCGACCACGCCCAGCTCAACACCCACGTACTTGGGCGAATCGAAGGCGCCGATTTCTTCCGTGCGGCCGTTGGCGAAGTAGTCGGTGTGGCCGCGGTGGAAGGTCTTGTCCACGTCCGGCGTGAACAGGATGCGGGTGTGGCCGCTCGCCGCGCGGGTGAATTCGGTGCGGCGCTCCATGATCTCGTCCAGCAGCAGCCGGTAGTGGGCGGTGATGTTCTTCACGTAGCCCATGTCCTTGTAGCGGCCCTCGATCTTGAAGGAACGGATGCCCGCGTCCACCAGCGCCTCCAGATTGCGGCTCTGGTCATTGTCCTTCATCGACAGCAGATGCTTTTCGTAGGCCACCACGCGGCCCTGGTTATCGCTGAGTGTGTACGGCAGGCGGCAGGCTTGCGAGCAGTCGCCGCGGTTGGCGCTGCGGCCGGTGTCCGCGTGCGAGATGTAGCACTGGCCCGAGTAGGCCACGCACAGGGCGCCGTGGATGAAATACTCCAGCGGTGTGTCGACTTCCGCGCGGATCTTGCGGATTTGTTCGATGGTTAGTTCACGCGCCAGCACCAGCTGGGAGAAGCCGACCGCGCCCAGGAAGCGCGCCTTTTCCATGGTGCGGATATCGCACTGGGTGCTGGCGTGCAGCTGGATCGGAGGGAGGTCCATTTCGAGCAGGCCCATGTCCTGCACGATCAGCGCGTCGACGCCGGCGTTGTACAGCTGCCAGATTTGCTTGCGCGCCGCATCGAGCTCGGAGTCGTGCAGGATGGTGTTGAGCGTGACGAAGATGCGCGAGCGGTAGCGGTGCGCGAAGTCCACCAGGGCGGAGATCTCCTCAATGGTGTTGCTGGCGTTGTGACGGGCGCCAAAGGCCGGTCCGCCGATGTACACGGCGTCGGCCCCGTGCAAGATGGCTTCGCGGCCTATCTCGGCGGTTTTGGCTGGCGCCAGCAATTCGAGTTGGTGATCTAGCAGTGACATGATGGATTCCTGACTATCGAAGCCGGAAATTATAGCAGGCCGCCCTGGGAATCGACATAGGCCGACAGCCCGGCGGCCAGGGCGCTGAAGACGGCGCTGCAGGCAGGGTTGTTGCGCAGGTTTTCGTGCATGGCGAGCCAGGTGTCGAGCTGGATGGACAGCTGATCGGGCAGGACCCGGACCAGCGAGCCATGGGCCTGGCCTAGCGCGGCCTGGCAAATGCCGATGCCGACGCCGGCGCGGATGGCCGCCAGCTGCACCACGTCGTTGTCGCAGCGGAGCTGATGCGCTTCGTGCGGCGGAGCATTGAACCTGGTACGCATGGCGCGGGTGTAGGCGGTTTCGCTGTCGACGCCGATCAGGGTGTGGCCGGCCAGTTCTTCCCATTTCAGGGGCGTGCCGCGCCGCTTCAGGTAGCTGCGGTGGGCGAAGAATCCCAGTTCGATATTGCCGATGCGGCGGGCGATCAAGGCTTCATGTTCCGGCTTGGTCATGCGTATTGCGATGTCGGCGTCGCGTCGCAGCAGGTTTTCCAGCTTGTTCGATACGGCCAGTTCGATCTGGATATGCGGATGGCTGCGGGACAGCTTGGCCAGAAGTGGCGGCAGCACCTCGACGCTGACGACTTCACTGGCCGTGATCCGCACCGTGCCATGGATGCCTTGTTCGCCCTCGCGGCCCATGCTGGAGGCGGCGCGCAGCAGGGCCGAGGAGGTGGCGGCCAGCGTCGCCGCATACGGTTCCAGCTCATAGGCCGCCTCGGTTGGAATGAAGCCCGTTTGGGAGCGAGTGAATAGCGCCAGCCCGAGCGCCTGCTCAAGCGCATCGATATGACGGCCGACTGTCGGCTGGGTCAGCGCCAGCGTCCGGGCGGCGCCCGATAATGAGCCTTCCTTCAGAACGGCGAGGAAGGAGCGGTACAGATCCCAGTTTGGTTCGGCGGTAGTCATACAAAATAGTATAACGTCTATGCGGTTTTCGGCAATTTTCTTTTAGCTCGGGCTGCGTCACACTTCCTCCATCGAACTTCAATCAAGCGGAGGAACAGCATGGAACAGGTAAAGACGGCTTTGGTGTTGGGCGCAACCGGCGGCGTGGGTGGCGAGGTGGCGCGGCTGCTGGTGGCGCGCGGCTGGCGGGTGAAAGCGCTGCACCGGGCGCCGCAGGCGGCCGCGCGCCGTGGTGACGGCATGGAGTGGCTGCCTGGCGATGCGATGGTGCGCGAGGATGTGGTGGCGGCAGCGAAAGGCGTTCAGCTCATCGTCCACGCGGTGAATCCGCCCGGATACCGCAACTGGGGCCAGCTGGTGCTGCCGATGATCGACAACAGCATCGCCGCCGCCCGCGCCAGCGGCGCCCGCATCCTGCTGCCTGGCACCGTGTACAACTATGGCCCGGACACGTTTCCCATCATCGATGAAGAATCGCCGCAGCATCCGGTCACTCGCAAGGGCGCGATCCGCGTCGAGCTGGAGGCGCGCCTGCAAGCGGCGGCCGCCGACGGCGTGCGCACGCTGATCGTGCGGGCTGGCGATTTCTTCGGTCCCAAGGCCGGCAACAACTGGTTCGCACAAGGTCTGATCAAGCCGGGTAAGCCGCTGACCGCCATCAGTTATCCGGGCAGCGCAGGCGTCGGACACCAATGGGCCTATCTGCCGGATGTCGCCGAGACGATGGTGCGGCTGATCGAGAAGGATGATCAGCTGGACACCTTCGCCCGCTTCCAAATGGAGGGGCACTGGGACGCCGACGGCACCCAGATGGTCGCGGCCATCGCGCGTGCGGCCGGCAAGCCTGAGATGAAAGCCAGCGCGTTCCCATGGTGGCTGTTGGCGTTGGCATCGCCGTTCGTGGCGGTGTTCCGCGAACTGCGCGAGATGCGCTATCTGTGGCAGCAGCCAGTCCACATGCCCAACAAGCGCCTGGTGCAGTTGCTCGGCGCCGAGCCACGCACGCCGCTGGACGTCGCGGTGCACCGGACCCTGGCCGGCTTGGGAAATCTTTAAGCCAGGTTGTATTTTCCCAGGATGCGGCGGGTCGTGCCGTCGGCATCCATGGCGGCTTTCGCGTGTTGGAATAACTGGACGGTAGCGTCGTCGAAGTCCAGTGAACCGGCCAGCCAGGCAGTGGTGCTGCGCACCGGCGCGCTGAGATGAAAGTCTTTTTGCGCCGAGCGGCTCTGGAGCGAACTTTGGATGATGTGTTGTTCGCCGAACGCCGCGTCGGCCATGCCCTTGAGCAGATAGCGGTGTACCTCTTCGATCGAATTGGCTTCGATGATATTCCGATAGCCGAGTTCCTGCAAAATCGCCGCCTGCGCCGCCCCGCGCAGCAATGTGATGCGGCGGGCCTTCATGTCTTCCGGATGCTGGATGTCGAACTTGCCGTTGCGCGCTGCAAGGAACATGTAGTGCTCCTCGTACAACGGCGCCAGCCAGCGGAATTTGGTCTCGCGGTCCAGCAGGCGCGTGACGGGGAAGATCGCCGTCTCGGGCATCGACGTGGCCAGGAACAAGGCTCGCTTCCACGGCACAAATTCCAGCTTGAGGGACATTTGTACGCGTTTGCACAGTTCACTCAGCAGTTCACGCAGCGCGCCTGGATGCTGGTCATCGTTTTCCATGACCAGCGGCGGCAAGTGGGTCGTGACGACCCGTAGTTCCTTGCCTTGTGCGGCCCGCGCAAAACCTGTGCCGCAGCTGAGTGCTGCGGCGAGGCTGAGTAAAGTTCTTCGTTTCATGGTGCTGTACGCTGATCTGCGCCGGTTGCGCTGCTTGTATCGTAACCGATTACTCCTGATCAGACCACAGCTTGCCTGCGGTGGCCCAGTTCTCGCGCTTGCACTCGTGGATGATAATGTCGACCGATTCCGCCGTCGCGCCCAGCGTCTGAACGGTGACCTCGGTGATGGCTTTGACAAAGGCGCGCTTCTGCTCCTGCGTGCGGCCTTCGAACAGTTGTACGTTGATAGTTGGCATAGCGGTTCCTTTCAGGAGCGATAGTTGGGACTGAGTTTGTCCAGTTTGCGCAATAGCGCGGGCCATTCCAGCCTGCCGTCCGGCGTGCCGTCGCCCACCAATTCCTGATGCGTCTTGAGGCAGGTCTCGTGCGATGGAACATGACGCCGGCCGCCTGCGGATTGCGCTTTGAGCTGGATCGCGCAGGCTTTGTCGAGCGCCTCCATCAGCACGAAGGCCTCGGCGATGGTCCGGCCGCAGACCAGCGATCCGTGGTTCCGCAACAGCATGGCCGGATGGTCGGCAAGCCGCTCCAGCAGGCGCGCTTGCTCGCCATCGGTCATCGCCAGCCCTTCGTAGTCGTGATAGGCCAGCACGCCGTAGAAACGCAGCGCATGCGCCGACAGCGGCAGCAGGCCCTCGCTTTGCGCGCCGACCGCGATGCCGTTCACGTTATGCAGATGCATGACGCAAGCCACGTCATGACGGGCGCCGTGCACCGCCGCGTGCAGCGCGAAGCCTGGGCGGTTGATGTCGTACTGCGCCGCGTCGACCGGGTTGCCGTCGCGGTCCACCTTCACCAGGTTCGATGCGCACACCTCGTCGAAGCGCAACCCGAACGGGTTGATGAGGTAGCGCTCCGCCTCGCCCGGCACGGCGGCCGAGATGTGCGTATAGATCACGTCATCCCAGCCGTTCAGAGCGCACAGGTGATAGCACGCGGCGAGATCGACGCGTGCTTGCCATTCGCTTGGATTCATCGGCTCAGTCCTGACGCTGGTGTACCACCTTACCGGCGGCGTAGGTGGCGGCGATCGAGCGGTCATCACCCAGCATGGCAATGGCGAACAGCAGTTCCTCGATCGAATCGGTGCGCTCCGTACGGCGCGCCAGCAGCGGCGTGGCTTTCGGATCGAGCACGATGAAGTCCGCTTCCGCCCCCGGCACGAAATTGCCGATCGTGCCTTCGAGCTGCATGGCGCGGGCGCCACCCAGCGTGGCCAGGTAGAACATGCGCATCGCTTGCAGGTAGGTGCCGCCCATGCGGGCCACCTTGTAGGCTTCGTTCATCGTTTGCAGCATCGAGAACGAAGTGCCGCCACCGACGTCGGTGGCCAGCGAAAGCGGGACTCTGTTCGCGTCGGCGCGCTCGAAGTCGAACAGGCCGCTGCCCAGGAACAGGTTGGAAGTAGGGCAGATCGAGATGGCGGACTGCGTCTCACCCATGCGCGCGCGGTCGGCATTGTCCAGCCAGATGCAGTGCGCGTACATCGAGCGCGGACGCATCATGCCGAAATGGTCGTAGACGTCCATATAGCTGCGGGCGCTCGGGAACAACGATTTGACCCACGCCACTTCGTCGGTGTTCTCGGCCACGTGGGTTTGCAGGAAGGTGTCCGGGTAGGCTTTGGCCAGGGCGCCGGCCAGTTCCAGCTGTTCTTCGGTGGAAGTCGGCGCGAAGCGTGGCGTGATCGCGTACAGCTGGCGGCCGCGCTTGTGCCACTTCTTGATCAGCGCTTCGCTTTCGCGCGCGCCGCTTTCGGCGGTGTCTTGCAAGAAGTCCGGGCAGTTACGGTCCATCAGCACTTTGCCGGCGACCATGCGCAGGTTGCGCTTTTCGCTTTCATTGAAGAAGGCGTCCACCGATTGCGGATGCACGGTGCAGTAGACCATGGCGGTGGTGGTGCCGCAGCGGGTCAGCTCATCGAGGAAGAAGCTGGCGACGTTGGCCGCGTGTTCCGGATCGGAGAATTTGCGTTCGGTCGGGAAGGTGTACTTTTCCAGCCATGGCAGCAGGCCGGGCGCGGGCGAGGCGATCATGTCCGTTTGCGGGTAGTGCACGTGGGTGTCGATAAAGCCGGGCATGATGATCTTGCCGCGATAGTCGTGCAGCGGTGTTCCTTGCGGCAGGAAGGCGATCAGCTGGCTGAAATCGCCGGCCAGGTGGACCTTGCCGTCGTTGATGATCAACAGGCCGTCTTCGTGCCAGGAGCAGGCGTTGGGCGCGAATGCCGGGTCGTCGCTGAAGTGCAGAAGGCTGGCGCGATATGCCTGGAAGGTGCCGCTTTGGGTGATGATGCTTGCCATGATATTCATTCCTTGTTCCGTGTTGCGGACGCCAGTTGACGCGCGCGAGTGCGCGACGCGACTGACATGGTCGTCGGCGATGAAGGCGGGCGCTTGGCGCCACACCGGATCTGTATGCGTTGGGGTACTGCTAGCGCGGTGGCTAGGTCAATAGAGTGCGATGACGCGCTCCCGCCCCGGCGCTGCCGGAGAGTGAGTGCGCCTGGCTTGCAGGCAGTTGGAAGAGCATCAGTTGGTGCATGTGGATTGCGTTTCCGATATTACGGTTTGAGCAGATGCGCTCATTTTAGCACCGATTTCCACCGGTACGGCCAGTGCGGCCGCTTCCCAAACCTGCATCAACTGCGCGGCCACCGAGACGGCGATCACTGCCGGCGCCTTGTCGTGAATGCCGGGCAGGCCGATAGGACAGGTCATGTCGGCCATGCGCGCGGCCGGAATGCCGCGTTCCTGCAGGCGGCGTTCAAAGGACACGCGCTTGGTCTTGGAGCCGATCAGGCCGAACCACGTGAAATCTGTACGGCGCAGTATATGCTCGGACAGCTGCTGGTCCAATGCGTGGCTGTGGGTCAGCACCAGGAAGGAGGCGCCGGCCGGCGCTTCTTCCACCACCGCTTCCGGCGTATCGGTCGCTTCGACGCGCACGTTGGCCGGCAGGACCGACGGGAACATATCGTCGCGCTCATCGATCCACACCACCTGGCATGGCAGCTCGGACAAGGCGCGGACGATGGCGGCGCCCACGTGGCCTGCGCCGAACAGATACAGGCGCGGACGGTAAGGCAGGCATGAATCGATCAGCCAGCGCTTGCCGTGATCGTCGATGCGCACCTTACAGTCGATGCCTGGACCCGGACGGGCCAGCGCCGTCGGACCGGGGCCGCACAAATGGGCGCCGGTGGCGTCATAGATGCTGGCCGGTTCGACGCAATCGAGCGGCACCATGCGCCAGCTGTCCTGGCCTTCACGCCAGCGGCGCGCCAGTGAACCGAAATGTTCGCCGGCTTCCGGCATGATGCGCTCGAACGCCAGGTGCACCACGCCGCCGCAGCATTGGCCCAGGCTTGGACCGAGCGGGAAGCGTTCGAGCCGGCGTTCGGCACGCAGCTCACCGGCCGGCATGGCCAGCATTTCCCGTGCGATGTCGGTGGCGACCATTTCGAGGTGGCCGCCGCCGATGGTGTCGAAGGCGTGATACTGGGTGATCAGCATCTTGGCGCCGGGTTCGCGCGGCGCGGAGCCTGCGACCTGCGCCACGGTGACCAGCACGCGCGGCACCGCCTTGCTGGCCGCCGCCGTCAGCGCGTTGAGATTGAAGGGCATGGACATAATTAGTTCGCCGCTTCCGCCGCATCCTGTACCGCGCTGATCGCGTTGAGGATAGCTTCGCTGGTCGCCGGAGCGCGCAGCGGTGGGTTGAAACGATGATCGCCGACACTGGAGCAGGCGTCGCGGATCGCCAGGAATACCGAGAACGGCAGCAGCAACGGCGGCTCGCCGACGGCCTTGGAGCGGTGGATGCTGTCCATGACGTTGCGGTTCTTGAACAGACGCACGCTGAAGTTCTCCGGGCAGTCCGACACGCCGGGGATCTTGTAGGTGGACGGCGCGTGCGTCATCAACTTGCCGGCCGGGTTCCACCACAATTCCTCGGTGGTCAGCCAGCCCATGCCTTGTATGAAGGCGCCTTCGACCTGGCCGACGTCGATGGCCGGGTTCAGCGAATTGCCGGCGTCGTACAGCGCGTCGGCCTTCAGCAGTTTCCATTCGCCGGTCAGCGTGTCGACCACCACTTCCGACACCGAGGCGCCGTAAGCATAGTAGGAGAACGGATTGCCGCTCATGGTTTTCGGATCCCAGTGCAGACCCGGCGTGGCGTAGAAGCCGTCGGACCACAGCTGGATGCGCGCCATGTATGCCTTCTGCACCAGCTCCGCGAACGGGATCGTGTGTTCGCCGACGTGGACGAAGTTGGCCTCGAAGCGCACCGTGTCCGGGTCGCCGTCGTGGCGCTTGGCGGCGAATTCGGCCAAACGTTTGCGGATGGTGTTGGCCGCATCCTGCGCTGCCTTGCCGTTCAGGTCCGCGCCGGTGGAGGCGGCGGTGGCCGAGGTGTTGGCGACCTTGCTGGTATCGGTGGCGGTGGCGCGCACCATGGCGAGGTCGATGCCCAATTCATGCGCCACCACCTGGCAAACCTTGGTGTTGATACCCTGGCCCATTTCGGTGCCGCCGTGGTTGACCAGCACCGAACCGTCGGTGTAGATGTGAACCAGCGCGCCGGCCTGATTGAAGTGCGTGACGTTGAAGGCGATGCCAAACTTGACCGGCGTGAGCGCCAGTCCGCGCTTGAGCACTTTGCTCTTTGCGTTAAAGGCGTTGATGTCCTCGCGGCGCTTGCGGTAGTCGCTTTCGCTTTCCAGCTGCGCGACCAGGTCGTGAATGACGTTGTCGACCACTTTCTGGTTGTACTGGGTGACGTTGCGGCCTTCTTCGTCATTGCGGCCGTAGAAGTTGATCTTGCGGACATCCAGCGAGTCCATGCCGAGGTTGCGGGCGATTTCGTCGACGATGTATTCGATGGCGATCGCGCCTTGCGGGCCGCCGAAGCCGCGGAAGGCGGTGTTCGACTGCGTGTTGGTCTTGCCGGCCATGGCGCGGATGTCGACGTCGCCCAGGTAGTAGGCGTTGTCGAAGTGGCAGACGGCGCGCGTGGCGACCGGCGCCGACAGGTCGGCCGAGAAGCCGGCGCGGGAGACCATTTCCACCTTGGCGGCGACGATGCGGCCGTCGTCGCCGTAGCCCATTTCGTACTCGTAGTAGAAGCAGTGGCGCTTACCGGTGACCATCATGTCGTCGTCGCGGTCGGCGCGCAGCTTGACCGGGCGGCGCAGGTGCGCGGCCGAGATGGCGGCGCATGCGGCCCACAGCGCGGACTGCGATTCCTTGCCGCCGAAGCCACCGCCCATGCGGCGGCATTCGACCACGATGTCGTGCGAATGGCGGTGCAGGGCGTGCGCGACCACGTGCTGCATCTCGGTTGGGTGCTGGGTCGAGCAGTAGATCAGCATTCCCTTGCCTTCCTTCGGAATGGCGTAGGAGATCTGGCCTTCCAGGTAGAACTGCTCCTGGCCGCCGACATGCAGTTCGCCCTTCAAGCGGTGCTTGGAACGCTCGAACGCGGCTTGTGCGTCGCCGCGCGCCAGGTGCATGGGCGGGACGACGAACGATTTGGCGTCGCGTGCTGCTTGCGGCGTCAGGATGGCTGGCAGTTCCTGGTACTCGATGACGGCCTTCTTGACGGCGCGGCGCGCGTTGTCGTGCGAGTTCGCCACCACGATGAAGATGGGCTGGCCGACGTATTCGACCAGTCCTTCCGACAGGATTGGATCGTCGTGGATGATAGGGCCGCAGTCGTTGGTGCCGGGGATGTCCTTGTGCGTGTACACGGCCACCACGCCTGGCATGGCTTTGACGGCGTCGAAATTCATCGACAGGATGTTGGCGTGCGCCTTGGCCGAGATACCCAGCGCGGCGTGCAGCGTGCCTGCTACTTCAGGGATATCGTCGGTGTAGGTGGCTTCGCCGAGGACGTGCAGCACCGCCGATTCATGCGGGTGCGACTGGCCGACTTCGGCCCACGCCATCGGAACGCCGGGAACGGCGGGCTGCGTCAGGAATGCTTCGGATTTGCTGTTCATGCTGCGGCGACTCCCTCTGCGTAGTGATAGGCGTTGATCGATTGCAGCGGCTGGGCGGAGTCTGGATTGGACTCCAGCCAATAGCGACGCAGCAGGTTTTGCGCGGTCTTCATGCGGTAGCCGGCGGTGGCGCGCATGTCGCTCAGCGGCGTGTAGTCTTTGGCCAGTTCGGCCATCGCCAGCTTCAGCGTTGCTTCGTCCCAGCGCTTGCCGTTGACGGCGGCTTCCGCCAGCGGTGCGCGGCGCGAGGTCGCGGCCATGCCGCCGTAGGCGATGTGGGCGTCGCTGACCACGCCGTCCTTCAGCGTGAAGGCGAAGGCGGCGCAGACGGCGGAGATGTCCTGGTCGTAGCGCTTGGCCAGCTTGTAGGAACGGAAGTGGATGTCCTTGCGCGGCAGCGGAATGCGTACGGCTTCGACGAACTCGCCCGGCTGCCAGTCCTTCTTCATGTAATCGAGGTAGAACTTCTCGAGCAGCATGGAGCGCTGGCCCTTATCGCTGCGGATGACTATTTCCGCGCCGAGCGCGATCATCCACGGCGCCGAATCGCCGATCGGCGAGCCGTTGGCGACGCTTCCGCCCAGGGTGCCGGTGTTGCGGATCGGTTGCGAGGCGAAGCGCTGCCACATTTCGTGCAGCTCTTCCTTGTAGTGCTTGCAGGCCGCCTCGTAGGCGTCATTGAGGTTGACGGCGGCGCCGATATACAGCATGCCGTCTTCCTCCTCCATGCGGTACAGCTCCTGCACCTGGCGCACGTAGATCATGTCGCCGAGGTTGCGCATTTGCTTGGTCACCCACAGGCCGACGTCGGTCGAACCGGCGACGATGGTGGCGGTGGGCTTTTCTGCGCGCAGGGTCGCCAGTTCGGCCAGCGTGCGCGGGGCGTAGAAGGTCTGGCCGTCGTGGGTGTAGCTGTACATTTCGGTTCGCTGGATGGTTTTCAGCGAGGCTTTCAGCGCCTCGCGGTCGAAGCTGACAGGAGGCAGCTCGCCCATGCGGCGCGCGGCATCGATGATAGGACGGTAGCCGGTGCAGCGGCACAGGTTTCCGGACAGGGTTTCGTCCACGGTCTTGCGGCATGGTGGCGTGGTCTGTCCCTCCTGTTTGAGGTAGAGGCTCCACAGAGACATGGCGAAGCCCGGCGTGCAGAAGCCGCACTGCGATCCGTGGCATTCGACCAGGGCTTCCTGCACCGGGTGCATATTGCCGTCGGCTTGCTTCAGATCTTCGATGGTGAAGACGGCCTTGCCGTCCAGCGTAGGCACGAACTGGATGCAGGAGTTGACCGACTTCATGGCCACTTCGCCATCGGGCTGCAATTCCGCCACGACCACGGTGCAGGCGCCGCAATCGCCTTCGGCGCAGCCTTCCTTGGTGCCGGTGCAGTGCAGGTCTTCGCGCAGGTGCTGGAGCAGGGTGCGGGTTGGTGCGCCGTCTGCGACGTTGTGCACTTCGCCGCGATAGAAGAATCGAATAGGTTCAGACATGATTGCTCCGCAATTACTTGGTTTTGAACTGGCGCAGGAAGTCCAGGAAGATCTGGGCCGATACTTCGGCGTCGTCGGCGGTCATGGTTTCGAGCGGGTTGTGGCTGATGCCGCCGTTGCCGCAACGCGTGAACAGCATGGCGACGTCGGTCATGCGGGCCAGCGCCATGGCGTCGTGGCCGGCGCCGGACGGCAGTTCGAATACTTCGACGCCGGCGCGCTCGGTGGCGGCGGCGAGTTGCTTGACCAGCCAGGGCGCGCATGGCGCGGCGGGGGCCTGCATGATCTTGGTGATCTTGAGGCCGATCTGGCGGCGCGCGCAGACGGCTTCCGCTTGATTGAGGATGTCGGTGACGGCGGCGTCGCGGGTGGCGTCGTCGGCGGCGCGGATATCCAGCGACAGCTTGCAGGCGCCAGGAATCACGTTGACCGAACCGTCCGGCACGTGGAGCTGGCCGACGGTGCCGACCAGCGAGCGTTCACGTCCGCAGCGGTCTTCCACATACAGCACGATCTCGGCGGCGGCAGCCGCGGCATCCTTACGCATGATCATCGGCGTAGTGCCGGCGTGGCTGGCAAGGCCGGTCAGCTCCAGCTGGAAGCGGCAGCTGCCGGCGATCGAGGTGACCACGCCGGTCGGTAGGCCTTTACCCAGCAATACCGGGCCTTGTTCGATGTGGACTTCGACGAAGGCCAGCACGTCTTCCGGCTTGCGGGCTACCGATGCGATCTTGCTGACATCGTGGCCAGCTGCGGTCAGGGCGTCGCGCATGGTGATGCCTTGAGAATCGGCCTTATCCAGCAGCGCCATGTCGAACTGGCCGATGACGGCGTTGGAACCGAGGAAGGTGCTTTGATAGCGCACGCCTTCTTCTTCCGAGAAGCCGATGATCTCCAGGTCGAACGGCAGGCGTTCGCCGCGTTCATTGAGGTGCTTGACCACGGCGATCGGCAGCAGGATGCCTTCACGGCCGTCATACTTGCCACCGTTGCGGACGGTGTCGTAGTGGGAGCCGGTCAACAGGGCCTTGGCGCCCGGCTTGTCCGACTTGTAGCGGCCGACGACATTGCCGACCGGGTCGATGGATACTTCCATGCCGGCTTCCTTCATCCACGTCGCCAGCTGGGTGGCGGTTTTGCGGTGGGCGTCGGTCATGTAGGCGCAGGTGAGGTTGTCGGCGTCGTCGCTCCAGGCGCCGATGGTTTCAGCCCATTGCATGATGGTCGGACCGAATTGCAGGTCCACCTGCAGCAACGCGTTCAAGCGCATCTCGGCGATGCGGCCGATCTGGCGCAGGCACTCGGCCAGTTCATCATCGCGCTGCGAACGCAGGCGGCGGCTGAAGGCGGCTGTGATCTCGTGGCGCGTCAGGCCGTTGCCGGTCGGGCCTTTGACGGCGAGGATGAAGGGGAAACCGAATTTGGCGTTGTAGTCGGCGTTGAGCTTATGCAGCGTCGCCAGTTCGTCGGCGGAGCAGTGGGTCAGGCCGGCCTGCGCCTGTTCGCCGGTCGATTCGGCGGTCAGTTCACCGGCGAGGGCAGCTTTGCCAGCCAGCTCCGGGTGGGCGCGCACCAGGCCCAGTTGTTCGGCTTCGGCGGCTTTCTGCACCACGCCTTGCAAGGCTTGCTTCAGTGCGGAGAGGGTGGCGAATGGGCGCTGCGCGGCGGCGCGCTCCGGTATCCACGGCGAGTGTTCGTACAGGCCATGCAGCAGCTGGGTGAATTCGTCGGCGCCGCAGCGGTTCAGGTGATCTAGTGTGATTGTCATTGTTGTGCAGGCGGTGGCCCGTCTCCTCTTGGTATATGAGGAATGATATATGGCGAGGGAGGCTGTTATATACGCCCGCAGCCATAATCGCATTCAGCCGGGGCTTATGGAGAGTGTTGTGGGCGTGCCACGGGTTCACCCCGCACACCGTTGGCAGGGGGTCTGACCCCAAGGGGTCAGACCCCATCGTCTTGGGGTCATCTCGCGGTCAGCGCTTGCGCGGCCTGCGTGACCTGGTCGCGCAACCACTTGTGCTCCGGCGCCTGGTGCACGCGCTCGTGCCACAGCTGGTAGAAGCGCATCGTCGGGAAGCGCACCGGCACCGTGAAGGTCTTGATCGGCAGGTTGCGCTCGTAAAAGCGCAGGTACTGGCGCCCGGTGGTGAGCACCATGTCGGTCTGCGTCAGCATGTAGGGAATCAGGCTGAAATACGCGGATTCCACCACCACATTGCGCTGGTAGCCCTGCTGCGTCAGGAAGGAATCGATTACGCCATGGAAGCCGGGCAGCGTGGGCGAGGGCGCCACGTGGGGCAGGCTCAGATAATCGTCTAACGTCATGTCGTTGGAATCGGTGCGCTTGGCATAGGGCGCGTCGGCGCGCATGGCGCAGATGATCGGGTCTTCGAAGAGGCGCGACAGGTGCAGGTGTTCCGGTGGCTGCTCCCAGTTACCGATCAGCAGATCGAGTTCGCCGTCGGACAGCATGCGGATCGCGTCCACTTCGGCGCCCAGGCTGTGGATGATGACGCGGCTCTTGGGCGATTCGCGTCGCAAGCGCGCCACAACGTTGGGCAAAAATTGAATATCAAGGTAGTCCGGCGCGCCGATGCGGAAGGTGCGTCCTTCCTCCTTCGAGGCGAAGGGCGTCTTGTGCAGGAACAGCTGCCCCACCTCGTCGAGGATGCGTTTGGCGGGCGCCTTCAGGCTCTCGCCGTGCTGGGTCGGCACCATGCCGCGGCCGCCGCGCACCAGCAGCGGATCGCCTGTGAGCTCGCGCAGTTTTTGCAGCGAGGCCGAGATGGAGGGCTGCGTTTGATCCAGTTTCATCGCGACGCGTGAAACGTTTTTTTCGCAGAGGAGCATGTACAGAATGCGTATGAGGTGCAGGTCTAAGTGGTCGGGAAGTTGTGCCATGATGATCGATCTATAACGGTGAGCCTATTTTTAATATACGGCTACTGCCATACGAAAAGCCAGAATTAGTTTTATCGTTCGTCCCAGACCATGCGTGATCTGCGTGTGGCTTTCAAGCGGTCGCAGCGGAGCTTTCAACAGTTCGCGGCCAAAAGGGAAATCATCCCAATCGTCTGGAGCGCCCGCGGTGGCAGACGAGCTTAATCCAATCATTGGGGACAACATGGAATTGCTCGCTTACGGCGTGGACTGGCTCAATCTATTGGTGCGCTGGCTGCATCTCATCACGGGGATCGCGTGGATCGGCGCATCCTTCTACTTCGTCTGGCTCGACAACAGCATACGACCACCGAAGCCGGGTTCCGACCTGGCCAAGAAGGGCGTGTCCGGAGAATTGTGGGCCGTGCATGGTGGCGGTTTTTACAATCCGCAGAAGTATCTGGTGTCGCCGGCCGAGCTGCCGTCGGACCTGCACTGGTTTAAATGGGAAGCCTATGCAACCTGGATCTCGGGCTTCTCGCTGCTGTTTATCGTCTACTACTTCAACGCCTCGGCGATGATGATTGATAAGTCGGTCGCGGACCTGTCGCAGCTGCAGGCGATCGGCGTGGGCCTCGGCTCGCTGCTGGTGGGCTGGCTGTTCTACGATACGCTGTGCCGCTCGCCGCTGGGCCAGAAAGATGGCCTGCTGGGCATCATCATGTTCGTGTTCATCGTCGCGATGGCCTATGTGCTGACCAAGTTCCTGAGCGGCCGCGCCGCCTACATCCACGTTGGCGCCATGATCGGCACCATGATGGTCGGTAATGTGCTGATGCTGATTATTCCTGGCCAGCGCAAGCTGGTGGAAGCGATGGAGCAGGGTAAATCGCCTGATCCTATCCACGGCAAGAAGGCCAAGCAGCGCTCTGTCCACAACAACTACTTCACGCTGCCGGTCCTGCTGATCATGATCAGCAACCACTATGCGATGACCTACAGCCATGCCTATAGCTGGGCGCTGCTGGGCGCGATCATCGCCGCCGGCGTGCTGATTCGTCACTTCTTCAACCTGCGCCATCACGGCAAGACCGCGTGGCAGTTCCCTGCGGCCGGTGTCGCGATCCTGGCGGCGGTTGCCGTGGTGATTGCGCCTCGTCCTGCTGCGGCTCCTGTGCCTGCCATCGTCGGCGACACCGCCGGTGAGGCACATGCCAGTGTTGCTGCACCTGACTTCAACCGTGTGCAGGCCATCGTCAGCCAGCGTTGCGTCAGCTGCCACGCCGCGCAGCCTACGCAACCCGGCTTCGCCACCGCGCCGGCCGGCATCAAGTTCGATACGCCTGAGCTGATCCGCCAGAACGCGGCCAAGATCAACCAGCAGGCTGTTGTCCTGAAGGCTATGCCGATCGGGAATATGACCAACATCACGCCAGAAGAACGCTCCGAACTCGGTGCTTGGTTCTCCGCCGGCGCCAACTGATAAGAAGACAGATCATGACTACTACCACCATCAACGGTTTCAACCTGACCGCGGCGCAAGTCGTCGCCGTCGCCCGCGACCACGCCATCGAAGTGAACCTGGCCGCCTCGTCGCGCGCCGCGCTGAAAGAAAGCCGCGACTACATCGAGTCGACCTGGATGCACGACGAAGCGCCGATGATGTACAGCTTTAACACCGGCGTCGGCATGTTGAAGGACACCCGCGTCAAGGTGCAGGACATCGTCCTGTTCCAGACGCAGCTGATCAAGGCCCACGCCTGCGGCATGGGCGAGCCGTTCTCCGAAGAAGTCAGCCGCGCCACCATGCTGTTGCGCGCCAATGCCTTCGCCAGTAACTACTCCGCGCCGCGCGTGGAAGTGGTCGACCGCCTGCTGTCCTTCGTCAATGCCGGCATCCACCCGATCATGCCGCAGAAGGGCTCCGTCGGCGCCTCGGGCGACCTGGCGCCACTGGCCTACCTGGCGGCTGCCATCGCCGGCTTTGAAGAAGCGGAAGTGATGTACAAGGGCCAGCGCATGTCGGCCCCTGACGCGATCCGTGCTTCCAACGTCGGCCCGGTCGTCTTTGAGCTGAAGGCCAAGGACGCATCGGCTCTGATCAACGGCTGTACCGTCTCGCTGGCGGTGGCGCTGCTGGCCGCTTCCGATGCGCGCAATATGCTGTCCGATGCCTGCCTGTCGCTGGGCCTGACGCTGGAAGCGATGCGCGCCGAGATGTCGGCCTTCGATCCGCGCATCCACGAAGCGCGTCCGCACGCGGGCCAGATCAAGACCGCCGCCATCATCCGCGACCTGCTGGACGGCTCCACCCGCACCACGCACGAAGCGCGCGCCGTGCAGTTCCCGGAAGAGCTGCGCCGCACCGACATTCCGTACACGGCCCGCATCCAGGACGTGTACTCGCTGCGCTGTGCGCCGCAGGTCTACGGCCCGGTGTTCGATGCGCTGGACTACATCGACACCATCCTCGACAAGGAAGTGAACTCCGCCACCGACAACCCGCTCATCTTCGGCAAGGACGGCGGCGGCTTCGAGATCATCTCGGGCGGTAACTTCCACGGCCAATACCTGGCGCAGGCGATGGACCTGCTGGCGATGGCCGTGGCGGACCTGGGCAGCATCGTCGAGCGTCGCGTCGCGCGCCTGATCGATCCTACGCTGTCGTGGGGCCTGCCGCGCAACCTGATGTCCGGCGTGCGTGGTGTGAACACCGGCTATCCGGTGATGCAATGCTCGCTCAGCTCCCTCGTGATGGAGAACCGCACGCTGTGCATGCCAGGCAGCGTCGACTCGATTCCGGCCAAAGGCAACAGCGAGGACCACGTGTCCAACTCCACCTGGTGCGCGCGCAAGGCCGCAACTGTGGTGTCGAACACACAGTACATTGTCGGCGTAGAAATGTTGCTTGCCTCCCAGGCGCTGACGATGACAGAAAATCTGCTGCCCGGTTTTGTGCTCGGAAAGGGTACGCAGGCGGCCTACGAATCGGTGCGCGCGCAGATCCCTGCCTGCCTCGACGGCGACCGCTGGCTGCACAACGACCTTGAAGTGGCGCGCTCCTTCATTGTGACAGGCTCGGTGCGCAAGGCCGTGGTATCGAAAATCGGCGAATTCGTCTAGGAGGTTTAGAACGGGGCTACGCCGCATTCAAATGCGGCGCGCCCCGGCTGTTATAGGTGATAACAGATAGCAGGTATGCCACGGAAGCCATTTCGTGACGTGGCCCCTGAGATAAGGTCTAGTCGATTGTTCCCATGTTTAATCGGCGAATGACCAATAAGCAGTTAAAAATAGAACACGGAGACGTTATGTTAATTTTAGAAAAATTCTTCAAGCTGAAAGAGAATGGGACTGATGTGCGCACCGAACTGGTGGCAGGTCTGACCACATTCCTGACGATGGCTTACATCATCTTCGTCAACCCCTCCATCCTCGGTGACGCCGGCATGCCCAAGGGCGCCGTGTTCGTCGCCACCTGTATCGCGGCCGCCCTGGGCTGTTTGATTATGGGCCTGTACGCCAACTATCCGATTGCCATGGCGCCGGGCATGGGCTTGAACGCCTACTTCGCCTATGTCGTGGTCAAGGGCATGGGCATGCCTTGGGAGATGGCGCTGGGCGCGGTCTTCATTTCCGGTTGCCTGTTCTTGTTCGTCAGCGTCTTCAAGCTGCGGGAGATGATCGTCAACGGCATTCCGCATTCGATCCGCACCGCCATCACCGTTGGCATCGGCTTATTCCTCGGCCTGATCTCGCTGAAAAGCGCCGGCATCGTCGTCAGCAGCCCGGAGACGCTGGTGCGCGTGGGCGACCTGCACAAGGCGCCTACCTTGCTGGCCATCGTCGGCTTCTTCATCATCGTTGCGCTGGACCGCCTGAAGGTCAAGGGCGCGATCCTGATCGGCATCCTGGCCGTGACGGTGCTGAGCTTCTTCGTCGCCGGGAATACCTTTAACGGCATTATCGACACGCCGCCTTCGCTGGCGCCGACCCTGTTCAAGCTGGATTTGATGGGCGCGATTTCGGTCGGCCTGCTGAACGTGGTGCTGGTGTTCTTCCTGGTCGAACTGTTCGACGCCACCGGCACGCTGATGGGCGTGGCCAACCGCGCCGGCCTGCTGGTCAACGGCAAGATGGAACGCCTGAACAAGGCGCTGCTGGCCGACAGCTGCGCCATCGTCACCGGCTCGCTGCTGGGCACTTCCAGCACCACCGCCTACATCGAAAGCGCCGCCGGCGTGCAAGCGGGCGGCCGCACCGGCCTGACCGCAGTCGCCGTCGGCGTGCTGTTCCTGGCCTGCCTGTTCATCTCGCCGCTGGCCGGCGTGGTGCCGAGCTACGCCACGGCGCCTGCGCTGCTCTATGTTTCCTGCCTCATGCTGCGCGAACTGGTCGACATCGACTGGTCCGACACCACCGAAAGCGTGCCAGCCGCCATCGCGGCGCTGACCATGCCGTTCACGTACTCGATCGCACTTGGCGTGGCGTTCGGCTTCATCTCCTATGCGGTGCTGAAGCTGTTGACCGGCCGTGTGCGCGAAGTGCGTCCAGTGATCTGGGCGATCGCTTGCGTGTTCACCTTCAAGTTCGTCTACCTCGGCGCAGGCTGAGGAACTAACCCCAACGACTGCCTCCTTACCGGCGCGCCCTGACGGTGCCGGCGGGGACAGTCACGTCCTACAATATGGAAAAACTAAAATGAAAACGAGACAAATTCCACAGCTGGTATGCATCGCCTTGTTGAGCCTGGCCGGATCGGTTCACGCCGCCGACTGGAGCGACACCTCCGTCAGCTGGCGTTACGGCAACGACTATCGCGAGCCGTTCAATCCGAACGACATCTCCAAGAACATCCTGGCGCTGACCCACGTCAGCGGCTACAAGTACGGCACCAACTACTTCAACGCCGACTTCCTGATGTCGGACAAGAACGACCCGGCATCGCTGACGCAGAAGTCCGGCGCCAACGAAGCCTACATCCTGTACCGCAATACCGTCGACCTGAGCAAGGTGACCGGCACCGACTACAAGTTCGGCCCGGTGCGCGGCCTGGGCATCACCGCTGGTTTCGACGTCAACACCAAGAACGACGTGGGCTACAACTCGCGCAAGCGCATGTTCGTGCTGGGGCCGACTTTTATGTGGAACGTGCCGGCCGGTCACTTCAATACCAGCCTGCTGCTGCTCAACGAAAGCAACGCGCCGAGCGGCGCCTTCCCGCCGATCTCCACCGTTACTGGCCGCTATACCTACAAGACGCATGCGATGCTGTCGTCGGACTGGGGTATCCCGCTGGGTTCGCTGTGGGCCTTCGAGGGCTATGCCAACTTTATCGCATCGAAGGGCAAGGACGAGGTGGGCAGCGATACCGGCGCCGAGACCAATATCGACATGCAACTGATGTTTGACGCGGGCGCCGCAATGGGCCACGCCAAGAACACCTTCCGCGTCGGCGTCGAGTACCAGTACTGGCACAACAAGTTCGGCAATACCTCGGCCACCACCGGCGGCCAGGGCTATGTGGCGAAGACGCCGATGATAAGGGCTGAGTACCACTTCTAAACGGTCTGGACCGGAGACGCGAAGGGCGACCGTTGGTCGCCCTTTTTTTAGTGTCGGCTAGGCTTACAGTGCGCCGCCGGCGCATGCACGGCAAACATGGCAGGGCAGTCTCCACGGCGCATGGAACCGAATTTGCTTCTTCTGGTGCGCAGCAACCACAACCAGGCGATAGGCATGAAACATTCCCAAACGAAGGTGTTTTCTGTGAAGCGCGGCGGGTGGCGTGGCATTTTGCTTTTGGCGCTGGCGGGCATCGGCCTTGCCGGCGCGGCACAGGCGGCTCCGGTCCACGTGAGCGACGGCTTGTTCGGCCCGGCAGAATGGATCGTCTCGGCGACGAACGGCGCGCCGCCCCGGCCCACCGTGAGTTCCGCCAGCTTCACCGTCGGTGCGCCGGGCGGCACGCGTTTCTATGTGGAGCAATCGACCAGCGGAGCGCCGGGTTCAACGCTCGGGCACACGCTCAATTTGATGTACGACCTGGGCAGCTTTACGTCCGCCGGGGCAGGCGGGCAGTTCATGGATGTGTTTTTCCAGAACGGCAGCACGGACTATGTCGTGCATATCAGCGACAGTGGTATCCAGTCGTTTGAAAAAAGCCACGCTGTGCGATCGCCGGTCGACGCCGCGGGTGGTTTCGATCTGAGTTCGCCATTCTGGTCCGCGCTCGACGCCGACGATCTGGCGCTGGCCAGGTTCCATGCAGGCGCAAGCTTCGGTTCCAGTCCGAACTATGCGACGCCACACTTCATTGTTGAATTTGACTTGTCCGTCGATACCACCGGAAGCGCCACGCCGTTGGCGCCGCTGCCGCCGGACGGCCTGTATAGCCCAGCGCCGTCGTTCTGGTCCGGCTCGTTTGGCGGGGCGGGGCGCAGCACGATCGTGGTCGGCTCGGCCGTCTTCAGCCTCAGTAGCAACGGCACGACGGTGGTCAATCCTGTGCTGGGGCCAGGCGGCCTGCCCGTTTTGCAAGCGATACCGGAGCCTGGCACCTTGTTGCTGCTGGCGGTGGGCCTGCTCGGCTTGATCGGCCCGAGCCGTCGTCGTCAATGATGCTGCGGTCGAGGATCTGTTCACCGGCTCAGGCGGCGGCCTGCATGCCGCCTGCCAGCACATAGCGATTCTTGCCGTGCCGCTTGGCGAGATACAGCGCCTCGTCGGCTCGCTTGTAGCTGACCGACAGGTCGCTGTCCCTGTCAAACTCGGCAATGCCGATGCTGACCGTGCGCGGTGGATGCGTCGCTGCCCGTACGCCGTCCAGCAGCGCAGCGGCAAAGTCCAATGCGTCCGCAGCCTCGCCATGGAACAGGACGCCGAATTCCTCGCCTCCCAGCCGGCCGCACAGATGACCCGCACCCAGCCCGGCAAGCACCTGCGCTGTGTGGATCAGCACGTCATCGCCGGCGTCGTGGCCCAACGTGTCGTTGATCTTCTTGAAGTCGTCGATGTCTATCATCAGGAAAAACAGCGGCAGTGGCGAGGGTAGCAATTGCATGCGGCGTACCTCCAGCGTGAATTTGCGCCGATTGTTCAAACCGGTGACCAGGTCCTTGAAGGCCATTTCCGCCAACTCGCGCCGGGCGCGGTGGCTGCGCACGCGCAGGTTCAGGAAATAAGCGTGTAAATAGATCGCCATGGCAAAGCTGCTGCCCATGACCAGCAGCGCAAGATTGAACGTAAGCTGCCCCGGCTGCGCGGGAAAATTGCCTACCGTTAGTATCAGCCACACGGCGACGGCTGCGCCGATGTAATTGATCATGCCGCCGAAGATGGGGGCGGCCGACAGCGTCAACACCGTGCCGACCGGCAGCACCCAAAACGTCGGGTCCGGACAGTAGGCCATCAGCAGGCGGAAGGCAAACGCGGTGGCAGTGGTGCCGATGATGCCGGAGACAACCAGCGACTTGACGGAGCCGGCCCGTAGCGAGATGACAAGGCTGAGCAGCATGCCCGGCACGCCGAACAGCAGGCTGGCGTGCAGCGACTGTCCGCCGGCGGCCAGCAAGATGGCGGCCGCGAGCCAGCTCACCAGTCCTACGCTTTGCGAAATGATGGTCACCGGCCGTAGTTCGGAATAGAACTGCTGCTGTTCGTCGGTGTCGCCGCCGTAGTAGGAATAGGGTAGTAGCTTACGCATGCAGTCTCTGGGCCGGCCCATTGGGGGGCTTGAGTATACTTGTTGTTTGCCCACATCCCCCTAAATTTGCGAGAAGTGGGCAAATCTCCAGCATTACATGCGTGGTTCGCCGGTCCTGGCGTTGACCGCGATGGTCTGACCCGGGGCTGTGCTCATCTGCACGCGGTGTTGCTGGCCGCGATAGTTATACGTCACGTCCCAGTATTCCGGCGTCGGGTTGCTGACGTTTTCGCAGCGGCGCACATCGCGCGCATAGCTCTGCGAGTTGCTGTTGTTGGCCATGTTGTTGCCGATGGCCGCGCCAGCTACTGCGCCGCCGGCCGTGGCCACGTCGCGTCCGGTACCGCCGCCCACCTGGTGACCCAGGATACCGCCGATCAGCGCGCCGGCGATGACGCCACCGACATTGTTGCCGCTGCGGGCCGGTTCAGTCACTTGCTGGCGTTCGACCCAGCAGCGCTGTTCCGGCGTGCCCACCACGGCTCGTACCGAGCTGATCGGCACTTCAATCACGCGCTCGCTTGGACGGCGGCGGTATTCATAGGTGGGCTGCGGCAGCGGCGCCGGCGCTTCGTTGTCATAGCGGTCGCGACGGCCTACCGGGCGCACCGAGGAGATGCGGTCGTTCATGCCCATGCCGCCCAGCGACTCGTAGCTGCCGCGGCGCAGCACCATGCAGTTGCCGCCGAAGTTGGCGTCGTCGCAGACTTCCCACTGGCCGCGTTCGACCACCACCGACGAGGCGCGGTCGTTGAAACCGGTGCGCGAGAAGTCATTGACCGGGCGGTTGGCGGTGAAGGTACGGCCGCGCCAGCCGTCATGTTCGTAAAACGTGATTTGGGCCATGGCTTGCGACGTCAAAGTCAGTGCGGCGAGTGCGATGGCGAGTTTCAGGGGCTGGTTCATGTTCATCCTTTTATAGTTGTTCGAGCACCTGCACAATGCGCCGCTTCCGGCGCTCCATCTGTGCGGTCGACAACATAAGCGGATGGCGGGTCTCAGGGCAGGCTCAGGATGACTTTGACGCTGTCGTCCACGGCGGACTTTTCTATGTAGCCGATGGCGTTGATGTCGGCCGCGATGGCCTTCTTGACCTCGGCCGTCGAATGCAGCTCGGCCGGCATCACGCCCTTGCCGGTGAAAATGATCTTGGCCCAGGCGGCCTTGACCTGGGACACATCCTTGCCGGACAGCTTTTGGTAGAACTCGGCGCGTATCTGGGATTTTTCAGCCTGGTCCAGGGGCACGAACATATTGGATTTGCCCAGGAAGAACTGCGACGCCTGATCTGAGAACATGCGGCTGGCAGGATTCTTGGGATTGACCACCACCACGATTTCCATCGCAGCCACGGTATTGCACACAAACGCGGCGCAGATTAACGCCGTCGCTACTTTAAGTTTTCTCATAAGATGCCCTCCGCATTAAAAGACGATTTGCCAGGAGGCCGACAGCAGCTTGGCATCGCCGGTGAACTGGAATTTGGATTTATCGTTGATCTTATCAAATTGCACCTTCAGCGCCTGCGAGGTGGTGTAATCCCAGCGATAACTCAGAGAGGTGGTGTCGTGTTTCTCGGTGCCGTCCGGCCAATAGGCGGCCCGCTCCTGGAATTGCGACCAGGAAATCATGAATGTGTGTTTATCCATCTTATATCCGCCGGAATAAGACTGCGCGGTATAGGTGTTTTTAACCGACGGTCGGTTAATATAGTTAATCTCGCTGCGCAGTAGCCAGTTCTTATAATCCATATTCAAGGACACACCATAGAACGCCTGGCCGACATCGTTGACGAAATCGCCGTTCTGGCCGGTCATGACCAGCGAACGCACGCCGTTGACGACGGCATAGCGTTCGACCACGGTATGCATATAGACCCCGCGCAGGCTGAAGATGTCGTTGCTGGCGTCGATATAGCCGCCGATCATCTTCTTCCAGCTTTCGTCGATCCGGGTCGAATAGTAGAGATTTCCCAGCAGTTCGTTGTCGCTGGTCTTGCGGCGGCCGATCCAGACGTTGCCGGTGTAGGTCCAGTCGCCAACGTTGTTGGTGTAGAGCAGGTTGGCGCCGTCGTAGGAGTAGATTTGCCATGCGTACAGGTCCTGCGAAGGCCGCAGCCACGGGTAGGCGTAGCCGACGTACATATAGTCCGAGTAGTAGTACAGCGGCAAGCGCTTGCGGCCGACCTGCAGGGTCAGGCTGTCCGAAATCTTGTAGCTGCCATAGGCCCAGTCCGCATTGACCGAACTGTCGGCGCCGCGCGCGACCAGTTGCACCGTGGCGGACAATTCGGGCGTGAACTTGAAATTACCCTGCACGCCGGCCAGCGATTCCGGACGCAGGTCGGTCTTATGGTATTCGTAGACACCGGCATATTCATAATTGCCGGTAAAGCAGGGACATTGGTAGCTGTATCCCGGCTTGGCATTAAGTTGATAGGGAATGGGGCTGTCGGAGTTTCCGCTTAAAGCCCGGCCGACGGTTAATTGCGCAAATCCGCTGAAACTGCTGTCGACCGCATAGGCGGAGGATGAAAGGATGGTCAATGTTGCTAATGCGGAAATTTTAGCAATTTGCATCGTGCTTCCCCTTTTATTGAATATTCTATTTTCAATTTACTATCGAAAAAATAAAAGGGCAAGGCTAAAGGCTAAAGTGTCTTATTTGGGTATTGAGTATTTTTCAATGTTAATAGATCATTTTAAGGTTCGACCGAATGCGCGCGTTTCAGGCAACGCAGCACGAAGGTGGAACGGCTGTGGCGCAGGCCGGGAAGTTTGTATAGTTTGCGGCGCAGGAATTCCTCGTAGCCGGCCGTACCGGCCACGGCCACCTTGATCAGGTAATCGTATTCGCCGGTCAACAGGTAGGCTTCCATCACTTCCGGCAAATCCGCCAGCGCCTGGCCGAATTTCTCGAAGATGTCGTCGTCATGGCGGTCCAGCGTGACCTCGATGATGACGGTGTCCGGGTAGCCCAGCGCCTGTTGGCTGAGCAACGCCGTGTAGCCCTCGATCAGGCCGCCGTCCTCCAGGGCGCGCACGCGGTTCCAGCACGGCGTGGTGGACAGGCCGACCTTTTCCGCCAGCTTGGTGTTGCTCAGGCGTCCGTCACGGCGCAGTTCGCGCAAAATACGGCGGTCCAGTTCGTCGATTTCCATGTCGCAGAGTCCTGAAAGATGATTATTCCCCATATTTTACATGGGATGGGATGATCTTCTTCATTGGGCTGAATATCGAGCAAAACAAGGAAGCCTATTTTGCCGGCTCCCGGATATTCTGGTTGCATGAATACCACACAAAAAAGCTACCGATTTTGCATCGAGCCGGACGATCCCATCGCCACCCTGGAAGCGGTGCTGGCGATCGTGCGCCGCTTGGGACTGGAGTTGCGCAGCCTGCGCACGACCACGCATCCACAAGGCGTGGACGTGCAGATAAGGCTGGCGGCCGAGGACGAAGACCCGCTGACGTTGTGCCGCATGCGGCTCAACAACGTGGTTGGCATCTTGGCGGTGCGGGAGATGCCGACGCTGGTGGCATCCCCGGAACGGCTGGCGGCAGGCCGCGCCTAGGCCGTCAGGTAGGCGTACTTGAACAGGAACAGCACGGCGATCACCCACACCACCGGCTTGACCTGACGCGCCTGGCCGGTCAACAGTTTCAGTCCGGCGTAGGTGATGAAGCCAAAGGCGATGCCGTGGGCGATGGAGTAGGTGAACGGGATCACCAGCGCGGTGATGGCAGCCGGTACGCTCTCGGTGGTGTCGCTCCAGTCGACATCGACCAGGTCGCGCAGCATCAGGCAGGCGACAAACAGCAGCGCCGGCGCGGTAGCGTAGGCCGGCACCACACCGGCGATCGGCGCCAAGAACAGGGCCGCCAGGAACATCAGCGCCACCACCAGCGCCGTCAGGCCGGTGCGTCCGCCCGCCTGCACGCCGGCCGCGCTTTCCAGATAGGCCGTGGTGCTGGAGGTGCCGAGCATGGAGCCGGCGACAATTGCGCAGCTGTCGGCCAGCAGCGCCTTGTTCAGGCGCTTCATCTTGCCGTCGACCAGCAGGCCGCCGCGGCTGGCGACGCCCATCAGCGTGCCGGTGGCGTCGAACAGTTCAACCAGGAAGAACACCAGCACCACGTTGAACAAGCCCAGCGAGGCGGCGCCTTTCAGGTCGAACTGGAATAGCGTCGGCGCCAGTGACGGCGGTAGCGACATGAAACCGTGGAAGGTATTCCCGCCGAAGAAGAAGCTCATGACAGTCACCACCACGATGCCGATCAATAGCGCACCCGGCACCCGCAGGCGGTCCAGCGTGACGATCAGCAGGAAGCCGAAGACGGCCATGATGGTCTGCGGCTTGTGCATATCGCCCACGCGCACCAGCGTTTCCGGGCTGGCGACCACCAGGCCGGCGCTCTTCATCGCGATCAACGCCAGGAACAAGCCCAGGCCCACCGTGATGGCCACCCGCAGCGAATGCGGTATGCCGTTGACGATCAATTCCCGCACCTTGAACACGCTCACCAGGATGAACAGGCAGCCAGAGATGAACACCGCGCCCAGCGCCGACTGCCAGGGCACGCCCATGCCCAGCACCACGGCGTAGGCGAAGTAGGCGTTCAGGCCCATGCCCGGCGCCATGCCGATCGGGTAGTTGGCGTACAGGCCCATGATGATGGTGCCCAGCGCCGCCGCCAGGCAGGTGGCGACGAACACGGCGTCCTTCGGCACGCCGGCATCGCCCAGGATGGCGGGGTTGACGAAGATGATGTAGGCCATCGTCAGGAAGGTGGTAATGCCCGCGACCACTTCGGTCCGAACGTTGCTGCCATGCTCAGTGAGCTTGAAAAATTTGTCGAGCGGCGACATGCGCGTTCTCCCTTGTAGCGTCGAGGCCGAAGAATATCATGTACAGGCGATTCTCCTAGGAATTGCTTCTTGCACTAAAAGATGTAAAAATGGAAAAAATCACCATTCCCACCCGCACAGCGCACAGGGCACCATTATGGAACTTCAGCCGCAGCAAGCCGGCAGCACCGTGGTGCTCAGCCCCGCCGGTCGTATCGATCATACGCATGCCGATGCCTTCAAGCTAGCACTCGATCCGCACTTGCGCGACTGCAGCAAGGATGGCGCAGCGCTGGTGCTCGATTTCAGCGGCGTCAACTACATCAGCAGCATAGGCTTGCGCGCGCTGATGTTGGCCATCAAGCAGGTCAAGGCGCAGGGCGGGCGCATGGTGCTGGCGGCGCTGCAGCCGCTGGTGCTGGAAGTGTTCACCATCAGCCGCTTCGACATGCTGTTCGAGATCTTCCCTGACCGCGCCGGCGCGCTGGCAGCCGTGGGTGGCGCTTCATGAAAGCGCGCATCTGGGGCGCGCGCGGTTCGCTGCCGGTGGCGCTGAACCACAAGCAGATCCGCTCCAAGCTGGTGACCGCGCTCGAAGGCGCCATCGGCCGCAACCTCGACACGCCGGAGAAGGTGGCGTCGTACATCGACAACGATCTGGGCTTCGATGTGCGCGGCACCTATGGCGGCAATTCCAGCTGCGTGGAGGTCGAGGTGTGGGAGCCGGACACCGTGCACGAACACGTCATCCTTGACCTGGGTTCCGGTGTGCGCGCGCTGGCGGGCGCCAAGCTGGCGCGCTATGGCCCGGCCAAGCCGCAGACCTACCATGTGTTCATGTCCCATCTCCATTGGGACCACATCATGGGCTTCCCGTTCTTCACGCCGGCCTACATACCGGGCAACCGCATCATCATCTACGGCTGCCACGAGGAGCTGGAAACGGCCTTCCGCCGCCAGCAGGAGCCGATCAGCTTCCCGGTCGGCTTCCATCAGCTGGGCGCGACTATCGAGTTTGTCCAGATGGAGCCGGGCGTTCCGCTGCGCCTGCACGACCTGACCGTGACCGCCAAGCTGCAACTGCACGCGGGCGACTCCTATGGCTACCGCCTGGAACAAGGCGGCAAGGTCATGATCTACAGCACCGACTCCGAGCATAAGCTGGACAACGCGGCCGAGCGCCTGGCCTTCGTCGAGTTCTTCCGCGATGCCGACCTGGTGATCTTCGACGCCATGTATTCGCTGGCCGATTCGATATCGGTGAAGGCCGACTGGGGTCACTCTAGCAACGTGGTCGGCGTCGAACTGTGCCAGTTGGCCGGTGTGCACCAGCTTTGCCTGTTCCACCACGAGCCCATCTACGACGACGCGCAGATCGCCCGCGTGCTGGCCGAGACGCGGCGCTATGCCGAAATCACCGGCGAAGCGCCGCTGGAAATCGTCTCGGCCTACGACGGCATGGAAATCGAACTGTAAGCGCGGCCATGCTGCTCCGCTTGCAAACCCAAGCCCTGGGCGGCGTACGCGCAGGCCAGGGCAGGCCGCTGGCGCTGGTGCTGGCGTGCCTGCTGGCGATGGCGCTGGCCGCTGGCGGCGACGGCCTGCTGCCGCAACTGCGGCTTGCCTTGTTCAACGCCTACCAGGTCCACTTTCCGCGCCAGCGTGCATCGGGGCCGGTCCAGATCATCGCCATCGACGAAGCTTCGCTCAAGGAGTTCGGCCAGTGGCCGTGGCCGCGCACCCGCTTGACCGAGTTGATAGAGCATATCAACGCCCAGCAGCCGCTGGCCATCGGCCTGGATATCCTGATGCCGGAGCCGGACACCACCTCGCCCGAGGCCCTGGCCGCGCGCTTGCCCGCCGGCCCGCTGCGCGACAGCCTGGCGGCGCTGCCAGCGTATGACGACGTGCTGGCGGCGGCCATGCGGCGCGCGCCGATCGTGCTGGGCGCGGCGGGTTTTGCCCATCCCGAAGCCGGCACCAGCGATGCGTTGCGCGTGTGGCCGGTGCATGTGAATTGGCCGGCGTCGTCGCTGCCGGTGATGCGCTTCCCGCAGGCGATGTCCAGTTTGCCCTTGCTGCAAGCGGCATCCAGGGGGCAGGGCCTGCTGTCGGTGAATCTCGAAAAGGGCATCGTGCGGCGCGCGCCCCTGGTCGGGGCAATTGGCGACACGCTGGCGCCGGCGCTGTCGATGGAACTGCTGCGCGTGGCCACCGGCAGTTCCGCGCTGGAGATCGAGGCCGACGCCGACGGCGTCCACAGTGTGTCGGTTGGCGACCTGCGTGTGCCGACCGCGCCGGATGGCACGGTGTGGGTCAATTTTTCAGCGCCCGCGATGGACCGCTACATCTCGGCGCTGGACGTGATGCGCGGCCGGTTGGCCGACGGCGCGCTGCAAAACAAGATCGTCATCGTCGCCATGACCGGCCTGGGACTGACCGACTACAAGACCAATGCCCGCGGCGACTTCATGCCCGGCGTGGACACGCATGCCCAGATGATCGAGAGCTTCTTCGATGGCACCTTCCTGCGTCGCCCCGGATGGATGCGCTGGGCCGAGGTGGCGACGTTCGCCGCGTGCAGCCTGCTACTGGTCTGGCTGCTGCCCAAGCTGCGCCTGTTGTTGGCAGTGCCGCTGGGTGGCGCGCTGGTGCTGGGCGTGTATGGCGTTGGTATGTTGCTGTTTGCGCGGGCCGGATTGTTGTTCGATGCGACCAGCGTGGTGTGCGCCGTCGTCCTGGTCGGCCTCAGCCTGTTGACCAGCATGCTGGCGGCGGCGGTGCGCGACCGCAAGCACAGCGATCGCGCCTTGCAGGTGGCCCGCGTCTCCGCCGCCAAGACCGCCGGTGAACTGGGCGCGGCGCGCCGCATCCAGATGGCGACGCTGCCGCAGGCCGCGCTGTCCTTCCCCGGAGAGCAACGCTTCTCGCTGGAGGCCTTGCTGGAGCCTGCGCGCGAGGTGGGCGGCGACCTGTACGATTTTTTCATGCTGGATCGCGACCGCCTGTTCTTCATGGTCGGAGATGTATCGGGCAAGGGGCTGCCGGCCAGCCTGTTCATGGTGGTGGCGAAGGCGCTATCGAAGAGCATCGCGCTGCGCGGACCGTCGGAAATGGCCGCCATCATGAACGGCGCCAATCGGGAGCTGACCCGCGAGAATCCCGAGATGCTGTTCGTGAGCAGCGTGGCGGGGATTTTGGACGCGTCCAACGGCCAGGTCTTCCTCTGCAACGCCGGTCACGACGCGCCGCGCCGCCTGACCGTGGATGGCCGCGTCGAGCACCTGCAAGCGGCGGACGGCCCGCCGCTGTGCGTGATGGACGATTTCGAATATCCGGTCCAGCACTACCAGCTACAGGCCGGCGAGTGCCTGTGCCTGACCACCGATGGCATCAACGAGGCCATGAACGAAGCGGGTGACTTGTATGGCAACGAGCGGCTGGACCGCTTGCTGGCGGCGTTGCCAGCGGCAGCGGCCACGCCGGCTGCCTTGGTGCAGGCGGTGCGCGACGATGTGCGCCTGCACGTGGGTCAGGCCGAGCCCTCGGACGACCTGACCTTGCTGGTGCTGCGCTGGAATGGCGCGGCTTGATGGCTCAGCGCACGCGGATCTCGACGCGGCGGTTGCGCGGCTCGTCGACGCCGTCGGCGGTAGGCACCAGCAGCTCACGTTCACCGCGTCCCTGCACGGCGATACGGTCGGCGTCGATGCCCACTTCCACCAGGATGCGCTTGACCGTGGCCGCGCGCCGCAGCGACAGCTGGTCGTTGTAATCCTGCTTGGCGACGGTGTCGGTATGGCCGATGACGATGATCTCCGGAGCGGGGCGCGACACCAGTTGCGCCTTGACCTCCGCCAGCCGCGCCGCCGATTCCGGCACCAGCGTGTCGGTGTCGGTGACGAAGTACAGCGTGAACACGGCGGCCCGCTGCGGCATGGCGGTCAGCGTGGTGGCGTAACGCTTGCCGATGTCGGCCCCGTTGCCGGCGCTGACGCTGGCGCCTTTGCCATCGATCGCTGCGGTCTGGTAGGGTTGGTCGAGCACCGTATCGACGCCGGCGGTGGTGATGATCACGGCGCTGGCCTTGCCGTCCTGGCTGGGGAGCAGGGTGATTTGCTCGGTCGGGGTGCGCTGTTGCTGCGAGACGGCGGCCAGCAGGCAGACGATCCAGATCAGCATGGTCATGCCTTACTCCCCATCTTTGACGTCGATGACGAATTCGGTGCCGCGCACTCCCAGGATGGAAGTCGGGGTGCGGAACTGCACCGCGCCCGGCGATTGCTTGGAGAGCTTGCCGGAAATGACGCCCAGGGTGCCGCGCTTGACCGTGGCATTGAGCACGCCTTCATGCGAGGTCGGATCGAAAGCGTATTTTTCAAGCCACACGTTGCTGTTCGGGCCCACCGCCAGCAGCGTCTCGTCGCGCAGCGTGATGCCGACGCTGCCATCGGCGCCGGTGACCACGCGGTCGCTCGCCATCAGCGCTGCGCCGGTGCTGGCCGGGGACTGTTTGCCGGCGTGCTCTATGGAGGCTATGCCCTTGGTGGTCTTGATCATGCCCGCCGGTTGTTCGGCGGCGCAGGCGCCGCCCAGTGCGAAGATGGCGGCAATGGCGGCGACGGCGGCTTTTAAGTGACGCATGATTCTTCTCCTGAGATGAGCATTCCGATAATATGCTCGAATGGACAGAAAAGAAACCGGTATTGCGCACCTGTTGCGGTTTCCGGCGCGGCTGGATGCGGTCTCCGGCGCGATGTCGTTTGCTGCGATGGCGCTTCAACAGGCTGGCCTTGGGCCGGGCGTGGTCGCGCGCGCCGAATTGATACTGGAGGAGCTGCTGCGCAACAGCATCCTGCACGGCCACGGCGGCGACAGCGCCCATTCCGTGTGGGTCGGCGTGGCTGGCGCGCTGCTGGTGTACGAAGATGAGGCACCGGCCTTCAATCCGCTCACGCAAGGCCCGCCGCCGCCCGATCCTGCGCGGCCCATCGAGGAGCAGGCCGTAGGCGGCGTCGGACTGCTGCTGATACGCCAGTTGGGCGGCGCGGTGGCCTATCGCTACCATGAAGGACGCAACCGCATCGAGATCGCCTTACAATAGTGGCTATCACCAACCACCAGGATTATGCATGAGCGAGTTTTCCAGCGATATCTATACCGAGCCTACCCCGATCGACGTCAACACCCTGGATAACCTTGGCCCGCTGGCGCCGATGGCGGGCATCTGGAAGGGCGAGCGTGGCCTCGACATCAAGCCGAAGGCGGATGGTCCGCGCAAGCAGGCCTACGTCGAGCGCATCGAGTTGCAGCCTATCGATCCGGTCACCAACGGTCCGCAGCTGTTCTACGGCTTGCGCTACCTGATCATCATCAACAAGCCTGGCCAGGCCAAGACCTACCACGAGCAGGTTGGCTACTGGCTGTGGGAGCCGGCCACCAGCACCGTGATCCAGACGCTCGGCATCCCGCGCGGGCAGATCGCCATGGCCTCGGCCGTGGTGGCGCCGGACGCGAAGGAGTTTGAACTGGTGGCGCGGCTGGAATCCGATACCTACGGCATCCGTTCCAATCCCTTCCTGGAGTACGGCTTCAAGACCGTCGAGTACCGCATCAAGGTCACCATCAATGATGACGGCACTTGGGGCTACGAGGAGGACACCGTGATGATGATACGCGGCCAGGAAGAACCGTTCCACCACGTCGATCGCAACCTGTTGTTCAAGGTGTCCGAACCGCTGCCGAATCCACAGGCGAGCGGCATCCCCGCCTGATAGCGTTTAGTTGGCGAGCGCGTAACCGTCGCGGCCCTTACGTTTGGCCGCATACAGCGCGCCGTCGGCTCGCGCTATCAGTTCGGCCGGGCTTTCGGCGTTGCGCTCGTGCAGCGCGATGCCGATGCTGGTGGTGATCCGCATCGGCTGGCCGGCGACGTCGAACGGCCGCCGCACCGATTCGATGATCTTGGCCGCCAGCCGCGCGCATTCGCCGGGACCGTCCACCTGTTCCAACACGATCACGAATTCATCGCCCGCCAGGCGCGCCACCGTATCCGAGGCGCGCACATTGCCCACCAGCCGCGAGGCGAACTCCTTCAATACCGAATCGCCGGCGCCGTGGCCCAGGGTGTCGTTGATGTTCTTGAAGTGGTCGATGTCCAGGTAGGCCAGCGCCAGCGGCCGGCGATTGCGCCTGGACCGCAGCACCGCCAGTTGCAGGATCTCTTCGAACATCAGGCGGTTGGCGATGCCTGTCAAGGAGTCGATGCGTGCCAGCTGTGTCAGGCGTTCTTCGATTTCCTTCATGCGCGTGGTGTCGTGCGTGAGCGAGTAAATGCCGACCACCGTGCCGTCGGCAGCAAGCTCCGGCACGAAGGTTGTCTCCAGCGTGTGCAGGCTGCCGTCGATCTGCGCCTTCAGTTCGTAGGTGACGTTGTGGCCGCGATAGGCCTGTTCCAGATGGGCCTCCGCGTGCTCGTAGTGATCGCGACCGATGCCGTCGACCAGGTGGCGGCCTATCAGTTTGTCCGGCTCGACGCCGAACCACTGGAAGAAGGTGGCGTTGACGAACTGGAAGCGGCGCTTGTGGTCCAGGTAGGAGATCAATACGGGTAAATTGTCGGTCAGGAGTTTCAAGCGCTTTTCGCTGGCGGCCTGGCGCAGCTCGGCGCTCTTGCGCTCGGTGATGTCGACCGCCATCAGGTAGACGCCGGCCACGCTGCCGTCGGCGGCGATGTCGGGTATCAGGTCGCCCATCACCTGCTGTGGTATGCCGTCCTTGCGGCCTTCGCGTTCGTAGTGCACGCGGTCGCCGCGCATCGCCGCATCGTGGTAGGGCGCGATCGAGGCGACAAAATCCTTGCCCAGCACCTCGGACATGGTCCTGCCTATCATCGCCTGCGGATCGAGGCCCAGCATGGTGCGGAAGTATTCGTTGGTGAAGTGGTAGCGGTTGTCCCGGTCGATATACGCAACGATGGCGGGGATGCTGTCGGCGATCATGCGCAGGCGCTTTTCGCTGGCGGCGATCAGGGATTCGCTGTCGCGTATCGCTTCCTGCGCCAGTTCGCGCTCCGCCATCAGTTCGTGGAAGGCGCTGCTTAATTCGCCGATCTCGTCGCGCCGCCGCCTTTGCAGCACGCCGATGCTGACGTCGCCGCTGCGGATGTCGCTGATGTTGCGGCGCAGCCGGCCCAGGGGCTTGAGCAGGGCCTGGATCGCCAGCCACGCCATCAGACCGGCCAGCGCGGCGAAGGCGCCGGCCGCCAGCATCGCGTGGCGGCGCATCTCGATCATCGGCGCGAACGCCTCGTCGACCGGGAAGCGGGCGCCGATGATCCAGTTGGTCGTGGACAGGTGCTTGTACGAGTAGATGCCTTCGCTGCCGTCCTTGTTGGCCGCTTCGGTCCATCCCTCGAAGCCTTGCAGCGCCATTTCGGTGGCGCGGTTGTAGCCAGGCCGCGCATTGATATGCTCCAGCAAGCGCTTCGGATTGGGATGGTGCACCAGGATGCCGCCGGTGGTCATGATGAACATGTAGCCGGTCTTGCCCGGTTTTTGCGCGGCGATCTGGGCCAGGAAGTCGGAGTGGCTCAGATCGATGCTGCCGCCCAGCAGCATCACCGCCTTGCCCTGTGCGTCCAGTACCGGATGGAGGATCATGATGGCGGGTAGGCCGGACAGGATGCTCTTGAACGGCGGCGACACCACCACACGGCCGCCGGCCAGCACCTTTTGCATGAAGGCGCGCGGACGTTCGTCCAGCGCCAGCACGGCGGCGCCTTCGCCCTCGGTGTGTATCAGCACGCCGTTGCGGTTGAAGATGTGCAGATTGAGGAACGCCTTGCGCACGGCCGGATGGCGGGCGACGAAGGCGCTCATGCGCTCGGGGTCTTGTCCGGCGTCGGCAGGCATGGCGTCGGCCAGGCTGGCCAGCAGCGCTTTTTTCGCGGTGATCTGGGCGTCCACCTGCGCGGCGGCGGAGGACAGCAGGGCGTATTGCTGGTTGCCGATCACGCTTTTCATATCGCGTTCGGCCAGCACCAGCGCTACCCAGGTGACGATGACTGTGGCAACCAGCACCAGCATGACGACCACCACCGTCATGCGGAATTTGAGGCTGCGTGGCAGCAGTGCTAAAACGGCCATGTTGCTCTGTTTTTAGTATATTGGACGGAGTATTACATACCCGGCCGTGCAAGACCAGCGGGTACAATGCCAGCTGTGACGATTTACACGGGACAGTGACGATGCTGCGGGCGATTTTGTGGGATAACGATGGCGTGTTGGTGGACACCGAACGCCTGTTTTACGAGGCGAACCGGGAGCTGTTCCTGCCGCTTGGGCTGGAGCTGAGCGAGCAGCACTTTTTCGACTGGTACCTGGCCGATAACTGCGGCGCGTGGCACCTGCTCGATCCGCAGATGGACGAAGCCGGGATGGACGCATGGCGTAGCGAACGCAATCGCCGCTACGCCGCCACGCTGGCTTCGGAGCATATACCGGCCATCGACGGCGTGGGCACGGTGCTCGCCAGCCTGTCGCCGCGCCTGCGCATGGGGGTGGTCACCAGTTCCAACCGCGAGCATTTCGAGATCATCCATCACCGCCTTGATCTGCTGCCGCACTTCGAATTCGTGCTGACGCATGAATCCTACGCGACCAGCAAGCCGTCGCCGGAACCCTATCTGCTGGGCCTTGAACGGCTGGGCGTACAGGCCGGCGACTGCCTGGTGGTGGAGGATTCGCCACGCGGCCTGCAAGCGGCGACTGCGGCCGGCATCCGTTGCATCATCCTGCGCAATGCGCTGACGCGCGGCCATGACTTCCCCGGCGCCTGGCGCGTGGTCGACACCATGCCGCAGCTGCTGGCCGAGATCGAACTGCTGATCGCCGCTTAACGGGCCGAAGAGCGGCGTGCCTGCGGCGCTTCCAGCTCGGCGAAGTGTTCCGACGGATGGGCGCTGGCGCGGCGCGCCGATTTGATCGGCTTGATGCTGGCGCTCTTGCGCGCGCCGCCGTCGCCACTGAGCTTGAACACGCCCACCGCGCCTTGCAGGTGCGCGGCCTGGTCGCGCATGGTGGCCGCCGCCGCCGAGGCTTGCTCCACCAGCGCGGCGTTCTGCTGCGTGGTCTGGTCCATCTCGACGATGGCGCCGTTGATGTGCTCAATGCCGGACAGCTGCTCCTGGCTGGCGGCCGCGATCTCGCTCATGATGTCGGTGAAGCGGCGCACGCTGGCGACGATCTCCGTCATCGTCACGCCGGCCTGGTCGACCAGCCGCGCGCCGGCATCGACCTGGTCGACGGAATCGCCGATCAAACCCTTGATTTCACGCGCCGCCGCGGCCGAGCGCTGCGCCAGGTTGCGCACCTCGTTGGCCACCACGGCGAAGCCGCGACCCTGTTCGCCGGCGCGCGCCGCTTCGACGGCGGCGTTCAGCGCCAGGATGTTGGTCTGGAAGGCGATGCCGTCGATGACGGCGATGATGTCGACGATCTTGCGCGCCGAGGCGTTGATCGAGGCCATGGTGTCCACCACCTGTGCCACCACCGCGCCGCCCTCGCCGGCGACGGCCGAGGCCGACACCGCCAGCTGGTTGGCCTGCTGGGCGTTGGCGGCGTTCTGTTTGACGGTGGACGTCAGTTCCTCCATCGAGGAAGCGGTTTCCTCCAGCGAGCCAGCCTGGCGCTCGGTGCGCTCGGACAGGTCCATATTGCCGGCGGCGATTTCGGCCGAGGCGGTGCTGATGGCTTCGGTGCCGCCGCGCACTTCGGAGACGATGCCGATCAGGCTGGCGTTCATTTCCTTCAGCGCGGCCGACAGCTGGCCGATCTCGTCGCGCGAGCGGATTTCGATGTTGGAACTGAGGTCGCCGCCGGCCACCGTGCGCGCCACCCGCACCGCATGGCGGATCGGACCGACGATGCCGCGCGTGATGAACCAGGCGGTGAACAGGCTCATCACGCCGCCGGCCAGGCCGAGGGCGATCATCAGCGTGCTGTAGAAAGAGGCGATCTGCTGCGCGTTGCCGGCAGCGTGTTCCACGCTGGTGGCGCGCAAGCCCAGGGTGCCGACCGTGACCACCACGGCGAGCATCAACGTTGTTAGTGAAAAGGCAATCGTCAGGCGTCGGCCTATCTTGATATCGGCAATCTTCATGTCTCGTCTTTTATTATGTTTGTAAGAACCGGTATTTGCTCCGGGGAACGGAAAGTGTATCAGCGAACGGTCGTGCGAATCTATAACTTTTAGCAATATTTCGCTGCCGTGCGACGACAGTGTTGCGCTTTCGGTAGCATGGTCCTGCAAACCAGAGTGAAGGAGCACATCATGCCCAAAGGAGCGAGTCCCAAGCGCGAGCGGGAGTACAAGGAACTGGAACACAAATTCGAGAAGGAGGGCCGCTATCCGGGCCGGGAAGAGGAGGTGGCGGCCCGCATCGTCAACAAGCAGCGGGCCGAGGCCGGGGAGACCGAGGACAGCAAGCCCAAGGAAAGCGGCGGCGCCAAGCCCCGCAGTGGCACCGGGCACCGGCGCGCCAATACCACGCGGGCGGCACGCCGCAGCAAGCCGTCTTGACCACAACTTTTACCCATTTGCGGTAAAACGATGTAAAATAGTAAGCAGAGTTGTCGCTATTGAAATAAAACTCAGCCTCTGGTAGGGCGGATGTTTGGAAGGGCTGGAACCGTCGCGGTTCCGGCCCTTTTTGTTTTCAGGCCCAGGCCTGGGTGGCACTGAGCATTGCGGTCAGTATCAGCAGCGCGCCCATCACGCGGGCGGCGACGGTGGCGGCGGCCGGATGGCTGGCGAACCAGCCGCTGGCGCCGCTGGCGGCGTAGGCCAGCGCGCCGTAGACGCCCAGCTGGGTCAGCGCGGTAATGCCTCCCAGAACCCCCGATTGCACCCACAGCGGCCCCTGGCCCGGCTTGAGGAATTGCGGGAAGATCGCCAGCATGAAGATGTAGGCCTTGGGATTGAGCAGGCTGGTGGTCAGCGCGCGGCGGAAGATGACGGCGTCCGCCATCGCCTCGGCGCCCGGCGTCGGGTGGAAGATGCTGTCGCTGCGCAGCAGGCTGTAGCCCATCCAGGCGATGTAGACCGCGCCCGCCAGCAGCATGATCTTGAACAGCGGCGGCCAGCATTGCAGCACCACCGCCACGCCCAGCGCGCCCATGCACAGGTGGCAGAAGCCGCCGGCGATGATGCCGCCCACCGCCGCCATCCCCGAGCGGCGTCCGCCCAGCATCGAGCTGCCCATGACGAAGGCCATGTCCAGGCCGGGCAGGGCAACCACCCCGAATACCACGACAAAATACAGGCCCAGGTTGGCGGTTTGACTCATGTTTTGCTCCTTTGTAGGTGTGTTTGCAGCAGCCTAGCGATTAAATAGGACGGATTTGGCCCTGTATATCTGCTATCTTTGCGGCATGTACCATCCAACCACCCGCGTGCTGGCAGTGCTGGAGCTGCTGCAAACCCACGGCCGCCTGAGCGGCGCCGACCTGGCCGGCCGGCTGGGCGTCGACGGCCGCACCCTGCGGCGCTACATCGTCATGCTGGAGGATCTCGGCATACCGATCACGGCCGAACGTGGCCGCCACGGCGGCTATGCGCTGATGCCGGGCTTCAAATTGCCGCCGATGATGTTCACTGACGACGAGGCGCTGGCCTTGTCGCTGGGCTTGCTGGCGGCACGGGGGCTGGGCCTGGCAGAAGCGGCGCCGGCGGTCGCCAGCGCACAGGCCAAGCTGGGCCGCATCATGCCGGATGGCTTGCGCCAGCGGGTGGACGCTATCGATGAGACGGTGCGGCTGGATCTGCGTTCCATCGTCCAGCAGGGCGGCGTGGCGCAGGACAATGCGGTGCTCACGGCGCTCAGCCTGGCCGCCAAGTCGCGCCGGCGCGTGCATCTGCACTACTGTTCCGGCGGCATCGACAGCGAACGCGACGTCGATACCTACGGCCTGGTGTATTACGGCGGCTTTTGGTACGCCGTCGGGCACTGTCATCTGCGCGCCGACATCCGCACCTTCCGCCTCGACCGCGTGGCGCAGGTGGCGCCGGCGCGCGGCCAGTTCCAGTTGCCGGCCGGCTTCGACACACTGCTGCATCTGCGGCAGTCGGTGGCGGCGCTGCCACGCAAGTTCGCCGCCACGATCTTGCTGGAGACCGACCTGGCCACCGCGCGCAGCGCCTTTATCGACACCATCGGCTTGTTCGAGCAATCGGCGGAGGGGATTTTGCTGCACAACCAGTCCGACGAACTGGGCTGGCTGGCGCGGCAACTGGCGGCGGCGCCCTTTGCCTTCACGGTGCTGGCGCCGGCCGCCTTGCGCGATGAGCTGCGCACGGTTGCCGAGCGCTTGTTGCAGGCTGCCAAGCTCCGCTAGAATGCCGCCACGCTAATTTATCCGAAGGAACTATGTACCTGATTCAACGAACCGTCGCTGCGGCGGCGCTCGCTTGCGGACTGCTGGGCGCCAGCCTGGCCTGGGCCGGCAACTGTCCCGCGCATTATGTCGATGGCCGCCTGCCGGAGGTCCGCAACGCCAAGATGGCCGCCGCCACCACCGAGTTGTGCTACGGCGTATTCGGTGTCATGCATTCCGGGATCACGCGCACGCCGCTGTGGTCGGCCGAGCACCTGACCGCCGATAACATCGATGCCGCCAAGAATTTGTCACGCGAGAATTCCTTCCATACAGAGCAGCAGTTGCCCGCCAGCCTGCGCGCCGAGCTGTCCGACTACGCCCGCAGCGGCTACGACCGCGGCCACATGGCGCCGAACGGCGACATGCCGGACCGCGAGACCCAGCACGAAAGCTTCACACTGGCGAACATGGTGCCGCAGGACGCGGACAATAACCGTCATGTGTGGGCCGGCATCGAAGGCGCGGTGCGCAAGCTGGCGCAGAAGGAGGGCGACCTGTACGTGATTACCGGCCCGGCCTTCATCGGCGGCAATTTGCAGAAGGCTGGCAATGTGCTGGTGCCCAGTCATTTGTACAAGCTGGTGTACAGCCCGCGCCAGCGCGCAGGGGCGGCGTTCTTTATCGAAAACCGCGCCGACGCGGAATATGAAACACTGAGCGTGGCGCAGCTGGAAGCGCGGATCGGCATCAATCTGCTGCCGTCGCTGCCGGCCAGTCAGAAAGAGGCGATGTTGCGCCTGCCGAAAGTCAAACCACGTAAATCCCGGAGCCTGTCATGAGTAAATTTGTCCCTTACGCCAACGAATCGGACGTACTGAACATCGGCCAGCTGTCGATCGAGAACCGGCTGGATCGCATCACCCTCAGCGGTGATGTCGACCTGACCGCCGACCAGGCCGGGCTGGCCGACGCCCGCGCCCTGCATGCCTTGTTGGGCGATGTGGTGGCGCGCCTGGAGGCGCAAAAATTGCCCGCCAAATTGCCGCCGCCGGCCCTTCTCACGGTGCCGAATCCATTTGACTAGGTGGATACTGATGATACTATGAAGCAATCGTACTCACTCGCCTTGGCTACATCATGACTTTCTTCACGACCGGTAATAATTCAATCGATGCGCTGGTCTACAGCAGCTGGACCACCAATCCCGGCAAGCCGGTCTCGTTGACCTACAGCTTCATGAATGTGGCGCCGAGCGACGGCAGCGCCGACGACGTCAACGGCTTCGCGCCGATGTCGTTCGCGCAGCAGCAGGCAGTGCGCACGGCGCTGGCGAGTTGGGCGGCGGTTGCCGATGTCACATTCTCCGAAGTATCTTCGGGCGGTAATATCCAGTTGGCGACCAATGACCAGGGCAACCAGAGCAGCGGCTACGCGTATTTGCCGAATGGTGGCGATCCGACTTATTTGTTCCTCAACAATACCGATAGGACGAATACCGTCTACACCGCCGGCAGCTTCGGACCTTCGGTGCTGATCCACGAGTTGGGACATACGCTGGGTTTGAAGCACCCCGGTAACTACAATTCGACCGGCGGGGATATCGACGGCCCCTTCCTGCCGACGGCAACGGACAACCTGGATTACACCCAGATGTCGTACAACACCGGCTCTGGCTACCAGTTGAGCCACCAGTACGGCACCACGCCGGCGCTGTACGACATCCAGGCGATGCAGTACCTGTACGGCGCCAATATGGCCTATCATGCCGGAGACGACCTCTACAGCTTTGTGCGGAGCTCGCCGTCGCAGTGCATCTGGGATGCGGGCGGCTCGGATGTGTTTGATTTCAGAGGCTGCACCGACGCCGTCACCATCAATCTCAACGCCGGCAGCTTCAGCTCGACCGCCCCGGGCTACAACAATATCTCGATCGCCTACAACGTGACGATCGAGCTAGCGATCGCCGGTTCCGGCGGTTCGACGATTTATGCCAACAACAACGGCAACGTGATTGCCGGCGGCAAGGGTGCCGATGTCGTCTACGAAGGCGCCGGCAGCGATACGATCTCCGGCGGTGATGGCGTCGACACCGTGGTGTTCTCCGGCGCCTTTGCCCACTACGCTCTGTCCGGCAATATGGCTGACCTGATTGTGACTGGCGACGGCACTGATCGGCTGAGCGAGGTGGAACTCTTGCAATTTGGCGACCGTACCATCGACCTGTCCGGCGGCGGCAAGATTTTGAAGGGTTCCGCCGCGAACGACGTGCTGGTCGCCGGCCCCGGCAACGATTACATCGACAGCGGGGCGGGCTTCGATACCGTCAATTACAGCGGGGCGCGCAGCAACTACACGGTCAGCGCCAGCGGCGGCGACTTTACCGTCACCGACAACGCCGGCTCGGGCGGACACGACACATTGACCGGCGTCGAGCGGCTTTACTTCGACAGCGGTAACGCCGTCGCGCTGGACGTCGAACGCCACGAGATAGGCGGCGAGGCGTATCGGCTGTACCAGTCCGCATTTCACCGGGCGCCCGATCTGGGCGGCCTCGGCTTCTGGATACGGGTGCTGGACCACGGCTTCACGCTGGATCAGATGGCCGAGCAATTCCTGCTCAGCGCGGAGTTCACCGCCACCTACGGCGCCAACCTGTCCGATACGGACTTCGTCTACCAGGTGTATCGCAATTCGCTGGGCCGCGAGCCGGACGCCGGAGGCGCCCAGTTCTACATCCATAACATCGCCATCGGTGCGATCTCGCGCGCGGGCGTGTTGGCCGACATCTCCGAATCGCCGGAAAATGTGGGCCACCTGGCCACCATCATCGGCAGCGGATTTGACTACGCCTTTGATCCCACCACCTAAGGCGATTCCGGCAGGCTGATGCGGTTGCGGCCCATGTGCTTGGCGCGGTACAGCGCCGAGTCGGCCGTGGCCACCAACTGGCTGGGATCGCTGCCCGGCGCCGCCAGCGCGGTGGCCGCGCCTATGCTCACCGTCACCACATGTTGCGCGCTGCCCAGGTTGGGCAGGTGCAGTTGCTCGACCCTGCAGCGGATGCGTTCGGCCACGATGGCCGCGCCTTTCAGCGACTGGTTGGGCAGGATCACGGCGAATTCCTCGCCGCCGTAGCGCGCCACCAGGTCGTTGGCGCGCATCTCGCTCGACACCGCGCAGGCGATTCTTTGCAGGCATTCGTCGCCGCCCAGGTGGCCGTAGGCGTCGTTGTATTGCTTGAAGTTGTCGACGTCGACCATCAACAGCGACAAGGGCTGTTGCTGGCGCAACGCGCGCTGCCACTCGGCTTGCAGGGTGTCGTCGAAGCAGCGGCGATTGGCCAGGCCGGTCAGGCCGTCGCGCGTGGCCAGCTGCTCCAGCGCCACTTGCGCGCGCTTCTCGTCGGTGACGTCGCGCAAGGTTTCTGCGACCGCGACCAGCTTGCCGTCGGCGTCCAGGATGGGGCTGGCGTCGGCCGCCAGGTAGCGCCGCCGTCCCACGCGCGGCATATCGCACCAGTTTTCCGCCCGCAGCCCGCTGTCGTTGTCGTTGCGCCGGGCGTGCTGGTGGTACAGGGTCTGGACGTCGGCGTCGCGGCCCTGGATCACCAGGTCGGCCAGCGTCGGGCGCTGCTCGTGATAGAAGCTTTTCCAATGGTCGGCAGTGCCCAGCACCTCCCAGGCGTCGACGCCGGTCAGGCGCTCGCAGGCCCGGTTCCAGATGATGACCTTGCCGTGGATGTCGATCACGAAAGTCGGGATGACCAGCAATTCCATCAGTTTCAGCGCGAAGCCGTGTTGCATGTCGGCTTGCGAGAATTCCATCAGGTGCTGGATTTTTTGAGTGGGCATGGGTGGTCCCCGTAATCGGTGGTTTATTGGAGCGGGAAAGACATGGTCAGCGCCGTGCCGTGGCCGGGCTGGCTCGAGATGTCGAAACGGCCGCCGGCCTCGGCCACGCGCTGGGCGATGCCGCGCAGGCCGCAGCCGCGCCGGGCCGGCGGGTCGGGCAGGCCGACGCCGTTGTCGCGCACGGTCAGGCTCAGGCCGTCGGCCACCCGGCACAGGCCGATGCACACTTCGGACGCTTGGGCGTGGCGCGCAATATTGCTCAACGATTCTTGCAGGACGCGGAACACCACGGCGTCCATGCGCTCGTCGGCGGGAATGCTGAAGGCGGCCGGCTCGGCTTCCAGCCGGCAGGGGATGCCGCTGAGCCGCGAAAACTGCTCCAATTGTTGCTGGACCGCGCCTTGCAGGCCGCTTTCCAACTGTTCCGGCTGCAAATCGCGGACAATGGTGCGCAGGGCGCGGCTGGCCGCCTGTACCCTGGCCTCGACCTGGGCCAGCGGCTGGGCCAGCGTTGCGTGGCGCTGCGCCAACGCGGCGATGTCGAAGGACATGGCCAGCAAATGCTGGCCCATGTCGTCATGCAGGTCGCGGGCGATGCGGCGGCGCTCGGCGTCCCGCAGCGACTGCTGGCTGGCGCCGAGGCGCGCCACCTGCAGGCGGGTGTCGCCCAGCGCCTGTTCGGCCAGTTCGCGGCGGCCGCGTTCTTCGGCCAACTTGCTTTCCTGCCGGATCAGGGCGCGGTGCAGGCGCCGCTGTCGCCACAGCAGCAACAGGGCTATGCCGGCAAGCATGACGGCGCCGGCGATAATGACATCGATTTCCAGGAGCGGTTGAGCGTAGCGCATGATTGATCTTCCCCGGTTAGCGTCCACCAGACCAACATATCGTGGTTGCTGCGCGGTAGCATTGTGAAATGTCAACTTCTACCGGCATAGACCGAAAAGTGTAGCGTAAGATATAATTGAGGGTTGTCCTACTGGGAACTGCCGTGACGTACAGCATCAAAGAGATTTTTTACACGCTGCAAGGTGAGGGCGCCCACGCCGGGCGTCCCGCCGTGTTCTGCCGTTTTTCCGGCTGCAATCTGTGGACCGGACGCGAGAGCGACCGCGCCAGCGCCGTCTGCCAGTTCTGCGATACCGATTTTGTCGGCACCGACGGCGAAGGCGGCGGCAAGTTCACCACGCCGGAAGCGCTTGCCGCCACCATCAACGCCTTGTGGCCCGAAGCCTACACGGCCAGTAAATACGTGGTGTTCACCGGCGGCGAACCGCTGTTGCAGCTCGATACCGCGCTGATCGCCGCGATGCACGCGGTCGGCTTTACGATTGCGATTGAAACCAACGGCACGCTGCCGGTCCCCGAAGGCGTGGACTGGATCTGCGTCAGCCCGAAGATGGGTTCCAGGCTGGTGGTGACCAAGGGCAGCGAAATCAAGGTGGTGATCCCGCAAACCGGCCAGGACCTGGGCGCCTACGAGCAACTGGACTTCGAGAATTTCTTTGTGCAGGCCATGGATGGCCCGCTGGCCGAGTTCAATCTCAAACTGGCGATCGAAACCTGCAAGCGCAACCCGAAATGGAAGCTGAGCTTGCAAACCCATAAACTTTTACAGATACCTTAATCATGCTGACCATTACCCGCAAGCTGGAATTCGACGCCGGCCACCGCATCCCCGATCACAAGAGCCAGTGCCGCAACCTGCATGGCCACCGCTACACGCTGGAAATCACGCTGACCGGCAACATCATCACGGCCGAAGGCAATTCCGACAACGGCATGATCATGGACTTCTCCGACATCAAGGCGCTGGCCAAGGAACACCTGGTCGACGTCTGGGACCATTCCTTCATTGTCTACGAAAAGGATGCCGCGGTGCGCGACTTCCTGGCGACGCTGCCGGGCCACAAGACCGTGGTGATTGACCGCATTCCGACTGTGGAAAACCTGGCCCACGTGGCGTTCGGCATCCTGAAGGCGGCCTACAAGGACCGCTACGGCACCGGCCTGCACCTGCACAAGCTGGTGCTGCACGAAACCCCAAACTGCTGGGCAGAAATCACCGATGCCTGACCAGGATTTTATGCGGCAGGCGCTGGAACAGGCCCAACACGCATGGGACCTGGGCGAGGTGCCGGTCGGCGCGGTCGTGGTCAAGGACGGCGTGGTGATCGCGCGCGGCTACAACCAGCCGATCGGCCGGCATGATCCGACCGCGCACGCGGAAATCGTCGCGCTGCGGGCGGCGGCCGAGGCGCTGGGCAACTACCGCCTGCCGGGCTGCGAGCTGTATGTGACGCTGGAGCCGTGCGTGATGTGCTCCGGTGCGATGATGCACGCGCGCCTGGCCAAGGTGGTGTACGGCGCCACCGATCCCAAGACTGGCGCCTGCGGCTCGGTGCTCAATCTGTTCGAGCAGGAGCAGCTCAATCACCACACGGCGATCGCCGGCGGCGTCATGGCCGAGGAGTGCGGCGCCATGCTGAAATCCTTCTTTGCCGCCCGCCGCGCCGCGGCCGCCGCGGCAAAGCGCAACACTTCAGAATAGCGGCGATTTTCCCCGGTCCGGTAAAAATGGTATGCTCAAGCTACTGTCACCGGCACTGATACAGGCGCCATCGAGGGAGGTCGTTTTGGCTACCGCACAAGCTAACGGAATCACGATTGCGTACGAGGCCAGCGGCAATCCGCTGGACCCGCCGGTGCTGTTGATCATGGGCCTGGGCATGCAGTTGATTGCCTGGCCGCAGGACCTGGTCGACGGCCTGGCCGAGCAGGGCTATTACGTGATCCGCTACGACAACCGCGACATCGGCCTGTCGAGCAAGTTCGAACATCTCAAGCAACCCAATCTGATACTGGCCTACCTGAAATCGCTGGTGGGATGGAAGCAGGCGCCGGCCTACACGCTGCACGACATGGCCGACGACGCGCTTGGCCTGCTCGATGCACTCGGTATTGCGGGCGTACACCTGGTCGGGGTATCGATGGGCGGCATGATCGCGCAGATCTTCGCCGCGCGCCACGGCAAGCGCACCTTGAGCCTGAGCTCGATCATGTCCAGCAGCGGCCGGCGCGGCCTGCCGGGCCCGACCCCGGCCGCGCGCAATGCACTGATGCGCGCGCCCGCCGCTCCGCACAACCGGCGCGACGTGATCGACCGCATGGTGCAGGTGTTCCGCATCATCGGCAGCCCGTCGTTCCCGACGCCGGAGCGCCAGCTGCGCGAGAACATCGAACGGGCGCTGGACCGCAGCGTCTATCCGGCCGGCATGGCGCGGCAGATGGTGGCCATCGTCGCGTCCGGCGACCGCACGCCGCTGCTGCGCACGATCAGTTGTCCGGCCATGGTGATCCATGGCGCGGCCGATCCGTTGGTGCCGCTGGCCTGCGGCGCCGATACGGCGGCCGCGATTCCCAACGCCCGTCTGCACGTGATCGAAGGCATGGGCCACGACTTGCCACCGCAATTGATAGAGCGCTTGCTTGCCTTGCTTGAGCAACATCTGCGCGGTAATATATTGCCGGACATTTCTCCGCTGACGCCCCGTCGGGCGGGCAGCGGCACCCATCACTGACTGAGACACTTTGAGCACATCGACTATCGGCATCGCCATCGCGGCCACGGGCGGCTACGCGCCGGACCACGCGGCACTGCAACACGGCATTGAGCGCTTGCGCCAGCAAGGTCATCTGGTCCACAACTATTATGACGACGATAAAAAATTCCAGCGCTTCGCCGGCACCGACGCCGGCCGCCTGGCGCAGCTGAACGCGGCCGCCGCCGATCCCGAGGTGCAGGTGGTGATCGCGCTGCGGGGCTCCTACGGCATGAGCCGTTTGCTGCCCTCGATTGATTTCCGGGCGATGGCCGATAGCGGTAAATTATTCGTCGGCTACAGCGACTTCACGGCGTTCCAGATGGCGTTGATGAAGCAGACCGGTCGCATCAGCTTTGGCGGCCCGATGATGTGCGACGATTTCATCCGCGAGACGCCGGTCGACTATACCTTGCAGCAGTTCTGGGATTGCCTGCGCGGCCCGGTGCACACGGTGCGCGGCGCGGTGGCGAAGGGCGGCTCGGACAATCCGCTGGTCGATGTCAGCGGCAAGCTGTGGGGCGGCAACCTGGCGATGATGGTCAGCCTGCTGGGCACGCCGTACTTCTCGACCCAGGCGGACGGCATCCTGTTCCTGGAGGATATCAGCGAGCATCCCTACCGGGTCGAGCGCATGGTGCTGCAACTGCTGTACGCCGGCGCGCTGGAAGGCCAGCGGGCGCTGGTGTTGGGCGACTTTTCGGGCTACAAGCTCAGCGCCTTCGACAATGGCTATGATTTCGAAACCATGCTGGCCTACCTGCGCGAGCGGCTGCCGATGCCGGTGCTGACCGGACTGCCGTTCGGCCACGTCAAGCAGCGCGCGACGCTGCCATACGGCGGCATGGCGCACCTGGTATCGACTGAGCGGGGCTTCGATCTGAGCATCAGCGACTATCCGACGTTGGCGGGAGTCTGATGGTTTAGGGACACACTTTTGTTGCGCCATGGATGGATTGATTGACGGGCGTCCAGGCCGGTAGTAAAACGGTACTTGCATCGGTGAACTTGTCGGCCCGTGCGGCGCCGCTGGCGCATCGTCGTTCGTTTCTTCTTGACCGAGGAGATTCGCCATGAAGCAAGTGCTGTGGGCCTTATCCACGCTGTTCGTGGCGATGCAAGCGGCGCGCGCGCAAAGCGGTGTCGCGGTGTACGGCGTCATCGATGCCGGCCTGGTGGCCGACCGCGATTCGGGAGAATCGAGCACCAGGGTCGAGAGCGGGCAGCAGGCCGACAGCCGGCTGGGCGTGCGTGGCAGCGAAGACCTCGGTGGCGGCATCAGCGCCATCTTCAACGTTGCCTCGTTCATCAGTGCGGACACCGGACAGCTGGTTTTCGCCAACCGGATCTTCGGTTTTCAGTCCTGGGTCGGGCTCGCCGGCCGCTATGGAACGTTGCGGGTGGGGCGCATGTTTACGCCATATTTCGCCGCGATCGACAACAACGATCCATTCGATGCCTGCGGCCCCGGCGAAGCGACGCGGATCTTCGCGGACTCTGGCGTGCGGATGGACAACACCGTCAAATATACATTGCCGGAAGGCCTGGGCGGCTTCTATGGCGAGCTCGCCTACGGCGCTGGCGAGGTGGCGGGCAACAGCGCCGGCAACCGCCAGCTCAGCATGAACGCCGGCTACGCGGCAGGCCCGGTCAACCTGCAGACGGCCTACCATGCCACCAACGATGTGTTCGGCAACAACGCTGCGCGCAACCACATGCTGGGCGGTACCTACGACTTCCGCCTGTTTAAGCTGTGGATGGCGCTGGCCCGCAGCCGCAACGATGCGACCCTCGACACACGCGATGCGCTGATCGGCGTCAGCGTGTCGTTCGGCGCCAGCGTCGTCGCCGCCGACTATGTGCACAAGCATGACCGCATGCGTGCCAATAGCGATGCGACCCAGGTCGCGCTGGGCTACTATTACTACCTGTCCAGGCGGACCAATCTCTATCTGGTGCATTCCGGACTCAGCAATGGTAGCGCCGCCAGCTACCAGGCCAGCGTGGCCGGCGGCGCCCGCAGCTTGACGTCGCTGGGCGTGCGGCATGAATTCTGAGCGCCGCACCCAGGGGGAGGGACGATGAAAACGCGTGTGTTTCTCAGGCATTGCATGGCAGGCGCCGCCCTGCTGGCGGTGATGCTGGGCCCGGCCAGGACCGATGCGGCCGGCAAGGAAATTGTCTACATTACCGCCAAGCTGGACCTGCCGTTCTGGCGCACCCTGGGCAAGGGGGCGGAGTCGGTGGCGCGCGCCAACGGCTATGCCTATCGCATGCTGGACAGCCAGCTGGACCGCGCGATCCAGCTGCGCCAGGCGGGTGAGGCGATCGCGCATGGCGCAGCCGGCATCCTGATCTCGCCGATCGACAGCCAGAGCGCGCCGGACGTGCTGGAGCTGGCGCGCAAGGCCGGCATTCCGGTGGTGATCGCCGATATCGGCACCAACGGCGGCCAGTATGTATCGTACATCAAGTCCGACAATTATCGGGGCGCCTACGACGTCGGCGCGGCGGTGGCGGCGGCGCTCAAGGAAAAGGGCTGGCAGGGCGACCCTTACGCGCTGGTGACGATTTCACTGGCGCGCAAGAACGGCCAGGACCGCACCAATGGTTTCCGCGATGCCATGAAGGATGCCGGCATCACGCGCGAAGGCGGGCTGCGCCAGATGCAAACCTATTCGGCCGAAGAGACGACCGGCTTTGTCAAGGAACTGCTGGCCGCCACGCCCGGCGTGCGCAGCATCTTCGTGGAGACCGACCAGCCGACCATGGGCGCCTTGCAGGCTGTCAGGACGGCCAGGAGGCAGAACGAGCTGCTGATCGGCTCCTTCGACGCGATGCCCGAAGTGGTCGAGCTGCTGAAGGCCGGCCCGTTGGTGGCGGTCGGCATGCAGCAGCCGTTCCTGATGGGCGAGAAGGCGGCCGAAGCGCTGGTGGCCAGCCTTCAGGGCAAGACGCCGGCCAAGCAGATCCTGGTGCCTATCCTTGTCGCGACCGCCAGGAACATAGGCCAGCTGATGCCGGTCGCAAACAAGACGGTGTTTGGCATCGATGGGAAATAGGCGCCGCCGCAGCCTGCAAGGGCGGATATCGATATGCGCTATCCACACCTGAGAATAGGCCAGCGGCTGGCGCTCGGCTACGGCTTCGTCATTCTGCTGCTGATCGCGATGACACTGGTCGGCGTCGCCAGGTTGGGCGCGCTGAGCCGGACCACGGACGAAGCGCTGCTGGAGAAATATCCGAATACGCTGATGGTCAATGAAGTCATCGGCGAGCTGGGCGCGATCGCCCGCGCCATGCGCAACACGCTGATCATGACCGAGCCGGAGCAGGTCAAGGCCCAGCTGGACGACATCGTCAGCGCCAAGCGCAAGATGGCGGGGCTGCTGGATCAACTCAACCGGCGCGTGCAGGACCCGCGCGGCAGGGAAATCCTGCAGCAGATCGACATCATCCGCTCGGCCTACATCGTCAACCAGGAGGAATTCATCTCCCTGCTGGCCGAGGGCCGCCGCGGCGAGGCCAAGAACCTGCTGCTGGTCGACCTGAATCCGTACCAGAGCGACTATTTCCGCGTGCTGGGCCAGCTGCTGCAAAACGAGAGCGCGATGATGGAGCAGGCCAGCAGCGCCATCCGTGATTCCTACCACCGCGCGCGGACGGTGATGCTGGGCCTGACGGCGTTCGCGGCGCTGCTCAGCGTGAGTATCACCTGCTACATCACACGCACTCTGCTGCGCCAGCTCGGCGGCGAACCGGACTACGCGACCGCGATCGCGCGCCAGATCGCCGCCGGCCGGCTGGAGCTGGAGATTACGATCGCCCCGCGCGACCGCGGCAGTCTGCTGTTCGCGATGAAGGTGATGCGCGACCGGCTCGAGGAACGCAGCCACGCGCTGCAGGACGCCAACGCCGAACTGGAGCAATCGATCGTCTCGCTGCAGCAGACCCAGGAAGACCTGGTGCGCAGCGAAAAGCTGGCCGCGCTCGGCGCGCTGGTGGCTGGCGTGGCCCATGAGCTCAACACGCCGATCGGCAACGGCGTGCTGGCGGCCAGTTCGCTGCTCGACCATGCCCGCAGTTTCGAGGAGGCCAGCGCCCAGGGTTTGCGCAAGTCCGCGCTCGATGCGCATCTGGCCGAGGTCAAGCATGCCGGTGAAATCCTGCTGCGCAACCTGACCAGGGCCGACGACCTGGTGGCCAGCTTCAAACAGGTGGCGGTCGACCGCGAAAGTTCCCAGGGGCGACGCTTCGTGCTGGACGAGGTGATCGCCGAAATCATGCTGACGCTGTGGCCGACGCTGAAGAAAAGCGGGGTGGCGATCACGCATGACATCGCGCCGGGCATCGTGATGCACAGCTATCCCGGTCCCTTGGGACAGGTTGTCACCAACCTGGTCAACAACGCCGTGATCCACGGCTTCGACGGCGTCGAAGGCGGCGCCATTGCCGTCAACGCCCGCGCGCTGGATGCGGACTGGATAGAACTGGAGGTGCGCGACAACGGCCAGGGCATCGCCCCCGACCGGCTGGGCCGCATCTACGACCCGTTCTACACCACCAAACTGGGCAAGGGTGGTTCCGGCCTGGGCCTCAATATCGTCTACAACACGGTGCACGGCGTGCTGGGTGGGCGGATCGCCGCGCACAGCGAGCCGGGCAAGGGCACTTGCTTCACGGTGACACTGCCGGTGAGCACCTTCCGCGCCGGCGTGCTACCACGCCCATGATGCCCAGGCCGGCCAGCAGCATGGCGTAGGTGTCGGCCTCGGGCACGGCCGACTGCACCGCGATGTTTTCATGCATCGCCAGGTTCAGCGTGTAGACGCCGGCCGCCAGTGCGTTGGTGCTGGCGCTGAAGCAGCCCGCGCCGCCGACGGTGCAGCTGGTCGGTGCGAAGGTCAACGGGCCGCCGTTGCCGTTCAACGCGGTCAGCGAAGTATTGAGGGTATAGGGGTCCGCCGTCTCGGTGCCGCCCTGGATGTCGCCGGCGATGCCGTCCGGCGCCCAGTTGAAGACGATCTTGCCGGAATTGTCGATCAAGTTGAAGTTCAGGCCGATCGATCCCTGCGCTTGCGAAGGTGCGATCGCCTTGTCGGTCAGGTAGACCTGGATATAAGGCAGGGCGTCGAAGTGGAAGCTCAGCTTGTCGCCGGCGCCGGCGACGACGGTGGTGGTCAGCAGCGTGGCCGACGAGTTGCCGGCGACCGCGTTGAGCGTGCCGGCGCCAACCAGATTGCCTTCGGTGAAGCTGCGCGCACGGGTGTAGGGCGCGCCGCTCAATTGCAACTGGTCGATGGAGGCGTCGGCCACCGCGTACGACGTGCCGGACGCCGCGTTGCTGTCATAGCTGTTGTTGACGTAGCCGGCCCAGCCCAGTTTGGCCGGCGCGCTGTCGGTCACGCCGGCACCGCCCTTCGATGTGCAATTGCCGTTGGGCAAACACGCGCTGGCGAAGGAGCTATTGACGGACAGGCCGGCGGTGGCGCCGTGGCTGGAGGTGACGACCAGGTTGGTGATTTCGTTGGCCGCGCGGGCAAAAGTGTCGGCGTGCGCGGCGGTGCTGGCGAGGCCGGCGGCTGCGGCCGCCATGGCGATGACTGCTTTTTTCATTAACGTCCCCTTACGATTTTTGGCGTGGGGCATGCCGTGGGATATCCGCGGGCACGCGTGGAGAAGTGATGCTAAGACGCCAAGAAATGTGCTCTTTGATTGATGTCAAATGTGTCGGTGATCGCAATAAATGTGACAATCTGATGAGATGGACGGCCTGGGGGCGTCGCCGTAGAACGGCGATTCGCCCTGCCATGCCCAGCTAGTGGTAAAATGCCCGGTTAATCAAATCCATGCATTAAGGGCCTTATCCGTGCTAAGTACAGCTCAGCACACGATACGGCGTAGAGGCTTTACCTAAAGGCTTTCTGCTTGCATTTATGATATTCGTTGAATATTTTACGAAAATCATTTCGCACTTACTTTCTGCCATCCCTGTCCTCGCAGGTCGTCGTATCTCTCCGTCATGCTCGCTGATTTATGCCCAAGAATTGCCTGCGCGAAATCCTTCCCGTATTGCTCACGATAAAGCCGTTCAGCCAAACTCCGTATTTCGTGGAACGTTGGCGCACTCCGACCCTCTTCAGGAACAATGCCAGCGGCGACGCGCGCCGCGGTGAACGCGTTCGACAGGCTGTTGCTGTTGATGCGATCGCCGGGCTTAGCCTTTGCTACGTGACGCGTGTGGTGCACGAGGTATCGGCTCAGGATATTGTCCCGACAGTCCTTGACCGCATCGTCGAGCGAGATGCCCAACGCGTCTATCCGAATCGACAGGTCAAGCGCCAGCCGCACCCGACCTTGGCCCTTTCCCTGGATCACGTGCAGGAAGCCATCCCGCTTGTCGGCGGTTTTCATTTCAGCGATATCATCGCGGCGCTGGCCAGAGAGTAGGGCGAGGTTCATCGCGCGCCGCAGCCAGATAGGCCCGAGGTCTCGTATCAGGAGGAACTGCTCCAGGCTTAGCCGCTCGCGCTTCACCACTCGGCTCGGCGTGTATGTGGCGGTGACCGGGTTCCTGCCTTGCTCGATCAGCCCTTGCGTCTCCGCCATCCGAAACACGTCACTCAGGCGCGCGCGCAGGTTCATCGCGGTGGCAGCGCCAACACTCTGCTCGATCTCGATCAGGTATGGCGCCAGATGCGCGGTTGTCACCTCGGATATCCGCATCCAGGCGAAAGGCGCCTCAGTGATCCGCTTCAGGTACATGGTACAGCTGCGCAGGGTATTGTCGGCCGGCGGCAGCTTCGACTGCGACAGCCATAAATCCTTATACAGTGGCAGCCATTCGACCAGTTTATAGTCGGTCTTCCCCAGCACCCAGTCAACGAGCGAGGATGGCTTCTTTGCCGCCAGTGCCGCATTTGCTGACCTGGCTTCAGCGAACGCGCGTGACTTTTCCTTTCCGAGCCCTTTCACCTTGCGGCTTTCTGGATTCATGAAATAGAAATATCCGGCCGTGTTCTGATAGAGATTCGGGGGAAACCCCCGATTCTTGGCCAGTCTGGTACGCCCCATTTAGTCTGCCTTGTAGACGGCCGCCGGCTTCACGCGCCAGATGCGGCCAATTTTCTCCGGCTGCGGATGGATCCGCCCTTCGTGAACCCAGCGCAGCAGCGTATTGTTGTGCGGCACCTTCGAGAAGGTCGTAGCAGCCCATTCCTGCAGAGTGATGAAGCGCGGCTTGATTCCGGTGCGTGCCTGGGCGACTGGCTGACGCTCCAGTTCAAGCATCAATTCGGCAAGCCGCCGCTGTTCTTCTTTGCTGTACATCATGGTGGCGTCTCCCGCACCGGCACCTGGCCAGGCGCATCGCTCGCTGCGAGAAGATCCCGGCGCGCTTTCCAGATCGCAGCTGATGCTGCGCGGTCGAGTGGCACTGCACCGCGCGCTATGGCGTCAGCGCGGCGGCTGGCGACGAGGTCGTAGTGCGGCGCCGCGCGCTTATCCTGAAACCAAGATCGGCGCATGCCTATCGCGGCGGCCATGGCGTGGAGATCGAACAGGTCGACCTGATCCGTGAACATGTGGCAGCTATCTACCTTCCGTCCGCGCAGTACCCAGCCCCATGGCTCCAGGTTGTCAACGTAGATAGCCATTACGCACCACCTTTCAGTTCAACCCGCTTGCCGCAGTGATGGCAAAAGCTGACCCGGTTTTCTTTTGGGTCGCCATCAATGAAAGACCACAGTTCACCGCAGGAGCTTGCCCAGGTGCTTTCAATATTGGCGTCTGGCGACCATGCGCAGATGACTTGCTTCGCTTCAAGCAAATCGGCGACCTCCCGTTCCATCTGACGCGCCAAGGGCGTGATGTACTGGTGCACTTCCTGGAAGTACGTGGTCGACGTCAAGCTCGGGAACCGCATCGAGACTGCCTCGATGCACGCGTCGACGCGCGGCGTGCCGGCGCTCATGCTGCACCCCCCCCAGTCTTGCCCTGCGAGCTTTTTAGCGCATCCAGCGCCTCGCCCGCGATCACCTGCGCCGGCGTGTCGCCGCTCACGTTCAATGCGATTCGGCGCAAGGCCTGCACCAACTCCGAATCTCCCTGAGCGGCATCGGCTCCTGGCGCTGGCTGTGCTGGCGATGGGTACAACGCAATGCGTTTTTCAAAGGCAAATTGAGTGACCGACTGGAATTGAATCATCATCGCTCTCAGCGCCATGATCGTTCCGAAAGTGATTTCCCCTCTGTCGTTCTCCCGTGCGCCCACATGCTCAGCCCACTGTGTCACAGTCCAGTTGATCCGCTCGGTCAACTTCTGCTCAAGCGCTGTTGGCTCGGCGTCTTCCGCCGCCACCTGTGCTGCTGACACAGCAGCAAGTAGTTCAAGTGATGCTTGCGTGATTGCCGCGTAAGCATCTTCGCCTTCAGGATCGCGCTGGTGCAGCATCATGCAGAAATTGGCGATGTCTACAGGATCACCCTTCATCACATGTTGGCAAAGCATAGCCGCCAAGTTTTCGATGCTGCATTGCTCCGGGTCATCCCATCCACTGCGGCCCTTTGCGCGGCTGGATAACATCTTCTCGCTCATAGCCTTAGCAAACTGCTCGATATGGTAGTCGTCACCGGACTTCGATCCATCTGACCGATGCCCTATAGCTGGCGCGCTCGGTGCTGAGGCTGGCTGCTGGCGGCTGGATAAATCGCCCATCGTGTAACGGCGCAGTTCAGCCAGCACCTTGGGTGCGTCTCTCTTCCTGTCGATGGACGAGCAAGCAGCGCCAATTAGACCGCGAGGCACGATTATCGGGTCTTCTATAGCGATCAGCGCCGCTTTCGCCTGTTCCTTGATACCAGCGAGATTCCGCGCAAACTGATGCAGCCATGCTGCGTTGACAGTGATCTGCCCGTCATCATGAACTTTCCCGCCCTTGGGGAAGGCGTCCTCGATAGTGTCGAAGGACGGTGCAGCTTGCGCATGCTGCTGTGGGGCGGCTGCGCGATCAGCCACTTCCAAATTGCGCCCGGCAGTGATGCCGTTTGCGTAAGCTTGCTGAACTGCCGTCGCCACTACTTGTGCGGTGTGTGCTTTTGCATCATGCAGGATAACTACGACTATCTCTGGAGATAAATCGCCTGCGTAGTACGTTTTATCGAGCGCTGACATATCCACCGTCACCACTGCCGCAGCAGGTACTGCTGGCACACCAACCGGCTTCGGCCACGCGAACTCGACGTGATCGCGGTTGTGCATCAGCCAATTCCATTCGTCGCGCGTGAACCAGGCAACTGCGCCCATGTCCGACACACAGATACGCGCCGCCGGATCGTCCGTCATCATGACGTAGCCCGTCTTCGCATAGCCATCGCGCTGCATGATGTCGTCGGTCTTGCGCTCGCACATCGGGCTGGTCGTCGCCACAGTGGCAGCGCGGCGCACCGCATGCACTTCCATCGCCTGGCTGCGTACGGTAGCGATCAGCTCCAGCACAGCGGCAGGGTTGGCGGCGGCGATGTAGTTGGCGTCCTTGCTGCTTGGCGCATGGTCCTCGTCGGAGATCGGGTCCTTCGCGCCGTCGGCGTGGATCGACAGGCCGCGCGCGTACAGGTCGTCGTCGGTGATCTGCCGGGTGTACCAGGGGCCTGGCGTCGCAGCTTTTGCGTGCACTTCCAAATTTTCAATATCCAGCATCTCAATTCTCCAAAACAGTTATGTCGCATGGGCGAACCGGCCCGGCGATGCCTTCCAGGTAGACGATCATTTCCTCGTCACCCTTGTGCCAGCAGAAGCCGGCGATGAAGTACTTCAGGCCGCGGTACAAGACAGGCCGGCATTTCTGCTTGGCGCGGTGGATGCGCATGTCGTGCTGCTCGACCAGGTCGCGCGGCGTCTCGACCGGCACCTGGTCGCGGGCGCTCATGCCGCAGCCCAGATGCCGGCCACCATGCCGACAATGAACATCACGATCAGGGCGAGGGCGATGCGGGCCGCGTCAGGGCTGCGCTCGGCGTTCGGTACTTCGTCGTTGTCGGTCATGGTGTCACCCGACGAAATTCCACGCACCAGACCCATGGGTTGTCCGCCCAACTACCCTCGCCGTTGATCTGCTCCCACAGCTGGCGGTAGGCGTTCACCGCCATCGACTCGCTCGGCGGGAACGTCAGCTTCATACCGATGGCGACCGGTGTCAGGCCAATTCCCTCGGCCACTGCATCGATGTCGCTGATGTCATTCAGCCGCTCCGCGCGCACGCTGATGATCTCCAGCAGGATGCGGCTGGCCCAGCGGGGCATGTGAATGCTTGGCGTCACCTTTGCGCTTGCACTAAGCAGCGCTGCGGCGCGCGAACATCCTTCCACACTGTAGCTGGCGCCGGGTGCGCGGGTGCGCTCAACCCAGTATTGGCCGGTTTCCGGTGTGACTGGCACGTCATGTCGGAACAGGCCACGCTGGTCACCACTGCCGGCGAGCATTGAGCGAATACCGCTTTCACGCACCCATAGGCGATCGCCAGGCTGGCCGTATGGGAACTTACGCCCCTGAATCTCATCCGACGCGCCGAAAATCTCCGAGCCCGGCGCTTCATACCCGCCGTTTTTGATGACGGTAGGATTGTAGAGCCCGACGGTAGGGTTCCAGTATGGCCCAGGGTCTGGCTTGACGATTCGCCGCGTCTGCGTCTTGCTGCCGTCGAGCAGTGCGCGGACCATCGGCGAGGAGAACAAAATTGGCCGCTCTTTCATGCCGCCACCTCGATCAGTTCCATCCGGATGCTGACCTCGTTATCGAAGTCTATCCGGTCGGCGCTCACCAGCTTGATGCCGTCCGATCCGTCCAGCAGCGGCCAACCTTCAACACCTTGCACGGCGAACTCGTGCACCGCGCCAAGGCCGCTGGAGATTTCTTCCGCCAGCGCCCGGCGGCAAAGCATGTTGAGCACAGCGACCACAACATCGTCGTCTGCTTCCGCCAGCCGGTCGTCGGCGCCGCTCCAAAACTCGTTAATCAGCGTGCACAGGGCGATCATCTCGTCGCTCTCAGGCGCGCGCACGTCGACGACGACATCGCTACAGGTATCGTCGAAGGTAAGGGTGTATCGGGCCCAGGTAATCATGCTGCCACCCCGGCCACGTTCGCCACCACGTAGACGCCCTGCGTGCTGCCGACCACGTCGGCGGCTTCCATGGCCTGCAGCAGGCTGGAGGCCCGGTTGTAGGTAATCCGCAGCACGCGCTGCACCAGCGATATCGACGCGCGGTCCTGCTCTCGCACCAGCGCCACGGCGGCCGGGTACAGTGGGTCGGTGGCACTGCCATCGCCATCCGGGATACCACCCAGCCGCATCACTGCGCGCTGCGGCTGCACCGGCTCGTCGCCGGCCGCCGGCCGCGTCACCGGAGGCTCGCCCTCAGCCACGCCGCCCAGCGCCTCGACCAGGTCCGCCAGCAGCTTGGCCAGCTCGCCGCTGACCAGCGCGAAGTCGCCATCGAAGCGCTCAGCGTCGTCCTTGGCGTAGTTTTTCTCCGTCAGCACATCCAACAGCTTCACCGACTTGACGGCCAGGCTCTGGTCCAGCACGAAGCTGATCTTGCTATCCCATGTCATGGCCAGGCGGATGCACTGCTTCCCGGCGGCGATGTGGCGGCGCAACTCGTCCGCCTCGAGCGTGTGGCGCTTCCACTGCACCTGGGCCTTGCTCTCGCCGGTCGCCTGCAGGGTGGCGTCCATGTCGACCGTGAAGCCGGCTGGCGCATCGTCCGCCTGCAGCCACTCGGTCATCACGCCCACCGGTGAGCGCTGCACGCGCAAGCTCTCGACCGGGAACTTGTCGACGGCCTTGAGCAGCAACCTGATGACCTGGTCCGCCTTCGCCGGGCTGGCCGCGCCCACCACCAGCCATCCGTTGACCGGGTCGATCCAGACCCAAGTGCTGTCGCGCTTGGGGAATGCGCGCGGCAGCAGTTCGTCGGCGACGCGCTCGCGCAACTCCTTCATCGCCTTCTTGCCGGGCGCGAAGCCTTGCGCTTCTTCCATCTCGGCGGCGCGCGCCTTCGTCACCTGGTTGATGACGGCCGCCGGAAGCACCTTGGACTCGGTCGTGAGCTTCAGCAGGAACTGGCCGTTGATGACGTGGACCAGCTCGCCGGCCGGGCGCGGCGGCTCCCAGCCCTCGCGCAGCAGTTCGTTGCTGCCGGCCGGCGCGAAGGCCTGCTGCGCCAGCATGCGGTTGAGGGACTCGGCCGAAGTCAGGAAGCCGGGCAGGCGGTACATCTGAAGATTCTTAAACATGGTCAGCCTTTTGTTGGGTTGGGGAAGGGCGGCGATAGGTTTTGGTTAGGCCGCCGTTGACGCTGTGGCCGCGCCGGAGTACTGCGCGCGCCAGCGCCGCCCGGTCGCTGCGGCTGCTGAGCGACTGTCCGAGCAGGCCGAAGTAGCTGTTGGCGGATGCGAACACCTCGTCGGCGTCGATGCGAAGCACGCGGTTGACGGCCTGGCGGACGGTGCGGCGCCGGGTGCGCGTGTTCCATGGCTTGATGACGTGGCCGACGAAGTCGATCCCGCGCGCGACCGGCTGCAAGATGGTCTTGGTCGGGTTCAGGTTCGCGTGCAGCACGCCGGGCAGGAAGGTGTTGATGTCCGTCAGCGCGGCGTTCAGCCACTGCGGCGACTCGTGCAGCAGCACGAAGTCATCCACGTAGCGGATGTAGTGCTGGGCGCGCACGCGGTGCTTCACGTGCTGGTCCAGCGCATCGAGGTAGACGTTCGCGAAGAACTGTGATGACAAATTCCCGATGGGAAGTCCGCGGTGGGCCGGGTGGTTGGCCAGCCGCTTGTGCGCCGGAACCAGCGCCAGCAACTCCGGCGCGCCGCGCAGTTCGAAGTTCTCACGAGGGTCATGGAACAGAATGGTTTCGGCCAAGGCCAGCCACCAGGGCTCCGTGATCCGCGCCGCCAGCTGGCCGTGCAGCACTGCCTTGTCGATGGCGACGAAGAAGTTGGCGAGGTCGCATTTCAGATACCAGACTGGCTTCGACCAGTTCTGGCTGATGCTGCGCACTTTCGCCTCCAGGCGGCCGGCGGCGTACAGCGTGCCACGGCCCGGGATGCATGCGCAGGTATCTGGAATGAATGAGGCGTAGAAGCGCGGCGCCACGTGGTTGTACAGCACATGGTGCACGATACGGTCGGGGAAGTCAGCAGCCCAGACCTCGCGCGGCTTGGGGCGGGTGACGATAAAGCAGACCGAGGTGCCGGGCTTGTACGAGCCGTCGATCAGTTCGTCGTACAGCTGGATCAGGTTGCGCTCAAGGTCCTGCTCGAACACGAGAGCGCTGGGGGTATTGCGCTTGTGGCGCCGGCAGTCGAAGTACGCGACTACCAGCTCCTCAAAAGAGAAGTCTGCATCGGGTTGATCTGCGGACGGCGCGCGCGGCGCCGGCATACGACTTGTGGTTGTTGTTCTGGTTGCCATTGTCGAAGTTCTGGTTCCAAGCGTTAGTCGGGTAGTCGGCGTGCTGCGTCAATTCGTACTATCTACGTCGCCCCGGAGAAGGCTCTCGGCCGATCAGCGGGGTAACTGCGCCAGGCCTTCCCGAACACCGTCGGGCGGTTCCTGTGATGCGCGTGGCGGTGGCCTCGTGAGCCAGCGGTACGACCAGATTAAAATTGCACAGACCTGAATGCCGTAGCGGTCAGGTAGCGGGCAACGATGCGGGCTTCTTCCCACGCCATCCATTGGCCTGCCGGCCGATGCTGCTGGTGATCGCGATTGCCGCGGCATACTGCGCAAGCGAGATCAGCTTCAGGTCCGTCGCCAGCCTGAACAGCAACTCCGTTACCTGGACGTGCTCGATGAGCTTGTTCAGGTAGGGCACCTTGTCGATCGCCACGTTTGCGCGATAGACGAGGGTGGAGAGCTCCAGGCATTCGGCGTTGATCTTCTGGCCGACCGTCGTTTTGAAATCTCGGCGCATGTTCTTGATGAGATTCATCGCCAGGAGCATCAGCTCGTAGGTCGCCTTGTAGATCGGCAGGTCTTTGTGGAGGGCCATGGGTTCCTTAAATTACTAAATTACTGAATTGGCAATCTGCGGACGGCGCGCGCGGCGCCGGCATACGACTTGCGGAGGTAGTTCTGGTAGCCATCGTAGAAGTACTGGAGCCAAGCGTTAGTCGGGTAGTCGGCGTGCTGCTCGCAGGACCAGTAGTAACGTGGCTTGAAGTGCGACTTCAGGTTGGCGATCAGCAGGCTCTGCTGACGACGAGTGGGCAGTACGCCGCCGTTCTTCTCGGCCCACGCCATCGACTTGTCCCAGTCCGCATCCAGCAACTCGCCCGGCAGCAGGAAGACATGCTCATCTGGTGCGCCGTTCTCGCCCAGCAGCAGACCGGAGTAGGTCTCGCCCGGTTTCAGGTTCTCTACCAGAAACTGGCGCTTGCTCGCCGCCATCAGCGATTCGATTTCTGCGGTATTCGATTGCATTGCTTCTCCTTGGTGATTTAGCCGCGTGGCGGCGATTCGTGAAATTCGACGCCCATCTGGCCGCCAAACGCGTGAATCTGTTCCATGTACTGGGCGAAGCCCTTGACCGTCAGGTCGGTCGAACTGCCGATCAGCACCGGCTGGCCGCCCGGGTCGAAGTCCCACTTGCGGTACTTCTCGTCCTTGCACAGCTCCGGGTCATATTCATCCGGCAGGAACTGCTGCTTGAAGTACTCGTGCCAGATTTCGGCGCTGTACTGGCGCTCGTCGCTCCAGCACTGCTCGGCGATGTCCTTTAGCGGCCCAGCCCACATACGGGCATTCTGGTCAAGCTTCCGCGCCTTCACTTCCTCGCGCACCAGCAACTCCAGCGGGCGCTCAGCATCCAGCGGCACGTTGCGGAGCAGGGCGATTGCGCGATCAACCTGCTCCTGGCCGCGCAGCAGCAACTTGCGCTGCTCGAACTTCTGGCGGGTCAAGGCGGTACTCCCGCTGTGCTGTGCGCGGTCATGCTGGCACCGCCTCGGCCGCCGGCTGCTTGGCCGCGTCGTACTTCTCGATGCCCCAGGCTAGTGCGTAGCAGCACCAGACGATGCTGTGCGTGTACTCGGTCATGTCGTTCTCGAACAGATCGGTGAACGTCCAGCCATACGGGCGCTTCGGGTTGCTGCGCGGATCGTGGCAGAAGTCGTAGGCAGCGTATTGAGCGCGGTCGCCGCCGTCCTCCAGCATGCGTAATACCTCATCGTCCACCGCTTCCCAAAGTTCACGGCGCCCAGCCTTGTCGAGTGCGCCGCTTTCCTTCGCGCTGCGCATCCAGCCGATGCGGTAATCATTGATGACGCGCTTGAACTTGGCCTCATCGAACTGCTTGACCTTGCCTCCACCCCGATTGCCATCGACAGCGATCAGCTTCTCGGTCCAGTAGCCCAGGTTGATGCTCAGCGATCCATCAGCGCGGCGCGGCTTGCGGAAGAACTCGAACATGTCCGCCGTGCGCTCGAACACGTAGGTACCCATGTCGCCTGTGTAGCAGAGGTGGCCGGGCCAGGTGATCAGGTCGAAGTACTGGTTGCTCGTGCCCGGCTCCTTGAAGCGGACGTGGCGGCCCACACCGTCGTCGCGGATCACGATCATTTCGTGCTTGGCGACGTCGCCCAGGAACTGCTCTTCGGTGCAGGCGGCGCTCACGGTGCCACCGGCGCCAAGTCGGCCACGTCGATCACGATGCCACGGCAGTACGGCGTGCCGTCCTCGATGATCTCGAAGGTGGCATGCGGCACGTCGGTATGGTAGGTCCAGCTGTAGCCCGGCTCGGCCGCCCACATCGCCTCGACCTTGCGGGTCGCCGGCTCGCGCGCGAAGTAGTCCTTGAGCTCTGCGTCCTCCTCGATGTTCTCGCGCTCCGGCAGCACGCCCTTGGCGTCGATCAGCGCGGTGCCGCCGCCGTAGCAATCGAACTCGCTGTTGGTCGCTCCTCGGAACTCCATCAGGTCGTCGCTGGCGCCGAAGATCACCAGCAGGCCGGCCGCTTTGGCCTGGCCCTGCTCGTCCTTCGTCAGGCCGAACGGATATTCGCGGCCGGACAGCGATGCAGCGAGCTGGTCGCGGTACGGGCGGTGTGTGGGCGCGGCGGCTACCGGCGCCGCCAGCGCCGCCGCATCCAACTTCACGAACGGGAACAGATCCGGAAACTTCTTGATGCGCTGGATGAAGAACGAGCCCGCCGATTCGGCAGCCTGGAACTCGGCGAACATCGCGGCGTCGACGTTCTGGTAGTGGTAGGTGTCCACCACGCCGGTTTTCTTCGGGTGGAACTGGATGGCCAGCAGGTTCAGTTCTGGCGAGTGGCCGTAGGCCGCAAACTGCGAACTGTTGACCGGCTGCATGGTGATGGATGGGGTGGCGCTCATGGTGATCTCCTGGTGGTGGGCGGATTAGGCGGCGTACTTGACGCGGACAGTGTCGACGTGGCGTTGGATGGCAGCGCAGATGCGCGGGAAGTCGGCGTCGTGATACAACTTGGCGGCCCTGTCGGTGTCCGCTGGCGCGAAGCCGAGCGACAGCAGGCCGTCGGCGCTGATTGCCAGCGGAGCGATGCGCTCGTTGATCTGGCCGAGGCGCAGCGTGGGCGGCGTGTACTCGGCATCGACCACGTCATCAGCCGGGGCTACATCAGCGAACAGGCCGGCGGACACTAAATCAGTGGCGAGGTCAGCCAGGCGGCCATGATCGGCCAGCGCTGCGGCCTGGCCATCGGCAACCACGTTCGCCGCTGCCGCGCTGGCGGCGCTCGCGTTCGCCGCGGCAATCGCTGCTTCGCGGGTGGCGGCCTGCTGCTGGCCGGCGGCGCGCTCGTTGGCTTGGCGCTCGGCGGTGATGGTGGCCTGCTGCGCTTCCATCTGGCGTTTCGTCTCGGCAGCGACGCGGGCCTGCTCAGTGGCTTCGCGCTCGGCTTGGGCTGCGGCCTGCTGGGTGGCCAGTTCGGCGCGCTGGCGGTCGATCTCAGCTTGCGCCAGACGATTGGCCTCGGCCTGGGCGTCAGCCTCAGCCTTCAGCTTTGCGGCTGCGGCCTCACGTTCCCGCAGTGCTGCGGCTTCCTGTTCGGCGGCCAGCGCGGCCAGACGGTCAGCTTCGGATTTCTGCTCGGCGGCGACGCGGTCGGCCTCCACTTGTGTCAGGCGGGCACGTTCGGCGGCGGCTTCGCGCAACTGGGCCAACTCGGCGCGCTCGGCCGCGATGCGGGCCGCTTCTTCTTCGCTACCCAGCGCGGCGGCGCGGGCGGCAGCCAACTTGGTCATCACCTCGGTGCGCGCCGTCAGCGCTGCATCCAACATGGTGCCGAACGACTCGCCCGGCACGTCGGTTTCTAATTCGGCGATCATGGCGGCTATGTCGGCAGAGGACTTGCCGACGGCTTCCAGCGGCAGCTCGCGGATGGCGACGATGCGCAGGCGGATGCGCTCCTGGCGCTCGACTTCGGCCTTCTTCAGGTCATCCTTGCGCTTCTCCTCGGCCTTGATGGCGGCGTCGAACTTGGCTTCGTACGGCAAGACTGCGGTTTTCAGCTCGGCGTATGAGGTGTCCAGGAGCTTGCCGATTTCCAGAATCGGGGCCTTGCGGACTACACGGGCCTTCTCGCCAGCTACCCGCACATCGTCGCGGAAGGCGGCGCGGTACTTGACCGCGATCTCCATGCCGGCCGTGGTGCTGGCGTCCGGCGTGATCGTGTCGGCCTCGGCCTTCAGGATGGCGAACTTTTCGTTGAAGGGCTTGAAGACCTCGGCGACGTACTTGGCCGGGTCCAGGGTGATCAGCTGGCTGGTCGCCGGTACGACGCCGGATTGGGTTGCGACGGCGCCGACTGCTTCGTTTTCTGCGGGATGGTTGTTCATGCTGCTTCCTTCATTCGTAAGAGCGTTTCGTTGTAGGTAACCAATTTTTCAAACTCGGCCAGTTCTTCGACCATCTGGTCGATGTACTCGTCGTCGCGCTGGAAGGTGCGCAGCCAGAGGTGCTTGTCGATGATTTCCAGGGCGGGGCAGTACAGGCAGAAGTCCCACCACCGGCGCCCGGTGATCCACATGCAGCCCTGCACCTGGTCCATGAACTCGCTGGCGTCGTTCTCGATGTATATCCGCTGCAGCCGCTCCGGTGAGATCAGGCACTTATATTCGCTGCCACCGTCGCGCCCGACCAGCCCGTCGGCGCTGGCGCCGAACAGTCGATCCTCGGTGATGACGAATCCGGCGCGCTCCACCATGTGACCACTGGCAATCTCGTGTTCCCGGCGCGCCGCTGGCTCCAGTTCGTGGCCGCGCCGCATGGCGTAGGTTTCGAAGCTCTCATCCAGGGGCATGCCACTGATCCGCTCGATGGCCAGGCGGAATGCGTAGGCCTTGGCTGCTTCCGAGAAATCGCCGACCGGCAGCCCCTCGATGGCGCGCTGAATACACTCGGCCTTCGGTGTTGCGCGGTAGCCGGCAATCTCACGTGCGTAGCCCTCGCTCATGCCTTGCCGGATCGCCGTGACGTACGCCTGCTGCTTTTCGTCCAGGCCGCCGGTACGCGAGCGGGCCACCACGAACATGCTGGCGGTGATCACGCCGGCGCGGGCCTGGTGCCATTCAGCTGAACCCTGGTCGCAGTTCAGGACGATCATTGGGCGGCTCCGGCGGCCTCGGCGCGCGCCTTCAGGGTTGGGTAGTGCTCAGCCAGGCCATCCTGCGTGGCCGGCGACAGGCGGCCCCATGCATCATTGAACAGGTCCAGCCCTTCGTCGGCCAGCGCGCTGAAGTCCGCCAAGATCGCTTGCATGTCCTCCGACAGTGGACGGGCGGCGCCGGCGGTTGGCTCGGCGTCGAAGGTGCGCGCTTGGTCGGCGGCGTTGGCGTCAGCCTTCCATCCGTCGTGGAATGCGGCCAGGGCCTTGCGGTTCGGCGTGCCGGCCTCGGTCCAGAATTTCTGGTATGCGGCGACGCCCTTGGAGGCGGCCATCTTTGCCTGCTTGATCAATTCATCTGATGCTTCTGGCGCTGGCGCGGCGCTGGCGATTTGTTTGGCTGCCGGCGTGATATCGCGGATTTCCCGGTTGACTTCTTCCAACTCGTCAGGGGTGTAGACGCCCAGAATCACGTCCGGCGCATACAGGCGACTCCAGCGCTTGACCGCCAGATATCCCAGTTGCTGCTTCGGGTCGGTCGCCCACAACGGAGAGTTGCGCACGCTGGCCTGCACCAGCAGCAACTCCAGGTAGCGTGGCTCGGTCTCGCCGCGCAGGGTTGCCCACACGCGCACGCCGCAGCCGTCCTCGGCGCGCATGTCGTAGTCGGGCACACGGTACTGGTAGGCTTTTTTATAATCCTTGTCGCCGTATTTACCCTTGGCTGGCGCGTCCATGACCTTGGTTTTGCCGATGATCTTTTCCCATGGGCCATACCACTCGTAATTGAAGCGATCGAGTGTGACGCCGCTGGCTTGAATCGCAGCATTCACCAGCTGCGCCTCGTAGCCCAGCGTGCCGTTGACCAGGTGGGTTTTCTGCGCCACGGCGTATGGATTCATGCGCCATTGCATTGCCTGCATGACGATGGCGGCGCAGTCGGCTGGACTGCCTTTCAAGTGGTCTGGTATGGTCGTGCGCGCCTTGGCCATGTGGTCGCCCAGACGCATAATGCTGTCCATGCTGGCGCCGTCGAGGATCAGCGACGCGCTGCTGGTGGCGACCATCGGCATATCGGCTGCCGGCGGCGCCAACTGCATGGCGGACTGCGATTCTTTGGTGACTGCATTCATCGTATTCTCCGTTGGAACTTCGTTATTTCTGCATCGAGCAGGGCAAGTCGTAAAGCGTGTTGCGGGCGGTGGCCGGCACGCAGGTTGCGCAGCGTGGCGCCGGCCAGTTGGGCGATGGCTGCTGTCAAGGCGGCACCTGCGCGTCGCGGCAGGCGCTCTCGGCGTCCGCGTGGGCCATGTAGGCGTAGCTGGCGCCGACGAACAGCAGCATCGCGGCGACGGTCAACCAATCACGTAGCCGCATGGTCACCTCCTTGATCGGCCTGCTGGTGTTGCCCTGCGCGGTCGCGGCGCGCCTGCATCACCTTCCCCAGTTCGATATCACGCTGGACGCGGCCGACACCCAGGCCCTCCAGCGCGATCTCCATCAGGCGCAGTTGGCGCGTCACGCGGTGGTTTGGTTCGCGGCAGAGACGGATGATCTTGTACAGAGCTTTTTGGGCATTGGTGGTCATGGCATCTCCACTGGTGGGATTGCAAGGTCGACCAGCCACTGGGCCAGCAGGACCAGCAGGCAGACGGAGCCCAGCATCAGGCGAGGGTGGCGGCTGGTCCAGCAGCCTGGCGCGCCGAAGAGGAGGCGGGCGATCACGGCGCAACTCCTTCACGGCTGACCAGCTTCGGCGCCGGCGCGTTGCGGTTCGTGCGCTCGATCTCGCGCAGGGCGTAGGTGCTGCCCGTGGCGATGCGGTCGCTGGCGTCCAGGTTGCCGCCGGTGATTGCGCCCAGCAGGCCGCTGTCCTGGTACTCGTAGTCCATCGCGGCGAAGACGGCAAGGCGCGAGTCGCGGCCGGCGGTCATGTGGTTGGCGGCGGTGTTCATGCGGCGCTTTCCACTTCGCGAGGCGCATGCACGATTGGGAATGTGCGGCCGACGCTCGGGCGGGCCAGTTCCGGGTTGTTGCGCATCCAATCCTGTACAAACCACAGTTGACCGCAACCGCCGCCGATGTCGTCCTGGCCGGCCGGATCAAAGCAGCGGGTCGAGTAGCCGTAGGCGCCGAGCTTGCCCATGAAGTCGGTGGCCAGTTGGCGCTGGCGCACGTTCGCCGCCGCAACCGATTCATCGCGCTCACAGACCACGGAGATGGTCGCCTGCCAGACATCCGGATCGAACATCGCATAGATGCGGTCGGCGTCGGCCTGAACCGTGTTGCCTTCGTGCGCGCGGTAGTTGAAGAATGGCTGGCGCCCAGTAGCTACGAACCAGGCTTCGCCGGCCGCCGCGATCTGATGCAGGTTCAGCTTTGCCTTGAACGGCACCAGTGCGTCACGCGCAGCATCGGTGCTTTCGTGCACGGAGAACTGGAGGCCAACAGCAGGCACCTCGACCGACAGTGCATTCACGCGCTCATAGTCCACGGCCGGCGCCGAGGTGCTGATCAACAGCGAGAAGCGCGGGTACAACGCATGCAGCTGGCGGATGGCGTCGGCCAGGTGACCGAAGTTCAGCAGCGGCTCACCCATCGACATGAACATGATCTGGCATTTCTCAACCTTGGCTGGGTCGATGTCGCGGTCGGCGAACAGGTGCTGAACCTGGCCAACGATCTCGTCGGCGGTCAGACTGCGCACGAACGCATCGCCAGCGCCACAGAAACGGCAGCCGACAGGACAGCCGCTTTGCGTCGAGCAGCAGATGACGGTGCGTGCCTCGTAGGTCGGGTATTTGTACAGCACGGCTTCGGCGACGGCATTGCCGAAATCGAACACGTACTTGCTGACGTTCTGGTCGGTGGAATCGATGCGCTTCACTGCCATGATGATCTCCTGTTGACTTCGTTGTTGGGGAGCGCGTAGGCCGCTCGCTGCCTGTGGTGTCCGGGCTACTTTCACTTTTACAGACTTGCCCGCTCAGCTTCACGGGGATTTCCGGGTCCGGGATCAGCTGGCCAGATTCAGTCATGCGGAAACCAACAGGGGAGGCGGCTAGCATGTGCGGTGCCGTATGTACGGCGCTGGCTCTGCGCTTTTGCTCGACCAGCTACAACCGGCCGCCTCCACTCTTGGCCCTGCGCTCACCTGGCGCAGCTCAGGGACCATGCTGATGTCTCAGGGCGCTTTTCGGGACGCCATTCCTGTACCGGCTTGCCTACGGCGCCGGCCGACCGCTGTTTCTCGTTACGCGCCGCCGCGCATCCACTCGACGGCGATCATCTGCCGGCGGTTGCGCGCCCGGCACTGCTCCGGATCAGCGCTGGCCGCGCGCTGCGCTGCCACGACCTGGGCCTCGGCCTCCTCGTCAGCCTGGCGCCGGGCCACCGCCAGCACTGCGTCACGGAAGGCGAGGCCGGTCAATTCCGCCGACGAGGTGAATGCTGCAATCAGCAGGGCGGCCAGTTGGCCGTTGTTCGCCAACTCCTCCAGCAGCCCGTTGGACAGGTCGCGGGTTGCGTCCTTGTCGCCGGCGATGACCGCGGCGCGGCGGCGCTGGAAGATGCTGGTGGACAGCTGCACCACGTAGCCGGCACAAACTTCCGCGCGCTCTTGAGCGTCCTGTTTCATAGCTTGCTAACTGCGTTGTTGGGCAGAAGCTTCCAGCCAAGTTGGCTGCGGATTTCGGCCAACTCTGGCGGCGGCAGGCGCGACAGCGTGCGCTGCTGAAGCCACAGGCGGGTCTGTTGCTTGCTCGGGTGTGTGGTATGCGTCATGACTGGCTCCGGATCAGTTTTAAATTACTGAATTACTGAATTGGCAATCTGCGGACGGCGCGCGCGGCGCCGGCATACGACTTGTGGTCGTTGCCCTGGCCGCCATTGTCGAAGACCTGGCCCCAAGCGCCAGCCGGGTAGTCGGCGTGCTGCGTGCTCGACCAGTACCACTCGTCGTCATCGAAGGCATCAGCGCCGCCGGCGCGGAAATTCTCGACCGTGGTCTGCATCGGTGATTCATCGGTGTAGGCGGTGCCCACTGGCAGGCTGCCCGGGTTCACGCCATCGATGCCATCGGCGTAGTTCTCGCGGTCGGTCGGTTTCAGGTGGCGGTATTGCAGCTCCTGCTGGTCGCGCGCCGGGATTGACCAGTCGCTGAAGCCGTTAGTCGTCAGCGCCAGGACGGCCAGCGCCAGTTCGCTGCCGGCGGCGGCCATGGCTTGGGTGTTCGACAGGCCGTCGGTGCGGCTCATGGCGCCAGCAACCAGGTCCAGCGACTCGTTCCATTTGCCGCGCAGCTCACCGGTAGCGCCGGCCGTGACGTTCGCGAACATCTGCCCGTTCTCGATCGTGATGCCGGTGAAGTAGCCGCCTTCGAGCGGTGCGCCGATGGCGGGGAGGGCGGAAGCTGCGAAGACTGGTGCTGCGGCGAGTGCTTGGTTCATGAACGGCTCCTGTGGGTTATGGGGTGCTTCAGTGGCAAAGCCCGCTCGTGGCGGGCAGGGATCAGTCTTGCGGCGGGGTTCGCTCGGCGGTCCAGACGGAGTGGACGATGAGCGCGATGCCGGCAGCGGCGATCAAGGCAAGGGCGTAACCCATGGCGATCAGCCCAACGAAGCCGGAACGGCCACGGTCGAGAAGTCGAAGGCTGGTGCTGGACCGGCTACTGCTGCGAGTGCTGCGAGTTCTGCTGGGTTCATCGTGTTCTCCGTCGTGGTTGGTGTGTCGATGGAAAACAGTTTAGCAAACACTAAATCAGAACGTCAAGCAAATACTAAACTTTGTGATAAAATAATTTCGTCGTGTGAATTTTGCGACCGCCCACCGGGAAGATCAGAAACCGGCGGTGCTTTTTTCTCGCGCGTTTGCGTGGGTAGAGTTGACTTGTAGTGCTGTGTGGTAATAGTTTGCTGTGGTTGTATAAAAAACATAAAACCAAGCAGGGGATAAAAACACAGTTCATTGCGAAGCAATGGACGCCGCGCGGCGAGCGCATGTGTGATTGATTAGATAAATGATGAGTCGTCGTGTAAGCAACCAACTTCAAGCTTTAGCTACTACGCGGGCGAATACCATAAAACAGAGTTTGCGTGGAAAAAGATACGACGTTTTGTAGACGATTTTTGAAGTGAAAGGCCGCTTGGCGGTCGCCCATCCTGGGCAAAAAAAATGCCTCGACTGGCGAGGCTGGAAGGAGTTGATATGCACCAACTACATCAGGAAGATCGTCCTGGCGATGTGATGATCACGAGAACGTGTATTCCTTCCAAGGAATCCGGGACGCATCGATTGACGCAAGGAAATTTACCAGATCCGTCCGGCCCTGGTATTGAAACCGGCCACGCCCATCTTGCGACGCCAGAACAACTGAAAGCCCTGGAAAAAGTGGTTGCGCGTCTGCCCGAGTCCTATCTGAGTCCGAGCTAGTATTCATCGCAGAGGGTTTGACGATGACAATCGCAAAGGTCACCCCTTGCTCTTTGATAACCGCACCTTGAAATTTCATGTTTTTCTTTCGTAGTTTTGGAATGCGCCCGCCGCCGGGAAGCAATCGGGCGCGTTTCATTGTAGCGAAATTGACAAGCTAAAATATCACCAATAGTCATTGGCTCCGCCGTAGCCGCACCGACTGCAGACGTAAAAAAAGCCAGCGCTGTGCGAGCCTGAGAAGGGGTTGTAAACCGTGGGGAAGAAGAGTAAATTCCGTCAGTGATGGCGGGCCGGCGCTAACCGACCCGCTTCCCACTAGGAAAGAATTCGATCAACGAGCACGTGCAAAATTGCTGCAAGCGCCCAGAGATTGATTTCCACCTTTACTGCTTTGATCGTCAGTTTAAACATGGCAGAAGCCCTGTTTGCGCTGGCGGTACCGCCAACTGGTTGAGGGTTGGCTTATTTTTTAAAGTGCGGTTGCTTGCACTTCGCCTTGGCGCGCTGCAGCGTGCTTCGGCACCATGCTAGCGAAGTGATCCGCCCGCATGGCTCAGCTCAGTGGGTTCGATTATCCGGAATCCACCGGGCTCTACCACCACGTCACCTTCCGCACCTTGCTGGATGCGGACATGGCTTGCGACCATGCTCTTTCGGCCCGCGCATCGGATGGCGCGCGGGCTATTCTTTACCCCAACTCAGCGTCGTCGCCCGCCAGACCGCCGCGCGTGCCGCCCTTGGCCAGCAGCTCGCCATCGACAAGGCCGCCCTTCGTGCCACTGGTGGCTAGCAGTTCATCGTCGACCAAGCCGCCAGTCCTTTTCGTGCCTCCGTTATCCGCCAGTTTTTTACCGTCAGGCTTGGCGACCGCGGGCGATTTCTTTGCTGGGACGTGGGATTTTTTGATCATAGGCCACTCCTGCTAGTTGGATTCAAGGGGGAGTTTGTGCATTGCTCAGCTGCTGAACCCGCCAGCCAAGCGCTTGTGTAGCTGGCCGTGGCGCACCGGATGGTGCGCGGGCTATTTCTTATTTGGGACAATTTTCACGGATAAAGTCTACGGATTCTCTGAACCCCTTCAGGTCGATGTCCTCGCCCAGCATGCCGCCAATAATTGTTCCAATTTGAACTCGAAGTCTTTTCCCGTCATACAGCTGGTCAAAGTAAGGCTCCAGGATTAACGAGCCCAAATCGCTTTCACTTTCGGTAGCCCTCTGCTGCCCTTGAGCAGGTTCATCATTGATCCGAACAGTGTAGTATTTCACTCCACCTCGGCCTCTCATCGAAATGAAGAAATATCGCAACCCTCCCTGAATGTTCCAATCGCCCTTATACAACGCGACACACGACTTCTTGTCCGTCATTGCGTTGATGCTTTGGTCTACTGTCCAGAATCCGGAACGAAAGGCGGTCTTGGCTGTTGGAGTTGCCGCTTTGTTACTGGTAGAAGGCTTTTCTGTTGCAGCGCCGGTGTCATAACAAGCCAAGCGAGCCTTGTCAGCTTTAATGGATGCACAGTCTGCGCCAAAAGCGAGCACTGGCAGTGCGACGGTCGCCGTCAGAGTTAAGCGGAGAATGGGATTCATCGAGTTCCTTGAGGCGGCAGATGCGTGCCGGGTCGCCCTGCAATTATAGGAAAATTGACAACTGGAAATCTATCGAATTGTCACGATCGATTTACCATGTCCAGCACGGACTCATCGCGGCCTGCGGTGATCTCGGCGCACCTGGTGCGCAGCTTGTGTAGGACGGCCGGACCGATGCCTTTGAACGCGAGCAACTGCTCGTCGCTGGCTTGGTCGATTCGCGCGGGCGTGTCGAGAGCCACATCCCACATCGCCAAAGCCGCATGATGGGGCAGGGTGGGCACGGTCGCCAAGAAGGTAGGGAAATAATGTTCGCATATTTCATCGACATAGTGTCCACTCAGTCCGCTGTATTTTGCCCATTCCGGCCGAGTGACTTCCGCACGCAATAAGCGGAGTCGCTCCCTTGCTGGAAGTCTCAACTCCACTACTTTGCGTAGAGCGATGAGAAATTGGGGATAGATCAGATCATAGCCATTTCTAATTGCCATCTCGAACGTCTGCCACCCAATGCCAGGATCATCCATATCTATGCCGATTTCACGCAGCGTCTTGAGCTTAGTCGACCAGTGGCCTTGATGTGAATTATCTGCAAATTGCGGCGGGCAATAATTCAGGTCGTAGTGGCGGTACCCATGCCATTGCAGTACCGCTAGCGGGGTATCGAAGTGCAATGCGGCACGGAACTCAACGCCATTGCATATTTCTGAATTGAGCCGTATTCCCTCAGCGCCGCCAGGCGAAATCTTGCTCCAGCATCTCCAAACCTTCACTCAACCCTCCGCGCAGCGTTACTTGCTGGCCAGGTCGTGCATCTCCTTGACCAATGCTTTTGTCTCCGCACTGTCGCGCGCTAAAACGCGTAGCAAGTCGTAGATCGGGCCTGCTTGGAGCCGGTCGATAATCTCCGCGTTGAGCGTGCGGCCGTTGTACTCGGCGATCTCCATCAACTTGGCATGCAATTCTCTCGGGATTCGCAGCGATGTCTTAATGTAGTCGTCTTGCGTCGGCTTCTTGATGGGCGATTTGTTCATCGCCCAATTGTTTCTGACCCGCCAAGTTTTAGGCTAAAAACTCCTTCATAATGAAGGGTGATTGTGAGAATCTGTTACTTTTCATTTCACAAGTAAAGGTTAAAAACCCCTCTACTTTTGATATGCAATCAAGGCAAACCTGTAATATAGTTAACACACTGTAAACATTTGATAGCAGAGTATTATGGAAAACTTACCCCGGATAGTTGCTGCATACGAGAAGATGGATAAGCAGGCACGCGACAAGTATGTATTGCGTATGGAGCAGTCCGCCATCCGATACCCGATGCAGGTCCAGCAGCGTGCAAATCTACGACTTGTTACTAATGAGAACCGGTGACTGAATTAGGCGCTCTGTTGCCTCGGCCTCATCTAAGATATCCCTCTGCCCCCGTTCACTAGTCGTTCGGAAGAGAGTTACCAAGTGCATTTCTTCTTCGTTCAACCAAGCGTAGAAAGGCGCGCGCGATGCGGGCGACTCGCGTGGCGGCTCAACTGGGCGCACATACTCCACGCCATCCGGCGTATCGAGATAACCGGCGCCCATCTTATATTTTTCCTCTAAGCGACGAGCGACCTTCTCCCCGAAGGAGCCATCCCCGCGCAATTGCGAAAAAAGACTCTTCTCTTGTTTTGGTATGCCGTTGTCGGCAACCCACTTGGCAAGGTTCGCTCTGCGAGTGTCAGTGATGTTCATGCGCGCAGTTTAGTGTTTATTAAAGTAGTAATCACTTGACAGGTGGTTTAGCATTCACTAAACTCGCCTGCATGGACCTGAAAAAATACATCTCCGCCGAGCGCGGACGCGCCAAATCGCTTGCTGCCCACCTGGGCATCTCGCCTTCATTCCTTTCGCAAATCGCGGCAGGAACAGCGCCAGCTTCGCCATCCAGGTGCTTGGAGATCGAGAAGGGCACCGGCGGCCAAGTCACACGCAAGGACCTGCGCGAAGACTGGCGCGAAATCTGGCCCGAGCTCAAGCAATCCAACGCCAATCCCCAGCGCGCCACCACCCCGCGCAAGCCTGCGAAGGAAGTCGCATGAAAACCGCTACCCAAGATCACTTTTTGTGCGTCGTCATAGTCGCCGCTATCGCGGAAGCACGCCGCGCAGGCGATGACGTGAAAGTCGCCAGCGAGGCTGCCGCCAAGGCGTATGTGGCTGGACTAGTAGCGGCGGATGCGCCCGGCGAAAACAGCGGCGAGCGGGTTATCAGCGCTACGGGCCAGGTGGAATATCGCCCTCCGTCGTGAGTAGTTTTTGCAGTTCCGCAATGGCTGTTCGAATCGGTATCTCCTGCAGCTTGGTGGAGTCCATTGGACCCTCAAGTGTCATTGGCCCCGTTATGTCGATTCTCACGTTGAGCCAGCCGAAGTCGTATGTGCCCGAAGTTTTGACTTTCCCGTTGATGAAAGTCGCAGTCATTTCTTTTTTGCAGTCCATGGGAGATCCCTTTGCAAGTTGTTGTGTGAGAACTGCAACTGTAACGCATTGGAATCTCCCGCCCATATTTTGGAAAGCACCACATGAGCAACCACGCCAATCTCGCCGCTGCACTGCTTGCTGCCTTCAGCCTCGACACAGACAAGGCCGACCCTGTCGCCATCGCCGATGCGCTGGCAACCGTGCTTGTCGCGTTCGCCGACCTGGTGCGCGGCCCAGCGCCGGTGTTTGCTGAGCTGGCCGCCGTCGAGCTGGCGCCGCTGCCAGGCCAGGCCGAACTGATCGCCGAGGTGCGCAATCTGATCTGCGAAATCCGCGCAGACCGCCAGGCGTTTGCCGAAGAGCGCAAGACCAACAACCGGCTGTTCCGTTCCTTCGTCGGCGGCATGCCAGGCGCCGAACACAGCGGCCTGCCGGGCTGACGCCGCTCACCGAATTCCGTATCACTGCCGGCCAGACCGCCGGCCTAAATCCTGAAATCCGCATCACTAAAGGAGCTGCATCATGAACCACACCATCAACCGCAAGCCCGACCCCCGCCTGCATCCCGTCAAGGTCTACCTTGGCGAGGAGGAGTTGGCGACCCTGCAAAGCCACTGCCATGCGATCGACACCACTTGCAGCGCTTTCCTCCGCAAGGTCGGCCTTCGTATCGCGTCAGCACACCAGCAGGTTATCCGCTACCCCGGGCGCCGTGAAGGTCCGAGTGCAGGCCTGGGCAGGGCCTTCTCGTTCCCGGGGCAGGGCGCCCGGCGCGTGCAGCGCGGCGCGTTGCGGCCGATGCGTTCCTGAAATAACCCGATCCGTACCGACCGGGCCACCAATCGATAGGGCTTCCATGCGCCACCTGATTTCCACCGCAGCACTGATCATGACCAGCCGTGAAATTTCTGATCTTGTTGAATCACGCCACGACAACGTGAAAATTGCCATTGAGCGGCTTGCTCACCGTGGCGTGATTCAACTTCCTGCAATGCAGGACGTCAAAAACGGCCAAGGCCAGACGGTGACTGAATACCACATCGGAAAGCGCGACAGCTACGTCATCGTCGCGCAGTTATCGCCGGAGTTCACAGCGCGGCTAGTCGATCGCTGGCAGGAACTGGAGGCGGCGGTCATCGCGCCGGCGGCGCCGGCCGAGCTGTCGCGCATGGAGTTGATCGAGCTGGCCATGGCCGCCGAGCGTGAGCGCCTGATGCTGGTGGCGCAGGTCGCCGCCGACGCGCCAAAGGTTGCCTTCGCTGAAGCGGTGCGCAACGTCGATGGCCTGTGCAGCTTGGAGAAGATCGCCAAGACGCTGGGCTGGGGCCGCAACCGCTTCATCGCGGCGCTGAAGGAGGCTAAGGTTTTGCAGGCCTCGCGTATCCCGTACCAGAAATACATCGAGCGCGGCTACTTCGAAGTAGTCGAGCAAACGCCGTGGGAGGACTCGAAGGGCGATTCGCACGCGTCGTTCACCACGATGGTCACCGGCGCCGGCCAGGTCTGGCTGGCGAAGAACTTCCAGCATGAGCGCCACGTTGCGGCGCAGATGGCCGCCATCGGTACCACGCTCGTCGCCGCCCACTGAAAGCATGAACATGACAGATTTCAACCGCATCCCGGTTGGGCCGCTGCTTTCCCTGGCCCAGCTCTCGATCTCCCTGCACAAGGCGCAGAACGCCGTGGCTGTTGCTCGGTTCGACTATCTCGACCGCCTGAAGAAGTTCGAGCGCAAGCGCGGCGCTGTCGGCCGGCTCGACAAGAACAACGCCGCGCACGCCGCCGCCATCGCGTACACCGCTGATGAATACGAGGCGCTGCTGGCCGCGCGGCGCAACGCCTACAACATCAAGCGCCGCTGGCAGAACGCCTGCCGCAAGTTCAACTGAAGCACCCAACCCGGAGACACGCATGGATCACGCAGACGTACTACACATCATCGAAGACCGCACCTTCACCGCGAAGATGGGCGAGCGCACCATCACCGGCCTGATGGTCGAAAGCACCTGGAACGGGCTGACGAACTACACCGCCGCCAACGGTGCGAACCTGGTGGTGCTGGACGCCGAGCGGCGCGTGGTCACCGGCAGCGCCGCGCTGCTGGTCCACTTGGGCCTGGGCGAGCCGCAGATCGGCGCCGAGTTCAGCGGCGGCATCTACGCCGGCCTGACCGAGGTTGACGGCAAGCCGGCGCGCCTGATCATGTTGCTTCCGCACGCCGTCGATGTGTCGTGGGATACCGCGATGGACTGGGCGAAGCTGCAAGGCGGCCACCTGCCTACGCGCGCCGAGCAGCGCACTCTCATCGAGAACGTGAAGAGTCACTTTGAGCCCCGTTGGTATTGGTCCTGCGACCAGCACGCCGACTTCCCGTCTTACGCTTGGCTCCAGCTCTTCGGCAATGGCTACCAGGTCAGCTACCACTAGTCGTATGCCGGCGCCGCGCGCGCCGTCCGCAGATTGCCAATTTAATCATTCAGTAATTTAGAGGACAAGATGGCAAACGAAAACAACACCGGCGCCGCGCCCGGCGCACTGCCGCCGCTGCCGAACCTGGCAAGGATGGCGCCACATGAACTGAATTCCGCGCTACTTGAGTTCGGCAGCGCCGCGTGGCACATGGGTCTCGACGTCGGGCTGGAGCATGCGCCAGCCGTCACCGACACCGGCTTGCTTGAGCTGCGCGACCACCTGGCCGCTGCAGCGCAAGACAACCAGGCGATCACGCTATCGCCTGTAGCTGCCAGCGCGCTGCATCACGCGATGACTACGCCGTCGGCAGCATCCAGCCCAGCCGGCGAGGCGATGCAAGAGGCGCGCGCGTCGCTGGATGAGGCCCTGGCCAGCGATGAGCTTCGCCAGTTGAAGGCTGAGGCGCAAGCGCTGGCCGCCGACGGCGCCAACTGGAGCATGCACGTCGGCTGCATGTTCTTTCTTGCCCTGATCGAGCGCATCGAATCGTTGGACACCAAGCCGGCCGGCTACATCGCCAGCCAGGACATGGTCAAGCTCGGCAACTGCCGCGCTGAGCTGTGGGCCGCGCCGCCAGCCGCCGATGCTGTGCCGGTATTCCTCGGCGCTCCAGCGGCGCCAGAAGGCTGGCAACTAGTGCCAAAGGTTCCGACGCCAGAAATGATCATGGCTCTGGCCGTGCTGCCGGACATGGTCGACGGACGAATCATCCGGTACAGCATCGACAAGCTGCCAGATGCGTACGCCGCCATGCTCGCGGTTGCGCCAGCCGCCGGAACTCCGCCCTGACCGAATTTACCGGGCCGCCGCGCCCCGATCTGCGCGGCAATATATCGGAGAAATCATGAATTTACCCAATCTGTCCGGCAAGCAAATCCGCAACATCGTAGTCGGCGCCGTCGTCGGCATCCTGTTGCTGTCGTTCTGGCCACTGAAGTCGGTCCCGACTGGCTCGCGTGGCGTAATTACGCAGTTCGGCGCAATTAAAGGCGTCGAGCAGGAGGGGCTGGCCTTCGTGCCGCCTTGGCAGCGCCTGTCGATCTTCAGTATCCGCGCCGAAGAGGCGAGCATCGAGAATGCCGACGGCAGCACCGCCGACACCCAGCCAGTCAAGGTCAGCATGACGGTGCGCTACAGCATCGCCACCGACCGCGTCGCCGAGGTCTACGAGAAATACAGCCACGATGGCAACCTGGCCAGCTACGTGCAGACGGCGGCGGCCGAGGTATTCAAGGCAGTGACCGCACGCTACACGGCGCCGGACCTGATCAGCAAGCGGTCCCAGGTCTCGGGCGACATCAGCGCCGCCCTGCGCGAGAAGTTGCGCCTGTACGGCGCCAGCGTGATCAATATCGACATGCGAAATTTCTCGTTCGGCGGTAGCTACATGGCGGCCATCAACGAGAAGGTCACGCAAGAGCAGCTGCGCTTGGGCGCCGAGAATAAGCTGAAGACCGTCGAGGCCGAGCAAAAGCAGAAGGTGGCGATCGCCGAGGCTGAAGCCAAGGCGCTGTCAGCAAAGGCAGACGGCGAGGCCTACGCCAACCTGACGGTGGCCAAGGCCCAGGCCGAAGCCTTGCGAGTTCAAAACGCCGCGCTGGCGCAGAACAAAGACGTGCTGGAACTGCGCCGCATCGAGGTGGAGCAGACGAAGGCCAATCGCTGGGACGGCGTGTTGCCGACGACGATGTACGGCTCCGCCCCGATCCCGTTCCTGAATGCCAAGTAGATGGGCAGCGAATCGCCCGAACGCGGCACGGTCGCCAAGTTGCTCGACTTCGTCAAGGCCGAGCGCGGCCTTATGAGTGACGCCGAGCTGGCGCGTGAGATGGGCTGCGACACGGCCTACGTGTGCAACCTGCGCAAGGAACGGATCGCCTTGTCTTCAAACACGATCCTGAACCTGCACATCAATTTCGGTATTGGCGTGCAGGAGATCTTCGACCGCTCCGGCCAGCAATTCCGCTGGGGCAAATAGAAAAGCCGGCGTCCAGGCCGGCTTTGTACAGCAACTACAGAGGCAATGATGATACCACAAGAAAAAATCACGGCGGTGAATCCATGACGACCGCGAACTACCAAAGCACCAAGGTCGTCGAGGCCGCCAAGGACTGGCGCGTCACCGACAAAGCGGAGGCCGGTGCACCGCCGGCGGCGAAAGAGCAGGCGCGCAAGGAGCACCGTTTCAGCAAGCAGAAGCTGCGCGCCGCCGTCGACGAGCTGGCGAAGAAAGGTCAGCCATGACGCGCATCGTAAAAATATTCCCTCCGGCCGGTAGCCGCTCGCGCGCGTTGCTCATCGCACTTCAGCAAGGCCCTGGCACCTTCTACCAGGTGTGCGAGCGCGCCAACTTCGACATCGAGGACTCCCGCCTTGAACTGGCCCTGCGCCACATCTTCGACCACATGATCGGCGGGAACGTGAGCTTGCGCGGCCTGACCTATTCGCTGACCGAAGATGCACGGATCTCGTTGGGCGAAGCGCCACCCGCGCCGTACGTTGGTCAGGTGGCCGGCCCAGCCTATCGAGGCACCGCCTATACCGCGCCCGTCAAGATTGCGCGCCGCGCTGCTGGAGCACACGCATGAAGCGCGACGACTTCAATTTCGATCTGCTGCTGGGCGACCTTGCGGCGGGCGCGTCGACGCCGGTTCCAACGTCTCGGCCAGCAGGACCTCGTTCGCCGCGGCGCGTGAAGCGCGACTTCCTGACGCCGCAACTGGACCTGGGTCATGAGTTAATCATAGACAACTTTGCAGGCGGTGGCGGGACCAGCACCGGCCTGGAAGAAGCATTCGGCCGCCCGGTGGACATTGCGATCAATCACGACCCCGAAGCCCTGGCGCTGCACGCCATGAACCACCCGCTCACGAAGCACCTATGCGAGAGCGTTTGGGACGTCGACCCGATCAAGGTGACGAACAACCAGCCGGTCGGCTTGGTCTGGTTGTCGCCGGACTGCAAGCACTTCAGCAAGGCCAAGGGCGGCACACCAGTGGCAAAGAACATTCGCGGCCTGGCCTGGGTGACGCTGCGTTGGGCGGCGAAGTGCAAGCCGAGGGTGATCATGCTGGAGAACGTCGAGGAGTTCAAAACTTGGGGGCCGCTGCTGGTGGACGCCGAGGGCAACTTCCGTCCAGACCCCTCGAAGAAGGGCAGGACGTTCGAAAGCTTCCTGCGCCAGCTGCGCGGCCACGGCTATACAGTCGACCACAAAGAGATGCGCGCCAGCGACTACGACACCCCGACGATCCGCAAGCGATTCTTCCTGGTTGCGCGGCGCGATGGCCTGCCGATCCGTTGGCCCGTGCCGACGAATGGCGCACCGACGTCCGCCGGCGTCCTGGCCGGTAACCTCGCGCCCTGGCGCACGGCCGCCGAGTGCATCGACTGGACCATCCCGTGCCCTAGTATCTTCGAACGCAAGCGGCCGCTGGCCGACGCCACACTGCGCCGCATCGCCAAGGGCATCCAGCGCTACGTGGTGGACGCGGAGACGCCGTTCATCATCGGGCAGGGCGGTCCGATCTATTCCGGCAAGCCGGTATCGGCCGATCAGCCGTTCGGCACGCTGACAACCGAGAATCACCGCGCCCTGGTCGTGCCCAGCATCGTACCGGTCACGCACCAGGGCGGCGACCGCAGCGAATCGGTTCATGAGCCGTTCCGCACAATCACCAGCGCCCAGCGGGGCGAGAAAGCGCTGGCCGTGGCCACGCTGGTGGATGCCGCGCACGGCGAGGTTTCGCCGAGCGGCGTCAAGCGCTGGGGGCCCGGCTGCAAGGATATTTCTACGCCACTCGGGACGGTGACGGCATCTGGCGGCAACGCAGCGCTGGTGACGGCATTCTTGAACGAACACGCCAATTCCAGCAATCAGCGCACGATGCCCGCCGACGAGCCGTTGCGCACCATCTGCGCCCAGGTCAAGGGTGGTCACTTCAGCGCCGTCTCCGCGACGCTAGTGGGCGTGGGCGGCCGTGCTGGGGAAAGCCGACCACGTGGCGCTAACGAGCCGGCGGCGACGATCACTGCGAAGGGCGATACCGCGATCGCCACTGCCTTCTTGGCGAAGCACTACACCGGTGTCGTTGGCTCTGATCTGGAAGACCCTCTCGGTACTGTGACCAGCTGCGACCACCACAGCCTGATAACTACACACATCCAGCGCGACATGGGGCGAAGCGTCGGGCACCCTGCTGATGTACCGTTGGCAACCGTGACAGCTGGGGGCGGCGGAAAGGCGGCGTTGGTATCCGCTCACATTACCAAGTTCCGTACCGGCGCCACCGGCAGCGACATGAACTTGCCAGTGCCGACGATCACGGCGGGGCCCAAGGAGAACCCGGCCGGCGCACCGCACGCGCTGGGCATCGTCACCGCGCACATCGAGGCGATGTATTCGCAGAAGGGCGACGAATCACGCGGCCAGGACGCGCGCGAGCCGATCAAGACCGTCACGGCCAGCGCCCAGCACGCGGTGATGACCAGTAGCCTTGTGAAGCTGCGTGGCACCAGCAGCACGGCCAGTATGGATGAGCCGCTGCACACGGTCAGCGCCGGCGGCCAGCACCACGCCGAGGTGCGTGCCTTCTTGCTTGCGTACTACGGTACCGATCAGGACCAGTCGCCGAATTCGCCGCTGGCCACCGTGACGAGCCGCGACCGCTTCGGCCTGGTTACCATCCAGGGCGTCGACTACCAGATCGTCGATATCGGTCTGCGCATGCTGGAGCCGGCCGAACTGTACCGCGCCCAAGGCTTCCCTGCCGCCTACGTGATCCGCGAAATCCCGGACCCGAAGCTGCTGTTCAAGGATGGGCATCAGGCCGATGGTAACCCATTGGATCTGCCGCGCGTGCCGCTGACGAAATCAGCCCAGGTGCGGATGTGCGGCAACAGCGTTTGTCCGCCGATGGCGCGGGCGCTGATCCAGGCGAACTTCATGCACGAGCGCGAGATGGGGACGGTCGCAGCATGACGCTCGCTTCGTCAATTACTCTGCGGCGGAAGGTTTGTGACTTCCATCTTAATTGCTTGGCGGCCGGAGAGCACCGCTTCAATACCGGATCTGATTGCATTTGCCTGATTCTCCAGGTTGTTGTGGGCTTCGGGGTTGTACCTACGCTCTCGCAATTCGAGTGCTTCAAAGTCGTAGCCCTGAGCGACTGCTATCGCAATAAGCAGTTCGTTGAATTTGTCGTCCCGACGCCGGAAGAGTCGATTGTGCTCATCCGGGGATGCATCTGTACCGAGATTTTCAGCGAGGGTCGCGAAGTATTCGTGCCATGCGCGCGTGACGTTCTTTTCGTCTTTGGTTTGATGACGCTCACCAGGCACAAGTCGGCCATAGAAGGCGATATCAATCATGTTGAGGGCCTGCACGTGCTCAGGCGAAAGGCGCGTTGCTCGTGTAGCCATGAGCGACCGGAAAATTCCTTCCTTCATCGAATTTTTTGCCTGGCTTCGTTCTATCCACTTTTGCGCCTGAACGGCTGCGACAGGGCCAATTACCGTTGCTAGGACTACGAGCCATTCGCCGAGTCGAACGGCTGGTTCAACTGCATCACTCATGTTGCCCTCCATTAATAGAAAGGCAAATATACCATGCACTACACCCTGAACGAGGTCGACCGCCACCACCAGGTCAACATCAATGAATCCGCGCCACCGGTGTTGATCCCGAAGCGCTGCGTCTGCGGCAAGGCGGCTACTGCCAAGCAACTGGACCAGCACAGCAAGTGCGTCGCCTGCCAGCTGGCCGACCGCGTCGCCACGCTGCAGCCGGAAGACTTGGCGATCCTGCGCCATATGGTGGGCGCGACGGATCACCACCCGCGTTCGCGCTGGGGCTTCCGCAACGAGTACTTGTGCAATCACCGCGACAAGCCGTCGATGGGGCGACTGATGTTGGCTGGCTTCGTCATCGCCGGCGATGCGATGCTTGTGTTGTCGCCATCGGACCTGCGCTACTTCCACGCCACGGCGGCCGGATGTAAGTTGGCGGGCCTGCCGACGAAGCGCGCTTCCGTGGCGCTGGGAGCGCGGCCATGACGACCCTCTACCTGGCCGGGCCGATGAGCGGAATCGTCGACGCTGACGGCGTTCCAAATTTGAACTTCCCACTGTTCAACGCCGAGGCCGCCCGCCTGCGCGCGCTGGGCTACACGGTCGTGAACCCGGCCGAGATCAACGGCGGCGCGGCCGAACTGGTGGCCTGCGCAGCCATGACGCCGGCCGAGCTCAAGGCCCACTGGCGCAAGTGCATGCGCCGCGACATCCCGGCCATGATGGAGTGCGACGCCATCGCGCTGCTGCCGAACTGGTTCAAGTCGAAGGGCGCCAAGCTGGAGGTGCGCATCGGCTCGGACCTCGATATGCCGATCAACATGGCGGCGGACCTGGTCGACCGGGTGTGGGATTTCTCGGATTTGGATTACGAGGAGGTGGCGTGATGCATTTCGACGACACAATCCCCAGCCGCGCCGAAGCACGCCAAGATGCCCGCAAGCAGGCCCAGGCCGGCGCTGAGCGTGCACTGGCTGACGCCGACCGCCGCAACGGCGCGCTGATGCGCAAGGACTCGCGGATGGTGCGCCTGCTGAAGGCGTATTGCGCGGTGCCGGATGACGGGCGTGATGCATTCGTGGATCGGGCGGTGTCGCCGTGAAGCTCACAAAAGCTGAGCGTGCCACACTGGCCAGCATGTTCGTCGGCCGCTGCGCCTATTGCGGCGATCCGCTGGGCGGACGCTGGCACGCTGACCACAAAGACCCAGTCCTGCGCGGTTATGCCGAGCCCAGCGCCGAAAATCCGACAGGCATCCTCCACACGCACCGTGATGTGATCGACAACATGATGCCGTCCTGCGCCCCCTGCAATCTGGACAAGGCCAGCTACACGCTGGAGCAGTGGCGAACGAAACTGGAAGGCTCGGCCGCATCGCTGACGCGCTACAGCTCGACGTACCGGCATGCCTTCCGCTTCGGACTGGTGAGGCCGGTGGCCGAGCGCGTGACGTTCCACTTCGAGCGTGCCACCGAGGTGCAGCCTTGATGCGTCGCAGCCCACTCAAGCCCGGTACCGGTTTTAAGAGCCAAGGTTTCGCGCGCGGCGAGCGCATCGAAGCCCGCGAGGTGACGAAGGTCAAGGTGGCGCGCGAGAAGAAGCACAAGTGCGCTGTGCGGACTTGCCGCGCCGAGTTCGTCCGGCCGCAGCCGTTCGTGACCTGGTGTTCGCCGGAATGCGGCGCCGCGCTGGCCATGGCGAAGATCGAGAAGCAGCGCGCAGGCGCCGCGAAGGCGGAGCGCAAGGCCGACAAAGAGAAGCTGGCCAAGTTCAAGCGCAAGGCCGACCACGTCGCCGACTGCCAGAAGGCATTCAACGCCTGGGTGAGGTTCCGCGACCGGTTGGAGCCGTGCATCGATTGCGGCCGCCGCGCCGGCGCCGGCTCGCTCACCGGTGGCGCCTGGGACGCCGCTCACTACCTGTCGCGCGGCAGCCACCCGCACCTGCGCTTCGACGAGAGGAATGTGTTCGCCCAGCTCAAGGGCTGCAACCGGCCCGGCGGCACCACTGCGGCATCGTTTCGCGCCGGCGTCATCGCGCGCATCGGCCTGGCCGCCGTTGAGGCGCTGGAAGCCGACAACGATCCGCGCAAGTACTCGGTCGACCAGCTGATCGCCATGACCGCGCACTACAAACAATTACTGAAAAACCTGAAAGCCGCTGCCTGACGGCGCCGGCATAACCATTGAACGGATGAGACATGAGTGCATTTAGCCCTGAAGAACAAAAATTGCTGATCCAGGCCGAGTACGGCCAGTTCTTGCGCGAGAAAATCAAGATGGCCCCGCTGAAGGGGTTCGACGTTCCGCTCGAGCAGATCAATCCTACTCTGAAGCCGCATACCCGTGACCTGGTGCGCTGGGGCCTGGCGGGCGGGCAGCGCGGCATCTTCGCCAGCTTCGGCCTACACAAGACCGCCACCAACATCGAAATCATGCGCCTGATCGGCGTTCACCGTCCGGGCCTGCGTCTGATCGTGCTGCCGCTGGGCGTACGCCAGGAGTTCGTGCGCGAGGCCGCGAAGCGCTTCACCGGCGAATACGCGGTCAAGCTGCAATTCATCCGGACGACCGCTGAAATGGTCGACCCGGGCGTGATCTACATGACGAACTACGAGTCCGTCCGCGAAGGCAAGATCGATGTCGCGCTGTGCCGCGCGGTGGCGCTGGACGAGGCGGCCGTGCTGCGCAGCTACGGCAGCAAGACGTTCCAAGAGTTCCTGCCGATGTTCGAAAGCGTCGAGTTCAAGTTCGTGTTCACGGCCACGCCAAGCCCGAACCGCCTGAAGGAACTGATCCACTACGCCGGGTTCCTGGGCGTGATGGACACCGGCCAGGCGCTGACCCGCTTCTTCCAGCGCGACAGCGAAAAGGCAGGGAACTTGACCCTCTACCCGCACAAGGAGCAGGAATTTTGGCTGTGGGTCGCCAGCTGGGCGGCCTACCTGCAAAAGCCGAGCGACCTGGGCCACTCCGACGAGGGTTATGCGCTGCCGCCGCTGGACCTGCGGGTGCACGAGCTGGCCAGCAACTACGACGCCGCTGGCGCCGAGAAGAACGGCCAGGGCCTGCTGATCCCGAATGTCGCCATGGGCCTGTCGGCCGCCGCCGGCGAGAAGCGCGAAAGCATGGCTGACCGCGTGGCCAAGGCCGTCGAGTTGGTGCTTGCGCGCGCCCCCGGCGAGCAGGCCATTGTCTGGTGCGACTTGAACGACGAGCAGCGCGCGTTGGAGAAGGCGCTGGCCGCCGCCGGCGTCACGGTTTCATCGCTGGATGGCAGCCAAGACCCGGACCACCGCGAGCAGCTGATGGACGACTGGCGCGAGCGGCGCACCGACGTGTTCCTGTCGAAGCCGGTGATGTACGGCGCCGGCCCGAACCTGCAGCAGTGCCAACTGATGATTTTCACGGGCATCGGCTTCAAGTTCGCGGACTTCATCCAGGCGATCCACCGCATCTTTCGCTTCGGCCAGGACGGCACCTGCCGTGTGCACATCCTGCATACCGAGGTTGAGCGCGCTGTGCTGGCCAGCCTGATGGAGAAGTGGCGCCTACACGACGACGCCCAGGCCATGATGGGCAATATCATCCGCACGTACGGCCTGGACAAGCTGTCCATGCAGGACACGCTGGCGCGCACCATCGGCGTGCAGCGCCAGGTTGCCGTCGGCGAGCACTTCACCGTCGCGAACAACGACTGCGTGCTGGAAGCGCTGGAACAGGCGGACAACTCGATGGGGATGATTCTGACTTCGATTCCATTCGGAAACATGTACGAATATTCACCGAGCTACAACGATTTCGGCCACACACAGGACAATGCGCAGTTCTGGCGCCAGATGGATTTCCTGACCCCGCAGTTGCTACGCATCCTGCAGCCGGGCCGCATCTACGCTTGCCACGTGAAGGATCGCATCCTGTTCGGCAACGTCACCGGTGCCGGCATCCCGACGGTGAGCCCATTCCACGCTGAGGCGATCTTCCACGGGCTGAAGCACCGCTTCGACTACATGGGCATGATCACGGTCGTGACCGACGTGGTGCGCGAGAACAATCAGACCTACCGCCTGGGCTATTCCGAGGTCTGCAAGGACGGCACGAAGATGGGCGTCGGCATGCCCGAGTACATCCTGCTGTTCCACAAGCCGCAGACCGACCGCTCGCGCGGCTACGCCGATACGCCAGTCACCAAGGCAAAGCCGCTGTGCCAGGGAGATGACGGCACGCCGGTGGACTTCGATCGCACGCTGCCGCCAATTCCCGGCACCGGCTACACCGTCGCGCGCTGGCAGGTCGACGCGCATGCGTTCTGGCGATCGGGCGGCAACCGCCTGCTGGGCGCGGCGGAGCTGGCCTCCTATGGGCCGGCAAAACTGGCGAAGATGTTCACCGAGCTGTCGCTGACCAATGTCTACGACTACGAACTGCATGTCGGCGTCGGCGAGCACATGCTGGCCAACAAGGCGCTGCCGGCCACCTATATGAGCCTGGCGCCCGGCAGCAGCGATCCGATGGTATGGCATGACATTGTCCGCATGCGCACCTTGAACGGCGAGCAGTCGGCGCGCGCGGTCGAGAAGCATGTTTGCCCATTCCAGGTTGATGTCGTCGACCGCCTGATCCTGCGCTACACGAACCCGGGCGAGAAGGTCTATGACCCGTTCAGCGGCCTCGGCACGGTACCGGTGCGTGCGGTGAAGCTGCGCCGCTACGGCGGCGGGTCCGAGCTCAGCACCAGCTACTTCGCCGACCAGGTGCACTATTGCCAGGCGGCCGAGCGCGAAATCAGCATCCCGACGTTGTTCGACCTGGTGGCGCTCGACCAGAAGAACGCATCGTGACCCGCCGCCACGCACTCACTGATACCCAGGTGCGCGAAGTCTTCGCCGCCCACCAGTCCGGTGTGCGCGGCGCCGGCTACCAGTCGCTGGCGCGCCGGTTCGGCGTCGGGGTGTCCACCATCCGCGACATTTTGACCTGCCGTTCGGCCTACGCCACGGGCAGATGCGCGCCGTCTGCACGCGCCACCGCGCAAGGAGCCGCCCATGCTTGACCAGAGTTTTCAAGTGGCGACGCTGACCCCATTCCAGCAGGTGACCGCGCAGCTGAAGGAGGCGCTGCGCGAGAACGCCGAGCTGAAGGCGCAGATCAAGGTGCTGACGGCGGCGCCGGCCGGCGGCAAGCCGAAGCGCGCGCCCAAGGCCCTCAAGGCATCTGGCGACTACCCGCCCGAGTTCCTTGCCGCCTACGACGCCGGCCGCAAGTGGCGCACAGGCTCGACCCTGCCGGCCGCATTCACTGCGTGGAGCGCGCGCATCAAAAAGGGCGACGCCGACACAGCTGCGACGATCATCGCCCGCACCGCCGAGTACGCGGCCTTTTGCATCGCCACCGGTACCGAAAAGAAAATGGCGCAGACCTTCTTCGGGCCGGGTGAGTATTGCCTGGCTGAGTGGCCCATACCGTCGGCGCCGGCCGCGCGCGGCGGCAAGTTCGACCCAGTAGCGCACGTCAACCAAGGCAGCATGCCGCCACAAGGAGACTGGTTCGATGGAATTATCGACATCACACCACGCTGACGGGCCGTCCGTTTGGCTGATGCCGCGCCCGAAGCTGGGAGGGAGAACGATTCTCGACGAACTGTTCAACCGGTTCGATGGGTCGTACGCTGGGACGTGGAAGGCCAAATTCAGCGGCCCGCAATCGATCCAGAACTGGAAGGACGCATGCGCGCGGGTATTTGACAGGGAAGGCCTGACGCTGTCGCAGGTCGCGGCCGGATTTGAGGCGTACGAGCGCCTGTACCCGACTTGGCCGCCGACGGCGCAGGAGTTCGCCAACATCTGCAATCCGCCGGTCGACCCAGTGGCCGCCTACCACGAAGCACTGTCCGGCCTGGAGGCGCGCGGTAAGGGTGAGCAAGGCGCTTGGTCGCACCCGGCGATCTTCTGGGCCGCGTCCGGCATGCGCATCGAGTTGGCCAGCCAGCCCGGCCAGTTCATGAAGGAGCGCTGGGCGGCAGCCCTGAAGGCGCAGCTGGCGCGCGGCACGTGGGAGCCGATCCCGGAGCCGCGCGTGCTGCTGCCGGCGCCCGGCAAGTCGCCGACGTCGCAGGAGGACGCGCAGCGCATGCTGGCCAAGCTCGGCGCCCAAGGCATCACGAAGACGGCCAAGAGCGACATCGACGGCAAGCGCTGGGCGAAACGGATCATGGAGCGGTTCGAGCGCGGCGACCGGTCGCTGAAGGCTTTTCAGATCAAGGAGGCGCGGATTGCGCTGGGCATCAAGACCGATAACGAGGAGGAATCGTGAAAAAGCCACGCAAATACCAAGGCGCCGCCGTCTCGCCGCTGATCGTATTGGCCTCCAAGCAGTTGGTAGGGCAGGGCGATACCGACCAAATCGCGCTACCGCTCCTGATCCACTTCGACGGCGCCAAGCGCGGGCGCGGCTCGGTGGCCGCACACCGGTTCTTGACGACGCACCTGATCATCGCGTCAGCCATCGCCACCGGTACTGGGCTCAAAGCCATGCATGCCCAGGTGGTCGCCGCCTATGCCGCGCTGACGAAGGCGGCCGAGCGCCCCACGAAAGAGCTCGACCTGACGACCAGCGAATACGCGACGATCCGCAAGGCCATCGCCTCCTACCTGCACGTGCTGCCGCAAATCGAAGTGGGGCTGATGATGTTTGCGACCGGGCACGCCGCCAAGGTGCTGGCGTGAACGCGCCACTCAGCCGAGACGAGCTCCTGGCCGTGCTACTCGCGCCGGCGCGCCGCGATCCCGAACCGAGCCGCGCGCTGCCAGCAGCAGCCTACCGCGACCCGGCGCAGAGCGTGCAACTGGAGGCCGAGAAAGCGAAGCCGGCGCGAAAGAAACCCAGACCGCCAAAGGTGAATAAGAAATGGCGATAGTTGTAGGTTTCACCAATTACATTTCGATTTTGCTGTGTTAACCTTTGGCATTCTTCCCCGGAGCAACTCACATGGGCTTTGCCGATAAGTACGTTTGGGCCTTGGGCGCCAGCACATTGCAGGACGACGAGACACACCACGCGACCGAGCCGCTGTTTGCCGCGGCAGTCGCTGACACCGTCGGCATCGGCATCGGGGCGCTGCTGTCGCGCGTCAAGTTCGCCGACGGCTCGATCAGCAAGGTCTTCGAGTCCGGCACGCAGAACCTGCCGCACTTGATCCGCACATGGTCGGCGCTGGTGGCGCAAAAGGGCGAGGAGCGCAAGTGGGTGAAGATTCGCGCCGAGTGGGATGTCGCCGCCGCGTCCGCGCTCTATGCGCGCGTGGCTCAGCGCTCGCTGGCGCACTGGCTCGACGGCAAGTGCAAGGCATGCTGCGGCACCGGCGTGACGGCCGAGCGGCGCATCTGTCAGACCTGCAAGGGCAACCGCGCCGAGGAAATCACTGGGCAGGGCTTCGAGGCCAACCTGGTCAAGGACATGATCAGCGAGCTGGATGGCCTGCTTCAAGCGCACAACGCGCGCGCCGCCGCCCGGTTGCGCCGCGAGCCCGCCGGGTCGATTCTCTGACCCTCGACATTATCACGAAGTTCTATCTCTAGAGGCCTCGCGCAATGAGCATCAGCCAGTCCCGATTCGAAGCCATTTTCAGCGGCCAGAGCTCCGTCGCAAAGAAGGTCTATGACGCCGTCCCGATTTCCGAAAGCTGGAACGTGAAGCGGATCACCGCCGAACTGATTCGCCAAGGCACCGGCCAGGACCCACGCACCATCGCCGGCTGCCTCGACACGCTGAAGCGGTCCGGGCTAATTAATGAACTGCTGCGCGGTGAATTTCGCCGCGAGTCGGTCAAGGAAGTGACTGTCAAGAAAGTGGAGGTCGAAGTGAACTCGAAGCCTGTAGGTGTTCCAACCCCTGAGGCGCCCGCGCCGGTCTTGCAACCAGGCGTATCGCCGATGGATGTCCTAGGCCATCTGGCCGCACGTGCCGCCGCGTTGTCGCAGATGGCGCGCAACCTGTGCGCCGACATCGAGAATGCAGCCGTCGAGATTCAGCAGCACGTGGAGAGCGTCGAGCAAGATACGCAAAAGTTCAAGCAGTTGCAGTCGCTCCTGAAAAGCATGAGCTGATTTTATTTTCGAAAGTTGTAGATTTCTACATTGCGCGGCGTTGATATGCGTTGATATGATGGAGGCCTTAAATACTTTCTGCGTGTCGTAATGCGGGCTCACAAGCCCCACCGCTAGCAGGGATTTGCGAGTTGTGTCAGCCGTGATGCTGCCGCTCGCCTGTACGACCCGCCCACTTCGCAGATAGCGCTGGGGCAAAAATCCAAAGCCCGCGCCGCAAGGTTCGCGGGCTTTTTCATTCGGCGCCACACCGCAAGGCTGCCATGACGAACACGACGCACCCGAGTAAGCAACTGGTCCGCGACTATCTCGACGCGCGCACGCGCTCCACGGAGCCGCCGCCCACGCCCGCCGAGGTGCGGCGTGAGCTCGGCTGGGATCTAATCCCCGCGAACCGCCAGCCGGACCGCGCCGACGAACCGTAAGCCGCCCGGCCAGCGCGGCACCCGAGAGGATTCACATGATTACCCCAACCGTGGGCCGCAAGGTCTGGTACCGCCCGAACGCATACGACAAACTGGGCCCGGGCGGCATGCAAGCCTATGGCGAGCAGCCGTGCGATGCAACCATCGTCGCCGTGCATTCGAATGCGCTGGTCAACTTGGCAATCTTCGACCACAACGGCAATCTGCATAAGCGCACCTCCGTGACGCTGCTGCAGGACGATGCCAAGGCGAACGAGGGAGCATCGTACGCCGAATGGATGCCGTACCAAACGACCCAGGCCGCGAAGCACGCAGCCGAATAGAACTGGCCGGCCGCGTGAGCACACCGCGCCACCCAGCAACGGAGGTGCGCCATGAAGTAGCCTCGCCCAAGACATTTTAGAAAGAGCACCCAGCCGGGCGCCGCCTTCGGGCCGCGCGCCAAACCGGCCGCCAGGACGCTGTAACCAGGCACCCAATTCGCTGTACCTGCGGTAGCCCCGACGTTACGACAACGGGCGAGAGCGCAGGGCGGCAAGTAGCACCAGTGTCACCGGAAGCATGGCTGAGAGGCCGAAAGCAACGGCTTGCTAAGCCGCACGCTCGCAAGGGCGCCCAGGTTCGAATCCTGGTGCTTCCGCCAGTTTTGCGGGTGTAGCTCAATGGCAGAGCTGACGCTTTCCAAGCCTATGACCAGGGTTCGATTCCCTGTACCCGCTCCAGTGTCTCCCGCCCAGCTCGCGCTGGTCGTTCGCCGCCGCGCGCCAGTCGCCGGTGGCTTTTTTATTTGAGGTGGCCATGGGCCTTGATTTCGACTTGCGTGGCTTCGTGATCTTCTGCGTGCTGGCCGGCGCCGCTGTCGCGACTGCGCTCATCTACGGCCTGCCGTGGCTGTGGTCAGCCATCAAACCGCTGCTGCACGCGGCATCGGCATGAGTCTCCTCGCCGCCATGATGATCCTGTGGAGCGTTGACCGCCCCGCACCGGTGCCGGCCGCTCCGGCCTCGCCGAACGCATCCTGGCCGTACCGGGCGCCGGCATGAGTGCCGCCGAGAACTGGGCGAACCAGAAGGTGAACACCGTCATCTGGCGCGCCGACATCGACACTTCCCGTCGGTGGATTTCGATCTGCTGCCAGCTGCTGCGCATGCAGCGCGACATCGTGCAACGCAGGATTCAAGGGCCCGGCTCCGGCAAGGCGAGATAGATCACGTGCTGCCGCCAGCGCGCTTCCAGTGGCGGTCAATAACGGGCGCAGTCGTCGTCGAGCAAGAGCCGGAAGTCCTCCGCAGAACACCGCGGTCTGTTACGGACCGGGCGGCGACAACAAGGACTCACATGAACCAGCACCAGCACCCTTCGAACAACGACGTCCTCGGCGCACCGAAAGGCTGGGACCAGGATGAAGTTCCATGCCGGGCCCTGCCGATCACCCGCGTCAGCTACGACGGCATCGCTGCCGTGATGTCCTACTGGAAGCCGACCGCCGACGAACTGGCCATGCTCAACGCCGGCGGCTCGGTCGCGCTGTCGATCATCGGCACCACGATGCCGCCGGTGATGCTGGCGGTCGACCCGGCGTAAGCGCATGGAATTCGTCCACTTCAAGGTATTCGAGGGAAGAGACGCCAAAGGCCGCCCGATCAGCGCATGGTCGTTCTATGCACGCAGGACGGAATGGAGGCGCGGCTTCGTTGTAGCGCTTGGCCCATACCGGTTCGCGCTGCTCGCCGGCTGATGGCTGCGAAGAAGCCCGTCGCGCCCGGCCAGACCAGGCCGATGCCGCCCGAAAGCTTCACCGACGCACTGAGCGCCCGCTACATGCCGGCGCCCGAAGTGCTCAAGTGGGTCCGCGCCGAGATCCTGACCGAAGGCGGCCAACTGCACAATCCCGACCACGAGCACCTTGAGTACGCCGACATCCAGTTCCTCTGGGCGCCGGAAGGCTTCAACAAGCAGGGCCGCACGGTGCTGGGCCAGTGCGAAGAGGTCACATTTCGCTGCGGGCCATGGCAGAAGGGCCGCCAGCAACAACAGATGGCCGACTGGTTCGGCATGGTGCCGCAGTTCCTGATCACCCTGGACGCGAGCTACTGCCTCACCTGCAGCGACGTCGAGTTCTGCGCGCTTGTCGACCACGAGCTCTACCACGCAGCGCAAGAGCTGGACGAGTTCGGGCAACCGGCGTTCAACAAGTACGGGCTGCCTAAGCTCTGCATGCGAGGACATGATGTCGAAGAGTTCATCGGCGTGGTCCGCCGCTACGGCCCAGGCGTCGATGTGCAGCGCCTGATCGATGCCGCCAAGGGCGCGCCGGAGGTGGCGAAACTTAATATTGCGAGGGCTTGCGGTACGTGTCTGCTGAGAGCGGCTTGACCTTGACATGCCCTTGACGGAAGGCAACTCCCATGGCGGCACTCAAGGATGACGTGAAAGCCTTCATCGTGCAGGCCCTGGCGTGCTTCGATAAGCCTACACAGGTTGTCGCGTCGGTCAAAGAGCAGTTTAAGCTCGATGTCACACGTCAGCAGGTGGAGGCTTACGACCCGACCAAATACGCTGGCCGGACGCTGAATCTCAAGTGGAGCACGCTGTTTAACGACACGCGCAAGCGCTTCCGTGAGGATACCGCGGACATTGGCATTGCCAGCCGCGCCGGCCGTCTGCGCGCACTTGACCGCATGGCAGGAAAGGCTGAGGACAAGGGCAACATCCCGCTGGCGATCCAGATCATCAAGCTGGCCGCCGAGGAAGTGGGCGACGTCTACGTGAATCGCCGCCTGGACGCGCCCAAAGCACCCGTCGGTACGCAAGAGGGCGGAATTCCGGCCGCTGCCGAGTATGTGCTGAAGCCTGACGAAGATGTCCCAGAACAGCCCGTACTCTGATCCGCCGATAGCGCTGACGCCGAAGCAGGCGAACATCTACTGCTGGGGCTGGCAGAAAAAGGCGCGCTTCCGCGATGCGGTTTGCGGCCGTCGCTTCGGCAAGACGTTCCTGGGCAAGGCTGAGATTCGCCGCGCTGTGCGTCTGGCCGCGAGTTGGGGCGTCAGCGTTGAAGATGAGATCTGGTATTGCGCGCCGACGTTCAAGCAGGCGAAGCGCGTGTTCTGGCGCCGCCTCAAGCAGGCGATCCCGGCCAGCTGGCGAGCAAGCAAGCCGAACGATACCGAGTGCTCGATCACCACCAAGGCCGGTCACGTCGTTCGCATCGTCGGCCTGGATGCTTACGACAACCTGCGCGGCTCTGGCCTGTTCTTCGCGCTGGTCGATGAGTGGGCGGATTGCCCATATGCGGCCTGGGAAGAAGTGCTACGCCCGATGCTCTCCACCTGCAAGTTCACCATCAACGGTGAGCAGCGGGTCGGCGGCCACGCGCTGCGCATCGGAACGCCGAAGGGCTTCAACCACTGCTACGACAGCTACCTGGACGGACAGGGCCGTGAGCCCGACCACAAGAGTTGGCTGTACACCTCGGTCGACGGCGGCAACGTGCCGGCGGAAGAGATCGAAGCCGCGCGCCGGAAGATGGACCCGCGCACGTTCCGCCAGGAGTACTTGGCGAGCTTCGAGAACTACCAGGGCGTCATCTACTACTGCTTCGACCGCCGGAAGAATCACACGGACGATACGGTCAAGGCTGGCGATGCGCTGCACATCGGCATGGACTTCAACGTCGGGAAAATGGCCGCGGTGGTCTACGTGATCCGCGACGACCTGCCGCGTGCGGTGGACGAGTTTGCCGACGTGTTCGACACGCCGGCGATGATCCAAAAGATCAAAGACCGCTACCAGCAGGCAGGCCAGCTGCATACCATCGCGGTGTACCCGGATGCCTCCGGCCAGAATCGTAAAACCAGCGGCGCGAGCGAGTCGGACCTGTCGCTGCTGCGCACGGCTAAATTTACCGTGGTCGTCGACCCGACCAATCCGGCAGTCAAGGATCGCATCAACAGCATGAACGCCATGCTGTGCAACACCTACGACGAGCGCCGCTTCCTGGTCAACACGAACAAGTGCCAGAAATACACGCTCTGCCTTGAGCGCCAGATCTACGACGACAAGGGGGAGCCGGACAAGAAGGGTGGCTTCGACCACATGAACGACGCAGGCGGCTACTTCATCACGAAGCGCTGGCCGGTCGTCAAACGCACCGCATCGGTGAGTGCGATGCCAAAATAGTTATGCAGAAAAAGAGGGCTCCATGAGCGATGTGCGCACACAATCGGATGAGGCGGCAGAGCTGAACGCCGGCACTCCGCTGGTCAAGGCGCTGCTCGGCGGGACGAAGGCGATGCACGCCGCTGGCAGTAAGTACATGCCACGCCAGCCTCGCGAGGACCAGGAAGACTGGCAATACCGCCTGGACACGGCCACACTGTACCCAGCCTTTGAGCGCACCGTCGAAGTCTTGGCCGCCAAGCCATTTAGCAAGCCGCTGAAGCCTGCGGACGATACCCCGGCGCGCATGAAGCCGTGGGTGGATAGTATCGATGTCGTGGGCAAGAAGGGGCGGAATCTCCATACATTCGCGTCCGCCATCTGCCAGGATGCTATCGCATATGGTTTCTGCGGCATTCTGGTCGACTATCCGAAAGTCCAGAACATCCGGACCAAGGCCGACGAGATCGCATCAGGCGCCCGTCCATACTTCGTGCACGTCCGCAGTGAATCCATTCTCGGCTGGCTGCCTGCCGACGCGCAAAGCGTGGAAGAACTGACGCAGCTGCGCCTTCTGGAATCAGCCTCGGTTGCTGACGGTGAGTTCAACAGCAAATGCATCGAGCAGGTGCGCGTCCTCGGTCGCGGAACCTGGCAGGTGTGGCGCAAGGCTGAAACTGGAAACAAGGAGTGGGCAGTCCACGACGAGGGAACAACGACGATCAGCACCATTCCATTCGTGCCCGTCTACGGAAAGCGCAAGGGCTTCATGTGTGCGACGCCACCAATGATGCCGCTCGCCGAGCAGAATAAGGACCACTGGCGCGAATCGAGCGATCAGCGTGACAGCGTGCGGTTCTGCCGCAAGCGCATGCTGGTCTTCATCGGCGCCGAGCCGGAAGGCGAAGTCACTGCCGCGTCGAACTACTTTGTGAAGCTGCCACAGGGGTCGGACGCGAAGATCCTGCAAGGGTCCGCCGAGGCTGTGAAGATTGGCCGTGACGAGATCAATACGATCGAAGAGCAGATGCGCCAGTCCGGATCGGAGATGCTTGTCATCCGGCCCGGCAAGGTCACAGCGACGCAAACGACATCTGAAAATCAAGGCAACCTTTGCGCGCTGCAACAGATTGCCTTCGATCTCGACGATTCGCTGAATACAGCCCTGCAGCTGATGGCTGAATGGGTGGGGGAATCGCAAGGCGGGCACGTCGCGGTATTCAAGGACTTCGGCGCGGCGACATTGGCCGAGGCAAGCGCTGATCTGCTGCTTAAGGCGACGTTGGCCGGCGAGATGTCAAAGGAATCGCTGCACGAGGAACTGCAGCGGCGCGGTATTCGCTCGGGAGAAATCACCTGGGAGGAAGAGAAGAAGCGCATCGAGGCTGACCGTGAACTGGACGGCATGCCGCAGTTTTCGGTGCCGATGCCTGGAGCTCCGGCGCCGACCCCTTCGCCAACGCCAGCCGCAGCGGCTGAATAATGAGCGCCCTCGAAGAGTGGCTGCTTGAGGCGCTGCTCGGCAACGGCATAAAGATGCTGCGCGTCGAGGCCGAGATCAAGGCCAAGGTGCTGGCCCTGCTGATCCTGATGCAGAAGGATCTGGTCGGGGCGCTGGCCAACGCTGGCGAGCTGTCCGAGATGGGCAAGGCCGCCAAGGCGACGGTGCTGCGCGAGTCCAACGCGCTGATCGCCGACTACTACGGCCGGGCGCAGCTGCAGGTCGACCTGTACGGCATCGCCGAGGTCGAATCGCTGGGCGTGAAGAAGGCGCTGGCCAGCGTGATCGAGCGCGCGGCCGGGCCGGCTGGCGTCGAGGTGCGGCTGGGCATCGGCATCCCGAGCGAAGGCTACCTGCGCAAGCTGGCCAGCGACGTGCTGATCCAGGGCGCGCCGTCGAAACAGTGGTGGTTGCGCCAGCAGCTGGACACGCAGTTCAAGGTGACGAACGAGATCCGCATCGGCGCCGCCCAGGGCGAGACGAACGCGCAGATCATCAAGCGCATCGTCGGTCAGGAGGTAACGGTCAAGCCGGCCGCGCCGACGGCCAAGGGGCCTGCGGTACCGGAATTGGTGCCGGGTGTGCCGGGTGTGATGCCGCTGGCGCGCAAGAACGCCGCCGCCATCGTGCAGACGAGCATGGCGACCGTCTCCGCCGCCGCGCGCCGCGCCACGCTGGAGCTGAATAAGGACATCACTAACGGCATCATGCAGGTGAGCGTTCTCGATTCGCATACTTCGACGACCTGCATCGCCTACAGCGGCGCGTGCTGGGACTGGGACTATCAGCCAATCAACGGCAACGACCTGCCATACCTGTCGGGCGTGCCGCGACACTGGAATTGCAGGAGTATAGAAATTGCAATTCTTAAGACACTGCGCCAGATGGGCATCGACATGGATGAGCCAGACCCCGGTCAGCGCGCCTCGGCCGCCGGCCCGATCAGCGCCAAGACGACGTTTGCGGAGTTCCTCAAGGCGATGGGCCCGGCCTACCAGAATGAAACGCTGGGACCGGGCCGCGCAGAACTGTTCCGCGCCGGCAAGCTGACGCCGCGCGACTTGGTGAACATGGACGGCCGCCCGATGAAGCTGTCGGAACTCAAGGTGCTGCACTCGAACTGATGTAGAATCGCCGGATGACATTCGATGCCAAAACCCTGCTGGCCGCGCCGCTGGTCGACCTCACTGTCGACGGGCTGGCCGCTGCGCTGGCGACGCTCCAGGCGGCCGGCTTCGGCGGTGCTGGCGTGAAGCTGCCGGGCGGCGCGCCGGTCCGCAAGCTGAACCTGGCTGCGCACGGCGAGCAGGCCGCGCATTTCGTACTGACCGATGGAGCTCTAAAATGAAAATGACCGTCGACGAACTAATCGCGAAGCTGCAGGAGATTTCTGCTGCCGGCGCTGGACAGTTGCCCGTGGAAGTGCACAAGAATGAGGCGTACGGCTCTTTTGATGTTGAAGTCTCGGTCCAGCCTCCTCGCATCGGTGTGCACGGCCCAATCCCGGCACGCGTCTGTATCGACCCCGCTGATTAAAGCCAGTCATCAATAAACCCAACCCGCTCCGGCGGGTTTTTTTACGCCCACAGATTTATCTGACCGCCCTCGAGGTGGTTTTTTTATGCCGCAAGCGGACGCGACGCGGTGCACGGCCGGAAGGCCATTCGATAGGGCGGATGCCCGGAAAGCTCTCAAATGAAACTGAAACTCGACGCAAATGGCAATGTGGTGGTACAGGACGGCAAACCAGTGTACGTGCTGGACGACGGGCGCGAGATCGCGCATGACGCCGCTGCAACCGTAGCGAAGATTTCCAGCCTGAACGGCGAGGCAATGAGCCACCGCCAGGCCAAAGAGGCTGCCGAAGCCGCCCTGAAGCCATTCAAGGATGCGGGCATCGAAGACCCTGCCGCCGCTGCGGCTGCGCTGCAGACCGTCGCGAACATCGCCTCGGGCGACCTGACGACCGCAGCTAAAGTGCAAGAGATTCGCGACGCCGCAACCCGCTCGGCGAACGAAGCTGTCGCCACTGCCACCCGCGCGGCTGAAGAGAAGCAGCGCGCGCTGACCGAGCAGAACACCAAGCTGACGCAGGACCTGAACAATCACATCGTAGGTGGCAGCTTCACCGGCTCGAAATTCATCGCCGACAAGATGGCCATCCCCGCCGACATTGCCCAGAAGGTGTTCGGCGACCGGTTCAAGGTCGACAACGGCAAGCTGGTCCCTCTCGATGCTGCTGGCAACCCTATATTTTCGGCTACCAACCACGGCAACCATGCCGACTTCGATGAAGCCATCCAGGTGATGGTCGCCCAATACCCGAACAAAGACATGATCCTGAAGGGCTCCGGCGCTTCCGGCGGTGGCGCTTCCGGTGGTGGCGCCGGTGCTGCCGGCGGCAAGTCCATCAGCCGCGCTCAGTTCGACGCCATGGACGGCGCCTCCCGCGCTGCCGCAATGAAGGGCGGCGCCACGATCAGCGACTAAGTCGCAACACCTGCTTCATCAGGCCCGCTACGCGCGGGCTTTGTTGTATCTGCATCACTGCAATTCCTTTGCCGGCGCCTGGATGGGCAAGCCGGTGCTTTGGGCTGGATGGCCTGTCTGCTTTGAAACCCCAAACCACCAACTGAAAGGCAATACCATGAAGATGATCCTCTTCGCAGTCGCCGCCATCATCGCGCTGGCCCTGGTCCCCGTTGTTCAACTGTTCGCTGACGTTACCGGCGTCGGCCATGGTGCTGCGCTGACCACCAGCCTGCACGGCAAGGCGTTCGCCGAGATCGCACGCGCCCACTTCCAAAACTACATGGCTAACACCGGCATGCAGATGGGTATACTGACCCTGAACGGCCTGATTCCAACCATTTACGAAGCGATGGACACGGTATCCCGTGAACTCGTCGGCTTCATTCCTGCTGTATCCCGAGATTCCACGGCAGCTCAGGCCGCCGTCGGTCAGGTGGTGATGTCGCCGGTTGTCGGTGCTTTGCCAGCTGAAGACCTGGTAGCCGCCGCATATGCTGACGTCGCACCGTCGCGCACCATCGGCAACGTGCAGATGACCATCAGCAAGGCACGCTCCGTTCCGTTCGGTATCACCGGCGAAGAAACGCGCGGCTTGCAAAGCTCCGGCACGCTGGGCACTATCAATCGTGACAGCATCGTCCAGGCGTTTCGCACCCTGACGAACGAAGTCGAGACCGACCTGGCTGCGCTGCACATTTACGCATCCCGCGCATACGGCACGTTCAACGTCACCCCGTTCGGCACTGCTGCCGACCTGAGCGACTTCGCCCAGTCCCGTAAGATCCTGGACGATAATGGCGTGCCGCAGTCGGACCTGCACATGGTGATGGGTTCGTCGGCTGTGGCCAACATTCGCGGTAAGCAATCGGGCCTGTTCAAGGTGAACGAGGCCGGCAGCGACGACCTGCTGCGTCGCGGCGCGCTGGGTTCGGTGGAAGGTTTCGACCTGCATAATTCCGGCCAGGTGAAGAAAGCCGTCACCGCTGGTACTGGCGCCTCCGCCACGACCAATGCCGCAGGCTATGCCGTCGGCGCGACGACCATCACACTGGCCTCGGCCGGAACTGGCGCGGCGATCGCAGGCGACATCATGACCGTGGCGGGCGACACCGAGAAGTATGTGATCGTCACCGGTGACACTGACGTGTCGAACGGCGGCACCATCGTTATCGCTGAACCAGGTCTGCAAAAGGCAATCCCGGCCTCTGCCACCGCCCTGACCCTGATCGCGGCCACCACTCGCAACATGTTCTTCCATCGCTCGGCCATCCAACTGGCAACCCGGGCGCCGGCCATGCCGGAAGGCGGCGACTCGGCGGATGACGTGGTGCTGATCACCGATCCTTATTCGGGTATCACCTACGAGTTCTGCCTGTACCGCGGCAAGCGCTCGGTCCGCTGGGAGGTCAATCTGGCCTGGGGCGTGAAAGCTGTAGCGCCTCGCCACATCGGCCTGCTGATCGGCGCGTAAGCGCGACCTGCGCTCACATCAACCTGCTCAGCGGCCAGCGCCGTTGAGCATCTACCGCGAGAACAACATGTCCACCACGATAAAAATCAAATCCACCCATCCAGCATCGCAAGGCCCGTTCGTCATCATCGAGCGCGCCAACTTCAATCCCGAGTTGCACGAAAAGTACGACGACGGCAGCGACGATGGCGACCTGCCTGAGCACGTGCCGACCATGGCTGAACTGCTGGCCGCCCGCGATCAGCTGCAAGCTCGCGCACGCGAGCTGGACGCCGAGGCTCAGCGTGTCGCGGACCAGACTGTTGCAAACGAAGCCGAGGCCCAGCGCCTGGCTGACTTGGCCGCCGCCGCTGCCGCCGCATCCACCGTGCCGGCCGAGATCGCCGCCATGAGCAAAGACCAACTGCAAGCCGCGCTGACCGAGAAGGGTGTCGCGTTCCCGGCAGCCGCCAACAAAGCCGACCTGATCGCGCTGCTGACCGCGTAATCCACGCCGTCCCAATCGTCTGCCCGCCGTGCGCGGGCTTTTTTCGCCCCAACGCCGAGAGCATCCATGACCATCACCACCACGATCAAAGCAGGCGACTCGCCGCAGACCATCACGCTGCACGAGGGCAAGGCGCTGACGCTGACCGGCGCAGCTGGCGCCGTCGGTGTCGCGTACCAGCTCGACCTGGTGCTCGGCGGCACGAACTCGGTGAAGTCATGGGCGGTCGGCACTGGCGCACTGCCGCAGATCGGCCCCTACTCCGGCACGCAGAATATCCTGATCACCTGCACCGCAGGTAGTATTAATGCGACGGTGGGGGATGCGGCAGTGACGAATTCAGCCACCATCGCAAATCTCGGGAATACCTCGATCGTGCACGCTCCGCGCACCCTGCTGCTGGCTAGCGATTCCATCGGCGCCATTTCCGAGGTCATTCTCGGCGCCACGTCGGTGGTGGACAATGGTGACGGTACCGGCACTGCGACCAAGGGGAGCACTTGGGGCGCCAGCGTCGGTGAGCCGATCCGCATCTGCTCCGCGACTACCAAGACTTTGAATGTGATGGACAGCTACATCTCGGCGATCACCAACGGCGGTAACTCGCTGGTGTTCCCACTGGGCGGCCGTACATCAACCGTGACATCGCCGTCCACACCGAGCGTGGTGTTCCCAAACCGACGTGGCTCACGCGGCTACCTGAACGCCATGGAGATGTTCCTGGGCATTTCGTTCAAGACGACGTGGTGCGGCGTGGCGGGCGCTACGTCCACACAGATCAACACGCTGCTCAACGAGACGCCTCAGACCGGCCTGTACGATGTTGGTGTTTTTGAGCTCGGCATGAATGACGTCTACTCGGCGCTGCTGGACACGGTTACAGCCTGGCCTCTGCTGAAAGCAGCCATCGACAACGTGCGCGGCCGGTGCGGAACGCTGCTGGCCCTCCCTATTCCCCCGCGCGACAGCAGCAGTGGGCAGTGGACGGCGCAACGCCAGACCTATCATACCCAGCTGAATCGCCTGATCTACGACTACGTGCTGTCCATCGGTGGTTACTTCATCGACACCTGGAAAGCGATGCAGAACGGCGTGACCTATGTGAATCCCGCCGCGACCAACCCGGACCCATTGACGGCATTCATGTTTGACACGACCCATCCGGCATGGCCAGGCGCATTGGCGATAGGCCGAGCTATGGCCACTCCGCTATTACCTCGCATGGGCGCGCCAGGCTGGCAGCCATCGCACGCCAACATGCTGCTGGCGGACAGTGGAAACCTGCTGACCGATGCGGCATTCGCGGTTGATACCAACGCCGATGGTGTCTCTGATGGCTGGGCCTTAGTCAGCACCACGGCCAATATGAGCGTCGTTCCCAGTCGCGTACAGCGCACCATCGCCACGGATGGTGATGGTGTGGGTTACAACCAGAAACTGCTGTGCAACTACGGAACTGCTACCGGCACTGCTTCTACCAAATTCAGTAAGGCCGGCATGCAAGCGCTGGTTGCTTCGTATGTTGGGCAAAAGGTGCAGTTCAAGCTGCCATTCTCGCTCACTGGCGCTGTCGGCCTGATCGGTCTGGAGCTGACGATTATGGGTACACTCCCGAACAGCCAGAGCTGGCAGATCTACGGGAATGCGCTCGACAGCAGCGCCAAGGCCATCACCGGATCGTTGGCCGGAACGCTGATGACGCCAGAGGCAATTGTTCCGGCGGGGCTTACGAATCTCGATATATGGGTTCGCCCCTACTTCAATTCGACGCAGACAGCAGACATGACGCTGTTGCTGTGGCAGCCGGATCTGCGCATAGCCAGCTAGTCATCCCCACCTGCTAGCTTTCCTTTGCCTCGTTTATGTTTATTTAAGAATGGTCGGATTTCTGCCCACGCTGCCTTAAGTATTCGGTCGTATTCCAGGGCACGTTGCTGCTGCTCAAGAGTAGAAAGTATGGCCGTGACATCGGCTTTGCTATCAAGTACTTCCCCAAATTTCTGCTCAACGTTTGCAACAACTTCAATCGCAAGCGGAAGTACGTCGTCGATTGTAAGCGGCGGATGATTTCCTTCCATGGCAAGCGTTTGCATCATTACGAGAACCCAGCTCATCCTAATCGGGAGCGGAGGATGGGTCTTACCAATTGCAATCTCTCCGTCCCATGGGGATGGGTTCAGCATCCGGAAAAAGGTATATCCAGCGATAACGGTGGAGGAAACAACAGCCTGCACCGTGCCATATAGGCAGTGCTGTGCGAGCGATCTGAAATAAGTATTCAAATCTGCAACACTAGCGTTTGCGTTGAGTATAGGTAACTCAGCATCTTGGTATTCGGCCAATCTGCTTAGGCCCCATTGGAGTTGGATTAACACTGCATTGCAGTCCGCGTCCATTTCTAGGGCCTGGCGGTACAACCAATCCGGCGCTTCTTCGGTGTTAATCATTTCAATCATTTGTGTTTGCCGGAAAGTATTAACGAGTTCTAGATGACCGTTCTTCACATGGGCGAATTCATGGCGGATCAGAAATTCCATAGATGCAATTGCCATTTGATGGGCACAAAAATATCTAAGAATATCGGAACAGGTTAGTCCATCAGCGCTGACGTACCGTGGATCGATTTGTATACTTTTCCAGTTTTCGCCCGGTAGATCAGGGATAGACCCGACATCGAGAGAATCGGGCGAGGCATATAGCGCTACAAACCAACTGAATGCAGTAATTATTGAGCCTGAATAGATTCCAATGAGATCGGTCTCGCTTGGCCCAGCTTTAGTGGCGTAACAGGTTGCGTTTGAATTCTCGTTTGATATCACCTCTAGCACGAGAGGACGTTGACCGTCGAGATAAAAGTGCCTTCGCATAGTCTCGCATGAATTGCGAAAGATCGGAATGCTCTGACTTATTGCCGCCACGTGCCCGGCTGGCATCCAGTCTGCGGGTTCGAACCTGCCGCCCTTGCTGGCAATAAAGCGCTCGAGTTCTTCATTGTAGGTTTCTTCAATTGCCATCGTCGCCTCTAATAAACTTGACCATTGGGAATATTATTATGGCACTAAATGTCGAAACCGGCGCCGGCCTGGCGAATGCCGAGAGCTACATCTCGGTCGCGGACGCGACGACTTACCACGCGAACCTCGGCAACTCCGCATGGGCGGCGCTGGCGTCCGACACCGTGCGCGAGCAGCTCTTGCGCCAAGCGACCGAGTACATGGTTGGCCAGTACCGCGACAACTGGAAGGGTCAGCGCACGAGCGCCACGCAGGCGCTGGACTGGCCGCGCTACAACGTGCAACTTCCCGATGTCGGCATTGGCCGATATCCCGCCTACGTCCAGCCCAACGTCGTCCCGGTCGAGGTGGCGAACGCCTGCGCCGTTCTGGCGCTGCAAGCCATCAGCGGCCCGCTGGCGCCGAACCTGGAACGCACCATCAAGCAGGACACGGTCGGCCCGCTGACGACAATCTACGCTGATGGGGCTCCAGAGCGGCCGCGCTACACGGCCGTCGACAACATGCTGAAGGTGTACTTGGCCGGATCGGGCACGTCGGGAAGGTTGGTACGCGGATGAGCGCCAGCCCGAACATGCACCGCGAGGCCTTCAACCTTCTGTGCGAAGACCTGATCTACCAAGGCATGTCGCGTGCGGTCTGGTCCAGTTTGGTCTTTCCGGATTGTGTGGTCAAGGTGGAAGATCGCCGGGGCTATTTCCAAAACGTCGTTGAATGGGAAACCTGGCAGCGCGTCAAGGATACACCGATGGCGCGATGGTTTGCCCCCTGCCGGTGGATCAGCCCAAACGGGGCAATTCTGGTAATGGAGCGCACGCGCGCGGCCGGCGATGCCCAATATCCCGAAAAGATGCCGGCCTTCCTGTGTGACTTCAAGCGTCGCAATTATGGAATGCTGGGCGCCGATCTGGTTTGCCACGACTACGGGACGAATATGTTGTTCGAGAACGGCATGACGAAACGCATGGTTGGCGCCAACTGGAGTGACGGTGCATGAGCGACTACGCCACCAAAGCCAAGAATGCCGACGCGACGTTCCGCCGCAGCGGCCAGCTGCTGACACTGACCTACAAGCAGCCCGGCACCTACGTCGGCGGCGCGCAGATTCCGGGTGTGCCCATCGTGAAACAGGCCTGGGGAATCGAAACCGGCGTCACCGCGCGCGACCTTGGCGTGGGCGTCATCAACGGCACGCTGATCAAGTCCGGTGACCGCAAGATCATGATGTCCGCGCTGGATAGCGCCGGCGCAGCATTGCCACAGATGAAGAACGAGGACCTGGTGCTGGCCGGCGGCGTGACCTACTCGGTCAAGAACGTCGACAAGGTGGCGCCCGGCGGCGTGGTCGTCATGTGGCAGCTGGTCGGCCGCGTCTGATGGGCACGTTTGCGCTGCAGATTCGCGCATGGGTGGACAAGACCAAGGGCGATCTGGACACCGCTGTGCGCTACTGTGCGATGGCGGTCGACGGAAAGCTGATGTACCGCTCACCGGTTGGCGACCCGACAAAATGGAAGGTGAACCCCAATAAGCCGAAGGTCTTCGGCAAGTTCAGCGCCGTAGGACCAAAGGCGAACTGGCAGATGGGCTTCATGAGCGGAGGAGCGTCAACATACCGCACATCCGGTGCCGGCTATGTTGGCGGGCGCTTTCGTGGCGCGTGGATGGTTTCCATTGGCACGCCAGATAATTCCGTCGGCACTGCACTGGACACGGAGGGCAGAGCAACACTGGAGGCCCACAAGGTGATCATCGCCGCGGCAAAGGCTGGCGATGTTATCCATTTCCGCAACAACATGCCCTATGCGGATCGCCTGGAAAAGGGGTGGTCCCAACAGGCTCCTCTTGGCATGGTCGCGTTGACCGTGGTCGAGTGGCAAACGATCGTCGATAACGTCGTCAACGGCATACGCGCCGGCACCAGTGCAGCAGAATTCGCGCAAGGCTTCGAGACCTATTCCCTATGAGTATTCCAAATATCCGCAACGCGTTGGAGCAGGCGCTGGCCAGCATCTCGCCGGCGATCGACATCGTGCACGAGAACGGCGAGCGGTACGAGCCTCAGGAAGGCGTGCCGTACTGCGAGGCCTACCTGATGCTGGCCGAGCCGAGCAACCCAACGGTTGGCGAGCACTTCTACCAGGAGAGAGGCATTCTGCAGGTCAACCTGCAATACCCACCTCTGGCGGGCACCTTGGCATGTGCTCAGCAGGCTGAGTTGATCCGGGCGCTCTTCAAGCGCGGGGCTGCCTTCACCGACGGCGGCGTAACCGTGCAGATCGACCGTACCGCCGAGATCGGCGCTGGCGATCAAGTTGAAGGGCGCTGGAAGCAGATCGTCAGGGTCCGCTGGCACGCCGACATCTTTACCTCATAAATCACCGAAGCCGCCGCAAGGCGGTTTTTTCATTCCGGCTCGCCATGTGCGGGCCTTTTTCATTTCTGAAAGGCTTCACATGTCCGCTACTGCAAATGGCATCAACACCCTGCTGGTGATCGGCAAGCAATCCGCCGAGGGCACTAAGGCCCTGGTCGGCAGCGGCCAACTCTACCCACGCGTGACCGCGTCGTTCGACACCGACGCCGACAAATACTCGTCCAACGAGATCGACCCGAGTCAACAGCAGGGCGACACCCGCCTGGGTAACTTCCGCACCAGTGGTGATATCAAGGGCGAGGCCTCCTGCGGCTCCTACGCGATCCTGATGGCTGCGCTGATGCGCCGCGACTTCACCGCCGGCGGAGTCACCACCGCGCAGGTCACCATCTCCTCGGCGGCTGGCGGCTTCGTTCGCTCGGCGGGCTCCTGGTTGTCCGATGGTCACCGCGCCGGCACAGTGGTGCGCGCCGCCGGCTTTGCAACCACCGGCGTGCCGAACAACGCGAAGAACTTCTTCGTCACCAGCGTCACCGCGCTGAACCTGAACGGCCAGTTCCTGGACGGCTCGACCTGCGCCGTGAAGGCGGCCGGCGACACCGTGACCATCACCGCCACCGGCAAGCGCACCTATACGCCGCTGACCGGCCACACCACCGACTGGTTCACCGCTGAAATCCAGAGCCCTGACATCACTGTTTTCCGCAGCTTCGTCGACCAGCTGGTGAGCAAGATGGACATGGCCGTGCAGCCGAACGGCATGACCAGCTGCGACTTCACCTTCATGGGCAAGCGCGAAGACCCAACCCTCGGCGCCGCCTACTTCACCTCCCCGGCGGCCACGCCTAGCACCGGTAAGTTCTCCGGGGCCACGGCCATGCTGTCGGTCGCTGGCGTTCCCTCGCTGATCTGCACCGGCATGTCCGTCTCGATGGATGGCCAGGTGAAAATCGACCCGGTCATCGGTTCGAAGTTCGCCACTGCGGCATCGCGCGGCAAGGTCGTTGGCACCGGTCAGTTCACCGTCCTGATGCAGGACAGCACCTACCTCGACTACTTCAAGGCCGAGACCGAAGTATCGCTGGCCTACGCCATGGCCGCGAGCAATGCGGCGCTCGCCGATGTCATGACGCTGGCCGCTGGTCGCATCAAGATCACTTCGGCCAAGGTCGACGACGGCGAGAAGAACAAGATCGTCACCTGCCAGTTCGACATCTTGCGCTACAAGGGCAGCGACCTGCAGCACGAGCTGACCACCCTGGCGATCCAAGACACCACTCTGTAATCCGGCCGTTCGGCCACCACTCACGGCGCAAGCCATCCCCAGCACCGACCGGTCGCTGTCGCCTTCGCGGGCGCGGCGGCCGGCACGGGCACATATTTCCCCGCGAAAGGTACTACCCATGAACGCTGCTCAAACCATCGCCGCTGTCGGCTTCGATATCCTGAACTTGACCACTCCTGTTGATCTGGCCGCGCCGGTCACTTTCGACGTGAACGTGCTGTTCAACGACGACGGCGACGCGATCGCCAGCCTGGTCATCGTCGGCAAGAATAGCCCCGAATACCAGGCCGAAAGCCATGCCCTGCGCGCCGAGGGTCACAAGCGCGCGGCGAAGCGCCAAACCGCCATCGATGCCAAGACCGACGAGGGTGCTGTGAAGCTGGTCGACCTGATCGACGGCAATCAAGAGCGCCTGGCGCTGGCCGTTGTTGTGGGCTGGAAGGGCTTCACCAGCGCCGGCGTCGAAGTGCCGTTCGATAAGGCGCTCGTAAAACAGGGCTTCGCCAAGTATCCAACCTGGGTTGATCTGATCTCCGCCGCGCTGGCTGTGGACGCAAATTTTATGAAGCTCTCGTCGCCAACCTCCTTGCCTTCGCCAAACACCAGTTCGAACGAATAAGCAAGGCCGCCGACGGCAACGCAGTCGGTGATCACGTTGATGCCGCTAAGCGTCACCCGCTCTACAAGGCGGATGACGCGCCGGCGGCGCCTGAGGTGCCGCTGGAGCTTGAATACCTCTGGCTGCTGTTCCTCAAGCTCAGCCGCAAGAGGCAGAACGGTATGGGGCCAAACCCCATCACCAGCGAGGAAGTTCTCGCCTGGTGCACCCGCCAGCAGGTCGTGCTCACCCCATCCGAACACACGGTCATCGACCAAATCGATGACCTGTTCCTGTCGCAACAATACAAGAAGGAAAAGTGATGCCTGATATCGCCTCAATCGGACTCGGCATGGATTCGCGGCCTGTTGTGGAAGGCACTAAGGCACTTGATGCCCTTGGTGCGTCCGCAACAGCTGTAGAGCCGAAGATCGATAAGGTCGCCAAGGCGGCGGATGGAATGAGCGAGGCGAGCGCCAAGGTCTGGCGTTACGGCACCGATGCGGCTAAGGCGGTTGAGGCGCTGGGCGCGGCGAGTGCGCGCACCGGAGAGCGCACCCAGGCCACCAATGGCCAGATGTCCGACACGGCCAAGATCATGCAAGCCCAGGCCACCGAGGCGCGCGCAGCAGCCCAGGCCAACGTCGCGCTGGGGGCCTCCTCTCAGCAGATGACCATCGGCTCCCAGCTCTTCATCGAGAAGCTACGCGAGCAGGCCGCCACAGTGGGCATGAGCCGCTCGCAGCTGGCCGCCTATCAAGCGGCGCAGCTGGGCGTCTCGCGGGAGGCTGAGGCCTCCGTGGCAAAGCTGAAGGCCTACGAGGAAGCGATCAAAGGGGCGGCCGATGCTAAAGCTCAGGCGGCGAAGCAGACCAACGTACTGACCGACGCCATCAAGATCCTGGCGGCTGGCTACGGCGCACTGAAGCTGACCGAATACATCAAGGACGCCGCGCTGCTGGCCGCGCGTTACGAGACGCTGGGCATCGTGTCGACCGTCGTCGGCAAGAACGCTGGCTACACCAAGACGCAGATGGACACGGCCACCGACGCCATCGCGCGTCAAGGCATCACCATGATCGAGTCGCGCCAGTCGGCAATCAAGCTGGTGCAGGCACACGTCGACCTGACCAATGCGACCGGCCTGGCCCGAATCGCGCAGGATGCCGCGGTGATCGGCAACATCAATTCGTCCGAGGCCTTCGACCGCCTGGTCAACGGCGTCGCTCGCGGCAACACCCTGATCCTGCGCAACATCGGCATCAACGTGAACCTGCAGGCGGCGTATCAGCAGATGGCGGCCGAGCTTGGCAAGAGCACGAAAGAGCTGACCGAGAACGAGCGGGTGCAGGCGCGCCTGAACGCCGTGCTCGAACGCGGGACCGACATCGCCGGCACCTACGAGGCCTCGATGGACACGGCCGGCAAGCAGCTGAAGTCCATGCAGCGCTACACCGAGGACCTGAAGACCGTCATCGGCGAGACCTTCACCGAGGTGCTGACCATCGGCGTCATGGCGCTGACCGACCACCTCAAGGACGCGAACAAGGAAGTCAACGAGCTCTCAAAGAATCAGCAACTGCACGAGTGGGGCCGCTCCTTGGCTGACGTGTTCATCTGGGTTGCGAACAAAGTCGGCAATGCCACGACACTGCTGCAGCAAGCATCGGCATGGGCTGACCACAAGTCCGCGCGCGATGACATCGACTCGAAGTACAAAGGCCTGGCTAACGACAACGCCAAGAACTCCAGTTTCTGGGATATCGGCTTCTCCGATTCCGGGAAGCGCCTGGCTGCCGCAAAGGCCGCCGAAATGGCGGAGGAGAACGTCGCTTACGTGACCCAGCAGGCAAAGCTTGCCGGGCAATACGACGCCTTCGCAAAGGCGGGCGCCGAGCGCGAAACCGTGATGACGGCCAAGCACAAGGCCGAGGCAGACGCACGCCTGAAGGTCGATACCGATTATGCGGAGAAGTCGCGTGCGGTGCAGGTTGCATACGCCGGGTACAGCCTGAAAATCCAACAGGATGCCCAGATGGCGCTGGCCAAGTCCGTGTACGTCGGCACTCCAACGTTCCGTGATACCGAAGGCCGTGAGCCGAAGGCAAAGGTCAATCAGGTCGAGAGTACCGAGTTGGCGGACCGGCTCGCCCGCATCCAGGACCTGGTCGGCGCCGAGAAGCAGATGTACGACACCATGTCGAAGATGGACGACATGTTCCATGCCGCCGGAAAGATGGGTGACGCCGAGTATTACCAGAACAAGCGCGACTACGCGGCCGCCGCGGCGAAGGACCAGATCGACGGCTACACCAAGCAGATCGCTGACCTGCGGGCGTACCACAACGCGACCGCTGCTGAGGCGGCGAAGCATGCCAAGCAGATCAACGACATCGAGGCGAAGCGCGCGGCCGCCGGCGTGAATGCGCAGGATGAGCAGAACCTCCTGACCGCCAAGGAATCCCTGCGCCTGGATGCGATTGCATCCGCATCCGAGGATGCCACAAATAAATACCTCGCCGGCCTGGATCAAGAGGCTAAAAAACTGGAAGAGTCGAACGCCGCGCACGAAACATCGAAGGGTGCCGTCGAGCGCGAGAACATCGCCCGCCTGGATGCTGCCATCGCGGCCCAGCAGCAGTTCATGGCCGAGCAGGTGCTGTTCGGCGCCACCGACGCCGAGTTGGCGCAGGCGCCAGTCATCCTGAAATATCTGGAGGACGTGCGCGCCGCGCGTGCGCGCATTGCCGCAGGCATGGATCAGCAGCAGGCCGGCCAGTTCAAGGACAAGATGGCCGACCAGGCGATCAAGGATTGGCAGCGCGCTGGCCAGAGCATCGCCGATAGCCTGACGTCCGCCTTCGGCGCCGGCGGCAAGGCACTGGGCGGCATGTTCCAGGCATATGCCAAGGGCATGGAAGGGCAGCTGCGCGCGCAGAAGGACCTGGCCCTCGCCAAGAAGCAGGCCGATGACGATCCGGCAAAGATCGAGGCGATCAACCGCGCCCAGCTGGCCGGTGCCCAATCGCAGATCCAAGGCTACGCCGGCATGACGTCCGCTGCCCAGGGATTCTTCGCTGAGGGCTCGCGCGGCTACCAGGCCATGCACGCAGCGACCGTGGCGTTGCAGGGCGCCGAGATTGCGCTCAGCCTGATCAAAGGCGTCAACGCGGTGCTGACGCAGGGTGAGGGTGATCCCTACTCGGCGTTCGTTCGCATGGCCGCCATGGCCGCCATCGTGACTGGCCTGGGCGTTGCGCTCAGCGGCGGTGGTGGCGGTGGTGGCGGGCAGTCGGCCGCCGACGTCCAGAAAGCACAAGGCACCGGTTCGGTGTTCGGCGACAGCTCCGCGAAGTCGGACTCGGTGCGCCATTCGATCGAGCAGATGTCGGCGAATACCGACCTGCTGGTCCCGATCAACCAGGGCATGCTGACGTCGCTCAAGGCGATCGAGGCGTCGATGGTTGGCCTGACCAACCTGGTGGTGCGCACGCCGGGCGTCACCGACGGCACCAACATGGGCATCCAGACCGGCACAATCGGCAAGTCGACTGGGGCATCCATCGCCGCCGGCGCGCAGGTTGGCTCGATGATCGGCGGTTATATCGCTGGCCCCGTAGGCATGATGGTCGGCGCCATCGGTGGGGCAATCGTCGGCGGCCTCAAAAGCATCTGGGGCAAGACGACTCAGAACATTGTTGATTCCGGCCTTCAGTATGGCGGCAGTGTGCGTAGTCTCCAGGACGGGAAGGGCTTCGACCAGTACGCCAGCGTGGATACCACGAAGTCGAGCTTCTTTGGCCTGTCGAAGAGCACCAGCAACTCCGTGCAGACCCAGGGCTTGAATGATGAGCTGTCGAAGCAATTTGGCCTGATCTTCACGAACCTGGACAAGTCCCTGCAGGCCGCATCGGTGGCACTGGGCGGCTCGGCCGCCGACGTGACCAAGGTGCTGGACGGCCTGACGCTGGAAAGCACCAAGGTCTCGCTCAAGGGGCTGACCGGCACGGCGCTGACCGATGCGCTGAACTCGGTCATTTCGAAATCGATGGACGACATCGCGTCGGCCGCCTTCCCGCAGATGGACCAGTTCCGCAAGGTGGGCGAGGGTTATGCCGAGACCGTCATGCGTATCGCCGGCGACTACGCCAAGCTCGACTCGATCCTGGCTGCTACCGGCACGACGTTCGGCCCGGTAGGCATGGCCAGCCTCGCTGCGCGCGAGCACCTGATCGAGCTGGCCGGCGGCATCGACCAGCTGAACAGCCAGACGAACTCGTTCTCGCAGAACTTCCTGTCGAAGGCCGAGCAGCTGGCGCCGGTGCAGAAGTACGTCACCGACCAGCTGGCCGCCATGGGCCTGCAGAGCCTGACCACGCGCGACCAGTTCAAGGACTACGCGCTGGGCCTAGCCAACTCCGGCGCTCTCGCCACCGACGCCGGCGCGCAGCAGTACGCCTCGCTGATGGCTCTGTCTGAAGCCTTCGCCAAGACCCATGCCGCCACGGTCGACCTGACTAAGTCGGAGCAGGAAGTTGCTGACGAGCGCACCGACCTGCAGAACAAGCTCGACGATCTGACGATGTCGCAGGCGCAGTTGGCGGAGAAAGCTGAGAAGGCGATTTCATCCCACAACCTGGCGCTATACCAGCAGGTACAGGCTGCCGAATTGCTGGAGAAGAAACGCGCGATGGAAATCACGCTCATGGAGCTGACGGGCGACAAGGCTGGCGCGCTGGCGGCGAACCGCGCAACTGAACTCGCCGGCATGTCGGCGGCGTTGCGTCCGACGCAAGAGCTGATCTACGCCCAGCAGGATTTGGCCGCGGCAACACAGGAAACGGCCACCATCCTCGGCCTACAAGCTCAAATGTACGCTGCCAACGGCGACAAAGTCAGCGCGGCAGCGGTTCTGGAACAGCAGCATGCAGCATCGCTGGTTGGCCTCACTCCGGCGGTGGCGGCCGCAACGCAGGCCACCTGGGCTGCGCAGGCTGCTGAGAAGGCGAAAAAGGATGCTCTGGACGAGTCGAACGCGATCCTCGGATTGCAAGCCCAGTTGCTTGCATCCACCGGTGATAAGGCCGGCGCCGCCGCAGTGCTGGAGCAGCAACACATCAACGCCTTGACCGGCCTGACACCCGCCGTCGCTCAAGCCACCAAGGAACTGTGGGCAGCGCAGGCGGCCGAGAAATTCCATGCGGACGCCATGGCAAATCGTTCGGCGGTACTCACGCAGCAGGCCGCCTACTACACGACCATCAACGACAAGGCCAGCCTGGCCCGCGTCACCGAAGATCAGCGCACCGCGTCGCTTGTCGGTCAGACCGCCGAGGTTGCGAACTGGACGCGCATGGCATGGGCTGCAGCGGATGCCGAGAAGGCGCGCACCAACGCGCTGGCGGAATCGAACGCGATATTGCAGCTGCAGGCGCAAACTGCCGCCGCAACCGGTGACCAGGCTGCCGCGGCTGCGGTTCTTGAGCAGCAACATACCAATGCCATGATTGGCTTGTCGCCGGCCGTAGCGGATGCTACTCGGACGATGTGGGCCGCCGAGCAGGCTGCGAAGGCCAAGGCCAGTGTTGATAGCTTGACCGTCGAACTCCTCAACGCTCAAGGGTTGTCGCAGGAGGCTGTCAACCTGCAGCGCCGGGCGGAGATTGCCGCCCTCTCGGACACTGAGCGCGCGCTCAAGGAGTCCACTTATGCGGCGATCGACAAGGCCAAGACGGGCAGCCTGCAAGTTCAGCTTCTGCAAGCGCAGGGCAATGATGCGGCGGCCACCGTCCTTCAGCGTCAACAAGCGCTTGCCGCACTCGGCGTTCAGGATCGCGCCCTTCAGCAGGCAATTTACGACGCGCAAGACAAGCATGTAGCTGACCAACAGGCCGCTCAGGTTGCTGCGGCCATGGCTCAGGCCCAGCAGCAGGCGGCCGAGGAGTCGAAGCGCGCTGCCGAGGCGCTGAAATCCGCATGGCAGGGCCTGACCGATTCGATCACCGATGAGGTGAAGCGTATCCGCGGCCTGATCGATGGTGGTGGTGAGCAGTCCTACGCCAGTTCGCAGGCGGCATTTGCCATCGCGACGGGGCAGGCGCGCTCCGGCGATCAGGACGCGGCGAAGTTGCTGCCAAGCCTGTCGAAAGCGATGCTCGACCTGGCGGAAGCCAACGCCGTGACGTCGTTCGATCTGCGCCTGGCGCGCGCGCAGGCAGCAGCAAGCCTGACGCAGACCAACAGCATCATTGCCGCGCAGTTCGGCTTGAAGGTGCCGAGCTTCGACGTCGGCACCGACTACATAAGCCAGACAGGCCTGGCCCTTGTGCATCAGGGCGAATCGATCACGCCTGCTGCGTCCAACCGTCCGTACACGCAATCGAACGCCGGCGGCGGCAACGCCGAACTGGTGGCCGAGATTCGCGCGCTGCGTGCGGAAGTGGCTGCACTTCGCAGCGACAACTCGACATGGAGTGCGCCTATGGGGCGCGACATGAAGCGCGTGGCTGACACGCTGGAAATTGTCACCGATGGCGGCAACGCCATGCGCACGAAAGAGGAGGCGTAATGCCAGTTGAATCGGACTTTCGCATCATCCGCCCGCTGTCGATGACGGATGCACTGCTGAGCAGCAGCACTGTCCCGGAGATCAAGGAGGTGGAATGGAGTAGCGGTTCCACGTATGGCCTTGGTGATGTGCGGGGCGTCTCCGGCGCAAACAACTCTCAGCAGGTATATCAGTCGCTGGCGGCAGCCAATACAAACCATGCACCAGCCAGCTCGCCGGCATGGTGGAAGCCCATGGGTCTGGTGTATGGGACCTACTCTTCGGGCGCCACCTACGCGCTGGGCGACATCGTTACCGTGATCACAGCAAACTCCCATCTGCTGTACCAGTCGGTGATCGCCGCCAACGTCGGAAATCCTGTGTCGGACGTGACGAAGTGGACGGTTGTTGGCGCGACCAACCGCTGGCTCATGTTCGATAAATCGGTGCAGAGCCAGACGGTTGCTCCACGGAGCATTACCCAGGTCATCACGCCGGGGGCGCTCGTCAACACCATCACGCTCCTCAATATCACCGGCGCCAGCGCCACCGTTTCCCAGGCGGTGAGCGGGTACAGCAAAACAAAGCGGTTGCTGAGCCATGACGTGCTGAACTGGTACGACTGGTACTACGAGGATCTGACCCAGCTGACAGACGTGGTTTTCGATGACGTCCCACCATACCCGGACAGCGCGCTCACCATCACCGTGGACAACGGCACCGTCGATGCGGGCCTGGGCTGCTGCTTCATCGGCAAGAGCCGAACCATTGGCAGCACGCAGTGGGAACTCACCGGTGGCGTCCTCAGCTATTCCACCAGCAAGGAGGAGTTGGGCGTCATCACGATGGTCAAGCGCGCAAACGCAAAGCGCCTGAATTTCGAAGTCCGAATCAATCTTGGCTTCGAGGACGAGGCATACAGGCTGCTCACGCAATACACCGACGTGGAGATCGTGATCATCGCGACGTCTTCCTACGCCATGGGCTTGGCCTACGGCTTCCTGGGGCAATGGAGCGTCCCTATTTCCAACAGCGGAAAAACCGCACCAATCGAATTCCGGGCCCTCACATGACGATTACGCAAGTTATTACCCCGCTCCCGGCTAATCCGGATCCGGCTGTCGATGGCGCAGAGCAGTTCAGCATCAAGGCTGCTGCGAGCGTGCTCGCCCAGAAGGCCATGGTGCCCGAGCTGAACACGATGACCGCGCAGATGAATACGACCGCCAGCCAGGTCACTACTGACGCTGCCACGGCTACGGCCCTGGCGGCTGCGGCGGCCGCATCGGCCATGGATGCAGCTTCCGCTGCGACTGCTGCTGCCAATGCCTCCAACGCGATCAAGTGGGTGAGCGGCACCACGTACGCCGATGGCGACGTGGTCTGGTCTCCGCTATCATCGGGCCGGTTTGGCTACCGCCGCATCGGCGCTGGCGCGGGCACGACTGACCCGAGCCTCGACCCGACGCACTGGGCTCTGCAGCTATACCCCCTCGGCCTGGGTGGCGCAACAATCACAGGCAGCATCTCTTTGGTCAGCACATCAGCCGCAGCCATCAAGCTGGCCGCCACTCTCCCTGGCCAATACGTCCAACTGCCCGTCGCCACCACCTGCGTAAAGGCTGCCCTGCAGTTTGTGTGTGACAACACCACTGGAGAGTTCTACCACGGTATCCAGGACGGCGCCGGCAATGTGCTTGGTTGGGTACGGCCCGGCACCACGGCGGTGTTCGGCCTGGCCGATAACACCACCTCAGCCGGCGTGTGGATTATGACCGGGATCAGCAAAGTGGGCGTCACCGCCATGCTCGATGTCCCGTCGTGGATTACTGGCAATAATATTGCCCGCCTGGCGGTCGACGCGAACCGCACCATGCTTATGGTATTCCTCAGCGGCGGGCCTACGTACGTTGTGGTCTACGACGCGTCCTCCCAGAGCTGGGGTAGCCCAGTGTTCCTTGGCAACGTGAGTAACGGCTGTGCAAGGATGGCGCTTTCCACTGCCAATCAGGTGCTGGTGGCATATGCAAACGCCAGCACGCTGTACTCACTGACCCTGACAATTTCTGGTGTCGGAGTTACGCCCAATACCGCCGGTCTGAATTCGGTGGCCACCTCCAGTAATATTGTCGATATGAGCGCGCTGCGCGGCGTCGGAGCTTCTTGGGTTCTCGGGTATGTGCTGTCTACCGGCAGCGCCACAGGGGCGCGCACCATCTCTCTATCCGGGACGGCGCCCACCATCGGTGCCGAGTCAGCGCTCAGCGGAACGGCTACGGCACCAAGGGTCTTTGCGACTGGCAGTGTGGCCCGCATCGTCAGCGCCGGCACTAGTGGCCTCTACTGCCAGCCCTTCACCATCTCCGGCTCGAGCATGGCGCCTGGAGCTGCTGCCTCTACAGCAGCCACGGCTGCGGATTGTGTCGCCTTCATGAATGGCAGCGGTAATATCGTTGTTTTCTACATTAACACTACATCGTACGGAGCGATCTTCAAGTTGACGTCTACGACCGAGGCGGTCAGCTCGGTCAATTTGAACTCCTCCACAATGGGGACGTTTGGGTCTCTAGATTACGTCGAGCTGTCGACGACCAAAGTGGCGTATCTGACGCAAGCCTCATTCTCCGGCATAGCGGGGACTGTCACAGATACGGCGGGAACTATAAGCACCGGCACGCCGCTCACCGTGGCCGAAACGATAGGGGCCATTGGCGCGTTGGCGCCTGTCGGCACGGTCGCCCGCTTCTCGGTAACATCAGCAACCCTGAAGAGCTGCCAGTTGCGTTTTGACTGCTCCAGCTCCTCGCCAGCGCTACTGGCTTCCCCCGCATCCGGAGTGGATATGGGGGACGTTGGACTTCGCCCGAGGGACGGCTCTCGCAGCTGGCAATTACTCACGGCCGGAGCTACGTCTCTCGTGCTACCCGGCAGCACCTCCTCACCGATTGCGGTCTACACCCCGAACGGCATCCGGTCGCTTCCCGCGCTTGATGTGCTGGCACACGTTGGCGTGCCAGGCGCGGCCAACGAGGCGTGGGTATCAACGCAGACCGCAATCGGAACATCCATCCGTCGAATCGAGTCCGCCGCATGAAGACCCTGAAAACAGCCAATGGCCAGTTCGGCCCATTCCGATCTGCCGTAGCCATGAGCGACCGCTACCACTGCGATGGCATCGACTACTTCTTCTCGGTCGTCGGCGCCCCTGGCACTTCCACGATCGATGAAGGCACTCCCGACCCGATCCCGGTGCCGCCAGTAGTACCCGCCGTCATCCCGATGCTCAACGCCCGCACCCAGCTGTACTTGGCTGGCTGGCTCACTCCCTGGGAGGATCTGCTGGCCGCGATGACCGGCCCTGACGGTGATCTGGCGCGCATCAAATGGGCCACCGCCCAGACCGTGCGTCGCGACGATCCTCTCGTGTTGTTCGCCATCGCGGCGCTTAACAAGACGGACGCCGAGGCCGATGCGCTGTTCATCGCCGCCGCGGCGATCCCATAAATCACACCCACCAAGCCCGCGCACGGGCAACACGTCGAAAGGGCGCTATGCCAGATCCAAATCAAGACGCGCTTATCGAGGCCCGAATCAGCATCGCCACATTGGAGGCTGAAGTCAGCCACCTGACCGCCGGCATGATCGACCTCAAAGCCAGCCAGGCAGCGATGGGCGCGAAGCTGGACGCGGTCCTGGCCCAGTTGTCCGAAGCGAAGGGCGGCTGGAAGACCCTGATGCTGGTGGGCGGTGCCGCCTCATCCATTGGCGCCGGCCTGACCTGGCTCCTGAACCACATACCGAAAGGCTAAAAATGCAACTCGTAGAAAACTGGCAGGCCATCCTGAAGAAGGCGTGGAGCTTGAAGTTCACGGCCGCCGCCGCCATCCTCGGCGGCGCAGAAGTAGTCGTCGGCCAGATTCAGCCGGCCGGCATCCCGAACGGCATCTTCGCCGGCATCGCCATGCTGGTGTCGATTGGCGCATTCGCATCGCGCCTGCTGGCGCAACAGGAGATCCATGATGACCCGGCCAAGTAACCGCAGTCTGGCCGCGATCATCGGCAGCGTGGCGGCGGCCGGCGTGCTGGCGCTGACGCCACTCTTCGAAGGCACGGTCACGAAGACCTACCGCGACCAGGGCGGCGTGCTGACCTACTGCACCGGCGCCACCGAGGATGCACAGTGGGGCCGCACCTACACGCCTGAGCAGTGCAAGGCGCAGCTGGACCGCGACCTGGCGCGCCATGCCGAGGGCATGATGGCGTGCATCCATGTTCCGATGGCCGACGGCCAGAAGATCGCCTACACCGACGTGACCTACAACATCGGAGTGACGGCGTTCTGCGGATCGAGCATGGCGCGGCGCACGAACGCGGGCGACGCCGGCGGCGGCTGCGAGGCGTTGATGGCGTGGAACAAGATCGGCATCACTGAGAATCGCGGCCTGACTCGCCGGCGCGCCGCGGAGCGCGACATCTGCTTGCGGGGCCTGGAGTGAGCGCCCTCGGAGACCTGGCCGGCGCCGCCGGCGGCGCAGTCACGGGCGGCCTGTGGAAGGTCGGCGCCATCGTCCTGGCCGTGCTACTGCTGACCACGGCCGGCGGCCTGGGCTTCGAGTGGTGGCTGGCGGCCCACGATCGCGACATCGCGCGCGCCGACCTGAAGACAGAGCGGGGCGTCAGCGCCGGGTTGCGCGTCGCAATCGGCACCCAGAACACGGCGGTCCTGGCGCAGGCCACGCTGGCGCGCGAGGCGGAGGCGCGCGGCGAGGCTGCTCAGAAGTTGGCCGCGGCAAATGGCCGGCGCTTCGATGGCGCACTGGCCAGCTTGGCTGGCACCCGCGCCGCGACCTGCACCGAGGCCATGCCGGCCGTCAACCAGCTGCTGAAGGATATCAAATGAAAAAGCTGATCCTGGTGCTGGCCTTGGCCGGCTGCGGCAGCGCGCCGCCGGCGCCGGCGCCGCAGATCGTCAACGTGCCGGTCTACACCCCGTGCGTGAAGGAATCGCCGGCTCGGCCGGACTTCGAATTCGGTGCGCTGTCGCTCGATGCCACCGACGGCGACAAGGTCCTGGCGCTGGCCCGCGACTGGCCGCGCGGCCGGAAGTACGAGGGGGAACTGGAAGCGGCGCTGGCCGGTTGCCTGTAGGCTGAGCAACGGTCGCGCCTCGTTGAATATACAGTTGTAAGTCATTGATTTTCACTGTCATATACAGTTGTTCATGGTGGGTGTTGTATAATGCTGCCTTTCCGCCTAACGGCATGATTTTATTCAGAAAAGTCCATATTTAACATGCTAAGTACAGCAAACATCACCATGCAATTCGGCGCCAAGCCGCTGTTCGAAAACATTTCCGTCAAATTCGGCGATGGCAACCGCTATGGCCTGATCGGCGCCAACGGTTGCGGCAAGTCCACCTTCATGAAAATCCTGGGCGGCGACCTGGAGCCGTCGGGCGGCAACGTGATGCTGGATACGAACGAGCGCCTGGGCAAGCTGCGCCAGGACCAGTTCGCGTACGAAGACATGCGCGTGCTCGACGTGGTGATGATGGGCCACACCGAAATGTGGGCGGCGATGCAGGAACGCGACGCCATCTACGCCAATCCGGAAGCCACCGACGACGACTACATGAAGGCCGCCGAGCTGGAAGGCAAAGTCTCCGAGTACGACGGCTACACCGCCGAATCGCGCGCGGGCGAGCTGCTGCTGGGCGCCGGCGTGGCGATCGACCTGCACAAGGGGCCGATGAGCAATGTGTCGCCGGGCTGGAAACTGCGCGTGCTGCTGGCGCAGGCGCTGTTCTCGAATCCGGACATCCTGTTGCTTGACGAACCGACCAACAACCTGGACATCAATACGATCCGTTGGCTGGAAGACGTGCTCAACGAGCGCAATTCGACCATGATCATCATTTCCCACGATCGCCACTTCCTCAACCAGGTCTGCACCCACGTGGCCGACATGGACTACGGCACCTTGAAGATCTATCCGGGCAATTACGACGAGTACATGTTCGCCTCGACCCAGGCCCGCAACCAGCAACTGGCCAACAACGCCAAGGCCAAGGACAAAGTCGCCGAGCTGCAGGACTTCGTACGCCGCTTCGCCGCCAACAAGTCCAAGGCCCGCCAGGCCACCTCGCGCGCCAAGCAGATCGAGAAGATCAAGGTCGACGACATCAAGCCATCGTCGCGCGCCTATCCGTTCGTGCGTTTCGACGGCGAGAAGAAGCTGCACCGCCTGGCCGTCGAGGTCGATTCGATCTCCAAGAAATACGACCGCCAGCTGTTCAACAACTTCAGCATCATGGTGGAAGCGGGCGAACGCATCGCCATCATCGGCGCCAACGGCGCCGGCAAGACCACGCTGCTGCGTTGCATCGGCGGCGACGACATCGCCCACCTGCACGCCGACCACGGCATGGTCAAGTGGGCCGAGAACGCCAACGTCGGCTACATGCCGCAGGACCCGACCGAAGAGTTCGCCAAGGACACCACGCTGACCGACTGGATGGGCGACTGGACCCAGGAAGGCGACGACGACCAGGCCGTGCGCTCCATCCTGGGCCGCCTGCTGTTCGGCGGCGACGAGGTGAAGAAATCGGTCAAGGTGCTGTCCGGCGGCGAGAAGGGCCGCATGATGTACGGCAAGCTGATGCTGGGCCGCCACAACGTGCTGCTGCTCGATGAGCCGACCAACCACATGGACATGGAATCGATCGAGTCGCTGAACATCGCGCTGGAAAAATACGCCGGCACGCTGATCTTCGTCTCGCACGATCGCGAATTCGTGTCGTCGCTGGCCAACCGCATCATCGAGATCAAGGAAAACGAGATCATCGATTTCCGCGGCAACTATGAAGACTACCTGACCAGCCAGGGCATCGATTAAGCCTGGCCCCGAAACTAAGAATCCCGCCGCCAGCGGGATTCTTTGCAATGTGCGATAGTTATTGCCTCACGTTTTACGCTCACTGAACACCATGCAAACCATAGAGATCAAATCCGTCGAGTACGAGCATCCACAAGACGGCGCCAGCTGCACCGCCCACGCCTGGGCGCGCACGCCGGCGACGCCATCCGCCGAACAACGCATCGCCCTCAAGGAGCGCATCAAGCGCTTGCTGATCGAAAAGCAGGCGGTGCTCGTTTCCCACTATTATGTCGACGCCGACCTGCAAGACCTGGCGGAAGAAACCGGCGGCTGCGTCTCCGATTCGCTGGAGATGGCGCGCTTCGGCCGCGACCATCCGGCCAAGACGCTGGTGGTGGCCGGCGTGCGCTTCATGGGCGAGACCGCCAAGATCCTCAGCCCGGAAAAGCGCATCCTGATGCCGGACCTGGACGCCACCTGTTCGCTCGACCTGGGCTGCCCGGTCGATGAATTCACCGCCTTTTGCGATGCCCATCCGGACCGCACCGTCGTCGTGTACGCCAACACCAGCGCCGCCGTCAAGGCGCGCGCCGACTGGATGGTGACCTCGTCGATCGGCCTGGACATCGTCAAGCACCTGCACGAGCAGGGCAAGAAAATTTTGTGGGCGCCGGACAAGCACCTGGGCTCCTACATCCAGAAACAGACCGGCGCCGACATGCTGCTGTGGCAAGGCTCCTGCCTGGTGCACGACGAATTCAAGGGCATCGAACTGGAACTGCTGAAGGCCGACTATCCGAACGCCAAGGTGCTGGTGCACCCCGAATCGCCGGCCAATGTGGTGGCGCTGGCGGACGTGGTCGGCTCGACCACGCAGATCATCAACGCCGCCGTCGAGTCCGACGCCGATACCTTCATCGTCGCCACCGACAACGGCATCCTGCACAAGATGCGCGCCGCCGCGCCGGGCAAGCGTTTCATCGAAGCGCCGACCGCCGGCAACAGCGCCAGCTGCAAGAGCTGCGCGCATTGCCCATGGATGGCGATGAACGGCCTGCAAAACCTGGCCGACGTGCTGGAGAATATGGACAACAGCTCCGCCAACGAGATCCACGTCGATCCGGAGATCGGCAAGCAGGCGGTGACGTCCATCAACCGCATGCTCGATTTCGCGGCGGCCAAGAAGGCCAGGGTGCAGCCAGGCGCTGACCTGGCGAAAGAAGCTAAACTGTTTTCGGGAATCGGTCCGGCATGAGTACCTTAGTCAACACCTTTGCACCTTTCGATGACGCTTTGCGGACGGCCTTCGAGGCCAATATGCTGGCGGCTCTGCTGGAAGACGTGGGCAGCGGCGACCTGACCGGCCTGCTGGTGCCGGTCGGCGGCCGCGCCACCGCGCGCGTGATCGTGCGCGAGGATGCGGTGCTGTGCGGCGCGCCCTGGTTCGAAGGCATCATGAACTGCATGCAGGCGGGCATCGAGATCGACTGGCAATACGCTGAAGGCGATCTGATGAAGGCCGACAGCCTGGTCTGCACCATCCAGGGCCCGGCACGCGCACTGCTGACGGCCGAGCGCGCCGCGCTGAATTTCCTGCAGCTGCTGTCGGGCGTCGCGAGCGCCACCCGCAAGTATGTCGACGTCATCGCCGGCACCCGCGCGGCCATCCTCGATACCCGCAAGACCATGCCTGGCCTGCGTCTGGCGCAGAAGTACGCGGTGCGCGTGGGTGGCGGACAGAACCAGAGACTGGCGCTGTATGACGGCATCCTGATCAAGGAAAACCATATCGCGGCGGCCGGCGGCATCACCGCGGCGGTGCTGGCGGCCAAGCGCCTGGACAAGGGCGTGTCGATCCAGGTCGAAGTGGAAAGCATCGCCGAGCTGGAGGAGGCGCTGGCGGCCGACGCCACCTCCATTCTGCTCGACAACTTCAGCCTCGACATGATGCGCGACGCGGTGCGGCTCAACGCCGGCCGCGCCTTGCTGGAAGCTTCCGGCGGCATCAACTTCGATACCGTGCGCGCCATCGCCGAGACCGGCGTGGACCGTATTTCGATCGGCAGCCTGACCAAGGATGTGCGCGCAACGGATTACTCCTTGCGCATCGTCGGCTAAGGCGTCAGCCGGCCAGCTTGCGCATCAGCGCTTCCACCGGCCCGCGCTGGAAATGGCGCGACCACCACCAGGCACAGGCGCTGGCGGCCACGCAGAACAGCAGCGCGGCCGTTACCGCCGTCGCCACGCCCTGGCCGCTGAGCAGGCCCAGGGCTTCCAAGGTTCCCATACCCAGCAGCACGTGCGCGATGTACAGCGTCAACGTCTGGCGGCCCGCCGGCGTGGCCAGCTGCAACACCCGCTTGCGCTGCAGCCAGGCTGCGCTGCGCAGGCACAGGCCGATCACCAGCACGGCGCCGCCGGAACTGGCCAGCAGATATAAAGGCATGGGCGGTATCGGCTTGGTCGTCAGCAGCTCGGACAGCCCGGGCAGGGCGGCGCGCAGCAGCAGGCTGATACTTTCCGCCGCCAGCAGCGTGGCGCCGCCCCAGGCGATCATCCGGTGCTGGATCGCGCGCCGGCCCAACGGCAGCCGGCCGAGCAGCATTCCCAGCAGCAGAAAGCCCAGCCACGGCAACACCGGATGCCAGCCGTTGAACAGCAGGTTGCGGCCGAAGCCGGTTGGCGTCCAGAAGCCACTGTAAGTGTAGCTGTGCCAATCCCAGCCCGCGCTGTAATTCTGCGTCAACACCAGCCCGGCGAACAGCAGGTCCATGGCGAGGATGCAGGCCGCCAGCGCCTGCCACGACAGCCTCAGCAGCAATGCGCCAAACAGGAAATAGAAGGCGTAGTAGTGCAGGATGTCCGCTTCGAACAGCAGCATGTTGCACAAGCCCAGCACCAGCAGGAAGACGGCGCGGCGCAGCGTGACGGCGACGGTTTGGGCATGGTCGTTGCCGGCGGCGGCGATGCCCAGGCCTATGCCGGCCAGCACAACAAAGCAGGCGGCGGCCCGGCCTTCCAGCGCGCCGGTGAGCACGGCCAGCAGGCTGTCGCCCTCCTTGATACCCATCGCCATGCGAAAGTTGACGATCACCATGCCGACAAAGGCAAGGAATCGGGCCAGGTCCAGCCCTTCAAGACGTTGTTTCTGATGTTGCATGTGGTTTCCTCATCTGGTTTGAAGTATGATGAACGAACGTTCGTTCATGGTATGAGGTCCTTATGGCAGAGTCAAGAAAGCAATTGATCGTGGAGGCCGCCTGCGCCTGTTTTCTGCGCAAGGGCTACCACCAGACCGGTGTGCGCGATATCGCCGCGGAGGCGGGCATCAGCCTGGGCAATCTCTACAATCACTTTTCGGGCAAGGAGGCGGTGCTGGCCGAGATCGCCGCGCTGGAGGCGGGCGACTTGGCGCCATTCATCGCCCACCTGCAGGCGGAGGGCGATCCGGCCGCAGCCTTGACGCGCTTCGCCGGCGCCTACCTCGACTTTGCGGGGCGGCCCGAGAATGCGTTGATGACGCTGGAGCTGGTCGCCGAGGCGGTGCGGAACCCGGCCATCGCGGCGACGTTTGCCGGCAATCGGCAAGGCTTGCTGGCGGCGCTGGTGGGTTTGCTGGAGCAGGGTGGGGACAGCGGCCGGCTGCGCCGATGCGCCTTTCCGGCGGAGACCGCGAACGTGATACTGGATCTGGTGGAAGGCCAGGCGCTGAGGGCGGTACTGGGCGAGGTGGCGCAAACGGCGCCTGCGCGCGCGGAATTATTGGATTTTATCGCTCATGCGCTGCAAGTGGCATGAAAAATTTGCATGCAAATATGTAAAAATTTACCATTATGAATTCCTTAAATGCAATATAATCTGCCTTGTCATTTTTATAGCATTAATTAAAGGAGTAGGTGGATGAAAAAACAATTATTGGCGGCGGTGGTGGCAATGGTGGGTCTGACGGGCATGGCGCACGCGGATGGGTTCTACAATGGCGGTTTCGAGGCCGGCACCACGGGCGGCTGGACCACCGGCGGCGGCTATCGCGCCGGCACCAACAACAGCATGCAGCCTTCGCAATTCCTGCCAGGTGGCAACCTGAACGGTGACAATGGCAGCCGCGGCGCTGTGGTCGGCAGCAGCTATGTCGATCCCAACCTGGGCTCACTGCTGGGTTCGACCGTGTACAACGGCAACTATTCATACCGCGCCGAAGACACCACCAGCGGCGGCTATGCGACCGCGATCAGTCAAAAAGTCAGCAACTACACCGACGCAAACATCTACTTCGCCTGGAAAGCCGTGCTGGAAAACGGCGGCCACCAGGAATATGAATCGGCGCTGATGAAGCTGACCCTGACCGACGACACCACCGGCCAGTTGCTGATCAGCCGTAGCTACAACGCCGGCTTCAGCGGTTCGGGCGTGGACAGCCGCTTCGCCAAAGAAGGCAATCTGTTCTACACGCCAAGCTGGCAAGTGGAGCAACTGAGCATCGACCAGTCGCTGTCCGGCCACAGCTTCACGCTGTCGCTGCTGGCCGCCGATTGCCAGCCAACCGGCCACACCGGCTATGCCTATCTGGATGGCTTCGGCGCCGTGACGCCGTCAGTGCCTGAGCCTACCACCTACGGCATGCTGCTGGCTGGCCTGGGCCTGCTGGGCTATATGGCGCGTCGCAAGAAATCGGCTTAATCCGGTTGAGGGCGCCGGCGGCCGATGCCGGCCGGCGCTAGGTGTTGATACTTTTCCGCATTTTTGCCAGCGGCACCTTGATGTCGTCCGGCAGTGTAATCTCGAACCGCTCCACCATCGCAAAGCCGCAGGCCAGGTACAAGGGCACGCCCGGCATAGTGGCGGCCAGTTCCAGCGTGCGGAAACCGGCGGCGCCCGCCGCCTCGGTGCAATGGCTCAGCAGCAGCCGGCCCAAGCCTTGCCGGGCCGCTGACGGCTCGACGAAGAAGGCGCGGATGCGCGCCGCTTCCGTGGCCGGATCGAGCAGCGGATCGGCGCCTTGCTTGGTGCGGTCGGCGCCGAACAGCGTGCTGCGCTTGCTCCAGCCGCCGCAGGCCACCAGCTCCCCATGCTTTTCAATCAAAAAATAAGTTTGATCGGCGACCAGTTGCGTATCGACGCCGAACACGTGGCGGGTGATCGCCACAGCCTGCTCCGGGCTGTAGAAGCCGTCGCTCAGCGCTATGCCGGAACGGGCGATCAGTGCTTCCATCGCGGGGATGTCGGCCGCCAGGGCTGCGCGCACGGTGATCACGCCCGCCCCTTACTTGCGGCGCGCCGGCGTCAGGATGCTCGGCAGCGCTTTCGGCAGCGTCTCGGGGTAGTCGCGGCTGAAATGCAGGCCGCGGCTTTCGTGCCGCTGCAGGGCGCTGTTGACGATCAGGTTGGCCACGTCGACCAGGTTGCGCAGCTCCAGCAAGTCGTGCGTGATGCGGAAGTTGCGGTAGTACTCGTCGATTTCTTCCTTCAGCAGCGCGATACGGTGCTGGGCCCGCTCCAGGCGCTTGGTGGTGCGCACGATGCCGACATAATTCCACATGAAGCGGCGCAGCTCGTCCCAGTTGTGGGAGATGACCACTTCCTCGTCGGCGTCGGTGACGCGGCTTTCGTCCCAGTCCGGCAGGTAGGGCACTTCGCCTTTTTCCTTGGCCGCGATGTCGGTGGCGCAGGCGCGGCCGATGACCACGCATTCCAGCAGCGAATTGCTGGCCAGGCGGTTGGCGCCGTGCAGGCCGGTGCAGGCGGTTTCGCCCACCGCGTACAGGCCGGGCAGGTCGGTGCGGCCGTGCAGGTCGGTGACCACGCCGCCGCAGGTGTAGTGCGCGGCCGGCACGATAGGGATCGGCTGCCTGGTGATGTCGATGCCCAGTTCCAGGCAACGCGCGTAGATGGTCGGGAAGTGCTCGATCAGGAACTCGGCCGGTTTGTGGCTGATGTCCAGGTGCACATAGTCGAGGCCGCGTTTCTTGATCTCGAAGTCGATGGCGCGCGCCACCACGTCGCGCGGCGCCAGTTCGGCGCGTTCGTCGTGGGCCAGCATGAAGCGCTTGCCGGCGGCGGCGCCCGCTTCCGGCGGCAGCTTGAGCAGGCCGCCTTCGCCGCGGATCGCCTCGGTGATCAGGAAGGACTTGGCGTAGGGATGGTACAGGCAGGTCGGATGGAACTGGATGAATTCCATGTTCGACACGCGGCAGCCGGCGCGCCAGGCCATGGCGATGCCGTCGCCGCTGGCGGTGTCGGGATTGGTGGTGTACAGATAGACCTTGCCGGCGCCGCCGGTGGCCATCACCGTGTGCTCGGCGGCGAAGGTCAGCACCTGGCCGGTCTTCTCGTCCTGCACGTACAGGCCGTAGCACTTGGGCTGGGCGTTGGCCTTCTTGAGCGGGTGCAGCTTGTCCGAGGTGATCAGGTCGATCGCGCAATGGTGCTCGAACAGCGTGATGTTCGGATGGGCGCGGACCTTTTCCTCCAGCGTGACCTGCACCGCGTGGCCGGTGGCGTCGGCCGCGTGGATGATGCGGCGCTGGCTGTGGCCGCCTTCGCGGGTCAGGTGGAAACCCAGTTCGGCCGAGTCGTCCTTGGTGAAGGGCACGCCTTGTTCGATCAGCCATTCGATCGCCTCGCGGCCGTGCTCGACGATGTAGCGCGTGGCGCTCTCGTCGCACAGGCCGCCGCCGGCGACCAGGGTGTCGTCGATGTGCTGGGTGTGGCTGTCGCCGGAATCGAGCACGGCGGCAATGCCGCCCTGGGCCCAGTTGCTGGCGCCATCCTTCAGCGCACGTTTGGAAATGATCGCGACTGTGCGCGTTTCGGCCAGGTGGAGGGCGACCGACAGGCCGGCCAATCCGCTGCCGACAATTGCAACATCAAATTTCATGATTACGTTTGGATGCGGTTGAGAACCATGACTATAGACCATTTGTCATGAACGCGTCATATCCGGCTGATTTTCCGGGTTTTTAGGCCGGAACCGACCAGCCAATTGTGGCCGCTCAAAGTGCAAGCGCCGCCAGTTGGCGATGATCGGAGCTACACCGCCGTTTGGTGTCGGGGAGCGGATCGTGATCAGGATATTCCACCATTATGTGTCTAAAATAGCCTTCATGCTGTTGTTGCTGGAGTTGCTGGTACTGTTGACGGCCGCCGTGGCCAGTGCGCCGCTGTGGCTCAAGGGACGGCATGGCGGCGACCAGCTGTACCTGCCGGCGCTGGCGTTCGCGCTGGTCATGGTGCTGAGCATGGGCACGCTGGGCATGTACCAGCACAATCAATCCAGGGAAGACATCAAGAGCACCTTGCTGCGCATCCTGCCGTCGTTCGTGCTGGGCTTTGGCTTGATGAGCTTGCTGTCGAACATGCTGCCGGGCGCGCAGTTCGGCCGCGTCGGCAGCGTGGTGTTCGTGCTGGGCGGGGCGGCGGTGCTGCTGGCGCGGCTGGTGGTGTTCACCTCCGCGCAGTCGAGCATGCTGGAACAGCGCCTGATCGTCATCGGCGACGGCGCCACCGCGCGCGAATGCCTGGAGCTGGGCGCCAGCAGCGTCGGCTTCCATGCGTTCAAGGTGGTCGGTTTCGTGCCGGTGGCCGGGGAAGTGTCCTGCGTGCCGGACTCGCTGCTGCTGCCGGCCGACCTGTCGCTGCTGTCGCTGGCGCGGCGCTATGCGGCCGACGAGATCGTGGTGTCGGTCGGCGACCGCCGCAATGGTGCGTTCCCGGTTCGGCAATTGCTGGAGTGCGCGCTGGGCGGCGTGCCGGTGACCGACGCCGCCACCTTCTTCGAGCGCGAGGCTTGCCAGATCCGGGTCGACTCCTTGCAGCCGAGCTATCTGATCTTCGGCGGCGGCTTCGACCAGAGCTTGCTGCGGGCGGCGGTCAAGCGCGCGTTCGACCTGGTGGCCAGCGGCGCGATCTGCCTGGCGGCCATGCCGGTGATGCTGCTGACGGCGCTGGCGATCCGTCTCGAGGATGGTGGGCCGGTGTTTTATCAGCAGGAGCGGGTGGGGCGCGACAACCGATTGTTCAAGGTGCTGAAGTTCCGCAGCATGCGGCCCGACGCCGAACAGGACGGCACGCCCAAGTGGGCGGTGCTGAACGATCCGCGCGTGACCATGGTCGGCCACTGGATACGCAAGCTGCGCATCGATGAGCTGCCGCAGATGTTGAATGTGTTCAAGGGCGAGATGAGTTTTGTCGGACCGCGCCCGGAGCGGGCCTATTTTGTCGAACAGTTGCGCGGCGAAATAGCCTACTACAACGTGCGTCACAGCATCAAGCCTGGCATCACCGGGCTGGCGCAAGTGCGCTACAGCTACGGCGCCTCGGTCGAGGACGCGCTGCGCAAGTTGCAATACGATTTGTATTATGTGAAAAACAACAGCCTGTTCCTCGATTTGCTGATCCTGATCGACACGGTGCAGGTGGTGCTGTTCGGCAAGGGCGGGCGTTGATGTCCTGGTCGCTGGTGGCCGGCTTTAGCTACGGGCTGGCGGCGCTGGCGTTTGCGTTGTTGGCGGCCTTGCTGCTGCGCGGCGGTTGGCGGCAGCGCGGCCATGCGGGCGCCTTCGGGGCGGCTTGCGTGGCGACGGCAACATGGGCGGCGCTGGCGGCCGCCGGATCGGCCTGGCGCGCCGGCCTGCTGGCGGCGATGGATGGACTGGAAGCACTGCGCACCACGGCCTGGCTGGCGTTGCTGTTGGTATTGTCCGGCGGCGGTGCGCGGCGGCGCGGCTGGCTGGCCGCGGTGGGCGTGCTGGCGGTGCTGGCGTGGCTGGCGGCGGCCGACGGGCGGGCGTTGGCGGCGATCGTCATCCGCCTCGGGCTGGCGGTGCTGGGCATGCTGCTGGTCGAGCATCTGTACCGGGGCACGCCGCCATCCTCGCGCTGGGGCATCAAGTTTGCCTGCCTGGGCGCGGGCGCCCTGTTCGCCTACGACTTCTACCTGTACAGCGAAGCGCTGCTGTTTCATCGCGTCAACGATGAGATCTGGGCCGCGCGCGGCGCGGTCAACGCATTGAGTGTTCCCTTGTTGGCCCTGGCGGTGGCGCGCAACCCGGTGTGGACCGCAGGCTTGTCGCTGTCGCGCCAGATCATGTTCGGCTCGGCGGCGCTGCTGGGTTCGGCGCTGTACCTGATGGCGATGGCGGCCAGCGCCTGGTATCTGCGCTACATCGGCGGCGTGTGGGGTACTTTGATGCAGCTGGCCTGCCTGTTCGGGGCGGCGCTGTTGCTGTCGGGCGTGCTGTTTTCCGGCACGGTCCGCTCGCGGCTAAAGGTCTTCATCAGCAAGCACTTTTATCAGGGGCGCTACGACTACCGGCGGGAATGGCAGCGCTTTACCCACGCGCTGGCCGAAGACAGCGCGGCGCTGCCGCAGCGGGCGATCCAGGCGGTGGCGGAATTGGTCGAGAGCCCCGCGGGGCTGCTGTGGCTGCGCCGCGAAGGCGCCGACTTCCAGGCGGTGGCGCGCTGGAACATGCCGCTGCCGCAGGCGGTGGAAGCGGCCGACGGCGCACTGTGCACGTTTCTGGCGGCGCGCGGCTGGGTCATCGATGTGGCCGAGTGGCGCGACCATCCGCAGCGCTATGGTCTGGCGGCCTTGCCGTCCTGGCTGGTTGACGCCGACGCGCTGCGGCTGGTGGTGCCGTTGATGCTGGAACGTAGCCTGTACGGCTACATCTGCCTGGCGCCGCCGCGCGCCAGGCTGCTGTTGAATTGGGAGGTCTGCGACGTGCTGAAAATAGCCGGCCGGCAGGCGGCGAGCTATCTTGCACATCAGGCATCGGCCAACAGCCTGGCGGTGGCGCGGCAGTTTGAATCGTTCAACCGCATGTCGACCTTTGTCGTGCACGACTTGAAGAACCTGGTGTCGCAGCTGTCGTTGCTGTTGGTGAATGCCGAACGACACCAGGCCAATCCAGCGTTCCAGGAAGACATGCTGGAAACGCTGGCCCATACACTGAGCAAGATGAAGTCGCTGCTGCTCAAGCTGCGCCGCGACGAGGTGGCCGAGCAGGCCGCGCCCCTGCAGCTGGAAACCCTGCTGGAGCAGCTGATGCGCGGCTACGCGCAACTGGAACCACGGCCGGCGCTGGAGTTGTGCGCGGACGGACTGGTGGTGCTGGCCAACCGCCAGCGCCTGGAACGGGTGATCGGCCACCTGATCCTGAACGCGGTGGAAGCGACCCCGCGCAACGGCCGCGTGGCCATGCGCCTGCTGCGCGGCGATGCCGCCGCCGTGATCGAACTGAGCGACACGGGCCACGGCATGAGCGAACAATTCATCCGCGAGCGGCTGTTCCAGCCGTTTGAATCAACCAAGCGCGCCGGCATGGGCATAGGCGTGTTCGAGAGCCGCGAGTATGCGCGCGAAATCGGCGGCCGCCTGGAGGTGAGCAGCGTACCGTCGCGCGGCACCACGTTCCGCCTGGTCCTGCCGCTGCATGTGGATGCGGCGGCAGCCTGATCGCGAGAGGAGTGACATGGGAAAAAGTAAATTGCTGGTGGTGGAAGACGATGCGGGCCTGCAGAAGCAGCTGCGCTGGAGCCTGGATGCCTACGAGGTGGTGCTGGCGCACGACCGCGAGTCGGCGATGTCGCAACTGCGCCGGCACCAGCCGGCGGTGGTGACCATGGACCTGGGCTTGCCGCCCGACCCGGACGGCGCGCGCGAAGGCTTGGCCTTGCTGCAGCAAATGCTGGCGGCGGCGCCGGATACCAAGGTCATCATCCTGTCCGGCAACCAGGCCCGCGAGCACGCGCTGAAAGCGATCGCCATGGGCGCCTATGATTTCCACCAGAAGCCGCTCGACGCGGACACGCTGTCGCTGGTGGTGGCGCGGGCCTACTACCTGCATGCGATGCAGCAGGAAAACCGTCGCATGCTGCAGATCCAGTCGGACTCGCCGCTGGCCGGCATCATCAGCCGCGACCCCGGCATGCTCAAGGTGTGCCGCAGCGTGGAGCGGGTGGCGCCGTCGTCGGCGACGGTGATGCTGCTGGGCGATTCGGGCAGCGGCAAGGAGTTGATCGCGCGCGGCCTGCACCGCCTCAGTGCGCGGCACGACAAGCGCTTTGTCGCCATCAATTGCGCCGCCATCCCCGAGCAGCTGCTGGAAAGCGAACTGTTCGGCTACGAAAAAGGCGCGTTCACCGGCGCCCAGCGGCAGACGTTGGGCAAGCTGGAACTGGCGCACGGCGGCACCTTCTTCCTGGACGAGATCGGCGACATGGCGATGCCGCTGCAGGCCAAGCTGCTGCGCTTCCTGCAGGAACGCGTGATCGAGCGGGTGGGCGGACGCAGCGAGATCAGCATCGATGTGCGCATCGTCTGCGCCACCCACCAGAACCTGAAGGCGCTGGCCGAAAGCGGACGGTTTCGCGAGGACCTGTTCTACCGGCTCAGCGAGATCGTGCTGTCGATACCGCCGCTGCGCGAGCGCGTCGGCGACAGCGCCTTGCTGGCGCACCATTTCAAGAACAAGTTTTGCGCCAGCGAGTCGCGCTCGGCCCTGCATTTCAGCCCCGAGGCCCTGGCGGCGATCGAGGCCTATCCCTGGCCGGGCAATGTGCGCGAGATGGAGAACTGCATACGGCGGGCCGTCATCATGGCCGACGGTCCACAGATCACACCGTCGGACCTGGGCCTGCCTGACAGCGCCGCCGCCGAAGCCAGCGTCAACCTGCGGCAGGCGCGCGACGCCGCCGAGTACAAGGTGATGGTACAGGCGCTGGCGCGGGTCGACGGCAACATCGTCAAGGCCGCCGAGTTGCTGGGAGTCAGCCGGCCGACCCTGTACGACCTGATGAACCACCACGGCCTGAAGTAGCGCCTACTCGGCCTCGCGCCACTGGCCGGCGGCGGTCAGCTGGTTTTTCAGGCCCGGCAGCGGGAAGCCCAGGCCATAGGCCTGATGGGCGCTGGCGCGCGCCTGTTGGTAATCCTTGCGCTTGAGGTAGAGCAGGCCGAGGTTGTAGTGCGTGGTGGCGTTGCCTGGCTCCAGCCGGACCGCCTCCTGCAGCTGCTCCAGCGCGGCGTCGGATTGACCCAGTCCCAGCAGGTAGCCGCCGAACAAGGCGTGGACCCTGGCGTCGTCCGGACGGAAGCGCAGCGCGCGATCGAAATAGCAGCCGATCGAATAGCGGGCGCCGTAGGGCTTGGGGGTCTTGTCGCGCAGCGCCAGCTTGCTCATCGCGGCCAGCGCCCGGTGGTGGTTGGGGAAATGATCGAGGGTGTAGCCGATGTCGGCGCCCAGCGAGCCGGTTGCGCCGCGCACCAGCCGTTCGACTTCCGGCGTGAAATGGTATTGCTCGACCACGGTCAAGCCTTCGCGGTCAGTGGGGTTGGTGTAGTCGCCGCCGGGATCGTGGCGGACATAGGTGCCGCAGTCCTCGCCGATGGGGACTCGCGGCGCGGCAGCGCTTCCCGTTGCGATGGCGAGCAGCAGGGGAATGGTCAGATGTGCTGATGGTTTCATTTCATGTCCTGGTGGGTGGCGTGGTCCAGCAGCGTGGCCAGTTGGCCGGTGCGGGCGGCGCGCGAGTGGCCGTCGATGACGGCGCGCGCGGCCAGCGGTGCTTGCTGTGTTCGGCACAGATGCAGAAAGCGCATCAGGGCGGCGGCGATGTCGTCGGCGTTGTCGAGCTGGCCGATGGTGTCGATGCCGGCGGCGCGCAGCGTCGCCGCCGTGTCGCCGGCGGCGTCGGTCAGCGCCAGCACGGGGCGGCGGGCGCGCAGATATTCGTACAGCTTGGCCGGGATCTGGCTGTTGCAGTTGGCGGCCTGGAGCAGCAGCAAGCCGTCGGCGTCCAGCATCTCCGCCAGCGCGGCGTGGTAGGGCTGCGGCGGCGCCAGTTCGACCAGCCCGGCCACGCCGGGGTGGTGCTGCATCAGCGCGCGCAGGTGGTCATCGTGGGCGCTGGCGCGCAGCAGCAGGCGAAAGGTTTCCGGCGCGATGCGGCGCTCGGCCGCCAGCCTGGCCAGCGCCGCAAACAAGGGGGCCGGGTCGCGCTCGGATGGATAGATGACGCCGCTGTGCAGCAGCTTGAACGGGCTGCTCCGCGCCGGCGCCGGCGCGGCCGCTTCGGCGATGCGGAAGCTGGCCTCGTCGTAGCCGTTTTCGATCAAGGCCAGGCGGCGCGCGTCGGTGTGTGGATGACGCAAGCCGAGCTCGCTCAGGGCGCCGGGCGTGGTGCAGACCACGGCTGCCGCCCGCCGCATCGATTGGCGCTCGATCCAGGCGTGGATGCGACGGCGGCGCGGATCGGGCGGGTAGTCGTGATCGACCATCGGGTCGCGCTGGTCGGCGATCCAGGGGAGGCCGGTGAGGCGGTGAAGGCTGAGCGCGATCAAGTGCGCCGTGGCGATGGGATAGCTGGACCAGATGGCGTCCGGGCGGTGCTTGCGGATCAGGCGCAGGCCGGCCGGCACCGCGCCCAGCCACCAGGAAATCCAGCGGTCCGGCTGGGCCAGAAAGTCCGGGTAGCGCCCGCGCAGCGCCAGGTGGCGGGAGCTATCCAACGCGAAGCTGCGATGCACGGGCACGTCGCGGCCGTCCGGGACGGCGCCGACGTCCTCGTAGGCGCGCGGATGCACCGTCAGCACCATCGGCTGCCAGCCGAATTGCGGCAGGTGCCGGCTGAACGCCAGCGTGCGGTGGATGCCGCTGCCTCCGCACAGCGGCGGGTAATGATAGGCGATCATCAGCACCCGCTTCACCATGACGCCAACCAGTCGGCGCAGGCGGCGGCCACGTTGGCGCGCCAGACCTTGCTGGAAAAAGTGTGGTTGGCTTGCGGAACGTGGACCAGGCGCACCCGTGGGCCGTCGAGCAGCCGTCGCCAATGCGTCTGGTGGTCGTACAGCGCCGAGAATTCGCGCGCGCCGAGGTCGGCGCCGCTGAGCACGATCAGGGTGCGGCCGTGGAATTGATGCAGTGCGCGGTAGAGCCGCTGCGGCAGCGAGGCGTCCGTTGTGGGCACCTGTCTTGCCGTGGAAGCGAGCGCGATGAAGGAGCGCAAGCTGCGCCTGAGCTGCACGGCGCCGCCCTTGAGCTTGAGCCAGAAGTCGCGCTCCAGCAGTCGCTGCACGTAGTAGTGCCTGAGCGTGGCGCGCGCGTTGCCTTGCTCGGTGCGCACCCAGGGATTGAGCATCACCAGCCCGGTCACGCGCGGATCGCGCGCGGCGTGGCGGGCGGCCGCGGTGGCGCCGTCGCACAGCCCCCACAACACCAGCTCGCGCATGGCCGGCAGCTTGCTGAAGAACTCGGCGATCGCGGCGTCCAGGTCGTCGTCCAGCTGTTCGAAGTGGCGTGGCTCGCCTTCGCTGTCGCCCATGCCGCGGTAATCGAAGCGCATGACGGGGATGCCGGACGCCGCCAGTTCCTGCGCCAGCAACACGAAATGCCGATGGCTGCCGATGCGGTATTGCGGCCCGCCGGTGATGATCAGAACGCCGCGCGCTTGCGGCCGCTCCGGCAGGTGCAGGATGCCGACCAGCGAGCAGTCCTGGCAGGGAAAGTGCAAGGCCAGGCGTTGCCAATTCATGCTGGCCCCGCCGGCATGGCGGCCAGTGTCGCGCTGATCAGGGCGGGCACTTCGGCGATCTCGGGCGTGGACCAGAAGGGCGCTCCGGCCAACGGGAAGGCATCGACATGCGCACCGGCGCCTTCCCAGCGCTCCAGCAGCAAGGCCGATGCCGGCTGCAAGCCGACCGGCTGGGTCGGCGCGGCCAGTTCCAGCCATTGCACCGGGCAGGCGGGACGGCTGCCGGCCTCGGCGTTCCGGATGGCGTCGCACAGTTCGGCGGCCAGTGTGTAGCCGGCTACTTCATCCGTCTCGGCTGTCTCGCCGGCGCCGAATAGCTTGGCCGCGTTTTGCAGCCGCATGAACTGGTGCAGGTGCGGGCGTCCGCTGACCACCGCCTGCCACAGCACCAGGCCGGCCGGCGTCGGCCGGGCTTGCTCGGCGAACTGCAAGGCCAGCAAGGCTCCCAGGCGCAGGCCCCACAGATAGGCTGGGCCGGGGGAATGTTCGGCCAGCCATTGCCAGCCCAGCGCCAGGTCGGCCAGCCAGATATCCCAGCGCGCATCCGAGAAATCGCCGCTGCTGTCGCCGCAGCCGTACAGATCCAGTTGCAGCACGCCATAGCCGGCGCCGGCGTAGGCGCGGGCCTGGAGCGCGGCCATGCGCCGGCTCTTGTTCAGCTCTTCGGCAAAAGGGTGGACGTAGAGCAGCGAGCCGCGCACCTCGGCGCCAGGGTGCGGCGGGTAATAAAGGCAAAAACGGTCACCCGCGCCCGCCTTGAGAAAGAAGGGCAGCGCGTGGCTGCGTTGCGCGTAGCCGTTCACGCCAGCTTGCCCTGCACAAATGCCGACAGTGTGCCGACGGTGGCGAAATGGCGGGCATTGATCTCATCGTCGTCGACAGTGATGCCGAATTGCTGCTCCAGCGCCACGATGAGGTTGACGACCGCCATCGAATCCAGCTCGGGCACACTACCCAGCAACAGGGTGTCTTGATTGAGCTGTATTTTCGCCAGGCCCAGCGTGGCGCGCAAGGTCTGGCAGACTTGATCTATTACCGGCATGGCGGCTCCTCAGGTAAGGCACTGGTATCGAACAGTAATTGTGGACAGTTGCCCACGTCGCGCGACAGGTGCACAAAGGGCGCCTGGCTGGACCACATCCATTGCCAGCGGCCGCAGCGCAGAAAAATGGCGCTGCCCATGGGCACCACGCCGATGCGGGCATGGGCGCGCAGCGACGCCGGGTTGAAGGCGGAAATGCGGCTGCACGTCCAGCGTACGCCATGCTGGCGCAGGTGGCGGCGCGCCGCCTCCCACAGGCGGGGAAAGACCCAGCCCAGGCGTTCCTCCGGCCGAATCCAGATATCGAAATCCCAGGATGCGCGCGTACTGGCCAAGCGGTAGCGGACCCGCACTTCATCTTCCAGGTAGGCATCCGATATCAACCAGAGAAATCCGGCCAGCCGTCCCTTGCGCCAAGCGGTCAGGCTGTGCGCGCCTTGTGCATGGCGTTGCCTGACCACGTATTCCGGACGTGGATAGTCAGCCGGCGTGAGGTCGGCGGCGGCGTGGCTGCGGATATCGATGTCCTGTCCGCGCGTGCCGCACAGCGGGGTGTCGCCAACGTACTGGGCCACAAAATGGTAACGGTACAGCGCCCACGAGCCGGCGCTGGCCGCGTCCAGCACCTGGGCGATCCAGTACAGCATGGCATTGAGCCAGCCCAGTTGCAGATAAGTGTGACGCAGGCCAGTAGTCATCGCGGCGGGACAGGTTGGAAGCGGAATACCGATTAGAACCCGCACACAACACGGCGAGTTTGACCCAGCACAAGCGGGCTGCATGCTTGAGCCACATCAAGGAGTCGATGCCGATTTCTCTCAATCATAGAGGGCAGTCTATCTATGGGATATCGCTATGACGCAGCTAGTTCACGAATTCATCTTTCAGTCGGCGCAGCGTGAACCGCGGCGCCAGGCGCTGTCGTACCAGGGTGTCGGGCTGAACTACGTCGCGCTGGCGCAGATGGTGCAGCTGGCCGCCGGCGCCTGGGTCCATCATGGACTGGGACGCAGCGAACGGCTGGCGGTGTTCATGGAAAAACGCGAGGAAGCGGTGGTGGCCATGTTTGGCGCGGCGGCCGCCGGCGCGGTGTTTGTGCCGGTCAATCCGGTGCTGAAGCCGGAACAGGTGGCGCACATCCTGGCCGACTGCGATGTGCGCATCCTGGTCACCACGCGCGAGCGCTACGGCCTGTTGGCGGCGGCGCTGGCCGCTTGCACGGGCTTGCGCAAGGTGGTGGTGATCGGTTCGATGGAAGCGCTGACGCCGCCCGACGACGTGCAGCTGCTGTCGTGGCGCGAGTGCATGCGCGAGGCGCCGCAGACCGCGCTGCATGCCTGCATCGACAGCGATGTCGCCGCCATCCTGTACACCTCGGGGAGCACCGGGCGGCCCAAGGGCGTGGTGCTGTCGCACCGCAATCTGGTGGCCGGTGCGCTGAGCGTGTCCTCGTATCTGGTCAATACGCCGGAGGACCGCATCCTGTGCGTGCTGCCGCTGAGCTTTGATTATGGCCTGAGCCAGCTGACCACGGCGTTCGCCGTGGGCGCCTGCGCGGTGTTGCTGAACCACCTGTTGCAGCGGGACATACTCGACGCCGTTCAACGCGAGCGCATCACCGGCCTGGCCGCCGTCCCGCCGCTGTGGATGCAGCTGGCGGACCTGGACTGGCGCCATGCGCAGCGGCTGCGCTACATCACCAATTCCGGCGGCGCCATGCAGCGCCATACGCTGGCAACGCTGCGCAAGGCCCTGCCGTACACGCAGATCTACCTGATGTACGGCCTGACCGAGGCGTTCCGCTCGACCTTCCTGGCGCCCGAGCAGCTGGACCGCAGGCCGGATTCGATCGGCAAGGCGATCCCGAATGCGGAAATCATGGTGCTGCGCGGCGACGGTTCGGCCTGCGCGCCCAATGAACCGGGGGAGCTGGTGCACCGCGGCGCGCTGGTGGCGATGGGTTACTGGAACGATGCGCAGCGCACCGCCGAACGTTTCCGTGCCTTGCCCGACCGCCTGGGCGGGCTGCCGGTTCCCGAGCTGGCGGTGTGGTCCGGCGACACGGTGCGCTGCGACGACGAGGGGTATTTGTACTTCATCGGCCGCAGCGACGATATGATCAAGACCTCGGGCTATCGCGTCAGTCCGACCGAAGTCGAAGAAGTGGTGTACGCCACCGGCATGGTGGCCGAAGCCGCCGCCATCGGTGTGCCGCATGCCACCCTGGGACAGTCGATCACGGTAGTCGCGGCCACCTTGCCGCAGGGCGCCATCGACAGCGCGGCCCTGCTGGCGGCCTGCCGCCAAGCCTTGCCGGCCTACATGGTGCCGGCCGCGATCGAGATCCGCGGCGTGCCCTTGCCGCGCAATCCGAACGGCAAGATCGACCGCAAGCTGTTGGCCGACCAGTTGACCGGTGCGGGAGGCCAGTCGTGACGGCGCCGGACGGGCTGCCGCGCCATGCCGAAGCCCAGCAGTTTCCGACGCTGGATGACGTGCTCCAGATCGGCGGCATCCTGCTGACGCGCCTGGCGGAGCGGGTGGGGCGCACCCCCTTCTACGCATACGAGCGGCGCCACATCGCGAGCCGCGTCGGCTTGCTGCGCCAGGTGCTGCCACGGGGCGTGCAGCTGCACTACGCCGTGAAGGCGAACCCGATGCCGGCGCTGGTGCAGTTGATGGCGGGGCTGGTCGATGGCTTCGACGTCGCCTCGGGCGGCGAGCTGAAGGTCGCGCTGGATGCCGGCATGGCCGCCGAGCGCATCAGCTTTGCCGGGCCGGGCAAGCGCGACGCGGAATTGCGCTGCGCGGTGGCGGCCGGCGCGCTGCTGCATCTGGAGTCGGAAAGCGAAATGGAGCGCCTGGCGCGCATAGGCAGCGAGCTGGGCATGACGCCGCGCGTGGCGGTGCGGGTCAATCCGGATTTCGAATTGAAGTTGGCCGGCATGAAGATGGGTGGCGGAGCGCGCCCGTTCGGCGTTGACGCGGCGCGGGTGCCGGCGATGCTGCGCAGGCTGGCGCAGCTGGAACTGGATTTCCACGGTTTCCATTTGTTCTGCGGCGCCCAGAACCTGTCGGCCGCGGCGCTGTGCGAGGCACAACGGCTGAGCGTGGAGCTCGCCCTGCGCCTGGCGGACCAGGCGCGCGTGCCGATGCGCATGCTCAACATCGGCGGCGGCTTCGGCGTGCCATACTTCCCCGGCGAACGGGCGTTGGCGCTGGACGCCGTGGCCGACGGCCTGGCGCAGTCGCTGGACTTGCTGCGCCGGGGCTCGCCCGATACCGAACTGATCCTGGAGTTGGGGCGCTATCTGGTGGCCGAGGGCGGGATCTATGTCTGCCGCGTGCTGGAGCGCAAACGCTCGCATGGACAGACCTTCCTGATTACCGACGGTGGCCTGCATCATCATCTGGCGGCGTCGGGCAACTTCGGCCAGGTGATCCGCAAGAACTATCCGGTCGCGATCGGCAATCGCATGCAAGGCGCAGCGCTGGAGACGGTGTCGGTGGTGGGGCCTTTGTGCACACCGCTCGATTTGCTGGCCGATCGCATGGAATTGCCGCGCGCCGAGGTGGGCGACCTGGTGGTCGTGTTCCAGTCCGGCGCGTACGGGCTGACCGCGAGCCCGACCGCCTTCCTCAGCCATCCCTTGCCGCTGGAGGTGCTGGTATGAGCGGCCTGTGCGGCTATCTGGCCGCGACCGACAGCGGCGGCGTTCAGCATACGCTGGCCGGCATGGCGTCGCCGCTGGCGCGCTTTGACGACAGTCCGATCCGCATGGTGGCGGCGCCGCGCGGCGGCGTGGCCGTGGCCGCCGCGGCCGACAGCGTCAGCCTGCATGGCGCCGGCGGCGTGCTGGTCGCCGTCTGGGGGCGGCCCCTGCTGAACGGCTGCGGCGAAAACATCGCGGAACGCTTTGCCGCGCTGTGGCTGATCAACGGCGCCAAGGCTTGCGCGGCATTGTCCGGTCCGTTCGCGGTGTGCGCGATGGCCGACGCGGGCGGGCAATTGTTGCTGGCCATAGACCGCAGCGGCGTGCACGCCATGCACTACCAGCAGGTGTCGCAAGGCGTGTTGTTTGCTTCGTCGGCGGCCGCATTGCAGGCCCATCCACACGCGGTGTCGACGCTGGACCCGCAGTCGCTCTACAACTATCTGTATTTCCATACGGTGCCGGCGCCGCGCACGGTGTATCGCGGCCAGCGCCGCCTGCAGCCCGGCGAATATGTGCAGTACCGGCACGGCCACCTGGAGACCGGCGACTATTGGAAGATCGAGTATCAGGAACAGTCGGCCATTCCGTTCGGCGAGCTCAAGCGGCAATTCCTGGCGACGCTGGAGAGTTCCGTGCGGCGTTCGGCCGATGGCGCCAGGACCGGCGCCTTTCTCAGCGGCGGCACCGACAGTTCGACCCTGGCCGGCATGCTGGCCAAGGTCAGCGGCCGTGCGCCGCCCACCTATTCGATCGGCTTCGACGTGGCCGGCTACGATGAGATGCGCTACGCGCGTATCGCCGCCCGTCACTTCGGCACCGATCATCACGAGCTGTATGTGACGGCGGGGGACGTGGCGGCCGCGATACCGCGCATTGCCACCGCCTCGGACCAGCCTTTCGGCAATTCGTCGGCGGTGCCGGCCTACTATTGCGCCAACCTGGCGCGCACCGACGGTGTGACCCGCCTGCTCGGCGGCGACGGCGGCGATGAACTATTCGGCGGCAACGAGCGCTATGCCGATCAGGCGGTGCTGTCGCGCTATGAACAATTGCCCTCGGCATTGCGGCAGGTGGCGCTGGAACCCTTGCTGTTCGGCCTGGCCGGCAAGCTCGACCTGGCGTTGCTGCGCAAGGCGCGCAGCTATGTCACGCAGGCGGTGGTGCCGATGCCGGCCCGCCTGGAAACCTATAATCTGTTGCACCGTTACGGACCGGCGGCGGTGTTGCACGCCGACTTCCTCGCCGGCGTCGACGAGCGGGCGCCCGGCGACCAGATGAGTAAGTGCTACTGGCAGAACAAGGGCCTGAGCCAGATCAATCGCATGCAGACGCTCGATCTGCGCTACACGCTGGCCGACAACGATTTGCGCAAGGTGCGCCTGGCCTGCGAGCTGGGCGGGGTCGATGTGGCCTTCCCCTTCCTCGACGACGAGATGCTGGCCTTTTCCGCGCGGCTGTCGCCCAGGGATAAGCTGAACGGCACGCAGCTGCGCTACTTCTTCAAACGCGCGCTGCGCGGCTATCTGCCGACAGCCATCCTGCGCAAGAAGAAGCACGGTTTCGGCTTGCCCTTCGGCCATTGGCTGCAGCGGGATGCTGGCTTGCAAAGCCTGGTGCTAGATAGTCTGAGCGACCTGAAGAAGCGCCACATCATCCGCGAGGACTTCATCGAGCACCTGATGCACGGCTTGCTTGCCGAACACCCCGGCTATCACGGCACGATGGTATGGGTGTTGATGATGCTGGAGCAGTGGCTGGCCAAATCAGGCGTGCCGGCTGGCAAGTAGCCTGAACAGAAAACGCAGTCGGTCCGGCTCCCACGGCGTGTAACGCGGCAGTTGCAGCGGATCGCTGGCGGCATGCGCGACGCCGGCTTCGGTGCTGACCGCCGCTGTGAAGCCGAGCTTGCGCGCGAGCTCGACATGGCGCTGATTGTAGTCCACGCCTGGCTTTCCGTTGGGGTAGGCGAACAATGTGACCGGCGCCTGGATCAGGCCTTCGAGCGCCGACTTGCCGCGGGCCATGTCGGCCTCGGCCGCTGCGTCCTCTTGGCGCGCCAGGATGGGATGCGAGGCGGTGTGGCCGCCGATTTCCATGCCGGCCGCATGCAGCGCGCGCACTTGCCTGGAGTCCATCATCAACTGTTCCCGGCGCACCGGGGCCAGGCGGCGCGCCAGCGCCTGGCGCTGTGCGCTGGGCAGGTATTTGAGCGCCGCCAGCAGCTGCTCGATGGCCTGCTGTTTGTGGCGCGTGGTGTGCAGCAGCAAGGCGTCGCATCCCGGCGCGCCGGAGTGCAACACATTCTGCCGGGCCTGCCGTATGCAGGCGATCACGTCGTCGTTCCACATCTGGCCGCCGTCCAGGTAGTCGCTGGCGATGAAGAACGTGGCGCTCAGCCCGTGACGCTGCAGGATCGGCAAGGCATGGGTGACGTTGTCCGCATAGCCGTCGTCGAAGGTGATGCAGGCGGCGCGCGCGGGCAGGGTGCCCAGGCGCAGCTGCTCGCTGGCGCGTCCGAGTGGCAACACGCGAAAACAATGCTTCAACATGGCCATGTGGCGGTCGAAGCGCCGCGCGTACGGCAACTCCGGCAGCAGGGGATCGGCCTGCGCCAGCACACGATGATAGACCAGGATCGATAGGCGGTGGTTCATGACTGCCCGATCGCCGGCTGGCGGTTGTCCAGGCCGCTGTGCACGCTGGGGCGGACGGCGTGTTGTCGTTGCGCGACCAGTGCGCGGGTGGCGACGATGATGCCCATCAAATAATAGGGGACGTCGAAATAGAGCAGGCTGAGGAAGGCGCCGCCGACCGCGAAGCCGACCAGGCTGGCTTGCACCATGGTGGCGAGCTGCTGCGCCCATTCCAGCTCCGGCTGGTCGCGGCTGTGGCGCACGATCCAGGCCGCCGAACGCCATGTCAGGCCCAGCAGCAGCAGGTATAGCGCCAGGCCGACAAAGCCGTGCTCGCCCAGCGCCTGGAAATAGATGCTGTGGGCGGCGTGGACGTCGTGCGGATTGGGTGCGTAGAGAAAAAAGGTGGCCGGCTCGGCGATCTCGAACCCGCCGCCGAAGAAGCGGTCCTTGGCCAGGTTCCACGCCATGTACCAGGCGTTGATGCGGCCCATCGCGGACTCGTCTTGCTGGTAGGCGCCGATGCTGTCCATGCGTTCGGTCCAACGCTCGGGCATGAACAGCAGCGCGAGCGGGGCCAGCAGCGCGATCAGGATGCCGGCGGCGAATTTGTGGCGGCTCTTGAGCCACATCATCATGATCATGGCGGCGATCGCCAGCAGCCCGCCGCGCGAGTAGGACCCCAGCGCCGCCATCGCGCTGAGCAGCATCATCGCGCCCAGGCCATGCCGCAGCCAGCGCTTGTCGCTGCGTAGTTGCAGGTAGCGCATCAAGGGGATGGTCATGATCAGGGCCAGGGCGATTTCGTTGTTGTCGCCGATGAAAGTGCCTTCCGGCCCCCAGACCCGCTCGCCGCCGCCGGTGCGCAGTGTGAAGAGGCCGCCCTTGACGCCATAGAAGCCCAGCGACATCACCAATACCCACAGCAAGCGCTGGATGTCGTCGCGATGACGTATCACCATCATGGTGACCAGGCTCATCAGCATGATCTTCATGACTTTGCTCCATTGCACATAGGCAAACGCGGGGAACATGGCGAACAGGGTCGTGACGTTCATCCACAGCACCAGCGCGATCAAGGTGAAGGTGACGCCCGAGACCGGCAGGGTCTTGGCCAGGCGCGAGATGGCGACGCTGAACAAGGTCGTCACCGCGACGATAAAGGCGAAGGGGAACGTGGCGGCGAAGCCCCAGCTTTGCGTGTGCGGATTCATCACACTGATCCATACCCACATCAGCACACCGTTGACGGGATTGCGCAGGATCAGCGGCAGGCTGCCGAAGACGATAAGGGTGATCAGGATGTCGCGCATGGGCAATGGAACTCGTTGATGCGGCTCAACGATGCATTTGAGCCTGTCATTACACTGGATTGTCACGTTCTGCAATCTTAGGATATGGGAGATGCGCCCTTGTTGACCGTTCTCATGGCGACCTACAATGGCGCGCAAACCCTGCCCAAAGTGCTGGATGGCTATTGCCGCTTGCAAGCACCAAGCCAGGCCTGGCGCTTGGTCATTATCGAGAATGGCAGCAGCGACGGCACCGGTGCCCTGATTGCGCAATATCGCGAGCGCCTGCCGCTGCATCTGCTGAGCACGCCAGACAAGGGCAAGAACGCGGCCCTGAACCTGGGCGTGGAATGGGGCTTGCACCACTGCGACGGCGACGCCCTGTTCATTTTCAGCGATGACGACGCCACGCCCGCGCCGGATTGGCTGCTGCAATGGGAGCGCTGCGCCACCGCGCATGCGGACTACGCGGTGTTTGGCGGGGCGATCGAGGCCGATTGGGCGCTTGCGCCGCCCGAGTGGCTGCCGCGCCTGGTGCCGGTCGGGCTGACGTTCGGCCTGACCGCCGGCGCGCTGGCCGAGGGCCCGGTCTTTCCTGGTCTGGTATGGGGCGCCAACATGGCGGTGCGGCGGGCGGTGTTCGATGCCGGCTATCGCTACGACACCACGATCGGTCCGAATGGCGGCGCCTATGCCATGGGCAGCGAAACCGAGCTGACCCGCCGGCTGGCGTTGGCAGGCTACCCGGCCTGGTTCTGTCCCCATGCGAGGGTGGCGCACCACATCCGCGCGCATCAGTTGACGCAAGAGTACGTGCTCGACAAGGCCTGGCGTTTCGGTCGAGGCAAGTATCGACAAGACCGGCCGGGCACCTTCCCCGAGTGGTCGGGCGTGCCGCGCTGGATGCTGACGCGGTTCGCGCTCGAATGCGTGGGCTATCTGCGCGCGCGCCTGCTGGGCGACGCCGACGCGCAGTTCCGGCGGCGCTGGGAACTGGCTTTCCTGCGCGGCTATTTCTTCGAGGCCAGGCGGGGGCGCGGCGAGGCCCGCAAACGGGTGCTGATTACCAGCTATTCCGGCGAACTTGGCGGGATGGAAATGCGCATGGCGCAGGAGTTGCGTTACCTGCGCCTGGCCGGTGTCGACGGCAGCCTGGCGCTGCGCCGCTTCGCCGGCATCGAAGCCTGGGCAGGACGGCTGGCGCACGAGCAGATCGTGGTGGCGGAATTCGATCCGCCGGCCTTCTTCGAGCAATGGTCCTGGCGCCGCTGGAACTTGCTGCGGGCCAGGCTGGGCGCTGCGCAGCGGCTGCGCGCCTTTCGCGCCGACCTGGTGCATATCGCCTGGTGCTGGACCAATTACGGCGCCTCCGCCTTATGGTTGGCGCGGTACTGCCGCCTGCCGGCCGTCATCAGCGTACACAATGCTTTCCCGGCGGCGGAAATCAGCGACTGGCACCGGCCCTTGCTGCACCAGGCTTTTGGCGCGGTGCGCGGGGTCTACGCTGTGTCGCGCTCGGCGATGGCGCATTTCATGGCCATCTATCAGCCGTATTTGCCGGCGACCGCGCGCGTGGCCGTGATCCCCAACTGTGTCGACACCGATCGTTTCAAGCCGGGTGCGGAACTGCGCCGCGCCGCGCGCCAGGCGCTGCAGCTGCCGCCGTCCGCGCTGGTGATCGGCGTCGCCGCCCGCCTGTCGGTGCAAAAGCGGCCTCATCTGCTGCTCGACCTGTTCGTGCTGCTGCGGCAGCGATTTCCGCAGTTGTATCTGGTCCTGTTCGGCAGCGGCCCGCTTGAAGCGGGGCTGCGGCGGCAAGTGGATCTGTCCGGATTGGCGCCGTATGTGGTGTTCACCGGCTTCGTGCCGGACCTGGAAAAACTGCTGCCGGCGCTGGACCTGCACGTCCTGATGAGCCGGAACGAAGGCTTTGGCATCGCGACCATCGAGGCGATGGCGTGCGGCGTTCCCGCCGTGGCGACGGATGTGCCGGGCAGCGCGGACATCCTGCGCGACAGCGGCGGCGGACTGCTGGTGCCGCCCGATGATATCAAGGCGGCCGCGGCCCTGGTGGGGGAGTTGCTGGACCAGCCGGACCGGCGCGCGGCCATGGGACGCCAGGCGCGCAAGGAAGCCGTCGAGCGCTACAGCCGCGCTGTGGTGGGCCGGCAGGTGCTGGCCTTCTACGACCAGCTGATGTGAGGCGGCGCCATGCAGCCGCGTATGTCCTTCCTGGTCTCCTTCGCTGAAAAGTACACACTGCTATTGGTGAACACGGCCGGCACGATGATACTGGCGCGGCTGTTGACGCCGGCCGAGATCGGCGTCTACGCGGTCGGCGCCGTGCTGGTCGGACTGGCGCAGGCGGTGCGGGATTTCGGCGTCGGGCCATACGTGATCCAGGAGAAGCAGCTGAACGAGCAGAAATTGCGGGCGGCCCTGGGCACCAGCATCCTGGTGGCCTGGTCCCTGGCGCTGGTGGTGCTGCTGAGCAGTGGCGTGGCGGCCAGGTTTTATCGCGATCCGCGACTGAGCTCAGTGTTGCAGCTGCTGTCGATCAACTTCCTGCTGATACCGTTCAGTTCCCTGGCCTTGCCCTGCTTGCGGCGCCAGATGCGCTTCTCGGCCATCTTCGCGATCAACACCGCCAGCAGCAGCGTGCAGTTGCTGGTCTCGGTGGGACTGGCCTGGCTGGGGCATAGCTATCTGAGCCTGGTTTGGGGCGCGGTGGCGGGCACGGCGGCGGGGTTGCTGGCAAGCGTATGCTGCTGGCCCAGTGGCTTGCCCTGGCTGCCCGCGCGGCGCGGCATGGCGGCGATCCTGTCGTTTGGCACCATCTCCACCGCCGGCAGCGTGATCGACGAACTGGGCGTGGCGGCGCCGGACCTGATCGTGGGCAAGTTGATCGGCGTCGCCGAGGTGGGCATCTTTGGCAAGGCGCAAGGCGTGTTGAACGTGTTCAACCAACTGGTTACCAGCGCCATCTCGCCCGTCATCTTTCCGCTGTTCTCGGACCAGGCGCGGGCCGGCGGCGACCTGCGGCAAGCCTACCTGACCACCGCCAGCTACGTGACCGTGCTGGCCTGGCCCTTCTTTGGATTTGTGGCGATTTCGGCGCCGGCAGTGGTGCGCCTGTTGTATGGCGCGCAGTGGGATGCATGCGTGCCGTTGATACGCATCATGTGCCTGTCGAGCGCCTTATATAGCATGTTCAGCATGGCGCGCTATCTGTTCGTGGCGATGGGCGCGGTGCGCACCCAGGCCAAGCTGGACGCCTTGTCGGCGCCGGTGCGGGTGCTGGCCGTGCTGCTGGCCGCGCCGCTGGGGCTGGAGTGGGTGGCCTGGGCGGTGGTGCTCGGCGGCGTGTTCAGGAGCATCTGGACCTTCCGCTACCTGAGGCAGTTGGCGGCATTGCAGGCCGGCGCCTTGCTCGGTGCGCTCAGGCGCAGCGCCTTGGTCGCGCTCAGCAGCCTGAGCGGGCCGCTGCTGTTGTTTGCCTGGCATCCGCTGACGCCGGAGCGCGCGCTGTACCAATTGTCGATGGCCGGCCTGCTGGCGCTGCCGCTGTGGCTGGCGGCCATCCTGCTTTTTCAGCACGAGCTTGCCGCCGAATGCACCTTGGCGGGACGCAAGGTCTGGGCCAGGCTAGTCAAATAGGGAGCACTTTATGCGTGTAGGTATGCTGTCGTATCCCATGCTGTTCCAGCGCGAGGGTGGGTTGCAGGTGCAGGTGCGCGCCACCATGCGCGCCCTGCAAGAGCGATCGGCGCCCGGCCTGGAGGTGGCGCTGGTCGACGCCAACCGGGAGCGCCTGGATCAGTTCGACCTGATACATGTTTTCTCCGCGATCAACGGCAATCACCGCCTGGTGGAACTGGCGGTCGAGCTCGGGGTGCCGGTGGTGTTGTCGTCGGTGCTGTCGCCGGGGTGGGGGCGGCTCGATGGCATGCGTGCCCGGCTGGCCGACCGGCTGACCGGCCGCCTGACCGGATGGAACGTGCAAACCAGTTACGCGCAAACCAAGTGCGCCTTGCAACTGGCGCACATGGTGATTGCGCTGGGCGCGGCCGAACGCGACGCGATCGTCAGCGCGTTCCAGATCGCCGAGGCGAAGATCCGTGTGCTGCCGAATGGCATCAGCCCGCACTTCTTTGGCGCGCGGCAGGAAGAGTTCCGGCGTTGCACCGGGTTGTGCGGGCCATTTGTGCTGATGGTGGGGGCCATTTCGCCCTACAAGAACCAGCTGGGACTGGTGCGGGCGCTGGCGTCGACAGCATTGCCGGTGGTGCTGATCGGCCGGGCGCAGCGTCAGCACCAGAACTATCTGCAGCAATTGCTGGCGCAGCCGCGGGTACGTTGGCTGGGCCAGCTGGAGCATGACGATCCGCTGCTGGCCAGCGCCTACGCCAGCGCCTCCGTGCTGGCCCTGCCCAGCCAGGGCGAGGTGTTTCCCTTGTCGGTCTTGGAGGCGCTGGCGGCCGGCACGCCGGTGGTGATGACCGATGAGAGCGCGCTCAGCCTGCCCGACAGCGCCTTCGCGGTAAAACAATTGCCGTGGGACGATACTGCCGGATTGCGGCTTGCCGTGGAGGGCTTGCTGGCGCATCCGCCGGACCGCGCGCAGGTGCGCGCCCTGGTCGAACGGTTCAGCTGGCAGCGTGTCGCCGAGCAGATGGTGGCCTGTTATACCGAGCTGTATCACAGGACGCGCCGCGAGCAAGAGGCGCGCCGTGCTGTTTAATTCCTTCAGTTTCCTGTTCCTGTATTTGCCGGTGGTATTGGCCGGCTATTACTTGCTGGCGCGTATGAACCCGCCTTGGGCGATCGGCTGGCTGGCGCTGGCGTCGCTATTCTTTTACGGCTACTGGGACTTGCGGTATCTGCCCTTGCTGATGCTGTCCATCCTGTTCAATTATTGGGCCGCCAGCCGCATGCAGGCGGCGGTCCGGCGCCGGCGCTGGCTGCTGCCGGCGCTGACGGCCAACCTGGCCTTGCTAGCTTACTTCAAGTATGCGAACTTCTTCATGGACAACGTCTATGCGTTGACCGGTGCGCCTGCGCGCGGATGGGAGGTGTTGCTGCCGATTGGCATTTCCTTCTTTACCTTTACGCAGATCGCCTTCCTGCTCGATTGCTACCGGGGCAAGGCTGGCGAATACCGTTTCGTGCACTACGCCTTGTTCGTCAGCTATTTCCCGCATCTGATCGCCGGGCCGGTGCTGCATCACAAGGAAATGATGCCGCAATTCGAGCGCCCGCCGGGCTTGAATGCGGCCGATGTCGCGGTGGGCCTGTCGATCTTCGTGCTGGGCCTGGCCAAGAAAGTGCTGCTGGCAGATCCGCTATCGACGCTGGTGGGGCCGGTATTTGCCGCCGGTGCCCATCCGCAGCTGGTGGAGGCGTGGATCGGCACGCTGGCCTACACCATGCAACTCTATTTCGACTTCTCCGGTTATTCCGATATGGCGATCGGCCTGTCCCGGCTGTTCGGTGTGAAATTGCCGCTAAATTTCAACTCTCCCTACCAGGCGCGCAACATCGGTGAGTTCTGGCGGCGTTGGCATATGACCTTGTCGCGCTTTCTGCGGGACTATCTGTATGTGCCGCTGGGCGGTAATCGCCATCACCGCTATCGCAACCTGATGCTGACCATGCTGCTCGGTGGACTATGGCATGGCGCTGGCTGGACGTTCGTCGTGTGGGGCGGCTTGCACGGCGTGTATCTGGTCGGCTATCGCGGCTGGCTGGCGCTGGCGGGCGAAGGACCGCCGCGCTGGTGGGGCAGGTGGCTGACCTTCCTGGCCGTGGTGGCTGCGTGGGCGGTGTTCCGGGCGCCTGACCTGACGACCGCCGCCGGTATCCTGGGCGCAATGGCCGGAGCGAACGGGGTGGCCCTGCCGAGTGGGCTGGCTGGCTATGCGTCCTACTTGCCCGCCGGTCTCAGTTTTTCGGGCATCCGCTGGATAGATTTCGGCGGCAGCGCGGTGCCGGTGCTGATGCTGGCGATGGTGCTGGCCTTGATGGCGCCGAACACGCAGGAAATCTTCCGCCACTACGCGCCGTGCATTGAACAGTTCTTTGCCGCGCCGCGACGCTGGCACTGGACCTGGCGTCCACGCCGGGCATGGAGCCTGGCGTTTTCCCTGTTGTTTCTCGGTTGCCTGTTCAGCATGAACCGGGTCAGCGAATTCCTCTATTTTCAATTCTGATCATGAGCCAGCAAGCCGGCGCCGAATGGCGCAACTATGTCAGCGTATTTTGCGCCAGCAGCGTCCTGGTGATCGCCGCGGTCACGGGCTTGAATTACGCGGTCGATCCGTATCTGACCCATCAATGGCAGACGCCGCGGCTTCAGCAACTGCGGCCGGGCAGGGAAAAGCTCAGCGCCTGGGGCAAGACCTATGCCTTGGCGAAATTTAAGCCCGTGGTGCTGTACGTCGGCAATTCCCGCACGGAACTGGGCTTGCCGACCAGGGCTGCGCCGTTTGCCGACCAGGACGTGTTCAACGGCGCGCTGTCCGGTGCCTCGCTGGGTGATGCGATGGCAATGGTGGACCATGCGGCACGGGTGGGGCGGCTGAAAACCCTGGTGTGGGGCATCGACGCACCCTCGTTCACGCTGGAGGTCGGTAATACGGACTTCGACCGCGAACTGGTGGCAGACGGGCCCTTTTATTTGTGGCGGCGGATGTTGATCAATGCCAGGCGGGCCCTGGCCTTTGACATGACGGCCGATTCCATCCGTGTGCTGCGCGGGACCTTCGGCAGCGTTTGCCATTCCAGCCTGGCGTCGTTCGGGCAGCGCGACGACGCCTGCGTGCACGAACGCATCGAGGGACTGGGCGGGACCGGTGCCGCCATCGTTCCGCGGGTGCGGGAGTTCCTGCGCGGCGCGGGGCCGACGGACGAGGCGATGCGGGCGCTGGACCGCAGCATGGCCGAGCTCTGCAAGGCCGGAACCCGGGTCCGCCTGTATCTCAACCCCACCCACGCGATGACCGTCGACGCCTTGTACTGGTCCGGCAAGTGGCGGGCCATGGAAGCCTGGCAACGATCGCTGGCGGGCATGGGGCAACGGTATCGCGCCGTGGGCTGCGATCTGCGCATCGTTGACTTTTCCGGATTCAACAGCGTAACGACCGAGGCCATCCCGCAAGTGAGCAAGCAGCCCGCCATGCAGTACTACTGGGAGACTTCGCACTATCGCAGCAAGGTGGGCGACATAATGCTGGCGCGGATGTTTGGCGGCGGCGACGTGCCGGCCGATTTTGGTGTCGAGCTCAGTCCGGACAAGCTGGACGGGCATCAAGCGGCGATGCGCCTGGCGCGCGAGCGCTATCACCGCTTCCACCCGGTGGAGATCGGGATGGTGCGCGCCGTCGTCGCAGAACGCTAGCCCTTGCGCAGGACCGCGCATCCTTTTTCGCAGGTCTGCTGGGTGTATGCCAGTTCCGGAAACGCCTGTCGCCAGCGCTGCAGAATCTCCTGCTCGTCCGGCCGCGCGGCGTCGTCCAGGAAGACGGCGGCGCCGGCACGCAGGCGCGGGAATAGCAGCGGCCCGGCCGGGAAGCGCGCCAGCGGGCGGGTCGCCTGCGGTGGGCCGTCGATCACCAGCAGGTCGACGGCCAGCGGCTCGGGGAGCCGGGCCAGATCGTACCAGGGCCAGGCCTGTCCATCGATGTCGTGCGGCGTCAACGGCGCGTCGATCACGGTGGCCCAATCCTGCAGCCCGTGGCGGCGCAGCTGGGCGCGCGTCTGCGCGGCGAAATGGCGGTCGTGCTCCAGGCTGTAGACTTTGCCGCCTCCATTCAACTGCATGCAGCGGGCCAGCACCAGGGTGGAGATGCCGCTGCTGCATTCCACCACCGTCGCCTGCTGCAAGGAGCGCGCATGGCGCGCCACTTCCAGCAGAAAGTCCGGCGACGCGGCCCAGCCCCGCGTCGGCGGCAAGCTGTGTTTCAGATCGAGTTCGACGTACAGGCCTTGCAGGGCCTCCAATTGACGGAACAAACCGGCCTGGTCGTTGCGATGCTGGTCGCGCACATCGTACAGCAGCACGTGCACGTGGCGCAGCTTGTGTAGCGCATACAACGAGACCGCCAGCAGCAAGGCCAGCGCGGGGAAGGCGAGTAGGGACATGACGGCTCCTGGTTTAGTTGGCGACTACCTTGCTGATGACGTAACGATGTTTGCCTGACGCTTCGGCCGGTATCTCGGCCACCTCTTCAATCAGTATTTCCACTGACGCGCCAAGACGGGCGCGGAACTGGCGGATGATGTCTATCCTGATCAGCGCCGGCAAGCCGCTCACGCTGACCAGCAGCACGCGGGTGATGTCCAGGTTTTCCTGGATGATCTTGAAGGCGCGTATCTGCGGCAGGTCGCGCAGCACGTAGATCAGTGCCAGGCCGTGCATGACCGTGCCGTCGCGCGCCACGACGAAATCGGTGACGCGACCCTCGACCCGCTTCAGCAGCGGCAGGCCGCGTCCGCACGGGCATGGGCAGGTGTCGAGCGCGCCGACGTCGCCGGTGGCGTAGCGGATGAAGGGGAAGTCGCGGCTGGCGAGGTGGGTGACCACGATGGCGCCGCTGTCGCCGGGCGCGACCGGTGCGCCTTGCGCGTCGACGATTTCCAGGATGACGTCTTCGGCGGTGATATGCATGCCGCCTTCCGGGCATTCATGGGCCAGGAAGCCCGCGTCGCGGCCGCCGTAGCCGTTGGCGACCGGCGCGGCAAACGCCTGTTCAAGCAGGGCGCGCTGCTCGTCGTACAGCCGTTCAGCAGTGACGAACACGACTTTGACGCCCAGTCCATCAAGCGCAATCCGGCGCGCCTGCGCGTGCTTGACCAGCAGGCACATGGCCGACGGATAGCCGAACAGCATGGCCGGCCGCTGGCGCTGCAGGCGGCGCAGATAGTCGTCGAGGCGGGCGGCCGACAAATCGAAGGCCGGCAGGAGCAGGCTGCGCAGCAGCCGGTCGCGCCGCATGCGCCAGCGGTCCTGCGCCTTCAGTTCGATGGGCGAGCCCCACATCAAGGCCTCGCGATCGCCGATGTCGACGCCCCACCAGCGCGTGGCGCGCCATTTGGCGGCGACGTCGTGGCTGACGCGGTCCTTGCCCTGGTAGAAGATCAACGGTTCGCCGCTGGACCCGCCCGTGTTGAAGCGCTGCAGCGGCCCGGCATTGTCGGCGACGAACTCGTCGCGGTGGTGGTTGATGTCGGCCTTGTGGATGATGGGCAGGCTGCGCAGGTCGCGCAGGTCTTGCACGCGGGTGACGTCGAAGTCGTGGCTGGCGTAGAGCTGGCGGAAATAGGGCACATGTTCCGACGTGTGCAGCAGCAGCGCGCGCAGGCGCTGCACGCGCAGCGCTTCCAGCCGTTCCGGCGGCCACCACTGGCTGTGTTCCATCTGGCGGCGCAGGGCCACGCTGCGGTGTTGCTTGAGCATTTCATGCAGCGGAAACAGCAGGCGCGACACCAGCGCCGTGTAGCCGCCGGCCGGTGGACGCCTGAGCACGCGCCGGTATTGCGCCAGCAGCAGGGGCGCGACTTGCTGCCAGGCGTAGCGCCGGGCTTCGAGCTTGCCGGCCTCGGCCAGCGTCCGCGCCAGCTGGGGCGCCAGCAGGATGGCCAGCATGGCCTCGGCCATGGACTGCGCGTCTTGCGGCGGCACCAGCAGGCCGTTGACGCCGTCGCGCACCAGATACGGCACGCCGCCGACCGCCGTGCTGACCACCGGCACGCCGCTGGCCCAGGCCTCGAGTATCGAGATGGGCATGTTGTCGGCCAGACTGGGATTGAGCGCCAGGCTGCTCTGGCGGTACAGGGCGGCCATGGCGGCGTTGTCCAGCTTGCCGGTGAAGCGCAGCGCAGCGCCCAGCGCCAGCGTGTGGGCCAATTGCTGCAAACGCTGCAATTCGGGGCCGTCACCGCAGATGGTCAGGCGGGCTTCGGGCAAGCTGCGGCGCACGATGGCGAAGGCGCGTAGCGCCGTCGCCTGGTCGTAGAGCGGCTCCAGATGGCGGGCGACCAGGATGGTGGCGGGCGCCGCCGCCGGGCCGGCCGGGTAAAAGCGGGCCAGATCGACGATGTTGGGCACGATCTGCGCACTCATGCCGTGCAAGGAGAAGACTTCGGCCAGGAAGGCCGACGGCACAATCAGCGCGTGCGCCCTGGCCATGCTATAGCGGACCACGGCGGCGCGGCGCTTGAGGAAGGTCATGGCTTCGCCGCCGCGATAGTTGACCAGCACGCCTTTGCCCCGCCAACGGGCGATCCAGATCGCCGGCGCGGCGTGCAAGTGCCATGACCAGCCCGAATTGGCCATCACGTGCACCAGTTGCGCCCGGCCGGCCGCGCGCCACAGGCGGCACAGGTAGGGCGCCAGCCGCAGCGCCGCGCGCAGTCCGCGCACCGCCCCGAGCCACGCCGGCCGCGGCGCCGCGTTGACCTGGACCAGTTCGACCTCGGCGCCGGCCTCGCGCAGCAGCCTGGCGAGCTGCTCGGTCTGGTTGGCGATGCCGCCAGCCGGCGGCGGCAGCGGCCCCACCAGCGCGATCCGCACGCCTGTGAGCGGCGTGGCGCGGCTGTCGGCGGGCAGCGGTTGCGGGCCGTTCATGCGGTGTGCGCGCGCAGGCGCTGGTAGATGGGGCCATAGCGAGCCACCGTGGCTGGCCAGCTGCGTTCGTTTTCCACGTAGGCGCGCGCGCGCTGGCGCAGCGACGGCCAGCGCTCGGCGTGCTGGAGCAGGTCGAGTACCTGGGCCGCCAGGGCCTCGGCGTCGCCGGCCTTGAACAGCACGCCGGTCTGGCCATGCTCGATCAGTTCCCGGTGGCCGCCGACGTCCGACGCCACCACCAGCCGGCCCTGGGCCATGGCCTCCAGCGGCTTGAGCGGCGTCACCAGTTCCGTCAGCCGCATCGGCAGGCGCGGATAGATCAGGATGTCGGTCAGCTGGTAGTAGTCGGCGATGCGTTCGTGCGGCACGCGGCCGGCGAACTTGACCTGGCCGCGCAAACCCAGGCGCTCGACCAGCGCGCGCAATTCGGCCTCCTGCGGGCCGCCGCCGACCAGCAGCAACTGCACGGACGGCGCGCTGGCCAGCAGGCGCGGCATCGCCGCGATCAGCAGCGCCAGGCCCTCGTAGGCGTAGAACGAGCCGATGAAACCGAGCACCAGATGGCCGTCCAGGCCCAGGCTGAGTCCGAGCTGCTGCGGTGTGGCGGAGGCCGCCGAAAACTGCTCGCCATCGACCGAGTTCGGTATCACCGTGACCTTGGCGGCCGGGATACCGCGCGCGATGATATCGTCGCGCAAGCCTTCGCAGATGGTGGTGATGGCGTCTGCCCGGCGCAGCACGTGGCTTTCCAGCGCGCGCGTCAGGCGGTAGCGCAGGCCGCCGGCGCGGCTGGTGCCGTGGTCGGCGGCGGCGTCTTCCCAGAACGCGCGGATTTCATAGACCACCGGTATGCCCAGCGCGCGCCCGACGCGCAGCGCGGCGACGCCGTTGAGCGCGGGCGAGTGCGCGTGCAGCACGTGCGGGCGCGCCTTGGCGGCGATCGTCATCAGGCGCTGCTGCAAGCCCAGCACCGCGCCCCAATGGCGCAGCAGCGGCAGCCGCGCCCACCAGCGGCGCAGCGGCTGGGTGCGGAAGAAATGCCAGCCGTCGATTTCCTGTTCACGCTGGCCGTCGCCCTGCTTGGCGCTGGTCAGGTGGATGGTGTGCCAGCCCAGCTTGCGCTGCTGGCGCAGTATCGCCAGCGTGCGGAAGGCGTATCCGCTGTGCAGCGGCAGCGAATGATCGAGGATGTGCAGCACACGCATCTTCATGCTGCCTGCCGGACCAGGTTGCGCGGCGCGGCCGCTGGCAGCTGGCGCAGGAAGGATTCGAACATCAACAAGGACCACAGTGGCGCGCTGTGGTCGCTGCGGCCGGACAGGTGCTGCGCCAGCAACGTTTGCACCTGCTTGAGATTGAACAGGCCGCAATCGGCCAGCACCGGACTGCGCAGGCTGCGTTCGAGGTGGGCCCGCAGCGGGCCACGGAACCAGGCCGCCAGCGGGACCGAGAAGCCCATCTTGTTACGATACAGCAGCTCCTTGGGCAGGTGCCGCTCGAGGCCGCGCTTGAACAGGTATTTGCCGATGCCGCCGCGCAGCTTCAGTTCCGGCGGCAGGCTGGACATCCATTCGACCAGGCGATGGTCGAGCAAGGGCACCCGCACCTCCAGCCCGTGCGCCATGCTGGCGCGGTCGACCTTGGTGAGGATGTCGCCCGGCAGATAGGTTTTCAGGTCCAGGTACTGGATGCGCGACAGCGCGTCCTCGGCAGGGCAGTCGCGGGCGTGCCGGTACAGCACTTCCTGCGCGTGGTAGCCGGCCAGGTCGCGCTTGAGCGCGGGGCTGAACAGGGCCTGGCGCATTTTGTCGTCCATGATGCTGACGCTGTGGAAATAGGCCGCCACGCTGTCTCTGGCCAGCGACTCGAAGGTGGTTTTGGCGCGCAGCGGACGTGGGGCCCAGTCCGCCTTGGGATAGAGGCGGCCGAGGGTGCCGAACAGCGGCCGGCGCAGGCCCAGCGGCAACATGGTGCGCCAGCGCTCCTCGTGCAGATGCCAGCGGTAGCGCCGGTAACCGGCCAGGTTCTCGTCGCCGCCGTCGCCGGACAAGGCCACCGTCACGCGCTGGCGCGCCAGTTCGCAGACGCGGTAGGTCGGCAGCGCGGAACTGTCGGCATAGGGTTCGTCGTACAGGCCGGCCAGACGATCGACCAGGCTGAGATCGTCCTGTTCGACGCGCTGCACGTGGTGGCGGGTACCGTAGCGTTCGGCGATCATTTGCGCGTAGGACGTTTCGTCGAACTTAGGGTCGCCGAAGGAAATCGAGCAGGTGTTGACCGGCTCCGCCGACGCCTGCGCCATCAACGCCACCACGGCGCTGGAATCGACGCCGCCGGACAGGAAGGCGCCCAGCGGCACTTCGGCCACCAGCCGGATGCGCACCGCCTCGCGCAGGCGCGCCAGCAATTCGTCGGCGGCCTGCGCTTCGCCCAGCGCCGGCTGGACTTCGAAGGGGATGTCCCAGTAGCGCCGCGGCGCCGGCAAGGGCTGGCCCTTGCGCAGCAGCAGCGTGTGGCCGGGCGCCAGCTTGCGCACCTGGCGGAAAATGGTGCGCGGTTCGGGGATGTAGCCGTAGGCGAAGTAATCCTCGACCGCCAGCGGGTCGAGTTGGCGCCGCAAGCCATCGTGCAGCAGCAAGGCTTTGATCTCCGAGGCGAACAGCAGCTGGCCGTTGTCCAGCAGCGCATAGTGCAGCGGCTTGACGCCCAGCCGGTCGCGCGCCAGGAACAGCGTCTGCTGGCGGCGGTCCCACAGCGCGAAGGCGAACATGCCGCGAAAACGCTCGACGCAGCGCTCGCCCCATTGTTCCCATGCGTGGACGATGACCTCGGTGTCGCAGTGGGTGCGGAAGGTGTGGCCGAACAGCTGCAACTCGCGCATCAGCGGCTGGAAATTATAGATCTCGCCGTTGTAGACCACGGCCACGCTGTGGTCTTCGTTGAACAGGGGCTGCTGGCCGCCGCCCAGGTCGATGATAGCCAGGCGCCGGTGGCCCAGCCCTATGCCCGGCTCCAGATGGGTGCCGCCCTGGTCGGGGCCGCGGTGGCGCTGGCGCTCGGTCATGGCGTGCAGCAGGCCGGCGTCGATGTCGGCATGACGGTATAGATCGTAGATCCCTGCGATGGCGCACATGGCGGTCCTTTCATCGGTCACGTTGCTGGGGGGGCGGCGAGGGCGTCGTAGACGGCCAGGTAGGCGTCGGCCATGGCGTTGAGGCTGTATTCGTCCAGCACCCGCCGGCGTCCGCGCTGGCCGTGGCTGCCGGCCAGCGCCGGCAGGCGGTAATAGTCGTTGAGGGCGTCGGCCAGCATGGCCGGCGCGCGCGCCGGCACCAGGGTGCCGGTCCAGCCGCTGTAGACCAGGTCCGGATTGCCGCCGACCGCCGTGGCCACCACCGGCAAGCCGGTCGCCATCGCTTCCAGGATGGTGTTGGACATGCCTTCGGCCAGCGACGGCTGGACGAACACGTCCATGGCCCGCATCAGTTGCGGGATATCGTCGCGCTGGCCCGGCAGCCAGGCCAGCTCTTCCATGCCGGCCTGGCCCAGCAGCTCCTGGCAGGCGTGACGGCAGGGGCCGTCGCCGACGATGAGCAGGCGCAGGCGGTCGCGCGGCAGCGCGTGTTCGGCGATCAGCAGGATGAACGCTTGCACCAGCGACAGGTGGTCCTTGACCTCGGCCATGCGGCCGACGCTGCCAATGACGAAGGCGTCCTCACATAGAAAGCCCGGCGGGCCGACGGCGGCCGGCGGCCCCAGGCGCGGATGGAATTGCAGGCTGTCGACGCCGTTGCAGATGTGGGTCACGTGTTGCGGCCGGGCGCCGATCGTGCCGATCAGCCAGGCTTCCAGGTCCTTGCTGACAGCGATGAAATGTCCGATCAATGGCCGCAGCAGCTTGCGCAGCCAGCGGTATTTGCGGCTCACGCCGTACAGGTCGTCCATGTCGCGGCCGTGCTCGCCATGCACGCGCAGGCGCACGCCCGCCACTGCGGCCAGCAACTGGCCTTCGATGCCGGACAGGTTGCGGGTGTGGATCAGCAGCGGCTGCAGCCGCCGCAAGGTGTGGAACAAGCGCAGATAGTGGCCCCAATCCTTGCCCTCGCGCTTGTTGATGCTGATGATCTCGACGCCGGGCCGCTGAATGCGCAGATGGTAGTCGGTGTAGTCGCGCAGGCAGACAATGGCATGGCGGTAGCGCTCGGGCGGCAGGTGATTGATCAGGTTGATCAAGCCGTTCTCCAGGCCGCCCACGTCGAGGCGATGGATCAGGTGCACGATCAACGGCGCGGCGACCAGTTCAGCGTCCGGCGACATGGGCAAATCCTTGTTCGATGGCCGGCTGCATGGCCGACAGCAGCGCCTGCATGGCGAGTGCGGCCTGCTCGGCTTGCTCGTCATAGCGCGCGGCGAGCGCGATCTCGGCGCCGTTGTCGGCGCCGCCGAGTAGTTTGCTGCGCGCCAGCAACAGCTTGAGCAGCAAGGGGCTGGCGGTGTCGCGCTGCGCCTGGCGGTACCAGCGCCACACAAGCACCTTGCTTTCGCCGGCCTGGACGGTGGTTTGGCGCACCCGGAGAACTTGCTGGCCAAGGTGGATTTGCCGGCTGGTTTCGGCCGTCTCCTTCCACGCCGGGCCGTCGGCCGGCGCCGTCCATACCTGGGTCAGCAGCTCTTCCCCCTTGGCCTGGTGGCGATACCACGTCAGTTGCAGCGACACCTGTTGCACGCCGTCGCTGTAATTGGCCGACCAGCGCTGGGGTTGTCCCGCATGCCGGGCGCGCCAGTCGCCGGCCTGCATGGCGCTGGCCCGCCACGGCGCGGGTGGCGGTGCCAGTGTCAGCGGCGTGACGGCGTAGCGTTGATCGGTCGGCGGGCGAAGGATCAACTGGGCCAGCAGCGGCCACAGGGCGACGCACAGCACCCCCGCCAGCGCCGCGGCCAGGCAAGCGGACGGCCGCGTTGCCGGCGCCTGGCCTGGCGGATTGGCGGTCGCTGCACGCGGTGTCGGCGGGCTGGCATCGCGCCAGCGCGCGCCTACCCAGAACATCGCGCTTGCGACCACGCCAAAAAATACCCAGCCATAGATCAGATGGTCTATGCCGACGGCCAAGGTCATATTGCTGTAGTGGCCAATCAAAACGATCAGGAAGGCGCGCAGGCCGTTGGCAAGGATGGGCAGCAGCAGCGCGACGACGATGAAGGCGGCCCGGCGCCAGCGGCCGTGGTAGGTCAGGTAGGCGTACAGCGTGCCGAGGGCGACCGAAGCGATCAGATAGCGCAGGCCGCTGCACGCTTCCTCCACCGACCAGTTTCCGCTAGGCAGCGACAGGAAGCTATGGTCGCGGAAGACGGGGATGCCCACCAGTTGCAGCGCGCCGACCGTGAAGCTCGCGGTGAACTCTATCAGCGGCGAGATGAACACTTCGCCGAACGGAACGGCCAGCAGCAGATAAGCCAGGGCGAAGGAGATGGCGTACGCGTAGCGCCAACCCAGTATCAGCGCCACCAGTGCGGCCACCATGGCGACCAGGCTGTACTGCTGCAGCACCGGCACGTTGGCGACCGTGGCCAGCAACCAGAGCAGGCCCAACAACGCCAACGGCAACAGCATGGCCGGCGCGGGACGCAATGGCAGGCGGGCCAGTTCTGCGCGCTGACGCCAGATCAGCCAGAGACAGACCGGCGGCACCACAAAGCCGTGGGCGAACGTTTGTGAATGCCACCACAAGTTGATCATGGCGGCGACGGTCGGCCAGTAAGCGGCCAGCAGCGCGGCGAGCGCCAACAGCAGGCAGCCGTGCGGCCAGGCCTGCGCCGGGCTGGCCGCGGGCTCGGCCTGCGGCGCCGGAGCGGGCGACAAGACGGCGGTCATGGCATCGGCTCCGCGGAATGGCGCTCAGGCTCGGTGACGTAGAGCACGACGCCCAGCCGTTCGAGATTGCTGTGCCACTGGTAGTCGCGCAGCACGTGCTGGCGGGCCGCTGCCCCGAGGCTGTTTTCCGTCCGCAACTGCCGGCCGATGTGTTGGATGAACTCGACGGCCCCGGTGGCACAGAGCAGATCGCGTCCCGGCACGGCGGTGAGTCCTTCCAGGGCTTGCGGTGTCGCCACCACGGTCTTGCCCATGGCCATGGCCTCGAGCACTTTGTTCTGGATGCCGCGCGCGATTTGCAGCGGCGCGACCGCCAGCGCGGCGTGCTGCAGATAGGGACGGATATCGGGCACCGTGCCGCTGACATGGATGCCCGGCTGGCGAGCCAGCGCCGTGACCGCCGCAGCGGGACGTGCGCCGACGATGTGGAACTGCAGATCAGGAAATTCCTGCCGCAGCGTGGGCATGACGCGCCGGGCCAGCCAGCAGACGGCGTCGATATTCGGCCAGTAATCCATGGCGCCGGTGAACACCAGCACGCGGGCGCCCAGGTAGAGATCCGGCGCGCCGGGCTGCGGCGAAAAATACTGGCAGTCGACGCCGTTGCTGAAATAGCCGGTCTTGTGGCCCGATTCCGGCGCCCGCAGGCGGAATAGTTCGGCCTCGGCGCGCGAGACCAGCAAGGTCTGGTCGAAGCTGCGGGCGGCGGCGCGTTCGAATTCCAGCAAGCTGCGGCCTTCGCGCCGGTACAGCGAGGACAGCGGCCAAGGCCGGTCATCGGCGTAGTGTTGCCATTTCTCCGAGTCGACATCGACCAGGTCCAGCACCCGGTGCAGCGGGCCGCGCGCGGTGCGCGCCGGCAGGTATTGGGCCATCGGGCCGGAAAAGACCAGCGCGCTATCGATGCGGTGGCGCTTCAGCGTGGCGGCGACCCAGTCGCGCAGTTGCGGGTGGCGGTAGTAGGCGACGCTGAGGGCTTCGCCACGCCACAGCGCCGGTATGCTGGCCAGCCGTGCCAGGCGCGGGTGGAGGCGGACAAAGCAGGTGCTGGCGCACTCGGCCGCCAGGTGCCCGGCATGGGCCAGATCGGCGGGATCGTCGATGAAGCTGCCCAGGTGCACGCGAAAATGGCGCTGTAGGTAGCGCAGCACGTGGTAGGCGCGGATCTTGTCACCCTTGTTGGGAGGGTAGGGGATGCGGTGCGTCAAGTACAGCAGGTCGCGCATGGGTCAGCCCAGTTGCCGCACGATGTGGGGGCCGATCGCATTGGCCAGCGACAAGGGCAGCATGCGCCACGCCCGTATCAGCAGTTGCAGGCGCGGATTCAAGGGCTGGACGTCCTTTAGCTGTTTGCCTCGATGCAGTTGATAGTCGTAGCGCAGCGGCTGCGGCTCGAAGCCCCAGTTCTTTTTGAACGCGAACGCGCCGGTGCCGTACTTGCTGCGGCCGAAGTCGAACAGACGGCGGCCGCGCTCGGTAGCGCGCCGCATCACTTCCCAGTACATGAAATCGTTGCCGGCGTGGACACGGGCGGCCTCGCCGCCGCCGCCGTAGTAGGGCAGGATCTCGTCGCGAAAATGGAAACTCAGCACCGAGCAGATCGCACGGTCGCCGTGCTGGACGCTGAGGATTTCGCAGTCGTCGCCAAAGGTCTGCTGCAAGGTGCGGAAATAGCGGCGGCTGAACACCGGCGTGCCCAGGCGGTGCACGCTGGTGGCGTAGTTGGCGTAGAAACGGTCGGTATCGGCGTCGATCACGCTGCTCAGGCCGGCCGCCATGCCCTTGCGCACCATCGCGCGCTGCTTGCGGGGGATGGCCAGCAGGTTTTGTTCAGGGTCGGCGGCGAGCGGCTTGCGGAAAGTGGCGTACAGGTCCTTGTGCAGCCAGTCCGCGTGGATCGATTGCAGCTGGCGGTATTCGAGGTGGTCGACCCGCAGGCGACGCGCCAGTTGCTGGGCCGCCTGGTCGACCGCGGCGGCGGCGCCTTCCTCCAGCGCGGCAACGCCGCCGTAGACGCAGAACGGCAGCGAGCACAGGGTGTTGCCGAACAGGCGGCTGTTGACCTGGGCCAGCGGCAGCACGGCCTGGATCTGTCCGGCCGCTTCCGCATACAGATACCAGGTGGGATGGCCGAAAGCGGTTTCTATCACCCGCTGCCAGCCGGCGCGATGAAAGAAGGTGGCGTCGGGGCAGCGTTGCACGAAGGCGTCCCAGCGCGCGTGGTCTTGCGGCCCCATCTGTTTTACGCTCCACTGCATCATGCATTTCCCAGAAAGAGGTGGTCGATCCGGCCCCATTGAAAATCGCGCAGCAGATGGACGATGCGCCCCTCCATCCGGTGCAGGTTGAGGTAATGGCGAAACCGGGTCTTGAAGGCGATGCCGTGTTGGCGGGGTTGGCCGGGATCGAGTTCCCACGGATGAAAATAGAATATGCCAGCTTGGCCGTCGACCGAATTGATACGCCGCAAGGCCCAGCGGGACGCCGCGTAGGGCAGCAGGCGGAAGTAGCCGCCGCCGCCGGCCGGCCAGTTGCGTCCGAACAGGCGTATGGTGCTGATCGGCAGTTCCAGCACGCCGTACTCGCCGCGCGGGCGCCAGGCGAAGCGCGCGCCGTCCGGCATGCCGTAGTGGTCATGGCGGATCGGATAGATGCTGGAGCTGTAGCGGTAGCCCGCGGCGTACAAGCTGTCCAGCGCCGCCAGGTTGGCGGCGCCGATGGAAAAGCTGGGCGCCCGGTAGCCGAGCACGGCGGTGCCGCTCAGCTGTTCAAGTAGTTGCTTGCTGCGCTGTATGTCGTCGAGAAATTGCGCGGGCGTCTGCTCGTTGGCGCGCAGGTGGGCGTAGCCGTGGCTGGCGAGCTCGTGGCCGCCTGCGACGATGCGGCGTACCAGCGTCGGATAGCGTTCGGCGATCCAGCCCAGCGTGAAGAAGGTGGCGTGGGTGCGCTGTTGCGCCAGCAGGCCGAGGATCAGGTCGACATTGCGTTCGACCCGGCACGGCAATGTGGCCCAGTCCGCGCGGCGGATGTGGCCGGCGAAGGCGGACACCTGGAAATAGTCTTCGACGTCGATCGACAAGGCGTTGCGCATCAGCTTGCCTCCTGGGCGGCGGCCAGCCAGTGACCGATGCGGCCGGCGATGCGTTCGGCGGCGTGGCCGTCCCAGCAGGCGGGGATGCGTCCGGCCTTGCCGCCGTAGCGCAGGATGTCGCGGCTGAGCGCCAGGATGACGGCCGGATCGCGGCCGGCGATGGCGTTGCTGCCCTCGGTGACCGTGACGGGCCGCTCGGTGCTGTCGCGCAGCGTGAGGCAGGGCACGCCGAGCGCCGTGGTTTCCTCCTGCACGCCGCCGGAATCGGTCAGCACCAGGCTGGCCGATTTCATCAGGCCCAGCATGGCGCGGTAGGATTGTGGCGGCAGGCAGGCGACGCGCGGCACGTCCAGCAGGTGACCGAGTTCATATTGCTGCAGCATGGCGCGGGTGCGCGGGTGCAGCGGAAACAGTACCGGCACCTCATCGCTGAGCCTGACGATGGTTTCCATCAGCAGGCGCAAGCGGCGCGGATCGTCGACGTTGGACGGCCGGTGCAGCGTCAACAGGGCGTAGCGGCTGTCGGGCTGGAGGAAGCCGGCCAGATGGACCTGGCGCAACACGTCCAGCACCGGCGTGGCCCGCGCCAGTTCGCGCTGCAGTGTGTCGATCATGACGTTGCCGACAAAATGGATGCGCGCCGCCGGTATGCCTTCGCGCTGCAGATTGCTCATGCCGCTCGCCTCGCTGGTGAACAGCAGCGTCGACAGCTGGTCGGTGAGGATGCGGTTGATCTCCTCCGGCATGGCGCGGTCATAGCTGCGCAGGCCGGCCTCGACATGCAGCACCGGGATGTTTTTCTTGGCGGCCGTGAGCGCGCACGCCAGCGTGGAATTGACGTCGCCGACCACCAGCACGGCCGCCGGCGCGCTGGCGTCCAGCACCGGCTCGAAGCGCTGCATGACCAGCGCGGTCTGCACCGCGTGGCTGCCCGAGCCGACCTGTAGCTGCACGTCCGGCGCGCGCATCTCCAGCGCGGTGAAGAATTCGCCGTCCATGTCGGCGTCGTAGTGCTGGCCGGTGTGGACCAGCACGGACTCGAGCGGATAGTCGGACCCGGCCAGGGCGCGCAGGATGGGCGCCATCTTCATCAGGTTCGGGCGGGCGGCGACTACGCAGACGATGCGGGCGGGTGTAGGCATGGCTGGTTCCTCTCAAAAGGCGACCATCAAGGCCGCGCCGATGCCGTTTTCACGGTAGTTGCCGCCGGCATTGCTGCTGTGGCGGACATGGCGCAGATCGACGCTGACGCTGACCTTGGACTGCAGTTGATGTGTCAGGGACACGGTCAGCGCGCTGTTGCGGTCGGTGCGGCCGGTGCTCAGCGATTCAGCCCTGCTGAGGCTGGCGCCGACGGTGAGGTTGCTGCGCGGCGACATGCGGTAGTTCCAGCCCGCCTGGGCGGTGTTCTGGCGGGTGCGGTCTTCCAGCGCCAGTTGGTCAGGGCCCAGCAAGGGGCTGTCGATGGCGTTGCTGGTCTGGGCGGTGCGGCGGCTGCTGCCCAGGGTGAACGCCAGCGCGCTGCGCGGGCCGCTGTACACCGTCGCCAGCTTCAAGTCCTTCTGCAGATAGTAGCGATGGCTGAAGAAGTTGACGCTGCCGTTGGGTCCCAGCAGCTGCGACACCAGCAGGAACAGCTTGATGGTTTGCAGGCGGGCCTGCGGGTCGGGGATGCGGGTGGCCCACAGCTGGTCCAGGAAATCGCCCAGGCCGGTCGGCGGAATGCTGAGGAACTCGCCGTGGGTGGTGGTGATGTCCTCGTTGTAATTGAGCGTCCAGTACATGCTGCGCAGGCGGTAGCCCGCGTCCAGGCTGTAGGTGTTGCCGAAATAGCGGCGTCCGACGCTGGCGGCCACCTTGGTGCGCGCCGACGGCGTCCAGTTGCCGCCCAGCGACCAGTGGCGGCCCTGCGGCTGGGCGCTGTTCGAGTGATAGTCGTTCTTTTCGTAGCCGCCGGTGGCAGACAGCGACAGGCGGCTGTTGAGCGGATAGCTCAGCGTCAGCGCGACGTCGCTCATGGTGACGGTGGGCAGCGTGACGTCGTCGATATTCTTGCGGTTGGCGCGCAGGGCCCAGTTCCAGCCCTGGCCGCCGTTGTCGCCGGTCAGCTGCAGGCTGGTGTCGTCGCTGTGCACATTCATCAGGCGGCCGCTGCTCACGCGCTGGTAGTCGTAGCGCAGTTGCGCGGTGGCCAGGCCATGGAAGTAGTGTTTCAGGTAGGGACTGAGGCTGGTGGCGCGCACGGTGCTGTTGTTGCCGGTGACCTGGGCCGGATCGACCAACTGTGGACCGAAGGCCGATATGTTTTGCTGGCTGATGCTGGAACGGGCGTCCAGGTACAGCCATTCGGGCAGCACCTCGGCGTGGCCGCTGGCGTCGAGTTGCTGGGTGTTGCGGTCGGCCCGGCGGGTGTAGGCTATCCTTTGCAGCGAATAGTCCAGTGCGAGGCTGAGCCGTGGACCGCTGGTGCTGATGGCGATGCCGGGCGAGAGCTCGGTGGTGAACTCGCCGCGCGCCTGGTCGGACGGCGCCAGGTTCATATTGTTGCTATACGATTCCCGCAGCCGCACCGTGGGCGTGACGGTCCACTCGGCCGGAATGGCGCAGGCCGGCAGCGAGAGTAAAACCAGCATGCTGAGCTGATACGGGGCGCCGCGCGGAGCCAGGTTAATCATAATAACCATAGTATTCGCCGCCGGGAAAAGCCTTGCTCTTGTTGTAGATCAGATTGACATGCGGACAGTGCTCGATGTGGCGCAGCGCTTCCTTGACCGCGTGCTGGCTGGTCGTCTCGGACTCGACCACCATGACGATCTGCCCCATCTGCGCCGCCAGCACGCTCGCTTCCGTGGTCATCAGCAGCGGCGGCGAGTCGAAGATGACGATGCGGTCGGCGTAGCGTTCGGCGATCTCGGTCAGCAGCCGGCTCATGCTGCGGCTGGCCAGCAGTTCGGTGGCGTGCTTGTTGGCGCGTCCGGCCGGCAGGATGCTGAGCGTGGCGACATTGGTCCGCAGGATCACGTCGGACAGTTCGGTGCGCTCGCGCAGCAGGATGTCCATCAAGCCTGGCTCGGCCGGCAGGCCCAGCACCTTGAGCACCGACGGCCGCGCCACGTCCGCGTCCACCAGCAACACCGTGATATCCATTTCCATCGCGATGCTCATCGCCAGATTGACCGCGCAGAAGGTCTTGCCTTCGCCGGGCAGGGCGCTGGTGACGACGATCAGATTGCCGTGACGCAGAGCGGGGACGTCGCGATCGCCGCGGGCGTTGCGCAGCAACGGCCGCTTGATGATGCGGAAATCCTCGGCCACCGGCGTGCGGCCGCCGTCGTGGGTCACCATGCCCAGCTGGCTGAGCCGCTGGAGATTGATCTCGATATGGCGCGGCGCGCCGTTGCCGGACATGGTAGGTTCGGTGGATTGCTCCATGCGCTACTCCTAAAATCGGAACGTCGCCATCGCCAGCACGGCGCCGTAGGCTACAAACAGAGAGGACAGGGCGGTGCCGAAGACATAGCGGCCACGTTTGCGTTTGATCTTCTGGGCGTCGGTCCAGTTCATGGACACCGTGCCCAGCACCGGCAGCCCCGTGCGTTCGCGCAGCTCGCTGGGGCTGAGGAAGGTGGGGCGTACCTGGCTGATCAGCAAGGCCGCCGCCAAGCCGGTCAGCAAGGCGCCGCCCAGCACCAGGCTCGACAGCAAGACCCGGTTCGGGCCCGCCGGCAGCAGCGGCACCGTGGGCGGATCGATGATCTTGAAGGCCATCATCTCGGTGTTGGAGCTCAGCTCGCCCGACAGCTTGGCCGCTTCGCGCCGTCCGATCAGTTTTTCATAGTTGTCCTTGTTGATCAGGTAGTCGCGGTTCAGCTGGGCCAGCTCGGACTCGACTTCCGGCACCGCGTTCGCCTGCGCCAACAGCCGCTGGTGGCGGGCGGTGTACTCCTGCACGCGGGCGCTGACGGCCGCCACCTTGGCGTCGGCCTCGGTCTGCGCGACCTTCAGTTGTTGCAGCATCGGGCTGTAGTTCTTGCCCGGGTCGCCGGCTGGCTTGAGTTTGCTTTCCTCGATCTTGCGCGCCTCCAGCTGCGCCACCAGGCGCTTGGCGGCGATGATGTCCGGATGCAGCTCGGTGTATTGCATGCGCAAGGCGTCGAGGTTTTTGTTCAGCGCGGCGATACGTCCGTCGAGCTCGGGACTGTCGATGCTGGCGGGGTTGATGTCGGCGCCCAGCACCGGCTCGTCGCCGCTGATCTGGCTGCGGATGGCGTTGCGCGCCTGCTCGGCTTCGAGCAACTCCAGCCGGGCGGCGTTCAGCGTGTCCGCCGACTGCATAATCTGACTGCTGTAGTCGACGCCCTGGCGTGGCAACAGGCCATTATTCTTTAATTTGAATTCCTTGACCGAATTCTCCGCCGCAATAAGTTTGTCTTCATAGGATTTAATCTGCTCGTCGATGAATTGCACGGCTTTCCTGGTTTCGCCGTTCTTCCCTTTGAAACTGCCCTCGACGAATATCGTCAGCAGCGCCTGCACGACGTCGCGCACCAGTTTCGGATTGCGGTTGTTATAGGTGATGGTGTAGATGTCGTAAGTGTTGGTGCCGCCGATTTTAATCTTGCTCATTAATTCGTCCAGTTGCTGCTCGTGATCGCGCGCGGTCTTGGCATTCAGATCCAGGTCCACCATGCGCATCACGCGCTCGACGTTCGGGCGGCTGAGCAAGGTGCGGCTCATGATGGAAACCTGCTGCTCGACGTTGGGCACGCTGGTCATGCCGGACAATAGCGGCTTCAATATGCTCTGGGTGTCGACAAAGACCCTGGCGGTGGTTTGATAATCGTCGGGCAGCAGCGCCACCTTGGTCCAGCCGGCCAGCGCCACCAGCCACATGACGGCGATCGCATACCAGCGATATTTCCATATCCCCTGCAAGCTGATTAACAACTGGCTAATCATCTGCTCCATGATGTGTTTTCTCCAGTAGCTCGGCGAAGGTGAATCCAAATTATATGGCTCGGAATATGGCGTTCTTTTCTTAACTGGGCAGTGATTGAGCCAGATCAAGCAGCGGCGGACGGCTTTTCTCAATCATGGAATCCGGTCTATTCAAACGGGATTCGTCATGCATACTATTCTGCGTATTGCCTTTTCTACGTTGCCGGCGTTGCTGCTGGCAGCTTGCGCGCACCGCGTCGCACTGGCGCCGGAAGCGCCGATGCCCCCCCAGGGCGATTACCTGATCGGCGCCGGCGACGTGGTCAACATCAATGTCTGGCGCAATCCGGAAGTGTCGGTCAGCGTGCCGGTCAGGCCGGACGGGAAAATCACCACGCCGCTGGTGGAAGACTTGCAGGCGGCCGGCAAGACCTCGACCCAGTTGGCGCGCGATGTGGAAAAAGCGCTGGAAAAATACATACAGCAGCCGATGGCGACCGTCATCGTCACCAGTTTCGTCGGCCCGTACGACCAGCAGATCCGCGTCATCGGCCAGGCGGCCAAGCCGCAGGCGCTGGCCTATCGCCAGGGTATGTCGCTGATGGACGTGCTGATCGCCGTGGGCGGCGTCACGGACTTCGCCGCCGGCAACAAAGCCAACATCATCCGCACCGTGAACGGCACACGGCAGAGCTTGCCTGTGCGCTTGCAGGACCTGTTGCGCGACGGCGATATTTCTGCCAACGTAGCGGTGTTGCCCGGTGACGTATTGGTGATCCCCGAGAGTTGGTTCTGAGCGCAAAAATATTTTGAATTTCGGGGAACTTTTCATCCACAAGGCAGGTCTGAAGAGCATGAGCCCAGTTTGTCCTTTGCCGACAGCTGGCCGACAGACCTGACAGGATGCCAACCGTGCAACATGACGACGCAATAGTTTCTTTTGAGGCCGGTCCAGGCCTGCGCGACCTCGTGGTCGGCGAGGGCGAAACCAGCAAGGAACTGGACCACACCATAGACCAGCAGATCTTCCACATCCGTATGGCCAACTCGCAGGGGCGGCGCGAAGCGGCCAGCTTGTTGCTCAAGAAAATGTACGGGTGGCGCGGCTACTCGGTCGACCCCAACGCCAGTCACGCGCTGAACAAGATCACGCTGTTTGCGGAAACCGGCGGACAGACCGTCGGCACCATGTCGCTGTGCCTGGACAGCGGGGAGGTGGGCTTGCCCGCCGATGAAAACTTCCGGGACAAGCTGGACGATCTGCGCAGCCAGCACCGGCGCCTGTGCGAGCCTTCGCGGCTGGCGATCGACAAGGGGGTGTCCAAGCGCGTATTCGCTGCGCTGATCCACATCTCCTATATCTATGCGCACAATATCCACGGCTATACCGACTACGTGATCGAGGTCAATCCGCGCCATGTCATGTTCTACAAACGCATGCTGGGCTTTCGCGATTTCGGTGGCGAACGGCCCTGTACGCGGGTCGGCGCGCCGGCCGTGCTGCTGCGCCTGCAGCTGGACTATATGGGTGAACAGATCCGGAAGTTCGGCGGCATGATGGAGCAGCAAACCACGGAGCGTTCGTTCTACCCGTATTTCTTCCCGACCTGGGACGAACCCGGCATCACCGGGCGTCTGATCGCCGGCAAGACCTGACTACTTGGGCGGCGGCGGTTCGAGCAGGCTGGCGGGGATGGCGTAGGCGATGCCGCTGGGCGCGGAGATCGCCGCTTCCTTGACGCCCTTGACGAATACCATGTTGACCACGCCGATCACCTCGCCGGTGTCGGGATCGAACAAGGGACTGCCGCTATTGCCCGGATAGGCCGTGCCATCGAGCTGGAACACGGCGTAGGGCGTTCTTTGCAGCTGGTTCAGCAGCTTTCCGTCGAGCTTGCTTGAGCTGAGCGAGGGCATGGCCACGGGTGTAATCGCCGATACGATGCAGCGATGGGTCACGTGACGCAGGCCGAGCACCATGCCGAGGGGGAAACCCATAAAGGCCAGCGATTTCCCCTCCTGCACCCTGGCCGAGTCGCCCATTCGGAGGGCGGGAATCGGCGCGCCCTGCACCCGCAGGCGGGCGAGGTCGTGCTCCTTGTCGATCATCGACACGGCGGCGGCGCGGAACTGGGCGGATTCGCCCTGGCGCACCAGTATTCCCAGGTTCTCGCCCTGATCGGTGCGCAACAATTCGTTGACCACATGGGCGGCGGTCACGACGGTCAAACCGTCTTCGATCACGAAGCCCGATCCGATAAACTGCAGGGCCGGGCTGCGGGTTTTTTGAAAGCTGCCGATGCCAACCACGGATGGCTTGACGAGCTCGATAGTGTGGCTGAGTTCATCTGCGGAGGAGGAAAAGGCCAGGCTCAAGGCCAGCAACGCCGGCCAACAGATAGGTTTCAACATGGGGCGCTCGCAACAGGACGGATGGAAGGGGCGGGCCGCAGTGCGGCGGCGTACAGCAGCAGCATCAATAACAAGGTGATGCGGGGGACGTCGAACAGGCTGTCGAACAGGCCGACGACCTGGAACGCGGCCAGCGCCGCCAGCAGCGCCAGCGCCTGGGCGGCATCCGCGCCGTCGCGCGCGCAGCGCAGCAGTTCGGCGGCGGCGCTTGACAGCAGGCCGGCATAGGCCAGCAGCCCTGGCCAGCCCATTTCAAAATACAGGTTCAGTCCCAGGTTCTTGAGGTGCCAGGGCAGGTGATGGCGATCGCTGCTGAAGAACCAGTAGTTGTTGGCGTCGGAGAAAGTGCCGTTGCGTACCAGTTCATGCTGGCTGTCGACATGACGCAAGCTCACATTGTCGATGTCCAGCGCGGCCTGCCCGCCTTCCACGGCGATTTCCAGCTGAACCCGGCGGCCGGGGTGTCCCAGGGCGCCGGACGACAAGGGGAATTGATACCTTTGCCAATAGGGCGCATAGGGGATCTGGCGCATGGGCAGAGGAATGCAGCCCTGCGGATAGAGCAACTGGCGTTCGCACAGATTCACTTGCAGGAAGGCGGGAGCGCCGCTGTTCCATAGGTCCAGCGCCAGGATGTAGGATGTATTGCTTTCGATGGGTAGGATTTGCAGCAAGCGCAGCAGTTCGCCATAACCCGCAGGATAGGCGCCGGCGGACAGGCGCAGAAAGCGATTGCCATCCTGATCCAGATAGCGATAGCTCGCCGGTACCTCGTGTTGCGGATTGCGCCAATAGTACAGGGCGGGGAACTTGCCCAGTCCCGCGCCGAGGATCGCGGTACCCAGATCGTCATCCATCAGTCCCAGCGCGTTGCTCCAGTGCCGGAAGCGTCCCGACAGATCGCTCGCGGTGCTGGCAAAACGCTCGGCGACGAAGTAGCCGTTGTAGACCGGGACGGCGGTCGCCAGCACCATGGCGCAGCTGATCAGAGCGGTCAGGCTGCCGTGTCGCAGGGACCACAGCGGGCGCCGGCGCAGGACGTTGAGCGCAAGCGGCGACATGGCCGTCAGCAGCAGGCCGGCGCTCGGCGCCAGCGTGGCAGCACCGGCATGATGGTAGGCGATCCATGCGGCATCGACCGCCAGTCCCGCCAAGGCCAGCATGGCCAAAGGCATCAGCGGACGCCGGCGGCAGGCGGCCAGTGCGAACGCGGCGGACCAGACGAGAAAGAGCAGATAGGGACTCTTCAGTAGGGCCACCTGCGGTTCGCCGACCGGCAACAGCCACGCCAAGCCTGCGGCGACCACGACGCCGCAGAGCAAGCTGCTCGCCAGAACGAGCGGCCGCAAGGGCAGGGCGGAGACGATCAGAGACGCCGTCAACAAAACCAGGGCCGCCCCCAAGCCGCGATAGCCGCTGCTTTCAAATACCACGCCCAGTACGCAGGCGGTCAGCGCGGTGCCGGCGGCGACGATCAGCGGCGCGCGCCAGCGGCGCCTGGCCGGCCCGGCGCGCAGCGACGTCATCAAGGGAATGGCGGCGAGGATGGGGGCGGCCAGCGCATAAGCGGCGTACAGCCCGCGCGAGAAGGTCGCCAGGCCGGCGTACAGCGCCAGCGGCAGCATCAGCAACGCTGCGGCCTGCCGCGCCGACCGCTGGTGGTCGAACAGCCAGGTTGCCAGCAAAGGGAAGCTCATCGCCAGATAGCCGTCCAACGCGGCCCCGCCGGTGTGCATGGCGGAGAACGGCGCCGTGATGCGATAGTCGCTGGAAAAATTGAGCAGCCCAGGAAACTGCCACCGTTCCCATATCGCGGCGACACTCGTCAATAGCAGGCCGATCAACATGCCGGGTAACAGCAAACGGCGCAAGCCTTCCAGGCTCGGACCCAGCGCCTGCTTCAACGGCGGCAGCAGCACGTAGCTCCAGAACCACGCCTTGCCGACGCGCAGCGCGTTGTAGGGACTCAGGTAGTTGTTGAAGGAATTGGCGTCAATCGGTGGCAGCGGCTGCAATCCGCGCCACAGCGCGAGGCAGCAGGCGCCGGCCAGCAACCACAAGCTGAAGCGGAACAGCGGCGGAAACGCCGGTCGCGTGTCGGTGAGATCGAGACGCCAGTAACAGGCGCCAGCCGTCAGCAACAGGAACAGGTCGATTTCTTCCAGAAAGAACCAGCCGGTATGCGGCGCCAAGTCCAGCACGGGCAGCAAGGCCGGCAAGGCCAGCAGCCACGCTGCGGGCCGCCAGCACAGCAGGGCGCCGTATCCCAGCAAGATGGCGGACAGCCAGCTGTCATGCAGGGGATAGACGCCGAGCGCCAAGATCAATCCGCCAAAAAACGCCACGGAAAGGAGGCGGACGCACATCATGAGACTCTCCTTGGCGAACGGTAGGGATAGGGTAGGAACTCTGGTCGCCTGACTCTTTGATTCAACACAAACGGAGCGCCCTTGCGGCGCAATCGGCGCAGATTTGCGACATCTCAACAGCGCTCCGGAAGCGCTCCGTAGAATCGGCCGAGACGCAGGTTTAACACTCAGACGCGAGGTGAGTTATGGAAGTCGTAGCCGTGGTGGGATTGGGATATGTGGGACTGTCGCTGGCGGTGGCTTTCGGCGCGCGTCGCCGCACCATCGGCATAGACCTGTCTGCGCGCAAGGTGGCGAGCTACCGGCGCGGAATCGATTCGGGTGGCGAAGTGAGCAGCGAACAGTTTGCCGCGGCGCGCCTGCTGGAGATGGGGTGCGATCCCGCCGCGCTGAGCGACGCCGACTTCATTGTGGTGGCCGTGCCGACGCCGGTCGACGGCGCCCACCAGCCGGACTTTTCCGCGCTGATCGGGGCCAGCCAGTCGGTGGGGCGCTACATGAAGCCTGGCGCCGTGGTGGTCTATGAATCCACGGTCTACCCCGGCGCCACCGAGGAGATCTGCATCCCCTTGCTGGAGCAATGCTCGGGGCTGAAATGGCAGCGGGATTTTCATGTCGGTTTCTCGCCTGAACGCATCAATCCGGGCGACAGCGAGCATACGCTGGCGACCATACGCAAGATCGTCGCGGGCGACGACCAGGCCACGCTGCAGCGCGTGGCCGCGCTGTATGAGGAGGTCGTGCACGCCGGCGTGCATCGCGCGTCCAGCATCATGGTGGCCGAAGCGGCCAAGGTGATCGAGAACACCCAACGCGACCTCAATATCGCGCTGATGAATGAACTGGCCATCATCTTCGACCGGATGAACATCGATACGCTGGAAGTACTGCAGGCGGCCGGCACCAAGTGGAATTTCCTGCCGTTCCGGCCCGGCCTGGTCGGCGGGCATTGCATAGGCGTCGACCCCTACTATCTGACGCACAAGGCTGAATTGCTGGGCTACCATCCGCATGTGATCCTGGCGGGGCGCCGCATCAATGACGGCATGGCCAAGTTTGTTGCCGAGAAGACGGTCAAGGAGATGGTGCGCGCGGGGTTCAAGCTCAAGGGATGCCGGGTCAATGTGCTGGGGCTGACGTTCAAGGAAAACTGTCCGGACTTGCGCAACTCCAAGGTCGCGGATTTGATCGCCGAGCTGGAATCCTATGGCTTGCATGTGCACGTACATGATCCGGTGGCCGATCCCGACGAAGCGCAACATGAATACGGCGTGCGGCTGGAGTCGTGGGACGAGCTGCCCTGCGCGGAGGCGATGATCAGCGCGGTGGCCCATCGCGAACTGGCCGAACGCCCCTTGCAGCAGCTACGCGCCAAGATCGTCCAGGACGGTTGCTTCATCGACCTCAAATCCCAATTTGACGAACAGGCATTGCGTGAATGCGGCCTCAGCGTCTGGAGGCTATGATGGCTGACTACGAAGACGGCACACCGGTCACCACCAGCTACCAGGATGTGCGCGAACATCTGCAGCAGCAACAGTACCGCTGGGTGATCACCGGCGTTGCGGGATTCATCGGTTCGAACCTGTTGCAGTGCTTGCTGGAGCTGGGCCAGCGGGTGGTCGGACTCGACAGTTTCCTGACCGGCCACCGCCACAATCTGGAGCAAGTCAGGGACACGGTAGGCCCGGAGGCCTGGCGCCGCTTCGAACTGATCGAGGGCGATATACGCGACGTGTCCGCCTGCAACCGCGCCTGCGCTGGCGCCGACTTTGTGCTGCACCAGGCGGCGCTGGGCTCGGTGACACGCTCCCTGCACGAGCCGTTGCTGTGCAACGACATCAATATCGGCGGCTGTCTCAACGTGCTGGAGGCCGCGCGCCTGGCCGGCGCGCGGCGCATCGTCTATGCCGCCTCCAGCGCCAGCTATGGCGACCATCCGGCCTTGCCCAAGCAGGAAGCCTTGATCGGCAAGCCGCTGTCGCCGTATGCCTTGACCAAATATGTGAACGAATTGTACGCCGACGTCTATGCGCGTTGCTACGCCAGCGAATGTATCGGCCTCAGGTATTTCAATGTGTTCGGGCCGCGCCAGGACCCGGCTGGCGCCTACGCAGCGGTCATTCCGCAGTGGATCGCGGCGATGATAGGGCGGCGCCGGCTGGTGATCAACGGCGATGGCGAAACCAGCCGGGACTTCTGCTACGTCGCCAATGCCGTGCAGGCCAACCTGCTGGCGGCGTTGACTGATCGTAAGGACGCGGTCAACCAGGTCTACAACGTGGCGCTCAACGAGCGCACCAGTTTGAACGAACTGTATCTGATGCTGCACGGCTTGCTGGTGGAGCACTACCCGCATTTGCGCGATTATCAGCCGGAGTACGGCGAATTCCGCGCCGGCGACGTGCGCCATTCGCAGGCTGACATCTCCAAGGCCAGCGAGCTATTGGGCTATGCGCCCACCCACGATCTGCGGCGCGGACTCAGGCAGGCTTTGCGCTGGTATATGGCATATCTGGGTGGCTGACCGTCAAGGTTCGTGGCACACCACGAAAGTCCACCGTCAATAAGGTGACCGGCTTGCGCCAGATGCGGGCCACATAATTGAGCACTTGCTCGGCGGCGGCCAGGTCCAGACCGCGCCCGTCGCTGGCATGATCGTGCCGCAGGACCAGGCTCTGGTCTTCCTGCACCTTGTCGACCGCGATGCGGGGCGCGCCGTAGTTGTATTTCGGCGCCAGTATGGCTTCCCGGACCTCGTGTATGTCGCGGCTGAGCATGCGCGTCTCCCCATCCTTGCGCATCTGGTAGCTGAACAGGCCCAGCTCGGAGGCCAGGTCCGCCTCAAGGTGGTTGCGGATGAAGCCGAAGTCATCCTCCTCGTTGCAAATACGGCGCGCCGCCTCGATACCCTGCCGCTCGACGATGCGCTCCCACATGCTGAAGCCCAGGTGGTAGGGGTTGACCGCAAGCGCCAACTGCTGCTCGCCCGCATACGGGCGCACCACATCGGAATGGGCCTTGAGGGCTTGCAGGTAGATGGCGGGCGGCAGGAACTCCGCCTCGCGCAACAATCGTGCATGCCAGTAGGAGGCCCAGCCTTCGTTCATGATCTGGCAAGCGTGCACCGGATAAAAATAGAACGATTCTTCACGCACGGCCAGGAAGATGTCGCGCTCCCAATCCTGCAGCTCCGGTGCGTAATGGGCCACGAACCACAGCAAGTCATATTCGGGGTGCGGCGGCATCGGCGCCCGCCCCGTTGGCTGCGGCGACGCAAGCGGCTCGCCGGGAAGGGAACGATAGCGCTGCTGGAAGGGCTCGCCGGCCGCCCGCGGCGGCGCCGGCTTGGCGTCGGGGTAGGGTGGGCGGTACAGCTCCTGCTGGATGTCGATATGCGGCTCCAGCGCCAGCGCCGCGTCCAGCACGGCCTCCACCCGTTGCTGGCCGTGGCGCGCCAGCGCCAGTTCGAGGCGGTACGCGCGCGCCGCGCTTTGCTCGAGTATATGGCCGCCCGCCATGTTCAGGAAGCGGTCGAACAGACAGTTGCGTCGAACGAAATCCGCATGGCCGATGACGTGCGCGGCCACCAGCGTGTTTTCGGCCAGGCTGTTCTGGTTCATCATATAGGCCCGGCATGGATCGCCGGGGAACATCACCTCGAAGATGCGCGAGTGCCCCATGTTCTGATGCAGCAGCTGGTGGATGTAGCGCAGGCCGAACGACCAGTGATGCATGCGCACCGGCACGCCGTACACCGCGATTTCAAGCATGAAGTTTTGCGGCACCAGCTCGAAATCGACCGGGCAGTATTCCAGTCCGAGCTCGCCGGCAAGTTGCTCAATCCGGGCGGTCCAGTCCTCAAGCGTACTCATGCCGCTTCCTCGGCGGCCGCCTGGTGCGTCAGAAATTGTTTCAAGGCGCCGATGATGTCCTCGCTCTGGGTCAGCACCACACTGGACAAGGGCAAGCCCTGGCGCTCGCGCTCCTTCCACAGCCGGCCCATCTCGGTCTCCAGCATGCGCGGCATGCCCGGCAAGGTCTCGACATAGGCAAGATAATTCATGCGGCCCGCCAGTTGGCCCAGCAGCTTGCCGGCCGCCGTCCGGTCTTCGGAAAAGTTGTCGCCATCCGAGGCGTAGAACAGATAGCTGTTGTAGCTGGCGGGATCATAGTGCTCCTCAAGCAGCGTGCGCGCCAGCTCAAAGCCGGTCGATGCCATCGTGCCGCCCATACCGCTGACCTCGAAGAAATCCCTTTCGTTGAATTCCCACGCCCGCGCCGCGTGGGCCAGAAAGCGCAATTCCAGCCGGTGGTAACTGCGGCGCAGGCCTTGCAGCGCCAGAAAAAAGAAAGTCTTGGCCAGGCGCCGCTCGGCCTGCGTCATGCTGCTGGAAACGTCGAGCACCATGAACACCACGGCGTTGCTGCTGGGGCGAGGCCGCTCCACCAGCTGGCGGAAGCGCAGGTCTTCATTGGTAAATGCCGCCGGCGCACGCTGCACCGCACGCCGCTTGATGGCTTCCTTGATGGTGCGGCGCCGGTCCAGCCGGGAACGGGCGCCGTGCTTGTCCCAGCCGCGATGCAGGAATTCCGGCTGTTCCAGCGTGGCGTTGCCGCGCGGCTGTAGCGAGGGCAATTGAAATTCTTGCCACAGCCAGTCGACGATGTCGTCGATGGCGAACTCCATCATCAGCGTGACGGTGCCCGGCGCATTGCCGGCGCCGCCCTCATCGCCATAGGCTTCATCGGGTGGCAACAGCAAGTCGCCCGGTTGACCGGGGCCCTGACCGGCGCCGGTGGTGCGATTGTTTTCCGCGAGACGGAAGCGCGCATGCTCCAGCAGCCGCAGCGGCACCTGCACGCTGTGCGGACCGGGTTCGCTCATCAGGTTGGACGAGGATATGATCTCGGGCAAGTGGTCGCGCACGGCGTTGCGCACTTTGTCGTTGTGGCGCAGCCAATCGCGCGCGCCCCGGGAAAACAATTCGTACCAGTCGCGTTGGCCGGTCTGCATGGTCTGGCCTCATTCCTGCGCCAACAGCGTGGTGACGTAGTTCAAGGCTTCCCGTGCGCAATGGCTGTCGTAGCCGTAGTCGTCAACCAGGCGCTGCTCCACCGCGGAGATCTTGGCGCGCACCTCGTCGTCGGGCCGCTTACTGGAGCTGACGAGGCGCAGCACGTCGCGGCGCTGCTCGAACAGATATTGCTGCAAGGCGTCACGCAGCTGCGCGTGGCTGCCCAGGCCGAAACGTTGGCCGCGCTTGTACGCGCTCATCGCCTTGCGCACCACCTCCTGCCGGAACGACTGCTTGCCGGAATCGGAAATCGCAATCTTCTCCTCGACCGCACGCAAGAAACGTTCGTCCGGCCGCCGTTCTTCGCAGGTGATGGGGTCCTTGACCTGGCGGTTGTCCAGCATGGCTTCGACCTCGTCCAGATACTTGCCCAGTAAATCCTCGATCTCTTGCTCGAACGAGACGAACAAGGCTTTGTGCACATCTTCCTTGACCCAGCGGTTATAGAAATCCTTGCGCGTCAACACCAGATAGTCGACCCATTTGCGCTTGCGGGCCGATTCGATCCGCGCATCGCTTTCGATGCCATCCTTTAGCGCCAGCAGCACGTCCATCGTGGTCAGGCTGCTGCGGGAGGTTTGAATGATGGCATTGGACAGGGCATTGATGACGAAGCGCGGCGACACGCCGGACAAGCCCTCGTCGGGCGCCTTCTCCTTGCTGCGCAGCCGTTGCGCGTCGGACGGATGGACGCCGTCCACGTCTTCGCCGGCATGGATGCGCACGCGCCTGGCCAGTTCGCCGTCGCGTTCCTCGCCTTCGTGCAGGCGGGTCAGGACGGCAAAGACGGCCGCGGCGTGCAGCACATGCGGGTCCAGGTGGACGCTGCGGAAGGCCGGCGCCGCCGCCAGGATCAGCTTGTGGTAGATGCGCGCCTCATCCCGGTAGTTCAAGGTGTAGGGCACCTGCACAATCACCATGCGATCCAGCAAACCCTCGTTCTCGCTCTCCTGCAGGAACTTGCGGAACTCGGCGAGGTTGGTATGGGCGAGGATGGTCTCGTCGAGATAAATCAGCGGAAAGCGTGCCACCTTGACGTTTTTCTCTTGCGTCAGCGTCAGCAGCAGGTACAGGAATTCACGCTTGACCTTGAGGATTTCTATCATCTCCAGCATGCCGCGGCTGGCGGCGTACACGGCGCCCGACCAGGACCATGCGCGCGGATCGCCTTCGTCGCCGAACTCGGCCACCTTGGACAGGTCGACCGAGCCCACCAGGTCGGCGATATCGGCCGTATTGGGGTCATGCGGCGCATAGGTGCCGACGCCGCTGCGCCCGGCTTCGGAAATGAAGATGCGCTCGACCGGCATGCGCAGGAAGTCGCCGCTCAGTTCGTGTTCCAGCCGCATCCGGCAATGGGGACACAACTCGCCGGTCAGGTCGACGCCGTAGGTTTCGCGGAAGCCGGGACGCATGGTGTGCGGCACCAGATGCAGCGGCGATTCGTGCACCGGGCAGCCGGCGATGCCAAACAGGGCGCCGGCGTCGGTGTAGCTGTATTCCTCCAGGCCGCGCTTAAGCCGTATCACCAGCGTGGACTTGCCGCCGGACGGAGGCCCCAGCAGCAGCAGCAGGCGCCGCCCGACCTCGGAACCGGCGGCGGCGGCCTTGAAATAGTCGGCCACGCGCGCCAGCGCCTCGTCGATGCCGAAGAGTTCGTCGGCGAACAGCTTGCAGCGCAGCCTGCCGTGTTCGTCTTGCTGGCCGCTCCAGCCCAGCATGTCCCAGATGTATTGATGCGAACTGCGCACGAATTGGCAGGGCGCCATCGGCAGCACCTGCTCCATGAACTGCGCGAAGCTGCCGCTCCAATGGCCCGCCCGGTGCTGGCGCGTGAAGGCTTGCAGTTGCTCCCGGTATTGTTCCCGTTGATCCATCGTCGCATCCCCTCCTGTGCAGTCAGCACAGACAAGTATCTGCGCCAGGACGGGCAGGCTATATGAGGTGCGTCAAATGGACTCGGGGATTTTTATGGCTGAAAATCAGTCAGCGCGGTCCCACGGCGGCGTGCCGGAAAATGCCTCGACCAGGAAGTCGATCATCACCCGCACCTTGGCGCTCAGGTGGCGGCGGCTGGGATAGACGGCCAGCACATCGATATCGGACATGTGGTAGTCGGGCAGCACCCGCACCAGCCTGCCGGCGCGCAAGTCGGCGCCGACCAGGAAGCTGGGCTGCCAGATCACGCCCAGGCCGCCCAGCGCCGCGCCGCGCGCGGTGTCGCCGTTATTGGTGTGCATCACACAGGGCACTTTGACTGTATGAGGCTGCCCTTGGGCGTCCAGCATCTGCCACTCGTCGGCCGTGGCCGCGTAGCTGTAGCCGATGCAGCTGTGTTGCAACAACTCGGCAGGCTGCATCGGCATGCCACGCTGCTGGATGTAGGCCGGCGCCGCGCACAGGATGTTGTGCGATGTGGCCAGCTTGCGCGCCACATGGGAGGGCGAGCCGGCGCGCGAGATGCGGATCGCCATGTCGTAGCCTTCCTCGACGATATCGACCACGCGGTCGATCAGCACCACATCCAGCTGCACCTCCGGATATTTCTGCATGAACCTGGCCCACAGCGGCGCCAGGTGCAGTACGCCGAAGCTGAGCGGGGCGTTGATGCGCAGCACGCCGCGCGGCTGCATGGTGGCCGAAGAAACGATGGCTTCCGCCTCGGCCACGTCGTCCAGGATGGACTTGGCGCGCTCGAACAGCGCCTCGCCGCTGGAAGTGAGCGACATCTTGCGCGAGCTGCGGTTCAGCAGCCGGGTTTGCAGATGCGCTTCCAGGTCGCTGATGTAGCGGGTGACGTTGGCGGGTGAAGTATCGAGCGCGTCAGCGGCCCGGGCAAAACCTTCCCGGCGAACTACCTCAACGAATACTTCCAGTGCACGCAACCGGTCCATACGGCGCTCCCATTCATGTTTTGTAAAATATATATCAACAACACAATAAAAAAGCCGCAGCACCAGACGGGTGTTGCGGCTCTATGGCGATGGGAGCAGGGCGCTCAGCGCGGCAGGTAGTTCACGTTGGCGGCTTCCTTGATTACGCGGCCGGCGGTGATGGTGGCGTTGCCGGCAGCGTCTTGCATGCTGGTGGAATTGCCGCGATACATACCCACCAGTCCTGACGCCGCCTGGGCGTCGCCGGCATTGGCGGCGCGCTCGAACAACTGCTGGGCTTCGCCGCGTTTGGCCGGGTTCGCCAGATAGCGCAGGGCCAGTTCACGCTGGGCCACCGGCGAACCCTGTTCGGCCCACTCTTGCAAGCGACGCTCGGCGGCCGGTTGGCCCTGCGGGCCCAACTGCATGGCGGCGGCTTCAATCATGGTCGGCGAAGGTATCCCGTCTTCCTGCGCCTGGCAAGCGATCAGCGCTCCCACCAGCACCAGCACCGACGACACCAGCACGCCAGACTTGTTGAATAATTCCATATTTTAGTTACCCTTGGTTAAAGCAGTACCACCGTCAGTGAGCAGAGCCGTCTACTGGGCTGTCCAGGCTAAAACCCTGGGCCGTCTGCCGTGGCACTTCAAATGCTGCGCGCGTCGTTCAAGTGTCTCGACGCAATGCACCATTATACTTGCACTGAGACAAATTATCAATTGCGCAAGATGCCGTGGCGCAATAAACTTATCTTTCCATTCTACAAAAACATCGGCAAACATGGCGCACACTAGATTCTGCCTTGCTAGCTGCTTGAATTTGGCGGTACGGGTCGGATATTATCACGAAGCTTTTCAGGCACCTGATTGCAAGCCGATATTCAGGGTAACAATTGTAACCATTCGTTAAGAGAGGCAATATTGCGCTGACGGCAGGTGCTAGGTTGCACTGCAACACGGATAAGTATTCACAATTTCTGAATAATATGCCCGCATTTTTTGCATATTTATGCGGAGGACGTTGTATTTGGTTGACTCTGAGGCAGTAATAAACTGACCAGCAATTCATCAGGCGTGACGCGCGTGCAGCGGTCCGGGTGACCGCTCGTTAACGGTGATAGTCCAGCATCTTACTGTGAAGTCAGGCTGGGGTGGCTTGTCCGCCTGGCGGTGCATTTCCTTGCAGCCAGCCGTCGGCCGACTGCAATACCAGCTGATACTCGGATTCCAGGTCCCGCAACAGGGCCGGGACCCGATCCAGCAGGCGCCCTGCGATGGCCTGCTCCAGTTTGAGCGACGAAGCCACCAGGCGCTTGGCGCCCAGCGTGCCTATCGATCCCCGCAGGCTGTGCAGGATCTTCCCTGCGTCGGTATAGCGTTCTTCGCGCAGGGCGACGGCGGCTTGCTGCATCGGCGCCATGCCGGGCGCGCAGGCGTCGCGCACGATCTTCGAGACTACGGCCAGCGCCTTATCGTCATTGCCCATGTATTTGAGCAAGGTATCGACCGAAAAGATTTGCTCTTCGGCTAACGGCGGTAAGGCGTCAGACATGCATCGCTCCGTGTAAGGTGAAAACTCCCTGCATCATACTCTTTCCGGAACGCTGGTGTTACTGTTGCCCGTCATGAAACTGTTGGGTGAGCGTCTGCAAGGGCGTGTTCGACAGCGGCGGCATCGCCACAGTCGCCGGCGGCGCCACGCGCACCGGCTTGCCGCCGGCCTGGGCCGAATGCAACACATTGCTGGTCGCCTCAGGCGCCGCGTCCCAGAGCGGATGGTCCAGTCCTTCGAAGACGCGCTTCAGTTGATGGCCCCAGGTGTTGCGTATCATCTGGAAATACTGGTTGTGCTCGTCGATGGTGACGAAATGGGTGACCGCGAGTTTTTCCGTCTCATAGACCAGCAAATCCAGCGGCAGTCCGACCGACACGTTGGAACGCAAGGTCGAGTCCATCGAAATGAGCGCACATTTGGCGGCATCGTCCAGGCTGGTGGCCGGGGTGACCACGCGGTCGATGATAGGTTTGCCGTACTTGGCTTCGCCGATCTGGAAATAGGTGTTCTCATCGTGGGATTCGATGAAATTTCCGGCCGAATAGATCTGGAACAAACGGCAGCGTTCGCCCTTGATCTGACCGCCGAAAATGATGCTGACATTGAACTCGATGCCAAACTCGGCCAACGCCTTGGCGTCGCGCTCGTGCACCCTGCGCACGGCGTCGCCCAGCTGGCGTGCCGCCTCGTGCATGCTGGTGGCGGTCCAGATGCTGCGGCCCTCGGCGTTCTGCTGTTCTGACACCAGCTGGCGTATCGATTGCGAGATCGACAGATTTCCGGCGGTCATCATCACCATCATGCGTTCGCCGGGGATCTCAAACACGCTCATCTTGCGGAACGTGCCGACCTGGTCCACGCCAGCGTTGGTACGCGAATCCGAAAGAAACACCAGCCCGGCATTCAGGCGCATGCCCACACAATAGGTCATCGTTACAAGTTGTTGATTGGAATAATTATGATTGTACCCCGTCGTTGCGGCCCTATCTATTGCGGCACGATCTGCACGTCCACGCTCATCGACTCGGTGCCGCCGCCGCGCCGCACGCCCCGCACCGGCGCCGCCGCGTCGTAGTCGCGGCCGATGGCCAGGCGGCAATAGGCGTCCGTCATCAGCCGCGCGTGGGTCACATCGATGCTGACCCAGCCGGTGTAATCCCTGTCCTCGGCCCAGGCGTCCACCCAGGCATGGCTGGCGGCGTGGTCGCTGGTTTCCGGGTCGATGTAGCCGGACACATAGCGCGCCGGTATCCCGTGCGCGTGACAGCAGGCCAGGAACAGGTGCGCATGGTCCTGGCACACGCCTTGGCCCAGCGCCAGCGCATCGCTGGCGGTGGTGGTGACGGCGGTCGCACCGCTTTGATACCGGACCGCACCAAAGATGTGCTCCGCCAGGCGGATCAAGTCCTTGGTCTGCGCCTTGCCGTCCGGCAGGCAGGATGCCGCCAGCTCCAGGATGCCGGGCGTGGGCTCGGTCAGCCGGGTCGACACCGTGAAGATCAGCGGCGACAGGCTGTCGCCGTTTGGTATCCGCCCCTGTTTCGGGCTGGTGGTCTCGATCACGCCGCCGGCGACGATGGTCAGCCCCTGGTGCGGCACGTTCATCGTCATCATGTGCGACAGGTTGCCATAGGCATCAGTGTAGGCGTGCACATGGCCCGGCATGGCGATGTTCCACGACAGCACATGCTGCTGCGCTTCGGCGCGCGGCGTCAGGTGCAGTTGCTGAATGGTGTAGGCCAGCGGCGTGGTGTAGGTGTAGCGCGTTTCGTGGCGTATCGTCAGTTGCATGGAGTGTCTCGCTTCAAGCCGCCAGCGGCACCAGGAAGTCGCGGCTGACGCGATTGCCCAGTTGATTGATGTCGGCCAGGAAGCCGGTCAGGGTGTCGTGCAGGCCGGCCGCCAGGATGTCGTCGATTTTGCCGAATTGCAGTTCGGCCCGCAGCCTGCCGGCGAAGCGTTCCGTATCGGCGGAAACGTCGTTGCGCACTTCGCCCAGGTTCTGGACCACTTCGTCCATGCAGGCCAGCAAGGAACGCGGCATGTCGCCGCGCAGCATCAGCAACTCGGCGATGCGGGCCGGGGTGATGACGTCGCGATACACCTTGCGGTAGATCTCGAAACCGGACACCGAGCGCAGCAGCGCGCCCCAGTAATAGAAGTCGCGTTGCGTCATGGCCTCGCCGGTGCTTTCCGCGCCACCGCCGTGGAACTTGACGTCGAGGATGCGGGCGGTGTTGTCGGCCCGCTCCAGGAAGGTGCCAAGCCGGATGAAATGCACGGCTTCGTCGCGCAACATGGTGCCAACCGTGACGCCGCGCGACAAATGGGAACGGAACTTGACCCATTCGAAGAACTTGCTGGGATCGTTGTCCAGCAGATCGCTGTTCAGGCGCTTTTGCATGTCCAGCCAGGTCTGGTTCTGGATTTCCCAGACTTCCGTGGTCAGCGTGCCGCGCACGGCGCGGGCGTTTTCGCGCGCCTCGGTCAGGCAGGCCACGATGGAGGAGGGATTGTCCGGGTCGCGCACCATGAAGTCGATGACGGCGCGCGCCTCCAACGTGTCGTACTTGCGGTCAAACGCGGACTGCAGCTCGGAGATGCCGAGCATGGCGCGCCAGCCGTGGGCGTTTTCCTCGTCGGACTGCGGCAGCATCGACGTTTGCACGTTGACGTCGAGCATGCGCGCGGTGTTTTCGGCGCGCTCGGTGTAGCGGGCCATCCAGAACAGGTGATCGGCGGTGCGGCTTAACATGAGCTCTCCTTAGCGTTCCAAAATCCAGGTGTCCTTGGTGCCGCCGCCCTGCGACGAGTTCACCACCAGCGAGCCTTCCTGCAAGGCTACGCGGGTCAGCCCGCCCGGCACCATCGCAATGGTCTTGCCGGACAGCACAAACGGTCGCAGATCGATATGGCGCGGCGCGATGCCGCTTTCCACATAGGTGGGGCAGGCCGACAGGGCCAGCGTCGGCTGGGCGATATAGCCGTCCGGCCTGGCGATCAGGCGCCGGCGGAAGTCCTCGATCTGCTGCCTGGTCGAGGCCGGACCGACCAGCATGCCGTAGCCGCCCGCGCCATGGACCTCCTTGACCACCAGCTCGGGCAGGTTGGCCAGCGTGTAGGCCAGGTCTTCCTTCTTCCGGCATTGGTAGGTCGGCACGTTGTTCAGCACCGGCTCTTCGGACAGATAGAACTTGATCATGTCGGGTACAAAGGGATAGATGGACTTGTCGTCCGCCACCCCGGTGCCGATGGCGTTGGCCAGCGTGACGCGCCCGGCGCGGTACACCGACAGCAAGCCCGGCACGCCCAGCGAAGAATCCGGACGGAACGCCAGCGGATCGAGGAAATCGTCGTCCAGGCGGCGATAGATCACGTCCACCCGCTTGGGGCCGCGCGTGGTGCGCATGAACACGGTGTTATCGCTGACAAACAAATCCTTGCCCTCGACCAGCTCCACGCCCATCTGCTGGGCCAGGAAGGCGTGTTCGAAGTAGGCCGAGTTGTACATGCCCGGCGTCATCACGACCACGGTGGGATCGTTGATGCCCATCGGCGCCACCGAGCGTAGGTTATCGAGCAGCAAGTCCGGGTAGTGGTCGACCGGAGCGATCTTGTTGCGGGCGAACAGTTCTGGGAACAGCCGCATCATCATCTTGCGGTCTTCCAGCATGTAGGAGACGCCGGACGGTACCCGCAGGTTATCCTCCAGCACGTAGAACTCGCCCTGGCCGGCGCGCACGATGTCGACCCCGGCGATGTGCGCATAGATGTCCGACACCACCTTGATGCCCTGCATCTCGGGCCGGTACTGGGCGTTCTGGTAGATTTGCTCGGCGGGGATGATGCCGGCCTTGATGATGTTCTGGTCATGATAAATATCATGGATGAACATGTTCAGCGCCTGGACCCGTTGCACCAGCCCGGTTTGCAGCTGCTTCCATTCGGCCGCCGGGATAATGCGCGGTATGGTGTCGAAGGGGATCAGCCGCTCGGTGCCGGCATCGTCGCCATAGACGGCGAAGGTGATGCCGACCCGGCGGAAGGTCAGATCGGCCTCGGCCCGCTTGCGCTCGATGGTCTCGGCCGACTGGCGCTGCAGCCAGCCGCAAAACTCGCGGTAGTGTTCACGTACCTCGGCGCTGGCGTGATGGGCCAGCCCGTCGGCGGTCATTTCGTTGAAGAATTTAGCCATATCGAACATTCCCTGATGAGTACATGTCTCTTCTATCAAGAAACGTGCCAGATGAAATGCCCGATTTTGGTGCGATTATTCCTTCTGCGCTTGCAGGCGCAGCTGTTCGATTTCGCCGCTGTCGCGCATCTTCTTGATGACGGCGGCCAGTCGCAGCGCCAGTTTTTCGTGTTTCCTGTTCAGGTAGGCGTACACCGGGAGGCGTTCCATGAGTCCGGCCTGGCGTATGCCGGCGTTCCTGAATTCGGCACTGGCCAGCATGGGTTCGACGATCTCGGCGGCATCGATGTACAGGTCGCTGCGCCCGATGACCAGCTTGCGCAGGCCCAGTTCCGCGTTCAGCACGCCGGCAAAGGCGCCGGCCGGCAGCACCGCGGCCAGCCGTTGCTGGACCACCGGGTAGCCGAAGCGGAAATCCACGCGGTAGCTGGTGCCCCGCAGCGATTCCCAGCCGTTGCTGAGGCGCAGGTCCGGATCGCGGGTGTAGGCGACGTCGCTGGCCACCAGCGGCGCTTCCGCCACTCGTATCAGGACCGACTGCATGGCGCCGTAATCGTAACCGCGCGCCAGCTCGCCGTCGACGTTGCCGGCGATCGCCTCGGCGCTGGCGCGGGCGGCCGGGAAAGTGCGTATCGTCATCGTCACGTTCAGTTGCCGGAACGCTTCCGTGTAAATCAGCCGCAGCCAGCGATAGGCGTAGCTGCTCTGCTGTTCCAGCATGCTGCCCATGACGATGTGCGCCACCTCATCGGCGGCCAGGCATGGCGCGATGCCCAGGCCCAGCAGCGTACCCATCGCTATGACCCGCCTGCGCTGCATATCCGCCCCTTGTAGTCGTCTATAGCACGAGTATAGCTTGCCAGCCAGGCAAGACGGTACAACTTATTGGGCCATGTCGATCTGCCAGAAGCCGTTGCTGGTCTCGGTCTTGTGGGCCACCATCGCGGCCGGCAGGGTGACTTTCAATGCCGCCATGCGCGCCGGGTCGACCATCACCGTCGGCGTCATCTGGCGCAGGATGGGCAGCACGTCCGGCTTGGTGTGACGCTGCAGGATCTTGGCCGCCTGGCTGCCGGCCAGCCGGCCGACCTGGGTGAAATCGGCGCCCACGTAGAGCGCCGCGCCCGGCACCCGCACCATCGCCAGCGTCACCACCGGCACCTTGTTCTCGATGCCGAAATCGCCCAGGTCGATCGCCGCCTCGTAACGGTGCAGGCCGTAGTAAGTGTCCAGCGGCACGGCAAAGATATCGACGCCACGGCCGCCGTTATACAGTTCCTTCAGCGTTGGCGCGATCGGATCGGTCTTGTTCACCAGCCGCGTGCTGACGTCCAGCCCCAGCGGCTTGCCGTCGCGGGTTGCCTCCGCCACGTTGGCGACGCCGTTTTCATCATCGGTGTGCACCATGCCGATCCGGTGGGCGTTGGGGAACACGTCACGGACCAGTTTCAGCGAGTCGGACATGTCGGTGTACAGGGTGGAGCCGGTCGCGCCTTCGCCGGCGTCCACCAGCGATATGCAGCCGGCATCCTCCGGGTTGGCCACCGCCGTGAATACCAGCGGGATATGGGCGTCGACCAGCATGCCGCGCGCATACTTGGTGGCCGGCGTGCCTATCGTCAACACCAGGTCAGGCTTGGTGGTGACGATGCGGCTGGTCTCCTGGCGGATGCGCAGCAACACGCCCAGCCGGTTCCAGAAGCCGCCTTTCTCGACGTCGAAATCGATGGCCACACGGTTGATGCTCAGGTTCTTGCCCTCCACCAGGCCGCTCTCCTGCAGCGACTTGATAAAGCCGGTGTAGGCTTGCTGGTAGGGTTCGATGTCGGTGACCTGCAATATCTCGACCTTGAAGACGCGGGCGTCGTCCATGGTCTCTGGCGGCAGGGGTTCGAAGGCGAGGGCGGGGAGGTTGCCGGCGCACAGCGCCAGCGCGATCAGGGGAAGTGCGATGGATTTTTGCATGGTGGGTCTAATTGCTGTCGATGCAATAATTAGACCAGAGATGCCCGTCAGGCACGCTCGCAATCGCATGCCTTGACGAGCCAATCTGCGCGTTCTGTGGGCCAGCCGCTACAGGTTGCCGCTGCCGCTGCCGCTGCTGCCAGGGGTGGTGCGGCTGGCGCTGGCGCCCGGATCGCTTTGCAGACTGCCGGTGCCGGTGCCCATCACGCTGCCGCTGGCGGTGCGGGCGCCGGGGGCGTTCTGCTGGGTGCCGTAGAAACTGTGGATCTGGCTGCTGAACTCGGCGCTGGCCATGTCGGGCCAATTATCCTTGTTGAAGCCGGGGGCGTTCTTCAGGTGCTCTTTCGAAACATCCAGCAGGAAGCGTTTGTTGGCGGTATCGAGTTGCATGGCCTGCCAGGGGACGGCGAACAGCTTGTCGCCCATGCCCAGCCAGCCGCCGAACGACAACACCGCATAGGCAACCTGGCCCTGGCGCATGTCGAGCATGATTTCCTTGATGTCGCCCAAGTCTTCGTCCTGGAGGTTGTAGACGTCTTCACCGATCAGTGTGTCGGCGCCCATCAGCCGAGGGCCGGGGCCGGCCGAGGTATCGCTGTAAATGCCATAGGTATCGCGGTCTAGGTAGCTCATGTTGGTCTCCAGATGGTGAGTAAGGTCCCTCGTTGGATCGCGAGGTGACAACGCTCATCATGCTTGGAGCATCCCGGTACAGCTATAGGTGCGCGAGCGGTGTGGCTGTAGGACAGGACTGAGTTCCTGGGGAACCAAACTCAGGCCGCCGCCGCCACCACCCGGTTGCGGCCGTCCCGCTTGGCACGGTACAGCGCGTGATCGCTGCGTTCTATCCATGCTTCATGACCGGGGTCTGCCGGATTGACGAGTGCGATGCCGACGCTGACCGTGAAGTGGAAAACGCCGTGCTCACTGGCCACCGGCGCCGCCGCCACGCGGCTGCGCAGGCGTTCGGCGAAGTAGTAGGCGCCTTCGGCGTCGGCTTGTGGCAGGATGATGACGAATTCCTCGCCGCCGTAGCGGCAGGCGCAGTCCACCTCGCGCGACAGGGCGCGGATCGCAGTCGCCAGCACCCGGATCGCCTCATCGCCGACCGGGTGGCCGTGGCGGTCGTTGATCTGCTTGAAGTGGTCGATATCGATCATCACCAGCGCCGCCTGCGCGCCAAGCCGCTGGGCCCGAAGCCATTCGGCGGCGATGCGCTCGTCCGCCACGCGCCGGTTGTGCAAGCCGGTCAGGCTGTCGGTGCCGGCCAGCATGTACAGCCGCTGGTTCGCATGGCGCAAGTCGGCCAGCAACTGGTTGGTCAGCGTCTGCCAGTGGATGAACATGTGATAGCCGAACACGGCGATAAACACGACGATCAGCGCGAACACCCAGTAAAACGCCCAGGTCGTATCGCGCGCCACCTCCAGCGCCCGCGCCAGCCCCGCAGGAATGGCGGCCGCCTGTGCCTGCAGCAGATTGTCGGCCAGTTGCAGGGTGACGAAACCGTAGACCAGCACGCCGATCGTCACGCAGCCGAGCCAGCGCAGCACTGAACCGCGCGGATCGCGGCTGGATTCCACCAGCAGTTGCGGCCGTTGCTGTTGCCAGCGCTCCAGGTGCGGCCACATCAGCGCCAACACGGGCGCGCAGAGCAACACGCTTTGCAGGAAGGCGCCCAGCCACCAGCCCTGCCAGATCGGCAGCAGGGCAGTAGAGTCGATGCGGTTGGTGTAGCACCAAACCAGCGCGCCGCTCGAACTGAAGATCGCGCCGACGAATGCCAGCTGCACGTAGAGCAGCATCGCCCCCACGCTGGTCAGGCGCCGGCTGGCGGAAATGGCCCGGTAACCCAGCCCCATGACCGCGAAGCCGAGCGGATTGGCGCCGCTGAACAGCAGCGCCCAGGGCAGCGGCATGCCGCCGTACAGGGCCAGTGTCAACGTCGCCAGATAGGCCGGAATGGCGCCCCACCACCAGCCGCAGGTGAGCGTCCACAGCAGGCAGATCACCAGCGGCGGATAAACGGTGATGTACAGCTCGACCCCGCCCAGCCGCACCGGCAGGCCGGACCATTTGTAGATCACGGAAGCCAGCCCCAGCCCGATACTGGCGGCCAGCGACAGCAGCCACAGCGCCGCGATTGTCCGCTGTTCGGCCCGGTCGCCGTGCCGGAACAGCCGACGCACCGACACGGCGCGCGCCATCTGCGGCAGCTCCGACGGCGGCTGGCTATGTTTCATGGAGAAATCCTAGTTGCATACAGGATTGTAGCGCGAGGCGATGTCGATTTGCTATGCCGGCCGGACGGCCACAGGTTTTTGTCGCAAGATGGACGGAAACGCCCGTTGCGGACAGTCATTGCGTTCGCAGACTTTGCACCCGTTGCCGATCGGCGTGGCGACGTCCGGATTGGCCAGGTCCAGGCCCTTGGCGTACACCATGCGCTGCGCCTGGCTGATATCGCAACCCAGCGCGATGGCAAACGACTTGCCCGGCGCCATGAAGCCGGCCGGACCGCTGCTGACCTGGCGCGCAATCCACAGATGGGTGCTGCCATCCGGCATGCGCGCCACCTGTCGCAACACCTGGCCCGGCAGGCTGAACGCCTCATACACCACCCACAGCGGACAAGTGCCGCCCGCGCGGGAAAAGTGGAAGGCCGCCGCCGACTGCCGCTTGGAAATATTCCCGGCCCGGTCCACGCGCACGAAAAACACCGGCAGGCCGGCAAATCCCGGACGCTGCATGGTGCTGAGCCGGTGGCAAACCGCCTCGAAGCTGACGCCGAACTGTCCCGCCAGCAGCGCGATATCGTAGCCGCAAGCCTCGGCTGCCGCCAGAAAGCGGCGGTAGGGCAGCCTGACCGCCCCGGCAAAGTAGTTCGACAGCGCCAGGCGCGCGCCATCCCGCGTTGCGTCGCTGGAAAACGATGCTGCCCGCACCAGCGACGCGATCGTCTCCCCCTGTTCCAGCAAGCCCAACTGCGCCGCCATTTGAAACGCACGTTGCCCTTCAGTGATCGTATCGGGCAGCCAAAGTATTTTTTGATCTGGATGATATTGTCGCCGCGCCGCCGGCAGCCCGGACTGATGCGAGGCCAGCACCGTCACGCCATGCCGCTCGGCCAGCCGGCGCTGCAAGGCGGCCGCGTCTGGGTCCATCTGCAACTCGGCGGCGCGGTCGAGCTCATCGATATAGTTCTGGCGCTGGTTCAGGTAATCGCGCACTTCCTCATCCACCGAGGGCGGCGCCACGCTGATGCCGCGGTTGCCGTCGTCGAACTGCGATTCCAGCGCCGCCGCGCGCCCGGCCACCATGCGGTAGCGGCTCTGCATCTGCACGATGGCGCGCGCCACGCCCGGCATGTTCTCGACCAGCGTCTTCAGTTCCGCCAGCGGGGTATCGGCGTCGGGCAGTTCGCTGAAGGCATCGCGCAGGTCGGCCACCAGCCCGGCGCTGTCGTGCTCGGAAAAAATCTGCGGGTCCACGCCCAGCACCGCGCCCACCCGCAACAGGATGGATACGGTCAGCGGCCGCTGGTTGCGCTCGATCTGGTTCAGGTAGCTGGGCGAAATGTCCAGCAGCTTGGCCAGCGCGGCCTGGGTCAGCTTGCGTTCCTCCCGCAAGCGCTGCAAACGCACTCCCATGAAAACCTTAGACATCTTCGCAACCTTCGCAAAATTCCGGCATCAGCTTCGCAATTCCTCGCATTTTTACGTCTTTACGCTTGTTTGCAATAAGCGAATAATGCAAACAATTAGCAAAAAACGCAAGCTTTTGAAACACCACCAGGAGACCGACGATGACCACAGCTATCCCCACCGTACCCTTGCTGATTAACGGCGAATGGGTCGAATCCCGCACCACTGTCTGGCGCGACGTCGTCAACCCGGCCACCCAGGAAGTGCTGGCCCGCGTCCCGTTCGCCACCGTGGACGAAGTGGCGCAGGCGGTTTCCGCCGGCCAGCGCGCCTTCAAGACCTGGCGTAAAACGCCGATCGGCGCGCGCGCCCGCATCTTCCTCAAGTACCAGCAGCTGATCCGCGAAAACATGGCCGACCTGGCCGCCACGCTGACCGCCGAACAGGGCAAGACCCTGCTCGACGCCGAGGGCGACATCTTCCGCGGCCTGGAAGTGGTCGAGCACGCCGCCAACATCGGCTCGCTGCAAATGGGCGAGTTCGCGCAGAACGTGGCCGGCGGCGTCGACACCTACAGCGTGCTGCAACCGCTGGGTGTGTGCGCCGGCATCACACCGTTCAACTTCCCGGCCATGATACCGCTGTGGATGTTCCCGATGGCCATCGCCTGCGGCAACACCTTCGTGCTCAAGCCGTCCGAGCAGGACCCGCTGGTGACGGTCAAGCTGGTCAGGCTGGCGCTGGAAGCCGGCATTCCGGCAGGCGTGCTGAACGTCGTGCACGGCGGCGAAGAGGTGGTCAACGCCCTGTGCGACCATCCCGATATCCGCGCCGTGTCCTTCGTCGGCTCCAGCCATGTCGGCAAGCATGTGTATGAACGCGCCACGCTGTCCGGCAAGCGCGCCCAGTGCATGATGGGCGCCAAGAACCACGCCGTCGTGCTGCCGGATGCGAACAAGGAACAGACCCTGAACCAGCTGCTGGGCGCGGGCTTCGGCGCCGCCGGCCAGCGCTGCATGGCGGCGTCGGTCGCGGTGCTGGTGGGCGAGGCGCGCGCATGGCTGCCGGAGCTGGTGCGGAAGGCCGCTGCGCTGTCGGTCGGCGCCGGCAAGAACAATCCCGACCTCGGCCCCGTCATTTCCTGCGCCGCCAAGGAGCGCGTGCTGGCGCTGATCGGCAAGGGCCTGGAGCAGGGCGCCCAGCTGGCGCTGGACGGCCGCGCCATCAAGGTCGACGGCTACCCGAACGGCAACTTCATCGGCCCGACCATCCTGTCCGGCGTTAAGCCCGGCATGGCGGTGTATGACCAGGAAATTTTCGGACCGGTGCTGATCGTCGTCGAGGCCGACACGCTGGACGAGGCCATCGCCCTGGTCAACGCCAACCCGAACGGCAACGGCACCGCGCTGTTCACGCAAAGCGGCGCCGCCGCGCGCAAGTTCCAGGAAGACATCGACGTCGGCCAGGTCGGCATCAACGTGCCGATTCCGGTGCCGGTCCCGCTGTTCAGCTTTACCGGCTCGCGCGGCTCCAAGCTGGGCGACCTGGGACCGTACGGCAAGCAAGTGGTGCTGTTCTATACCCAGACCCAGACCATCACCCAGCGCTGGTTTGCGGACGCGGCCTCGGTCGGCCAGGTCAACACCACCATCAGCCTGAAGTAATGAGCATGGACTTCGCGCTCAACGAAGAGCAGCAAGCCTTCCAGCAGGCGGCGCGCGAGTTTGCCGAGGGCGAGCTCACGCCCAACGCCGCCCGCTGGGACGCGGAAGGCCACTTCTGCCGCGGGACGCTGGCCAAGGCGGGCGAACTCGGCTTCTGCGGGCTGTACACGCCGCAGCATCTCGGCGGGCTCGGCCTGTCGCGGCTGGACGCGTCCATCGTCTTCGAAGAGCTGGCCGCAGGCTGCACCTCCACCACCGCCTACCTGTCAATCCACAACATGGCGACCTGGATGGTGGCGCGCTGGGGCAGCCCGGCCGTGTGCGAGCACTGGGTGCCGCGTCTGGCCAGCGGCCAGGCGCTGGCCAGCTACTGCCTGACCGAAGCGCAAGCCGGTTCGGACGCGGCCTCGCTGCGCACCCGCGCCGAACGCCAGGGCGACCGTTATGTACTCAACGGCAGCAAGGCCTTCATCTCGGGCGCCGGCAGCACCGACCTGCTGGTGGTGATGGCGCGCACCGGCGACAGCGGCGCCGCCGGCATCTCGGCCTTCGCGGTCCCGGCCGACACGCCCGGCATCAGCTTCGGCAAGAACGAAGAGAAGATGGGCTGGAAAAGCCAGCCCACCTGCGCCATCCATTTCGACAACGTGGCGATCCCGGCCGCCAACCTGCTCGGCGAGCCGGGGCAGGGCTTCGCCATCGCGATGAAGGGCCTGGACGGCGGCCGCATCAACATCGCCGCCTGTTCGGTCGGCACGGCGCAGGCGGCGCTGGCGCGGGCCGGCAATTATCTGAAGGAACGCATCCAGTTCGGCCGCGAGCTGGCGCAGTTCCAGGCCCTGCAATTCAAGCTGGCTGACATGGTGACCGAGCTGGTCGCCGCGCGCCAGATGGTGCGCCTGGCCGCGTGGAAGCTGGACCGGGAAAGTCCGGACGCCAGCGTCTACTGCGCCATGGCCAAGCGCTTCGCCACCGACGCCGGCTTCGCCGTCGCCAACGAAGCGCTGCAACTGCACGGTGGCTACGGCTACATCCGCGAGTATCCGCTGGAGCGCCACGTGCGCGACACGCGGGTGCATCAAATCCTCGAAGGTACCAATGAAATCATGCGCCTCATCGTCGGCAGGGCCATCCTGCGCGAGGGCGCCACGGAGCACATCAAATGAATAAAACCTACGCGAACCTGCAAGTCGAACGGCGCCAGCACACGGCCGTCGTCACCCTCGACAACCCGCCAGCCCACACGTGGACGCTGGAAAGCCTGGCGGCACTGGCCGAACTGGTGGCCGACCTGAACGCCGAGCGCGACATCTACGCGCTGGTGATCACCGGCGGCGGCGCCAAGTTCTTCTCGGCCGGCGCCGACCTGAAACTGTTCGCCGACGGCGACAAGGCCGTGGCGCGGGCGATGGCGCAGCGCTTCGGCAAGGCATTCGAGGCCTTGTCCGGCTTCCGCGGCGTCAGCATCGCCGCGATCAACGGCTACGCCATGGGTGGCGGGCTGGAGTGCGCTTTGGCCTGCGACATCCGCATCGCCGAAGAGCATGCGCAAATGGCCCTGCCGGAAGCGGCGGTCGGCCTGCTGCCGTGCGCCGGCGGCACCCAGCAACTATCGTGGCTGGTCGGCGAAGGCTGGGCCAAGCGCATGATATTGTGCGGCGAACGTATCGACGCGCGGCGCGCGCTGGCGATCGGGTTGGTGGAGGAAGTGGTCGCCACCGGCGCCGGATTGGATGCGGCGCTGGCCCTGGCGGAGAAATCGTGGCGTCAGAGCCCGAGCGCCGTCACCGTTTGCAAGGCGTTGATCCAAGGCGCGCGCAGCCTGCCGCCGCAGCACATGCTGCCGCAGGAACGCGAACGCTTTGTCGATCTGTTCGACACGCAGGATCAAAAAGAGGGCGTGCAGGCCTTCCTGGAAAAGCGTGCCCCGCGGTGGTCCAATGCGTGAGACGGTCACTCTGGAAAACACACCGGCCGTGTTGCTGGAAGCGCGCGAAGCTGCCGGCGGCAAGCGCATCGGCGTCGCCACGCTGAACGCCCCCTCGTCGCTGCACGCGCTGACCTTGAACATGATACGCATGCTCCACATGGCATTGCAGGACTGGGCCGGGGACGACGCGATCGCCTGCGTCGTGCTGCAATCGAGCTCCGACAAAGCCTTTTGCGCCGGCGGCGACGTGCGCACACTGCGCAACGCCATCCTGGCCGAACCCGGCGCCATGCCCAACCAGCTGGCGCAGGCGTTCTTCAGCGAGGAATACCGGCTCGATCATCTGATCCACACCTATCCGAAACCCCTGGTGGTGTGGGGCGGCGGCATCGTCATGGGTGGCGGGCTGGGCTTGCTGGCGGGCGGCAGCCACCGCGTGGTCACGCCGACCACCCGCATCGCCATGCCGGAGATCACCATCGGCCTGTTCCCGGATGTGGGCGGCAGCTGGTTCCTGCCGCGCATGCCAGGCCGCAGCGGCCTGTTCCTCGGCCTGACCGGCGCCTCGCTGAATGCGCATGACGCGCTGTTCACCGGCCTGGGCGACTATTTCCTGCCGCAAGAACAACGCGTCGCCGTGGTCGAAGCCTTGTGCGCCACCGAATGGAGCGCGGATGCCGCCGTGGTGGTGGATCGGCTGCTACGTTCGCTGAGTCTGGCGCCTGAGTCACTGCCGGTATCGGAAGTCCGCCAGAACTGGGATACCATCACAGCGATGACCGCCAGCCGCGAATTGAACGAGGTGGTGGCCGCCATCACCGGCTACCAGGGGGATACGGTCTGGCTGCAACGCGCGGCGGCGGCGCTGGCGAAGGGAGCGCCGTCGTCGGTTGCGCTGGTGTGGGAGATGCAGCAGCGCAGCCGCCACCTCAACCTGGCCGATGTGTTCCGGCTCGAACTGATCGTCGCCCTGCAATGCTGCGCTCATCCGGATTTCGCGGAAGGCGTGCGCGCGCTGCTGGTGGAGAAGGACAATGCGCCGCAATGGTCGCCGCGCACCTTGGACGAGGCCCTGGCCAGGGTCGCAGAATTCTTCGAGGCGCCGGGCCCGCAGCATCCGTTGGCGGACTTAAACTAACAAGGAGACAAAATGCAGATCGCTTTTATCGGACTGGGTAACATGGGCGCGCCGATGGCGCACAACCTGCTGCGCGCGGGCCGCACGGTGTCGGTGTTCGACCTGTCGGCGGCGGCCATGGAGAGCCTGCACAGCGCTGGCGCGCGCGTCGCCGCATCGGCCGCCGCAGCGGTGCGCGAGGCGGACGTGGTCATCACCATGCTGCCGGCTGACCGCCATGTGCGCGAACTGTATTTGGGTGAGCAGGGCATCCTGGCCCATGCCGCCGCCAACGCGCTGTTCATCGACTGCAGCACCATCGCCGCCGACGCCGCGCGCGAGGTCGCGGCCGCCGCCAACAAGCTCGGCCTGGCGATGATCGATGCGCCGGTCTCGGGCGGCACCGCCGGCGCGGCCGCCGGCACGCTGACCTTTATCGTCGGCGGCGAAACGGAAGCGCTGGCGCGCGCCCGGCCCGTGCTGGAGCAGATGGGCAAGAACATCTTCCACGCCGGCGGCCCCGGCGCAGGCCAGGTCGCCAAAATCTGCAACAACATGCTGCTGGGGATACTGATGGCGGGCACGGCGGAAGCCTTGAACCTGGGCGTCGCCCATGGCCTCGATCCGAAAGTGCTGTCGGACATCATGGCCAAGAGCTCGGGCCGCAACTGGGTGCTGGAACTGTACAACCCATGGCCCGGCGTGATGGACAACGTGCCGGCGTCACGCGGCTATGCGGGCGGCTTCGGCACTTCGCTGATGCTGAAGGATCTGGGCCTGTCCCAACAGGCAGCGCAGTCGGCGCAGGCGGTCACGCCGCTGGGCAGCCTGGCGCGTCAGCTGTTCCAACTGCACCAGCAGCAAGGCCACGGCCAGGAAGATTTCTCCAGCATCCTGCGCCTGTTCCAGCAGCCATCGTGATCGTCAGCGGCGCAGCGTCAGCCCATCCAGCGCGATGGGCGATGCCGCGCCGCGCAGCATGCCCGCCAGCAGGCTGGCCGAGCCGCAGGCAAAGGTGAAACCCAGCGGGCCGTGCCCCACATTCAGCCAGAAATTTCCGTAGCGCGTGGCGCCGATGATGGGCGCGCCGCCCGGCGTGGCGGGACGCAGGCCCGCCCAGGCGTCGGCATGATCGTAATCCGCCGCGCTGGGCATGGCTTCTTTCGCCAGCCGCACCAGCCCCTGCACGCGACGCTGACTGATGCGCGTGTCAGCGCCCACCATGTCCACCATCGCCGCCACGCGCAACTGCGAGCCGATGCGCGCGTACAAAACCTTGCGTTCAAAGTCGGTCACGCTGATCTCCGGCGCCACGTCGCCGACACGGATGGGCGCGGTCAGGCTATAGCCTTTGAGCGGATAGAGCGGCAGATAGATGCCGGCACTCGCCGCCAAGTCGCGACTCTGGATGCCGGCGGCCAGCACGAAATGGTCGGCCCGCAGCGGCCCGGCGGCGGTGCGCAGCCAAGCCACCTTGCCGCGATCGGTCCGTATTCCAGTCACATCGCGATGCAGCACGCCTTTGAAATTGGGATGGCTTTGCAAGCGGTGCATCAACTTCACACAGAACGCGTGACAATCCGCCACCGCCTCGCCGGGATTGAAGATGCCGCCCGCCAGATCGCCTTGCAGCGCCGCCAGCGCCGGCTCGCGCAGTGCCGTGGCGGCTGGTGTCAGCACCTCGGCATCCACGGTGGCCAGCGCGGCCGCGTGCTCGAACAGGCGCTCGCTGCGATACACCACCAGCTTGCCGGCCTCGCGCCATGCGAAGGCCGCCAGCGGCACCTGCGGCGACAAGTCGTGCATCGCCTGCCGGCTCAAGGCCCCGAGTTGCAACAGTGTGGCGGTGGTGCGCCGGTTGGCGGCGGCGTTGCAGTTGCCGAGGAATTGCGCCAGCCAGCGCCACTGCCGCCAGTCCGCCTCCAGCCGGAAGCGCAGCGGGCCATCCGGTTGAAACAGCCACCGCAAGGCCTTCAGCGGCACGCCGGCGTCGGCCAGCGGCGACACGTAGCGATAGCTGAGTTGCCCGCCATTGCGATAGCTGGCCATGCTGCCGACCTCGGCCTCACGCTCCACCAGCGTCACCCGATAGCCCGCCTCGGCCAGCCACCATGCGGAGGTCAAGCCCACCACGCCGCCACCGATGACGATCACCTCGCTCATGGCGTCACCGGCCGAGGATGGCGTGGCGATACAGCGCCGTCAGGATGCGCTCTTCGCTGCGCGTCATCGCCGAGTAGCGGCCGGGATTGCGATCCGGGTCGGCTCCTGTGCCGCCGATCAGCGACACCATGCCATTGCTACGCCGCAGATCGACCACGAAGGTGGAAATCAAGCCATAGGCCTCGCCCAGATGGCCCACCGCGCTGAAGCCGCCACCCTCGACCAGCCGCCGGTCATCGAAACGCTGGCTGCCCAAGCCCCAGCTGTGATACAGGCCGCGATGGGTGTCGCCGTTGCTGCCGTTGTGTTTCCACTGCTGGCGGAACATCAGCGCCACCGATTCCGGCTGAAGAATCTGGCGGTCCTGATAGCGGCCGTGGTTGGTCAGCATCTGCATGATCTTGCCCAGATCGGCGGCCGAGATACGCAGGCCGCCGGTCGGGCTGAACAGCGTACCGTTGCTGCCGGCGACGTAGCCGGCGAGGCCGGCGGGCGCCACCGGCGGGCGGACGCCGTAGTCGTCCACCTGCGCGATCCATGGTCCGTCGGGATTCCACACCTCGCTATCGACGGCGCGCTTGCGGTACAGCGTCGCCACGTTGTCGATTTCCTCGGGCGAGAATTCGGAAGGATTGTAGCCGCCGCGCAGGCCCATCGGTTCCAGCAACAGGCGCTTCATCAGGCGGTCGAAACGCTCGCCGCTGACTTTCTCCATGATGGTGCCGATCACGCCCCAGTTCAAATTGGTGTACGTGAAGTAGCCACCGGGACCGTGATCGCCGGCCCACATGCCGGCCGCGCCGCCAGTCAGGCGGTCGCGGATGGCGACGTCGGCGCCCCAGAAATAGCCGGCTTCGTCGCGCAAGGACGAGGTATGCGTCAGCAGCATGCGCAAGCTGATCGGCTGGTCGGGGAAGTGCGGATTGCGCAGCGCATAGCCGAGATAGCGGCTCACGTCCGCATCGAGCTCCAGCTGGTGCTGTTCAATCAGGCGCATCACGCCGAAGGTGGTCATCATCTTTGAGACCGAAGCGATGCGGAACAGGGTGTCGGCGTTGGCCGGCGCGGCCGCCGCGCCGATGCGGCGCTGGCCGGTTTGGTACTGGTAGCGCACCTTGCCGCCGCGCACAGCCAGCACCGACAGGCTGGCCAGCGGCATCGCCGGGTCGGCGGCGATGGCGGCCAGTTCCTGGTCCAGCGAGGCGGCCATGCCGCCGCCGCTGGCCCCCGCCATCAGCAACATCCCCATCAAGGCCTGCATTTCGCGTTTCATGGTGGCCCTAGAATTGATTCGATGGCCAAGAATACTGCGCGCGCAGCCCGCCTGCCAATGAAAACCGGCACTTGCCGTATAACTTTTCGGAATGAGTGCCCGGCAAGCTTTCATGACTGCGCGGCGGGCTTCACGCTTACACTTTCGACATGCTCAAAACCGAAACCCCCAGTCAGGAACATGCCGGCCTGGACCAGTATCCGGTGGCCGTGCTGGTCGAGACGCTGATCGCCGACCAGCTCAACGCCGTCGCAGCCGTGCGCGCCGCGGCCGGCGTGATCGCCGCCGTGGTCGAGGCCGCAGTACCGCGCATCGCCGCCGGCGGACGCCTGATCTACGTCGGTGCCGGCACCTCGGGGCGGCTCGGCGTGCTGGACTGCGTGGAGCTGCACCCGACATTTTCGTGGCCGCACGAGCGTGCCTTGTCGCTGCTGGCCGGCGGCAAGGGCGCGATGTTCCAGGCGGTGGAGGGCGCGGAGGACGACAGCAAGCAAGGCTTCCTCGATCTGGCGGCCTTGCTGCCGCGAGCCAATGACGTGGTGATGCTGCTGGCCGCCTCCGGCAGCACGCCGTATGTGCTGGGAGCGCTGGACGCCGCCCGCACCGCCGGCGCGCTCACCGTCGGCATCGCCAACAACGTCGACGCCCCGGTCGCCACGCGGGCGGAGTTCGGCATCACGCTCGATACCGGCCAGGAAGTTATCTCCGGCAGCACGCGCTTGAAGGCCGGCACCTCGCAGAAGATCGTCCTCAACACCATCTCCAGCGCCATCATGGTGCGCCTGCACAAAGTCCATGGCAACCTGATGGTCGACATGAAGGCCACCAACGCCAAGTTGCTGCGCCGCGCCGTGGCGCTGACCATGCACGCCACCGGCGCCGACGCTGCCAGCGCGCACTTCGTGCTGGAGCAATGCGATTACCACGTCAAGGCGGCGATCGTGGTGCTGCTGCGCCAGGTTCCGGTGGCGCGGGCGCGCGCGCTGCTCGACCAAACGGAGGGCAGCGTGCGGGCGGCACTCCTGCTACAGTAGCGCATCGTCATAGCGAAAGAGGAAGATGCGGCTGCGTCACATAGAGGTTTTTCACGCGATTATGCAAGTGGGCACCATCAGCGGCGCCGCACAGGTGCTGCACATCTCGCAGCCAGCCGTCACCAAGGTCTTGCAGCACTGCGAACTGCAACTGGGCATGCCGCTGTTCGAGCGCGTGCGCGGCAAGCTGTATCCCAAGCCGGAAGCGCACCGCCTGTTCGCCGAAACCGAAAAACTGAACCGCGACCTGCAAGGCATACGCCGCCTGGCCGCCAGCCTCAAGGGCCGCGCGGTGGAGACCATCCGCCTGGTGTCGACCCCGACCGTGGCCGCCAGCGTACTGCCGCAGGCGATGGGCAACTGGCGGCGCGCCTTCGCCGACACCCGCTGCGAACTGGCGACCCACCACACCAGCGAAATCGTCAACGCGCTGCGGCTGGGCGAGGCCGACTTTGGCCTGTCGCTGCAGGACCCGCGCCATCCCGGTATAGTCGCCGAGCCGATCGCGCAGGGCGTGATGACGGTGATCGCACCGCCGGGCCGCTGGTCCGCCGCGCAAATCGCGCAGCCGTTCACCGCGCCGGCGCTGGAAGGTGAGCTGATCGGCTACGCCGACAACGATCCGCTCGGCGACCAGGTGCTGGCCGCCTGCGAAGCACAAGGCATCACGCCGCATTTCCACACCGTCGTGCAGACCTACCAGATCGCCCGCTCGCTGGTGGAAGCGGGCGGCGGCATGGCGGTGGTCGATCCCTTCACCGCCGCATCGGGACGCGGACGCCTGCAAAGCCGGCCGTGGGCGCCGGAAATCACGATCCAGCTGTATCTGCTGACGCCGGCCCACGCGCCGCTGTCGCACGGCGCCAGCCAGCTGGCCGCCAGCATCGCCGAGGCCGCTCGCGCGCTGCTGGCCTAGGTCTTTATTCCTGGGAAATGTGGTTTAAAAGATACAAATGCCTTTCCTGAAAGTTCACGCCGCTGGCATGCTGCGGGGGAGAGCGCGACTTCATGACTAAAAGTTATAGCGGCAAAAGCTAATTTCATTGGCTGGTCAATGAGGCAAGGCGCTAATCTGGAAAAATAAGCATTCAGTTTCACCACAGGGAGAGACCGTGAAGGTTAAAAAACTGGCGCATATGATTGCGCTGATGGGCGTGTTCGCCCCGGCGGCAGGTCCGGTATTCGCACAGGACGGCGCCGCCGTCATGCAGCGCGTGGAAATCACCGGCAGCAGCATCAAGCGGCTGGCGAAGGAGGGCGCGTTGCCGGTCCAGGTGATCAACTACGACACCATCGAGAAATCCGGCATCACCAGCACCGAGCAGCTGATCCGCAGCCTGTCCGCCAACGGCACCGGCGCAGACAACATGACCTCCGGGAACAACGTCTTTGGCGCCGATGCCGACCGCGTCAGCGGCGGCGCTTCGTATGCGTCGCTGCGCGGCCTTGGTCCCAACAGCACCCTGGTGCTGCTCAACGGCCGCCGCATCGCCACTTTCGGCGCCAGCGCCAAGGCGGTCGACTTGAATGCGATCCCGCTGGGCGCCATCCAGCGCGTGGAGATCTTGAAGGACGGCGCCTCGGCCATCTACGGCACCGACGCCATCGGCGGCGTCATCAACTTCATCTTGCGCACAGACTATCACGGCCTCGAAGTCTCGCTCAACGACAATTTCACCCAGCATGGCGGCGGCGCCAACCGCAGGCTGTCGCTGTTGGGCGGCGTCGGGTCGTTGCAGAAGGAGGGTTTCAACGTCATGGGCAGCGTCACCTATGACAACAACGAAAAGCTGAGCTCGCACGACCGCGCCTTCGCCAACGGCTTCCAGCCCGAGCGCGGCCTGTCGCCGGACACCACCGGCACGCCCTATGCCAACCAGCTGAGCGGCGCCGGCACCGCCCTGGGCACCGGCTTCAAGCGGCCGGGCGATCCGACCACCTATCTGCAAGCGAACCCGCTCAGCTTCCAGGGCAAGTGCGATTCCATACCAGGCATGTCGCAATACCAGACCGCGTTGTGGAAGGATGTCACGGCGGCCACCCGCAGCACCTATTCCTGCGCCTACGACTACGGCGCCGACTACATCATCAACTTCCCGGTCGAGCGCCTGAACGCGGTCGCGCGCGGCACGCTGCAAATCAGTCCCGACCACAAGCTGTTCGTCGAGGCGCTGTACGGCCACAACAAGGCCACGGCGGAATTCACCCCGGTGCAGATCTCGACCTCGCTGGCCAACGGCAATGCTTATCCGGTCGGCGGCGCGTACTACCAGGACCTGTCGGCCTTCATTCCAAGCTTCGACAAGACCAAGCCCATCATCTACAAATGGCGCGCCAACCCGTGGGGCAACCGCATGCAGGAGGATGTCACCGACAACGCCCGCCTGCTGATCGGCGCGGAAGGCGTATTGCTCGGCAAGTGGGACTACCGCGCCGGCCTGTCGCACGGCGAGAGCACGACCAAGACCGCGCTGATCGGCGGCTACGGCTACACCAGCAAGATCTACTCCGCGCTGGGCAGCGGCATCATCAACCCCTGGCTCAGCGCCGGACAAAGCCAGACGCCGGAAGCCATGCAGTTGATCGAATCGACCAGATTCAACGGCGCTTTCCAGCACGGCAAAACCAGCTTGACCCAGTTGGACGGCAACCTGTCCGGCGAAGTCTGGCAGTTGCCGGCTGGTCCGGTGTCGATGGCGGTCGGTTTCGACTTGCGCCGCGAAGGCTACAACTTCGCCCAGGATGTCGACGCCACACAGATCCTGCTGTCGCCAGGGAACGCCGCCTTGAACGAAGCCAGCCGCGACATCAAGGCGGTCTACACCGAGTTGATTATTCCGATCACCAAGGAGCTGGAAACCCAGCTGGCCCTGCGCCGCGACCACTACAGCGTATTCGGCTCGACCACCAATCCGAAGATCTCGTTCCGCTACCAGCCGAACGGCATGCTGGTGTTGCGCGGCTCGGCCAACAAGGGCTTCCTGGCGCCGAGCTTCACGCAGCTGTATTCCGGCCGCTTGTCGCAGGAACTGCCGAACGGGATCATCGATCCGGTCTACTGCCCGAGCCATCCCGGCGATCCTGCCTTCTGCGCCATTGCGCGCCTGCCTTACTTCAGCGGCGGCAATCCCGCGCTCAAGCCGGAAACCTCGAAGCAGGGCAGCTTGGGCATGGTGATCGAGCCGGTGCGCGGCTACTCGGCATCGATCGACTACTGGGCCATCAACTCGCAGAACCGCATCCTGAACCGCACGCCGCAGATCGTGCTGGCCAACGCGGCGCTGCTGTCGCAGAACATCATCCGCAATCCCGACAACACGATCAACTACGTCAACGCCGGCTGGATCAACGCCGCCGGCACCAAGACGCGCGGCGCCGACGTGAGCCTGCGCGGCGAGGGCAAGCTCGACAGCTACAAGTGGGCCTTCAACCTGGATGGCACCTACACCCGGAGCTTCAAGTTCGCCGAGATCGAAGGCCAGCCCTACCAGGAATATGTCGGCAACTTCTACAGCCGCGACCTGTACCTGCGCTGGAAGCACAACGCCAGCCTGAGTCTGTCGCGCGGCGACTGGAGCGGCATGCTGATCCAGAGCTACAGCACCGGCTACAAGGACCAGCTGCCGGACGGCGGCAAGGCGGCGCCGCCCCCCGGCTTCAACCCCAACGTGAAGGCCTACACCAAGTACGATTTGTCGGCGAGCTACACCGGCTTCAGGAACGTCACGATCACGCTCGGCATCCAGAACCTGCTCGACACCGATCCACCGTTCACCGCGCACAACGTGGATGAAGTGGTGGGCGCAGGTTGGGATCCACGGGTGGCCGATCCGCGTGGGCGAGCACTCAACGTACTGCTCAAGTATAAGTTCCTGTAATGACGGCAGACCATGGCCGGCGGCGGTTCGGCAATCTGCTGGCCGCCGCGGCGTTGGCGGCGGCTACCAGCGCCGCGGCGGCCGCGCCGGCCGGGAGGAAGACCATGCGACTGCTTAAACCGCGCCGTCTGCAGCCGGGAGACCTGGTTGGCCTGATCGCCCCCGGTGGCCACACCAATGATGCGGCGCTGGCCCAGGCCGTGGCCAATATCGAATCGCTGGGCTTGCGGGTGCGATTGGGCGGCAACATCCACTACGTCTACGGCAATTACGCCGGCACGGTCGAGCAGCGGCTGGCGGATTTGCACGCGATGTTTGCCGATCCGGACATCAAGGCGGTGTGGGCGGTGCGCGGCGGCTCAGGCTGCATCTCGCTGCTGGAGCACATCGACTACCGGCTGATCCGCGCGCATCCCAAAGTGCTGATCGGCTATTCCGACATCACCTGCCTGCACCTGGCCTTGCTCAAGAAAGCAGGGCTGGTGACGTTTCACGGGCCGGTGGCCACGTCCACCTTTTCCGACTACTCGGTGGAGCAACTGCGCAACGTGCTGATGGCGCCGCAAGCCAACTACACGATCGCCATGTCTGCGGACAATCCAGCGCCGCGCACCGTGCACGGCGGCGTGGCCACTGGGCGCCTCATCGGCGGCAACCTGTCGCTGGTCAGCGCGCTGGCCGGCACACCGTACGCGGCCGATTTCAGGGGCGCCATTCTGTACCTGGAGGAAGTCAATGAAGAACCCTACCGCATCGACCGCATGATGACGCAGCTCCAGCTCAGCCTGGGCTACCGCCATGCCGCCGCCGTCGTGCTGGGCATCTTTGAAAATTGCGAAGGCGTGGACGGCGAGAGCGCGCTGTCGCTGGAAGATACCGTCGACCAGCACCTGCTGCCGCTGACCCGGCCGGCCGTGGCGGGCTACTCCTTCGGCCACATCCGGCACCAATTCACGCTGCCCGTCGGCCTGCGCGCCAGGCTGGACACGGAGCAGCAAACCCTGACCTTGCTGGAGCCGGCCGTCAGCTAAAGACGGCAGTCCATTATCCAATTGGAGTGGCCGAAATCAGCGTTATAATGTTCAATATATTTAACATTATGTGGTGACGGGTATGAACCTAGCCCAAATTGGTGGCGAAATTCACAGCAGGCGTATTCAGGTTGGCCTGCTGCAGGAGCATGTCGCCAAATTTTCTGGGCTCTCCCGCGTAACCATTAATCAACTGGAAAACGGCACGCTGAAGGACCTCGGCTACTCCAAATTAAAGACTGTGTTGGATATTTTAGGACTCGATGTGGAGACCGTCCAACCCGCTGGAATGAAGAGTGCGCTTGAGGTTGTCGCGCGCAGCGTCAGTACCAGCTACCGGGACGCGGTCACCCCTCCCATGTTGTCGGCGATGCTACGTTCTGGCGTGGCGCCGGAACAATTTCATCCGCATTTGATGGCTTTGCTCGATGAGACGCCCTTGCCGATTGTAGTGAAGGCGATCGCCGAGGCTGCGACCCCCGATGTACCTGCAAAGAAAATCATGAAGAACCTCAGTCTTTGGGCGACGCAGTGGAAGGTTTGCCGAGCGGTCTGGTAATGGCCAGTTCACCTGTGATTCCCCGGACTTGGGAAACCTTGTTTTCGCACGCGATGACACTCATCGGTGAAATCGCCAAGCACGGCCGCGTGGATCCATTCTGGACCATGGGCGGAGGTACAGTGCTCATGCTTCGGTACAGCCACCGTTACAGCAAGGACATCGATATTTTCGTGCCTGATCCACAGTCGCTGGGTTTCGTCACGCCCCGCCTAAGTGATGTCGCCGAATCGATCACAACCGATTACGTGGAAGATGCCAGCTACGTTAAGCTATTTCTTCCGGAAGGCGAGATCGACTTCGTGGCGGCCCCAAATCTAACGACACCGGGGTTTGAGATGCAGACGATCCTCGGGCATGAGGTGCGGGTGGAGAGTTCGATTGAGATCATCGCGAAAAAAATGTGGCATCGGGGCGATCGCATTACGGGACGCGATATCTTTGACTTTGTCCTGATAGTCGAGCGCGAACCCGAAGTGTTAATGTCGGCGCACGAATTCATGACCAGGCATGTGACGGCGATATTTCAGCAGCTCGATGAACGACATGCACAACTGAAACAACAGTTCGACGCGATTGATGCCCTGAATTTTCATCCGAGCTTTGAGCAGGCCTGTTGTTCGCTGAAAGGTTCGCTGAAAGGTTCGCTGATCGCCATGGTCGACACACAAGCCCAAAAGGATACGGCGCTCCGCCATGGGCAACCGCAGAAGTAGAACCATGACCACGATCAGCATGCTGCGCGGCTCAGTATTGTCGACCCGCATCACGGCAGGGATTTGTTACACTGCGTCCTTTTTCAAGCTTCAAGGAACACCATGGCCATCCCAACCGAGTTGCGCGCCTACGCGCTGCATTGCCTGCTAGAGAACGACCCCGCCTCCAAAGTGGCGGCAGTCGCCGCGATGGCGGCGGCGTCGCGCGCGGGCGAGTGCGGGCTGGAGCCGGCGGGCGCCATCGTGCCGGCAGGCGCCATTCCGGGCCGGCCGGAAAAGCCGGAACTAGTGCCGCCGCTGTCGGTGGGACGGCGTTCCATGGCAACGGTGGAGGGCAGGGCCATGCTGATCCACGCGCTGGCCCACATCGAATTCAACGCCGTCAACCTGGCGCTCGATGCGCTGTGGCGCTTCCCGGACTTGCCGCAGGAGTACTACATCGACTGGCTGCGCGTGTCCGCCGAGGAGGCGACCCACTTCGCGATGCTGTCCGCACATTTGCAAACGCTGGGCTACCAGTACGGCGATTTCCCTGCCCACGACAGCCTGTGGGAGATGGTCGGCAAGACCACCGAAGACGTGCTGGCGCGCATGGCGCTGGTGCCGCGCACGCTCGAAGCGCGCGGGCTCGACGCGATCCCGCCGCTGCGCGCCAAGCTGGCCCAGGCCGGTGACCGCGACGCCGCAGCCATCCTGGACATCATCCTGCGCGACGAGGTTGGCCATGTCGAGATCGGCAACCGCTGGTACAACTACCTGTGCCAGCAACGCGGTCTGGAGCCACGCGCCACCTATGCCGAACTGGCGATCCGCTACAAGGCGCCGACGCCGCGCGGACCGTTCAACATCGAAGCCCGCCTGAAAGCCGGCTTTACCGAGGAAGATATCCGCGCTCTGTAACAGCAAGCGCGGCGCTAAGTCTCCGCCGCTTCTCTGTTTCTAAAATATCGCCCGGGCGACGCGCCGAAATGGCGCTTGAACATGACGATGAAGTTGCTGGTCGTGGCATAACCCAGCGCATCGGACACGGCGTTCACCGATTCGCCCTGGGCCAAGCGCTCCAGCGCGATCGACAACAGGAATTGCTGCCGCCACTGGCCGAAGCTGCAACCGGTTTCGCTGCGAAACAGCCGGCTCATGCTGCGCGCCGACAGACCCGCCCAGTCCGCCCAGTCGGCGAGGCCGCGGCCTTCGCCCGGCGCGGAGGCCAGTTCGGCGGTGATGCGCAGCAGGCGGCGGTCCTGCGGCATCGGCAGGTGCAGGGCCGCTTGCGGTTGCTGGTGCAGTTCATCCAGCAGCACCGACAACACGCGTTGCTGCGGCGGCGTCAGCGCCGCCTGTCCGGTCCACGTGGCGGCCTGGCGCACCAGCGCCCGCATGATCTCGGTCACGCCGATGACGGTGGGGTGGGGCGGCAGTTGCGCGCTGGCGGCCGGCGTCAGCAGCACGGTCCAGCCACTGCCCGCTCCCGTAATGCTCACTTTATGCAGCTCACCCGGGGGCAGCCAGCCCGCTCGTTGCGGCGGCAGCAGCCACGAACCGGTCGCGGTCCGCACATGCACCAGGCCGCTCTCCACGCAGAAAACCTGGCCGCGATGATGACGGTGCCAATCATATTCCCGCGTCCCCAGTTGAAACTCACTATCCTGGCCAGGATCGCCCCTCAGCACGATCAGTTCGGGGCCATCCAGGCGCTCGCTGTGATTTTCCGGCATGGCTCAAATTCATTATTTATTGACCAAACCACGTTATCACTGCATGGCCGAATTGTCCAATACTGGCGTTCTTCGCAACCCATCAGGACTAACACCCATGCAGAAAAATCGATTCCGCGTCGCCATCATCGGCGCCGGCCCCGGCGGCCTTTGCCTGGCCCAGGGGCTGAAGCGGCAAGGCATTGCGTTCGACGTGTACGAACGCGACGCGGCGCTGGACAGCCGCCCCCAGGGCTATCGCCTGCGCATCAATGCCGACGGCCAGGCGGCGCTGCGCGATTGCCTGCCGCCGCAGTTGTACGCCTTGTTGCAGGCCAGTTGCGCGCAGGATCTCGGGCAGGTCCAGGCGCTGGACGTCCTGCTCAACAGCGCGGCGGCCTGGAACGACGCCTGGGACAAGGAGCCGGACCTCAAGGCCCACCGCCAGACGCTGCGCGAGGCGCTGTTGTGCGGCATCGCCGACAGGGTCCACTTCGGCAAGGAGCTGCGCGAGCTCGGCCGCCACAGCGACGGCCGCGTGTCGTTTGATTTCGCCGATGGCACGCGCTGCCGGGCCGATCTGCTGGTCGGCGCCGACGGCAGCCAGTCGCGCGTGGCGGCGCAGTGCTTCCCCTCGGCTGGCGGCGGCGATACCGGCGCTGTTTGCATCTACGGCAAGGCGGCGTTGGATAGCGAGGCGGTCGCGCCGCTGCTGCGCCGGGGCACGTCGGTGGTGTTCGGCGACGATCTGGCGCTGGTGCTCGACGCCATGCGCTTTGCCGACGCGACGTCGCTGACGCCGGTCGACGACTACCTGTACTGGGCGATGATAGGGCGGCGCGAACGCTTCGGCCTGGGCGCCCAACTACCCACGGCGGACGGCGCCGTGCGGCGCTGGCTCACCACCGTCAGTGAACATTGGGCAACGGGACTGCGCGCGGTGTTTGACGCCACGCCGGACGGCACGCTGGCCATGCTGCCGGTGCGGCAGGCGTGCGCGCCGTTGGCGACGGTCGCGGGCAGGGTGACCGCGCTGGGCGACGCGCTACATGTGATGAGCCCGGCAAGTGGCCTGGGTTGCAATAGCGCGCTGCGCGATGCCGCCGCGCTGGCCACGCAACTGTCGGCGACGTTGGCGGGCGCTGCAACGCTGGAGCAGGCCGTGGCGCGATACGAACACGAGATGCGACTGCGCGCGGGCGCGGCGCTGGCGGCCTCGACGCGAGGCGGCCAGCAGTTGTACGGCGCTGTGCGCGGGGCGGCGGACGGGCGCTGACGGCCAGCGGCCCGCCGCGGCGTCAGTCCTGGTCGCTTGCGATGACGACCTGTCCCCGCCCCAGCTGCTTGGCCTGGTACAAGGCGGCATCGGCCCGTTGCAGCAGGGTGGCGGGCGCATCGTCCTGCAGCGGACACATGACAGCCACGCCGACGCTGACCGTGACCACGGGCGCGGTTGCCGAGTCCAGATGCTCGATGGCCAAGTCCCGCACGGCCTGCTCGACCCGCTCGGCCAGCGCGCGGGCGGCTGTGGCGTCGGTTTCCGGCAGCAGGCAGAGGAACTCTTCGCCGCCATAGCGCGCCGCCAGGTCGCCGGCCCGCTGCATGGCCGAGGACAGCGCGCCGGCCACCCGTTTGAGGCAGTCGTCGCCGGCCTGGTGGCCATAGCGGTCGTTATAGCGCTTGAAGAAATCCACATCGATCATCAGCGCCGCCAGCGGCATGCCGCTGCGCAGACAGCGCCGCCATTCGATCTCCAGCCGCTCGTTCAGGTGGCGCCGGTTGGCGATGCCGGTCAGGCCGTCCACGAAGGCCAGCGCGTGCAGCGCGTCGACATACTGCTTCAGTTGCAAATGCGCGCGCACCCGGTGGCGCAGCGTCAGCGGATTGACCGGCTTGGTCACGAAGTCGGCGCCGCCGGCTTCCCAGCAGGCGTTTTCCTCCTCCGGCGTGGTGCCGGCGGTCACGAAGATGACGGCGATGCCGCGCGTATCGGGGCTCTGTTTCAGGCGGCGGCATACTTCCAGGCCATCCAGGCCGGGCATGACGACATCGAGCAGCACCAGGTCGGGCGCGCTGCGCTCGCACAGCTCCAGCGCCTGCGCGCCGCCGGTGGCGACAAACAGTTCATATTCGTCCGCCAGGATCTGGTGCATCAGCCGCAGATTGGCCTGCTGGTCATCCACCAACAGCACTTTGCCGCGTCGTGCGCCGGGCTGTACGTTTATGGTCATTTTATCTTTCCGGTTACGATGGTTCGGCCAATAATTGACGCTGCATGGCGTCGCAATGCTGCGCCGCCGCCGCGAAGTCGAAGCGTTCGATGGCGTCGTTCATCTCGGCGAACGCCGCCGGCATGCACTGTCCATAGTCGCGCAGCAGGGCCTCGAACAGCGGCAAGGCGTCCAGATTCGAGGCCGCCAACAAGCCGTGCAGCTTGCCCAGCGTCGCCGGCAGCGCCGCCGGATCGGCCGCCGCGGCGGACAGCGCCGGTTCCAGGCGTTCCAGCTCCAGTGCCAGCGCGGAGGCGCTTTCAGCCGCCTGGCGCGCCACCGTCATCAAATCCGCGTGCGCGGCGGCCCACGCGGCGGGACTGGCCTGCTCGCGCACCAGCTGCTCCAGCGCGGACGCGGCCGCCGCCAGCGCGTCGGCCCCGACGGTGCCGGCCACGCCCTTGAGGCTGTGCAGCGCGGCCGCACTGGCCGCGCTGGCGCCGGGCAGCAGCGGCACCTGGTCCTCCAGCGTGGCCAGTTCCGCCGCGAAACCGCGCAGCGCGCGCCGGTAGAACAGCATATTGCCGCCGAAGCGGGCCAGCGCCGTCCCGCCTTCCAGGCCAGGCCGGGTCAACTGCGGCGTCGACCGGGCCGGCGCCGCCGCCAACGCGTCCGGCTTGTTTCTGCCGGTATGGCGGCAGATGGTCTCGACCAGTCCGGGCAGGTCGAACGGCTTGCCGACATGGTCGTTCATGCCGGCGGCCAGCGCCAGTTCACGGTCGCTATCCATGACATTGGCGGTCATGGCGATGATGGGCAAGCGCTCGCCCTTGGGCTGCGCGCGGATGGCGCGGGTGGCGGTGTAGCCATCCATCTCCGGCATTTGTATATCCATGAGCACGCAGTCGAAGGGCGGCAGCGCGTCCTGGACCGCCCGGATCGCCGCCTTGCCGTCGTTGGCGACCTCGACATTCGCGCCGGCCTGGCCGAGCAGTTCGAACGCCACTTGCTGGTTGGTCGGATTGTCCTCGACCAACAGCAAGCGCATGCCGGCCAGCGGGCGCCCGCCGGTGGCTGGGCGGACGGTGGCGCTATCCAGCGTGCCGGCCGCATGGAGCGCCTTGGCAACCGCGTCGAACAGCATCGACGGTGTGGCCGGCTTGACGACCACGCCGTCCAGCACCGTGTCGTCTTTCTGTTGCAGGGCCAATGCTTCCCGTCCGTACGCAGTGACCATGATGATCAGCGGCGGCCGGCCGGACGAAGCCCGCTGGCGGATGCGCAGCGCGGTGTCCCAACCGTCCATGCCGTGCATGCGCCAGTCGATGAACACCACGTCATAGGGACGAGCGGCGCCGCGCCCGATGGCGGCCAGGGCGTCGCCTCCGCCGGGCACGGCATCGACCGTCCAGCCAAACGACGCCAGCATGGCGGTCATCGAGGCGCGTGCGGTCTCGTGGTCATCCACCACCAGGCAGTGCTGCGGCTTGAGCCCGGTGGCGCCGGGGCCGGCCACCGCCGGCGCCGGCGCGCGCTGGCAGGCGATGCTGAAGGAGAAGGTGCTGCCCTGGCCGACGACGCTCTCGACCGTCAGCACGCCGTCCATCATGGCCACCAGGCGCTGGCTGATGGACAGCCCCAGGCCGGAACCGCCGTAGCGGCGCGCGGTGGAGGCCTCGGCCTGGGAAAAGCCGACAAAGATGCGCTGGCATTGCTCCGCCGAGATGCCGATGCCGGTATCGCGGATGCCGAAGCCCACGCGCAGCGCGTCGGCGCCGTATTTGGCGAGGTCGCGCGGTTTCGGCGGCAGCGCTTGCACCGACACCACCACTTCGCCTTGCTGGGTGAATTTGATGGCGTTGCCGGCCAGGTTGATCAGCACCTGCTGCAAGCGCATGGCGTCGCCGATGATCCAGTCGGGCAGGGCGGGGTCGATCTGGTAGGAGATTTCAATCTCCTTGTCGGCCAGGTTGGCCGCCAGGATCACGCTGATCTCGCGCAGCAGCTGGTCGTTGCTGAAGGGATGGGGATCGAGCGTGAGCTTGCCCGCTTCCACGCGGGAGAAATCGAGGATATCGTTGAGGATGCCCAGCAAGGCGCGGCCGGCGCCTTCGGCCTTGCTGGCGTAGTCGAGCTGGCGCACGTCGAGCGCGGTGGTTTTCAGCAAGGCCAGCATGCCCAGCACCGCATTCATCGGCGAGCGGATCTCATGGCTCATATTGGCCAGGAACTCCGACTTGGCCCGGTTGGCGCTGTCGGCCGCCTCGGTGGCGGCGCGCAGCGTGGCTTCGGCCTGATGCTGGGCCGTGATGTCGCGGTTGATGCCCAGCACCCTGATCGCCTTGCCCTGGGCGTCGCGCTCGACCGAGGCGGCCGCCTGGATGTAGCGCAAGCTGCCGTCGTCGCGCACGACGCGGAACACCGGATCGTATTTGTCGGTGCCGGCGACCAGGCCCATCAGTTTGGCCACGGTGGCGTCGACATCGTCCGGATGGATGTGCTGGCGCCAATGCTCGTGGTGCAGTGCGCCGCCGTAGGCGTCCGGCGCGATGTCGTAAAAGTCGTACATGCGCGGGTTCCACTCCAGCAAGCCGGTGTCCAGGGTCCAGCTCCAGATGCCCAGTTCGGCCACTTCGGCGGCGTCGAGCAATTGATCGCGGGCAGCGACCAGCACCCGCCGGTCCTGCTCGCGCGCCGTGATGTCGGAGGCGATGCCCAGGTAGCCGTTGATGGCGCCGTCCGCGCCGCTCAGGGCGGTCACCGACAGCAGCACCGGGAAGCGCGTGCCGTCGCGGCGGATGTAGGTCCATTCGTTCTCGTCCGCCAGGCCGCGCCGGGCCTTGGCGACGAAGGTCTCGAAGCCGGCTTCCACCGGGGTGTGCAATTCCTGCGACAGCACGGCCGCCCGCGCCACCACTTCGTCCGGATCGTGCAACACGGCGGGCGTCATCCGCCCCAGAACTTGATCTGCCGCATAACCGAGCATATGCTCCGCGGCCGGATTGAACAGCTGAATGACGCCCGCCTCGTCGGTGGCGATGATGGCGTAGGAGGCGTGGTCGAGAATGGCCCGTTGCAGCATGGTGACCGATTCAAGATGCAGGGTGCGCTGGCGCACCTGCTGCTCAAGCGTCGCGTTCATGTCGCGGATGCGCTGGTTGGCCGTTTCCTGCTCGCCGATGTCGCGCACGGTCTTGGCGGCGCCGATCACGCGGCCGTCGGCGTCGCGGATCGGCGACGAGGTGATGGAGACGGTCAACAGCCTGCCGTCCCGGTGGCGGCGCCGGGTGTGCAGGTCGGCGACGCCGTCGCCGGCGGCGATGCGGCGCAAGATCTGCGCTTCCTCGTCCGCCGCATCGGCCGGGACGATGAGTTCCGCGAGCGGGCGGCCAATGGCCTCCGCCGGCGCATAGCCGAACATCTGCGCCGCGCCCTGGTTCCAGCTGGTAACGACGCCGTCCAGCGTCTTGCCGATGATGGCGTCGTGGGAGTTTTCCACAATGGCGGACATGCGGGCCTGGTATTCATCCACCTTGCGCCGCTGGCGCAGATACAGCTGGGCCGCCGCGCCGACCAGCACGGCGCCCACCACCATCGCCAACAGGACGCCGAGCCGCATCGTCGTCATGGCGCTGGCGACGGCGGTATCGGTGGTCGCCAGCATGAAGTGGTAGTCGCGCGCAGGCGCGGCCGGATCGAGTCTGATCCGCGTTTCCGCCACAAACAGCGACTGCCCATTGTCGGCCGTGACCCGCTGCAATGCGGTCGACAATTCGCCGCCGTGGGCGGGAGTGAATTCGTCCTGCCGGCGCCAACGCCGTCCCAGTTCAAAACCATAGGTGCGCGACGGGTCGGGGTGCAGCACGAAGTCGCCGGCGGCATTGGTCAGGTAGGCGCGGAAGCCGGTCGGCAGATTGGCGCTGAGCGGGCGCATGATCGCAGCGACGTCATAATTGATGACCACCACGCCAAACACCTGTCCCGCGCTGTTGTACACCGGCGTGGCCGCGCGCAGGGTGGCCAGGTGCGGTAGCTGCAGCACGCCGCGTTCGCGGTTAAGGTCAATTTCCGACAGATAGGTCTGGCCGGCCGGCAGGCGCATCGCCATGCGCATGTAGTCCCGGTCACCTTTTTGCTGGAGCTCGGCCTTGGCGGTAACGGCCAGCTTGCCGCCTGTGCGGTCGATCCGGATGCGCTCCCTGCCATGATCGGCCACGCCGATCAGGCGCAGCTGGGTGATGTCCGGGTTGGCGGTGGCGTAGGCGCTGAAGATGTTGACCAGCCGCGCTTCCCAGTTGGCGCTGGGCGTGCTTTCCTGGGCATCGAAACCGCTATTGCCCTCGGCGCGGGCCAGCCCGGCGACGGGCGGCACGCTGGCCAGGAAGATGGCGTCGCGCCGCAAGTCTTCCAGCTTGCGCTGCAAGATGCCGGCGTTGGCGATGCTGCGGCCGCTAATGCGGATTTCCAGCTCCGTCAGCGTTTGCTGGCCTTCATAGCGGCCGAGCGCGTACAGGACGAAGACCACGGTCACCAGCGCGGCGAGGGCGGCGGCCAGCGCGCGCCGGGCACTTCCGCGCGCCAGCGGGCGCGATATCAACGACTGCATGGCCGTGGCCCTTTCGCTACTGGTCGGGTGGCTTGGCGCCGCCGAGCGAGGCGGCGACATGATTGAGCGCGTCCAGCACGGTGCCGGGATTGAATGGCTTGAGGATGAAACCGTTGGCGCCGTCCCGCATCGCAGTTTCCACTGTGCCACGGTCGTTGCAGGCTGTCACCATTAAAATCGCACAGGCGGGCAACAGCGCGCGGATGCGCCGCAACAGTTCCGGGCCGTCCACGTCCGGCAGGCGCACGTCGAGGCAGACGATGGCGGGGCGGATGGCCAGCAGCCGTTCCAGCGCCTGCTCCGCGGTCCCGGCCTCGCCAACCACCTGATACTGCTCGCCTTGTATCATCATGCGCAACAGCGTGCGCGTCATGGCGTTGTCGTCCACGATGAATACCGGGGTTCTCGTATCCTGCGCTATCGACGCCTTCTCCTATGCCTTTGCGACACTGACTATAGCGCAGATTATGGTGCCCTGAGCCAATTTACGTCATGTGATTTTTGGATAGATTCTCTGTTAGAATCTTCTGTAACCTTCATGGAAGCGCAGCCCGCTTCCCACGCATTGTGCTGCTCAGTGAAATGGGTCTCCATGACATTCGATAGCGAGGCATTGCATTCAGTCCTATTGTGCCGCAGCGGGCAACGCCTGTGTGCGCTGCCGTTGCGCCATGTGCGTGAAATCATGCGGGCTCTGCCGGTCGATCCGATGCCCGCCATGGCCGACTTCCTGCTCGGCCTGGCCCTGATACGCGGCGTCCCGGTTCCGGTCATCGATTGCGCCCGCCTGGTCGGACCGTCCCGTTCGCCCCAGGTGTCGCGTTTTGTCGCCCTGACCGTCGGCCCGCGCCAACTGGCGCTGGCGGTGGACGGCGTGATCGGCGTGCGCCAGCTGGCCGCCGCCGCGCTGGCCGAGATCGCCCCCTTGCTCGACAGTAGCGACGACGGCCTGGTGCAAGCGATCGCCACCCTCGACGCCGAATTGCTGCTGGTGTTGCGCGCCGGCCGCATGGTGCCCGAGGCCATGTGGCAAGCCCTGGCGGTCGGGGAAGCGGCCGCATGAACCTCGATCCAACCTCCACCCAGGTGGCGCAATTCCGCGACCTGATCGTCGAACGGCTGGGCCTGCAATTCGATGAGACCAAGCTGGGCAACCTGGCGCGCGTGCTGGCCCTGCACGCGGGCGGCGACAGCGCCGCCTTTATCGCCAGGCTGGCGGCGGCGCCCGCGCCCTGCGAGGCGCTGCACCGGCTGGCGGTCGACCTGACCGTCACCGAAACCTATTTCTATCGCAACATCGAGCAGATCCGCGCCTTTGCCGAAGTGGCGCTGCCGGCCTGCTGGCAGGCGCGCGAAGGTTTGCCGGTGCGGGTGCTGTCGGCCGGCTGCGCCTCCGGCGAGGAACCGTACACGCTGGCCATCACCGCGCGCGAGGCCGGCCCGCTGGGCGCCGGCAGCGTCGAGATCCGCGCCGTCGACGCCAATCCCGCCATGCTGGCCAAGGCGGCGCGGGCGCGCTACTCGGCCTGGTCGCTGCGCGAAGTGAGCCCGGCCATGCGGGCCCGCTGGTTCAGCGGCGAAGGCGAGCTGTATGCGCTCAACGACAGCGTGCGGCGCTCGGTGCGCTTCGACCAGCGCAACCTGGCCCAGGACGACGATGAACTGTGGGCGCCGGGCAGCTACGACATCGTCTTTTGCCGCAATGTGCTGATGTACTTCAGCCCGGCCCAGGCGCAGGCGGCGGTGGCGCGCATCGCCGGCGCGCTGGCGCCCGGCGGCTACCTGTTCATGGGCCACGCGGAAACCTTGCGCGGCCTGTCGCACGATTTCCACCTGTGCCACACCCACGCGACTTTCTATTACCGGCGCAAGCTGTACGCCGGCCAGGCGCCGCTGCCGGCCGACTTCAACCAGCCGCCGTGGAACGGCGTGCAAACCCGGCCGGTGCTGTTCGACGACCCGGCCTGGGTCGACGTCATCGCCCGCGCCGCGCAGCGCATCGACACGCTGGCGGTGGCGGCGCCGCGCGCCGGCGCCATGCCGTCGGCGCCGGCGCAGGCCGACCTGCACCACGCGCTGACCTGCCTGCACAACGAACAGTTCGAGCAGAGCCTGGCGCTGATCGACAAGCTGCCGCAGCAACATGCGGACGACCCCGACGTGCTGCTGTTGAAGGCGATCTCGCTCAGCCAGAGCGGCGCGCTGGCGACGGCGCAAAACGTCTGCCATCAGTTGCTGGCGCGCGACGAGCTCAACGCCGGCGCCCAGTACGTGCTGGCGCTGTGCCACGAGGAGGGCGGCGACAGCGGGGCGGCGCTGGCCCACTACCGCAGCGCGGCCTACCTCGATCCGGGCTTCGCGCTGGCGCGCCTGCACATCGGCCTGCTGGAGCGGCGCATGGGCGACGCCGAGGCGGCCCGGCGCGACTTGGCCCAGGCCCTGATCCTGCTCCAGCACGAGGAAGCCTCGCGCCTGCTGCTGTTCGGCGGCGGCTTCCCGCGCAGCGCGCTGGTGGGCTTGTGCCGGGCCGAGCTGGCCGCGCTGGGAGCGGCGCCATGAGCCAGCAAAACCTGCCGGCCGACAGCGCCCGCCAGTTGCGCGAGCAATTCGACCGTTCGTTCGCGCTGGCGCCCAGCCTGCCGGCGGCCGGCAGCGTCAACCTGCTGACGATACGGATAGGCGCCGAGCCCTATGCGATCCGCCTGGCCGACATCCGCGGCCTGCACGCCGACCGCCGCATCCTGGAGGTGCCCAGCCCAATGCCGGAACTGCTGGGCGTGACCAATTTCCGCGGCCAGATCGTGCCGGTCTATCAGCTGACCAGCTTGCTGGGCAAGGCCGCCGCCGGCGCGCCGCGCTGGATGGTGCTGGTGCAGGGCAGCGCGCCGCTGGCGTTCGCCTTCGAAGCCTTCGAATCCCACATCTGCGCCAGCGCCGAACAGCTGATCGCGGCGGCCGACGCCGGCGGCCACGGCCAGCAATGCGAGGCGGTGCGCACGGCCGCCGGCGTGGTGCCGGTGCTGGCCATCGCCGCGCTGGCGGCCGAGGTCGAGGCGCGCACCGTGCGCGCGCAGCAGGGAGGCGGCCATGGCTAAAGATCCCTACCGCTATTTCCGCATCGAGGCGCGCGAGCTGATCGAGCAGATCGGCCAGGGCGTGCTGGCGCTGGAGCAGGGCGTGCGCGACACCGAGCAGGTGGCCTTGCTGCTGCGCTGGGCGCACACGCTGAAGGGCGCGGCGCGGGTGGTGCGGCAGGCGGAAATCGCCGACCTGATCCACGGTGTCGAGGAAATGCTGGCGCCCCTGCGCAGCGACGACGCGCCGCTGCCGCGCAGCACCGTCGACCAGCTACTGGCCGCGTGCGACCGCGTCAACGGCTTGCTGGCGCAGCTGCCGCAGCCCGAGGCCGCCGCCGCGCCCGGCCCGGTTGTCGCCAGCGGCGGCGCGCCGGCTGCCGAAGGAGAGGCAGAAGCGCCGCAGCGGCTCGGTCGCGCCGACGTGCTGGAAGTCGACGTGCTGCTGGAGGGACTGGGCGAGATCGGCACCGAACTGGCGGCGATGCGGCGTGCCATCGGCACGCTGGACGCCTTGCGCGAACTGGCGCTGGCGGGCGACGCCGCGCAGGGCGGCCGGGTGCTGGTGGCGCAGCTCGACACGCTGGAGCGCCGCATGGCCGGCGGCGCCGAGCGCATCGACCGCGAACTGCGCCAGACCCGCGACGCCGCCGAGCGCCTGCGGCTGGTGCCGGTGGCCGGCATCTTCACCACACTGGAGCGCTGCGCGCGCGACGCCGCGCACAGCAGCGGCCGCCAAGTCGTGTTCGAAGCCAGCGGCGGCCAATTGCGGGTCGACGGCGAAGTGCTGGACGTGGTACTGGGCGCCTTGCTGCAACTGGTGCGCAACGCGGTGGCGCACGGCATCGAGCCCCCGGCCGAGCGGCTGGCGGCGGGCAAGCCGGCGCCCGGCCGCATCGTGCTGGAGGTGGCGCGGCGCGGCTACATGGTGTGGTTCCGCTGCCGTGACGACGGCCGTGGCATCGACCAGGCGGCGTTGCGGCGCTCGCTGGCCGAACGCGGCCTCGATGCGCCGGACGACAGCGCCGGCCTGCTGGCGCGGCTGATGCAGGGCGGCGTCAGCACCAGCAGCGTGGTGACCGAGCTGTCCGGGCGCGGCATCGGCATGGACGTGGTGCGGGCCGCGATGGGCAAGCTGGGCGGCAGGGCCCAGGCCGCCAGCGGCGGGGGCGGCGCGAGCTTCGAGCTGAGCGTGCCGCTGACGCTGGCGGCGCTGGACGTGTTGCTGGTCGAGGCCGACGGCCAGACCATGGCCCTGCCGTTGGACGCCGTGCATGGCGCGCTGCGGGTGCCGCTGGAGCAGGTGGTGCACACGGTGGACGGCGGCGCCATCGTCTACCAGGGCCAGCTGCTGCCGCTGCTGCCGCTGGCGGTGGGCGCGGCCGCGCGCCAGGGGCAGCAAGGTCAGCACCTGTGGTCGCCGCGCGCGATGACGGCGGTGGTGATCCGCAGCCAGGGCGAGCTGCTGGCCCTGGCCGCCAGCCGGCTCGGCGGCGTCGACAGTGTGGTGCTGCGGGGGCTGCCGCCGCTGGTGGTGGCCGATCCCATGGTGCTGGGCCTGTACCTGGACATCGAGGGCGAGCCGCGCCTGGTGCTCGATCCCGAGGAGCTGGGACGGGCGCTGACCCGGCGCCGCAGCAGCGGGCGCGAAGTGGCACCGCCTTGCCTGCCGATCCTGATTGTCGACGATTCGCTGACCACCCGCATGCTCGAGAGCAGCATCCTGGAATCGGCCGGCTACCAGGTGGCGCTGGCGGCCTCGGCCGAGGAAGGGCTGGAGCTGGCGCGGCACAACCGCTACGCGCTATTCCTGGTCGACGTCGAGATGCCGGGCATGGACGGCTTCGGCTTCATCACCGAAATCCGCGCCGATCCGCAACTGCGCGACATCCCGGCCATGCTGGTGACCTCGCTCGACACGGCAGCGCACCGGCGCCGCGGCGCCGAGGCCGGCGCCAACGGCTACATCGTCAAGAACGAATTCGATCAGACCGCCTTCCTGGCGCGGATCGGGGAACTGGTGCAGCGATGAGCAAACTACGGGTGCTGGTGGTGGAGGATTCGCTGACGGTGCGCATGCACCTGTGCGAGCTGCTGGCGGCCGATCCGGCGATCGAGCTGGTCGGCGCGGCCGAGGACGGCAAGCAGGCCATCGAGCTGTGCCTGGCGCTGCGGCCGGACGTGATCTCGCTCGACATGATGATGCCGGTGATGACCGGGCTGGCCGCCACCGAATACATCATGGCCTATTGCCCGACGCCCATCCTGGTGGTGTCTTCGTCGGTCAACCGGGGCGAGCTGTTCCGCACCTACGAGGCGCTGGCGGCCGGCGCGCTGGACGTGATCGAGAAGCCCCGGCCCGACCAATTCGGCTGGGGCGAGCACTACCTCGCCATGCTCAAGCTGGTGGCCAGGATCAAGGTGGTGACCCATCTGCGCGGACGGCGCGCCGCCGCGCCGTTGGCGCCGCCGGCCGCCATCCCGCGCCAGGGCTTGCGGCTGATCGCGGTCGGCGCATCGACCGGCGGGCCGCGCGCGCTGGTCGACGTGCTGGGCGCGCTGCCGGCGGATTTCCCGCTGCCGTTGCTGGTGGTGATCCACATCGCCGAGCCGTTCGGCCCCCCCTTCGTCGACTGGCTGGACGACCACTGCGCGCTGGACGTGCGGCTGGCGCGCCATGGGCAGCCGCTGCCCGCGCGCGGCGTGGTGCTGGCCGCGCCCGGCATGCACCTGGAGCTGCGCGGCCGCCAGCTGGTGTGCGAGCGCGGGCCGGAGCGCCACTCGTGCCGGCCCGCGGTCGACGTGCTGTTCGAATCGGTGGCGCGCGAATGCGGCGGCGCGGCCGCCGCCGTGCTGCTGACCGGCATGGGCCAGGACGGCGCGCGCGGCATGCTGGCGGTGCGCGACAGCGGCGGCCTGACCATCGCCCAGGACGAGGCCAGCAGCGTGGTGTACGGCATGCCGCGCGAGGCGGCGCTGCTGAACGCGGCGCAGCGCATCCTGCCGCTGGCGGAGATCGGCCCGGCGCTGGCCGCGCTGGCGACGTGGAGGGCGCCATGACCGCCCCGGTGCTGATCGTCGACGACAGCCTGACCGTGCGGGCCGACCTGGAGGAGGCGTTCGAGGAGCACCGGATCGCCACCATCGCCTGCGCCACCCTGGCCGAGGCGCGCGCCGTCATGGCCAGCCAGCCAGTGGGCCTGATGATACTGGACGTGATGCTGCCCGACGGCGATGGCATCGACCTGCTGCGCGAAGTGCGCGCCACCGAGGCCGGCGCCAGCTTGCCGGTGCTGGTGTTGTCGAGCGAGGCCCAGGTCAGCCACCGCATCCGCGGCATGCTGACCGGCTCCAACGATTACGTCGGCAAGCCCTACGACCGCGACCGCCTGGTGGCGCGCGCGATGCAGCTGCTGGAGCTGGCCGGCGCGCCGGCCGACGCCGCGCCGCTGGTGCAGGTGATCGACGACAGCCTGACCTACCGCGAACAGCTGGGCGCGCTGCTGCGCGAGCAGGGCTACCAGGTGGCGCTGGCCCACACCGGCGAGGAAGGCTTGCGGGCCATGGCGCTGCGGCGGCCGGCGGCGCTGGTGGTGGACCGGGTGCTGCCCGGCATCGACGGCGCCGGGGTGGTGCGCCGCTTGCGGCTCGATCCGGCGCTGCGCACCGTGCCCTGCATCCTGCTGACCGGGGCCGACGAAGTGGGTGCCGAACTGCACGCGCTGGAGGCGGGCGCCGACGCCTTCGTGCGCAAGGACGGCGACGCCGGCATGCTGCTGGCGCGGCTGGCGGCGGTGCTGCGCAATGTGGACGGCGGCGGCAAGCCGATGGCGCCGCAGGCCGGCCAGCGCATCCTGGCGGTGGACGACAGCCGCACCTATCTGTTCGAGCTGGCCGAGGTGCTGGGCGACGAGGGCTACGACATGATCCTGGCCGAATCCGGCGAGCAGGCGCTGGCGCTGCTGAAGGTGCAGAAGGTCGACTGCGTGCTGCTGGACCGGCTGATGCCCGGCCTGTCCGGCACCGACACCTGCTACCGCCTCAAGGGCGACCCCGCCACCCGCGACATTCCGCTGATCATGCTGACGGCCATGGAGGACCGGGCGGCGATGATCGAAGGCCTGTCCACCGGCGCCGACGACTATGTGCTGAAGTCGAGCGACTTCGACGTGCTCAAGGCGCGCGTGCGGGCCCAGCTGCGGCGCAAGCAGTTCGAGGACGAGAGCCGGCGCATCCGCGCCGAGCTGATGGGCAAGGAGTTGGAGGCGGCCGAAATGCGCGCCGCGCGCGCGCTGGCCGACTCCCGCGCCGCCCTGTTGACCGAGCTGGAACAAAAGAACCGCGATCTGCAGCAGGCGGTGCAGGCGCTGGAGGCGGGCCAGCGCGAGGTGGCGGAAAAGAACCGCCAGCTGGAGCAGGCCAACCGGCTCAAGTCGGAGTTCCTGTCGAATATGTCGCACGAGCTGCGCACGCCGCTGAACGCCATCATCGGCTTCTCCGACCTGATGGCGCGCGGCATCACCGGCGAGCTCAGCGCCAAGCAGCAGACCTGCGTCGGCCATGTGCTGGCCAGCGGCCGGCACCTGCTGGGCCTGATCAACGACATCCTCGACCTGTCCAAGGTGGAGGCCGGCAAGATGGACCTGGCGCTGGAGCCGGTGGACGCCAACACCACGCTGCGCGCCTGCCTGTCCATCGTGCAGGACAGCGCGGCGCGGCGCGGCATCGGCCTGGAGTTCCTGCCGTGCGCACTGCTGGGGCCGGTGCAGGTGGATCTGCGCAAGTTCCGGCAAATGGCCTACAACCTGCTGTCGAACGCGGTCAAGTTCAGCCATGACGGCGGCCGCGTCACGCTGTCGCTGCACCGCGTGCGGCGCGCGGACGTGGGCTACGGCGAGGATGGCGAATGGACCAGCCGGCTGCTGCCGCTGCCCGCCGGCGCCGAACCGGACTTCATGGAAGTGCGGGTGCGCGACAGCGGCGACGGCATCGCCGCCGCCGACCTGCAAGCCTTGTTCGAGACCTTCAGCCAGCTCGATTCGTCCAGTTCGCGCCAGCACGAGGGCAGCGGACTGGGCCTGGCGCTGGTCAGCCGCCTGGCCGAGCTGCACGGCGGCACGGTCGGCGTCACCAGCGCGCGCGGGCTGGGCGCGCAGTTCTCGCTGTGGCTGCCGCTGCGGCTGGAAGCGCAGGCCAAGGCGCCCGATCCGGCCAGCCGCCGGGTGCTGGTGATCGAGGACGACGAGCACGCCGCCGAGCTGCTGCAGCTGCATCTGGAGAGCATCGGTTTCGCCGTCAGCCACGCGCGCGACGCCGCCACTGCGCTGGCCATGGCGCGCAGCGAAGTGCCGGACTTGATCACGCTCGACCTGCTGCTGCCCGACGCCAGCGGCTGGGCGGTGCTGGACGAGATCAAGAGCAATCCGCGGCTGGAGAGCGTGCCGGTGGTGATCGTCTCCATCCTGGCCGAGGAAATGAAGGCCTGCGTGCTGGGCGCGGCGCAGCTGCTGCAAAAGCCGGTGTCGCACCAGAGCCTGCGCGACGCCGTGTATGCGCTGGGCCTGGGCAACGACGACGCGCTGGCGCCGACGGTGGTGATCGTCGACGATGCCCACACCTGCGTGCGCCTGCACAACGACCTGGCCGCGCTGAACTACAAGGTGCAGTGCTACGCCGACGGCGCCAGCGCGCTGGCGGCCATGCCGGTGCTGCGGCCGGACCTGCTGATCATCGGCCTGGTGCTGGCCGACATCAGCGGCTTCGAGGTGATCGCCGCGCTGCGCCAGGGCGCCGCCGCCGAGGTGCCCATCCTGGTGCTGAGCGACCGCAGCGTCAGCGAGGACGACAAGCGGCGCCTGAGCGGACAGGTGCTGCGCATCATGGAAAAAGACAGTTTCAGTCGACGGCAATTCCTGTTCGAGGTGGGCCGCGCGCTGCAGCGGCGCGCCGGCGAACCGCGGCCGTGAGCGCGGCACGATAACCGGGGGGGATGATGGCACGCATACTGATCGTTGAAGATACGCCTGGCAATATGCTGCTGACCAGCATCATGCTGGAGAGCGGCGGCCACACGCTGTACTGCGCCGAGCGGGCGCGCGCCGGCATCGATATCGCCCGCGCGCAGAGGCCCGACCTGATCTTGATGGACGTGCAGATGCCGGAACTGGACGGCATCGCGGCGGTCGCCATCCTCAAGGCCGAGCCGCTCACGCAGGCGATACCGGTGGCGGCGCTGACCGCCTACGTGATGAAGGGCGACCGCGAACGCATGCTGGCGGCCGGCTTTGACGGCTACATCGAAAAACCCATCGATTACGACAGTTTCATGGCCGAGGTGGCACGCCTGCTGGGGCCGGCGCCGCCGGCCTAGCCAGGGCGTCGCCATTGGACCACGCAAGGGTGGGCGGACCGATCCGCCGGGTGAGGACTTGAGGGAGCGAGGCATCATGAACAGAAACTGGACCTTTGGACGCAAGCTGGCGTTCGGCTTCGCGGTATCGTCGACCTTCCTGATCGCGATCGGCGTCGCCGCGTACTGGAGCATCTATGTGCTGGTCGCCACCGCCGGCGCGGTCAATCACACGCAGAAAGTGCTGGAGCATGTCTCCGGGCTACTGAGCGAGGTGACCGAAGCCGAGGCCGGCCAGCGCGGTTATCTGCTGACTGGCGATCCCAGCCATCTGGAGCCGGTCGAGTCCGCCGTCGCCGGCTTGCCCGCGGCCATGGCCGAACTGCGCACCTTAACCATCGACTATGCCGACCAGCAGGCCAGGATAGGCCAGGCCGAAGCGCTGGCGGTCAGCAAGCTCGGCTTGGTTAAGCGCATCATCGACTTGCGCAAGGCCGGCCAGACCGATGAAGCGATGAAGCTCGTGTTGAGCGGGCAGCCCAAGAAGCTGATGGACAATCTGCGCGCGGTGTGCGATCAGATCATCCGCGATGAACGCACGCTGCTGAGCAAGCGCGAGGCCGAAGCGGACACCACCGCCAACCGGGCCAAGCTGACCATCGTCGGCGGCACCTTGCTGTGCCTGCTGTTCGTGATCGCCGCCGGCTTCACCATCACGCGCTCGCTGACCGACCGGCTGGGCATGGCGGTGGGCCATGTGCAGAGCTCATCGGCCGAGCTGCAGGCGGCCGCCACCCAGCAGGCGTCCGGCGCCCGCGAGCAGGCCAGCGCCATGAGCGAGATCAGCACCACCATCAGCGAGCTGGGCGTGACCTCGCGCCAGATCGCCGAGAGCGCCCAGCGGGTGGCGCAGATCGCCGAGCAAACCGCGGGCGCGGCGCGCAGCGGCGAGGGCACGGTGGAACGGGGCCAGGAATCGATCGCCGGCATCCGCCGCCAGACCGACCTGGTGGTCACCCACATGCTGGACCTGGGCCGCAAGTCGCAGGAGATCGGCGCGGTGCTCGAGATCGTCTCCGAGCTGGCCGAACAGACCAACATCCTGGCCATCAACGCCACCATCGAGGCCAGCGGCGCGGGCGAGGCCGGCCGCCGCTTCGCCGTGGTGGCCGAGGAGATCCGCAAGCTGGCCGACCGCGTGGCCGCCTCGACCAAGGGCATCCGCATCCAGATCGACGATGTGCGCGGCGCCGTCAACACCACCGTCATGGCCACCGAGAGCGGCGCCAAGGCGGTCGACCTGGGGGCGCGCCAGTTTGCCGAGGTGGCGCTGGCGTTCAAGCAGATTTCCGACTTGGTCAGCACCACCACCGAGGCGGTGCGCGAGATCGAGCTGTCGACCAAGCAGCAGGCCACGGCGGCCGACCAGGTACGCATCGCCGTGTCGGACGTGGCGCAGACCACGCAGGAGACCGAGGCGAGCTCGGCCCAGACGCTGCAAACCGCCTCGCAGCTGGCCGGCTTGTCGATGGACCTGCGCCGGCTGGTGCATCCGCAGGCGGTGTGATCAGCGAACGGCGGCAAACGCCGCCCTGATGTCGTCCAGCTTATCGTCGATCGAGTAGGGCAGCGCCTTGGCCAGCAAGTCGAGGATGACCAGCCCGTTGATGGCGCCGTCCTCGTCGACCGCGTGGCGCAAGCGTTTCGCCATCGCGCTGTTGACGGTTTGCAGCGCCAGATAGCGCGCCTTCAGGCCGTCCAGCTCCCAGTCCGGCACGCCGCCGTCGCGCGCGATGAAATACTGCCCCAGCAAATAGGTGGAGGCCGCGCGGTAGATGGTTTCCTCCTCGGACGCGAACGGCAAATGGAAGTGGGCCATCGGCCGCAGAAAGTCCGCGTGCGGACAGGCGCTGCTGGCGACCAGCAGGCCCATCAAGGCTCCCACGCCGCGCTGCACGGTGGTCAGCTTGGCGACGCTGCGCTCCGCCATCTCGACCCGCACCTCGACCTGCTCGTAGGAGCGCAGCTTGCCCATGATGGCGACCAGCGGCACCAGGCGCAGCGCCATCGGGCAGTGCGGCGTGCTGTCGGGCTGCAGCGGACAGTTGGGGCACTGCTGCAGCGCCAGCGCGGTCCATGCCGGAAAGTCGGCCGGCGAGTCCCCGGCGTCATCGCCGACCGCGCAGCGCGCGCTCTGGCCGTCGGCGAAGCGAAAGTGATAGACCACGTTTTGCATGGACGGCTCCCGGATAGGTCGGACTACACAGGCTACTCCTAATCGGTTCAGCTCGGCAGATTTTGATCTGTATCAAGGATTTTGTTTCTCCACCTTAATAGACTGCATATGTTACCTAACCACCGGAGTAATTCATGTCTTTCAATCATGTCGTAGCGTGGATCGACCACGTGCAGGCCCACGTTATCCACTTCAACGCCGAAGCCGCCGACAGCGAAGTCATCAAGACCGTCTCGACCCACCCGCGCCTGCATGCCAAGGCGGGCGCCATCGGCGCCGGCCGCGCGGCCGAGAGCAAGCCGTATTTCGACGATGTGGCACACGCGCTGGCCAGCGCCACCGAAATCCTGATCGTCGGCCCGGCGCAGGAAAAGCTGGAGCTGATGAAGCATCTGATCAAGCATCATCCGGCCGTCGCCCACTGCGTGATGGCCGTCGAAAGCGCCGACCATCCCACCGACGGCCAGCTGCTCAAGTATGCGCGCAAGTATTTCCTGAAGGCGGACATGCTGCGCTGATCGCGGCCGGCATCCGTTCAACCCAGCAGAGGTGGAAAACATGAACATACAATTCCTCGGAGCGACCGGCACCGTGACCGGCTCCAAGTATCTGCTGACGTCGGGCGATACGCGCATGCTGCTCGATTGCGGCCTGTTCCAGGGCTATAAGCAACTGCGGCTGCGCAACTGGGCCGACCTGCCGGTGGCGCCGTCGTCGATCCAGGCGGTGGTGCTGACCCATGCGCACCTGGACCACAGCGGCTACCTGCCGCTGCTGGTCAAGAACGGCTTTCGCGGCAAGATCCTGTGCAGCGAGGCGACCTTCGATCTGTGCAAGATCCTGCTGCCCGACAGCGGCCGTCTGCTGGAGGAGGAGGCCAACCACGCCAATCGCCACAACTATTGCAAGCACGCGCCGGCGCTGCCCCTGTACACCGAGGCGGACGCCGAACGGGCGCTGAAATTCTTTTCCCCGGTCGAGTTCGGCAAATCGTTTGCGATTTGCGGTCCGCTGCGCGGCCAGATGGCGCTTGGCGGCCACATCCTGGGCGCGGCCATCGTCACCATCAACGACGGCCAGCGCAGCGTGACCTTTTCCGGCGACCTGGGCCGGCTGCACGATGCCATCATGGTCGAGCCTACCCACATCGCCCGCAGCGATTACCTGGTGCTGGAATCGACCTACGGCGACCGCCTGCACAATCCGGCCGATCCCGCCATCCTGCTCGGCCAGACCATCCGCGAGACCGCCGCGCGCGGCGGCGTCACCATCATTCCGGCGTTCGCGGTCGGCCGGGCGCAATCGATCTTGTACGCCATCCACCAGCTCAAGCAGAAGGGCCAGCTGCCGTCGGGGCTGCCGGTCTACCTGAACAGTCCGATGGCCACCGACGCCACCGCGCTGTACACGAAGCACCGCCAGCTGCACCGCCTCGACCGCCAGCAGTGCGAGGCCATGTGCCACGCGGCCCACATCGTCAACAGCGTCGAGGAATCGATCACGCTGAACCAGAAGCAGCTGCCGATGGTGATCATCGCCGCCAGCGGCATGGCCACCGGCGGCCGCGTGCTGCACCACCTGAAAGCGTTCGGTGGCGATTCGCGCAACACCATCCTGTTCGCCGGCTTCCAGGCCGGAGGCACGCGCGGCGCGGCCATGCTCGATGGCGCGCCGGAAATCAAGATCTACGGCGAATACGTGCCGCTGCGCGCCAGTGTGCGGCAGATCGACAATCTGTCCGCGCACGCCGACGCCGGCGAGATCATGACCTGGCTGGGCCACTTCGAACAGCCGCCCAAGCGCACCTTCATCACCCACGGCGAACCGGCGGCGGCCGACGCGCTGCGCCACCGCATCGAACAGACGCTGCACTGGGATTGCCACGTGGCCGACTACCTGGAACGGCAGGAGCTGGCATGAGCCGCGCGGCCGCGCCGCTCGCCGGCTTGGTGGCGCCGGTGCCCGGCCTGAGCCTGCGCCGCCTGCGCATCGACACCTACCAGGAACCGGTCGCCTATCTGCGCAGCGATTGCCCGGTCTGCAGATCGGAAGGCTTCGAATCGCGTTCGCGCATCGAGGTCTGGCTGGGCGAGCGGCATATCGTGGCCACGCTGAACGTGGTGCACGGCGACTGGATCGACGTCGACCAGCTGGGCCTGTCGGAGGCGGCCTGGTGCGCGCTGGGCGGCAGCGAAGGCGCGCCCTTGCGGGTGGCGCACGCGCAGCCGGTGGCGTCCATGTCGGCGGTGCGGGCCAAGATCTACGGCCGGCCGCTCGGCATCGACGCGGCCCAGGCCATCGTGCGCGACGTGGTCGACGGCCGCTATTCGGACATCGAGCTGGCGGCCCTGATCACCGCCTGTTCCGGCGACCGGATGGACGTGGCCGAAACCATCGCCCTGACCCGCGCCATGGTGGCGGTGGGCCAGCGGCTGCACTGGAACAGCGAGCTGGTGGTCGACAAGCATTGCGTCGGCGGCCTGCCCGGCAACCGCACCACCTTGCTGGTGGTGCCGATCGTGGCGGCCTGCGGCCTGACCATCCCCAAGACCTCGTCGCGCGCCATCACCTCGCCGGCCGGCACCGCCGACACCATGGAGACGCTGGCGCCGGTGGCGCTGGACTTGCCGGCCATGCGGCGCGTGGTGGAGCGGGAGGGCGGCTGCATCGCCTGGGGCGGGGCGGTCTCGCTCAGTCCGGCCGACGATGTGCTGATCCGGGTCGAGCGGCCGCTCGGCCTCGACAGCGACGGCATGATGGTGGCCTCGGTGCTGTCGAAGAAGATAGCGGCCGGCTCCACCCACGTGGTGATCGACATTCCGGTCGGGCGCACCGCCAAGGTGCGCTCGCAGCAGGCCGCGCACGCGCTGGCGCACCGGCTCGACGCGGTCGGCGCGGCGCTCGGCATCAACGTCAGCGTGATACTGAGCGACGGCAGCCAGCCGGTCGGCCACGGCGTCGGTCCGGCGCTGGAGGCGTGGGATGTGCTGGCGGTGCTGCAGAACCAGGTCGGCGCACCGGACGATTTGCGCCAGCGCGCCTTGCTGCTGGCGGGGCGGGTGCTGGAGCTGGGGCGCAAGGCGGCGCCCGGCGACGGCCACGCGCTGGCGCGCAGCGTGCTCGACAGCGGCGCCGCTTGGCGCAAGCTGCAAGCGATCTGCGAGGCGCAGGGTGGCATGCGTACGCCGCCGCACGCGGCCTACACCCATGTGCTGACCGCCTTGCACCAGGGGCGCCTGATCGCCATCGACAACCGCCGCCTGGCGCGGCTGGCCAAGCTGGCCGGCGCGCCGAAATCGCCGGCGGCCGGATTGGTCTTGCATGCGCCGCTGGGCGCCATGCTGAGCGCGGGCCAGCCTTTGTTGACCTTGCACGCGGAGTCGCCGGGCGAGCTGGCGTATGCGCTCGCTTATGCCGAGTCGCAGGACAATATTTTTTCGATACAGGAGGCGTGATGACTGCGCTGCTGATGGCGCTGCCGGGCGCCGAACAATTCGCCGGCCACCTGCGCGGGCGCCTGGGCTGCGAGGCCGGCGCGCTGCTGGTGCACCAGTTCCCCGATGGCGAGACCTGCCCGCAGCTGACGCCCGCCGTGGCCGATCGCGACGTCATCCTGGTCGCCGCGCTGAACCAGCCGGACCACAAAATCATGGCCTTGTACCTGTGCGCCTGCGTGGCGCGCGAGCTGGGCGCGCGCAGCGTCGGCCTGGTTGCGCCGTACCTGCCGTATATGCGCCAGGACGCCAGCTTCGCGCCGGGGCAGGGCGTCACGGCGCGCCATGTGGCGCGGCTGCTGTCGGGCTGCTTCGACTGGCTGGTGACGGTCGACCCGCATCTGCACCGGTTTCACGCCATGTCGGAGCTATACCCGATCGCCACCGAGGTGGTGCCGGCCGCGCCGAAGATCGCCGGCTGGATCGCGGCCTATGTGGAGCGTCCGGTGCTGGTCGGACCGGACGAGGAAAGTGAACAGTGGGTCGGACAGGTGGCCGCCGCCGTCGGCTGTCCGTACACGGTCTTGCGCAAGGTGCGCAGCGGCGACCGCGAGGTCAGCGTGTCGCTGCCGCCGGCGACGGTACTGGCCGGCTGCACGCCGGTGCTGGTGGACGATATCATCTCGACCGCCCGCACCATGATCGCCGCCACGCAGCAATTGAAGGCGGCCGGCGGCGCGGCGCCGGTCTGCATCGGCGTGCATGCGCTGTTCGCCGACACCGCCTATGCCGACCTGAAGGCGGCCGGCGCCGGGCGCATCGTCAGTTGCGACACCGTGCCCCACGTCAGCAACGAGATCGGCATGAGCGCGCCGATCGCGGCGGCGGTGGCGCGCATGCTGGCCGCGGCGGCCTGAGTTTTTCAGGGCGCGGCCGGGGCGCCGGGCTGGTCCCGGTAGGCCAGCAGGCGCAAGGCGTTGATCACCACCAGCACGGTCGAGCCCTCATGGAACAGGACCGCCGTGCCGATGTTCAAGCCGAAGATGGTCGCAGGGACGAGCACGGCGACCATGCCCAGACTGAGCCAGAGGTTTTGCCGGATAGTCCGGCTGCTCTGGCGCGCCAAGCCGACCACGAACGGCAGCCGTCCGAGGTCGTCGCCCATCAGTGCGACGTCGGCCGTTTCGAGCGCCACATCCGATCCGGCGGCGCCCATCGCGATGCCGACGCTGGCGTTCGCCATCGCCGGGGCGTCGTTGACGCCATCGCCGACCATGGCCACCTTGCCGTGCTGTTGACGCAAGCGCTTGATGGCCTCGACCTTTTGCTCGGGCATCAGGTCGCCGCGCGCTTCGGCCAGGCCGACCATGCGGGCGAGCGCGTCGGCAACCATTTGGTTGTCGCCGGAAATCATGATCAGGCGTTCGATGCCCAGCGCCCGCAGGCTGGCCATCACCGCTGCGGCCGCGGCCCTTGGCGTATCCATCACGCCCACCACGCCCAGGAAACGGTCGCCTTTCAAGACCGCCATCGTGGTGCGCCCGGAGGCCACCAGCTGGGCGTTCGCCTGGACCAGCGCGGCGGGCAGGGATGGGAGCTTGATCTCGGCGAACAGCACAGGTTTTGCGATGTAGACGGCCTCGCCGTTGACGGCGGCCTGGATGCCGCGGCCGGTGATGCTGCGGACGTCGGCCACGATGACATCGGTGAGCGTCGGCTTGCCTGCGGTGAGCGTGCCGGTCTTGTCGAAGGCGATGCAAGTCAGGCTGCCGAGGTTTTCCAGCGGCCCGCCGCCCTTGACCAGCACGCCGCCACGTCCGGCGCGGGCCACGCCGGACAGCACCGCGCTGGGCACCGAAATGGCCAGTGCGCAAGGACTGGCCGCAACCAGCACGGCCATGGCCCGATAGAAGCTGGCGGCGAACGGCTCGTCGACCACCATGAACGCAAACATCAGTACGACCACCAGTGCCAGCACCGCCGGCACGAAGCGGCGTTCGAATTGGTCGGTGAACTGCTGTGTGGGAGAACGCTGGGCCTCTGCTTCGGCCACCATCTGGACCACGCGCGCCATGGTCGACTGGGCGGCGAGGCGGGCCACCATGACCTCGATCGCCCCCGCGCCGTTGATGGTGCCGGCGAATACCCGGTGGTTTGCCGCCACCCGCCCGAAGGCCGCGATCGCGGCATGGCCGTCGGCCACGGGCTGCTTGTCGACCGGGACGCTTTCGCCGGTGACCGGCGCCTGATTGACGCTGGACGTCCCCTTGACGACGACGCCATCCGCGGGCAGGCGCTCATCGGGCTTGACCAGCACGAGGTCGCCCGGTTTCAAGGCTTCGACGGCGACTTGCTCAAGCCGGTCGCCGCGTTTGACGCAAGCCGTTTCGGGCGCCAGTTTGGCCAGCGCCTCGATCGCGCGCCGCGCGCGGCCCATGGCGAAATGTTCAAGCGAATGTCCCAGGCTAAACAGCGACAGCAGCAAGGCGCCTTCGCCCCACTTGCCCAACGCGCCGGCGCCGGCGGCGGCCACCAGCATCAGTGTGTCGATCTCAAAGCGGCGGGCGAGGAGATTGTCGAGCGCCTCCCGGGTGGTGAAGTAGCCGCCGCACAGGTAGGCGGCGCCGAACAGCGCCGTGGCGAGCCAGTCGGGGCCGATCGGCCACCACGTGCCCAGCCAGCCCGCCAGCGTGCATGCGCCGGCCAGCATGGCAAAGATGAGTTCGGTTTTTTCGCCAGACAGGCCGTCATGGCTTGCGCTAGCCACCCTTGCCGTCGCCCAGGTATTTCTGATAGATCGCGTTGAAGCGCCCGCTGTCTTTCAGGTGCTTGAGGCCGGCGTTGAAATCGTCGCGCACTTTCTTGTCGCGGAACACGGCGCGGTAGTCCATCGGGTTGAACTTGACAAAGCTTTGCTCCACCACGGCCTTGGGGTGGAAGGTTTTATTCAGTTTCAGTTGCAGTGTGAAATACTTGAAGATATTGCGATCGCTGAGCACGATGTCGTAGCGGCCGCGATCGAGCGTGAGCACTTGCAGCGCCTGGTCGTTCTGCTCGAAATAATGGCCGGCCTTCTTGACCTCGTCGAGCCATTCCGGATAGCGCTTGGCGGCGCCGGCGAAGGAAATGACGGTCAGGCCGCGCAGGTCTTCTGGCGTTTTGATGTCCAGATGGCGCTCTTTCAGGCTGATGAAGACGTTGTCGTAGAAAACCGCGGGATCGCCGTAGTAGGCGCCCCATTTCTCCATGTCTTCGCCCAGATCGGTCATGGCGGCATCGACATCGCCGGCCTTGAACGCGACCGGGATGCGGGCGAAGGGGTAGTAGTGCGGCTTCATGACATGGCCGCGATAGGCCAGCGCCTCGCGCAGTATTTCCACTTCGATGCCGGAATCGGTCTCGGGAAAACAGAACGGCGGTATCTTCTCGCCGAAGGCCATGCGGACCGTGTCCGCAGCCGCCAGCGGGCTCGATAGGCACGCCAACAAGGTGCTAAGCAGCAGCGGGACCAGGCGTAGACGTGCACTCATGGCGTTCCCCGCTCAGAATTGATGGCGCATGCCAGCGGCGACCAGCCGGCGCGTGCCGCCCGGCAGCGCGGCCTGGTAGCTTGCGGCGCTACCGTTGCGTAAATTCGAACTGACGACATACAAATTGGTCCGCTTTGAAATTGTGTAGTAATACCCCAGCGCCAACTGGGTGGCGTTGGCGTTGCGGACGATGCGGTCGGACTTGCGCACGACGTCGGCGGCGATCAGGCTGCGGCCAAACGGGATGCTGACGCCCACCAGCGTATCACGGGTGTCGAGGCTGGCGCCGTTGCGGCTGCGCGCCAGCACCATCCAGCCACGCAGCGGCCCGAAGTCGTAATTCCCTGCCACCAGAGTGCTGCGCGCGGCGCGGACGCCGAGCGCGTCATTGGTGTCGTGGTACGCCAGTTCGACATTCAACGGTCCCGCCGCATAGCCGGCATCGGCGCTGACCTGACGGTTCGCCGATGCGTTGCCGGCCACCTCGCCGGCGCCATACGCCAGGTCGGCATAGAAGCCATGCAGATCCGGCAACGAGTATTTTACCGTGTTGTCCATGCGCACGCCGGAATCCTGGAACACGCGGGTCGACTCGCCCGGTCCCTTGGCGTCGAACGGGTCATTGGTGGCGATGGCGCCGAAGTAGGGCGTGAACATCCGCCCCAGTTTGATGCTGCCGAAACTCCCGGACAGTCCGACCCAGCTCTGGCTGCCGAAAGGGCGTCCGGCGAACGATGGGTTGCCGGTGTCCGCTTCGATCTGGGATTCGACCACGAAGCTGGCGTGCATGCCGCCGCCGAGCTCCTCGTTGCCTTTGATGCCGAAGCGGGAGGCGGTCTGCTGGCCGCTGTTGACGGCGGTGGTCGACTTGCCGGAATCGCGGTCGGCGACGACGGCCAGATCGAGCACGCCATACAGGCTGACGCCGTTCTGGGCCAGGGCCTGCTGCATGATGCAAGCAAGCGGAAGCAGCACAATTCGCCATGTTTTCACACGATCTCTCCTGCTAAGAAACGGGCAGGGCGCCTTCATGAGCGGACGCCTTGAGTGCAGACAATATTAACGTTCTACACCGCGTAGTGACGGGAATCAAGCATTCTGTAAATTATTTGGCGGCGGCGCGCCGGCTTTACGACACCATCAATGCGACGCCTCGCTGACCGCGACGGAATCTTTCGCCGCATCCATCAAGTCGGCGGGCACCGTAATCCCGAAGCGCTTGATCAGCTTGAAATCGAAGGCCACGCCTATCCTGGCCGGGGTTTCCGCCGGGATCGCGGCTATGGGCTCGCCGGCCAGCAGGCGGGCGATCATCTTTCCAGCCTGCTGTCCCATGCCCGGCAGCGATGGGTACATGCACATGGTCGCCCCCCATCCCGCGCGGGCGTCGGGTTCGATGATGCCGACCAGCGGTTTGTTCGCATAATTGAGCATCGTGCGGGCAAACTCCGGATTGATCCCCATTTGATCGTTTGGCGCGAGAAACAGGTCGACCTGGCTATTGAGTTCTTCGATCAGCGGCACTGTTTGCATCGCCATGCGTTGCGTGCCGTTGTCACCCCTGACAAACTTGACGCTCCGGTAGATGATCTTCAAGTCCTTAAACTCAGGGTCGACGGCCAGCAGTTTTTCCAGCCATGCGCGATAGCTGGCCGACTGCGGCATGTCGCCATGAATCAGGCCTATGGTGCGGGCGCGCGGCATCAGCCGGCGTACGAAGCGCAGGCGATCCTTGACCGGCACCGGAAAGGAAACGCCGGTCATATTCCGGGTCGGCGCCACGCCGAAGCCGCCGATCATTCCCAGGCCAACCGGATCGGTGACGGAAGCGAAGACGAAACGGCTGTTTGGATACTCCGCCGCTATCTTCACAAACGCCTGGGCCGCGATGGTGCCGGCGATGTACACCACGTCAAAGCTCGCTCCGTGTTTGAGCTCCCAGATGTGGGTGGCCGCGCCCTCGAACTGCGAGAGCGAATAGCGTTCGATCTCCAGGTTGCGCCCGGCTACGAAGCCGTGGCCTGCAAGCGCATCGAGCATCGCACCGGTGATGGTGATATAGGGCTCGGTCCTTTGCGTATCAACCACCAGCAGTCGCCTGACCGGCGCGGCGGCGCCGAGCGGAGGCCATGCCACTAGCCCCGCAATCAGCAGCGGCAATGCAATGATGGTGCGGCGCTCGCTCATATACATTCCTCCGGTCATTGCCATGATACTCCGTTCGGCGGCTCAAGGGCCGTGACCGGGCACATGCCGTGGCCATTCCAATCGCAAGTTAAATTACGTTGTAACTTTCGATATGAGAATGTGTTTGACGTCATAGCTTTCGTTATGGTCTTATGTTTACGTTTTAGTTCTTTCGAAAAGAAAAGTAACAATCACTTGAGGAGACTACCTTGCAATACAAGGACATGAGGCGACTGGCGGCACTGGGCATCATGCTGACGGCGCTGGGCGCCCAGGCGGCGCAGCATTTTTCCGTGGCGGGAGACCACTTCGAGCTGGACGGCAAGCCCTACGTCATCCGCGCCGGCGAAATGCACTATGCCCGCGTTCCCCGCGCATTGTGGCGCGAGCGCTTGCAGCAACTGCGGGCCATGGGCCTCAATACCGTCACCACCTACGTGTTCTGGAACCTGCACGAAGCGGAGCCGGGCCGCTTTGACTTCAGCGACAACCTGGACCTGGCCGCCTTCATCCGCACCGCGCGCGAGGTCGGCCTGACGGTGGTGCTGCGGCCCGGCCCCTATGTCTGCGCCGAGCTGGACTTCGGCGGCTTTCCCGCCTGGCTGCTGCGCACGCCCGGCCTGAGGGTGCGCAGCATGGACCCGCGTTTCCTCGAAGCGACGGCGCGCTACTTCAAGCGCGTGGCGCAGGAGGTGGCGCCGCTGCTGTCCACGCGCGGCGGCCCGATCCTGATGACGCAGGTGGAGAACGAGTACGGTTCCTACGGCGAAGACCACGCCTACATGGCCACCATCCAGAAGCAGCTGATCGACGCCGGCTTCGATCTGCCGCTGTTCACCTCCGACGGCCCCGACCCGACGCTGCTCGACCGCGGCACCTTGCCCGGTCTGACGCCGGTGGTCAATTTCAACGGCACCGTGGACGAGGTGAAGGACGCCTTCGCGCAGCTGGCCGCCTTCCGCCAGAACGTGCCGCGCATGGCCGGCGAATACTGGGCCGGCTGGTTCGACCACTGGGGCGAGCGCCGCCATCAGACCAGCCCCAAGCTGGCGGCCGACGCGGTGGACTGGATGCTGGGGCAGGGCATCTCCTTCAATCTGTACATGGCGCACGGCGGCACCAGCTTCGGCTGGCAGCCCGGCGCCAACAGCCACGGCACGACCTATCAGCCGGACACCACCAGCTACGACTATGACGCCGCCATCGACGAAGCGGGCCGGCCTACGCCCAAGTTCTACGCCATCCGCGCCGCGATCGAGCGCCATCTGGCGCCGGGCGAAAGGCTGCCGGACCTGCCGGCGCAGACCGCCACCATCGCCGTGCCGCGCTTCGCGCTGGACGAGTCCGTGGCGCTGGTCGATACGCTGCCCAAGCCGATCGCATCCCGCCTGGCGCGCAATATGGAGGCGTATGGACAGGGCTACGGCTTGATCGTTTATCGCAAACGTTTTGCCGAGGGCGCATCCGGCAAGCTGGATCTGGGGGCGGTTCGCGATTACGCCCACGTTCTGGCGGACGGCGCCACCTTCGCCACACTGGATCGCCGGCGCGACGAACATGTGACCGAGCTCGACCTTGCGCCGGGCGGCACGCTGGACATCGTGGTAGAGAACATGGGCCGGGTGAATTTCGGCCCCACGTTGGCGGACGAGCGAAAAGGGCTCACACGTTCTGTATCGCTGGCAGACAAGCCTTTGCTGGACTGGGAAGTGTTCCCCTTGCCGCTGGCGGATGTGTCTGGCCTGCGCTTTGCACGCGGTACGCCGGCGAAACGCGGCCCCACATTCTGGCGCGGTCATTTCAGCAGCAGCGCGGCGGGCAGCACCTTCCTGGACACGCGCGCCTTGGGCAAGGGGCATGTGTGGGTGAACGGCCACCACCTCGGACGTTACTGGCGCATAGGCCCGCAACAAAGCCTGTTCCTGCCGGCGCCTTGGCTGCGCAAGGGAGACAACGAAATCGTCATCCTCGACATGGATGGCGCGCCGGAGGCGCCCAGCGTGCAGGGCTTGCGCGACCCGGTGTTCGCCACGCCAGGCTGATACCGGTTAGGGCCAGCCAACGCTAATTGTGCCGAGGGGTTTTTGCTGCAATAATGGGCTCATGAGGATCACAAGCGCCCCCACCTGTGCGACGTCCGAGTCGGCCAGCGGCAAGTCGTTAAACGGCGACGGCGATTCCGGCGGGGCGGCAGACAGGCGCCAGAATGGACCGTTGCAACAGTTCGTACCCAAGATCGCCGACGAACATCTGGAACTCGCCCGAGGCGACGGCGACCAGGTGGTGACCAGCGGGATGTGCATGGGGGCAATTGCGGCGGCGACCGGCCACTTCTGGGAAACTCTCCAGGAGCTGCCCGCGAACAAGGACGTATTGCAGGGACACCGCGATGCACACGTGTTGCGGGAAGGCGACCGGATCACCGTGCCCCCACTCAAGGCAAAGGAAGAGGCGTGCGCGGTGAACCGGCGCCACCGCTTTCGCCGCAAAGGCGTGCCGGAGAAGCTGCGGCTGCGCATGGTCGACATTTCCGAAGTCATGGCGAACCAGCCGTACATCCTTGTGGTGAACGGCGAGCGCCGGGACGGGACGACGGATCAGGATGGATTACTTGACGAGTGGATTGCGCCAAGCGCGCAAAGCGCGACTCTGTATATCGGGGACGACACCTATGAATTACAGTTGGGCGCGCTGCAACCCGCGTCGACTCTCCCTGGGGCGATGGCCTACCTGCTGAACCTTGGCTACCTGTCCGAGGCAACTGAGGTGGAAGAGCAGATCCGTGCGGCGATCGGCGCGTTCCAGGTGGACCGCTTCCTGGAGCCGACCTTTGCGCTGGACGAGACGACCATTGACGCGATCGAGGCGCAGTACACACATTGGAGGGCGACGGCGAATGCCTAAAGAAAAAACGAAGCGGCAGAGTTTGCGCGAGAGTCTCTCCCCAATGTACCGCGAGTTGACTCCGGAGGAGGCGAGAAAGGCACTGGAGCAGCGGTTTCTGAATGATTTAGAGAAGCAGCGCGCGCCGAAGACGGTGCGAGTACGCCGTGGCTGGAACGAGAACACGCTTGCCAAGTCGCCCAGATTTTGCGGTTTTTTGCAGAACATCGAAGGCGTCCCCACGAACGAGCGCACGTTGCAAGACCCGCACTCGTACTGGTACTTGCAGTTTGAATGCGTGGATGCAGAATGGGTGGACGGCCGGGTCGACGGGATGCAGCGCGACGAACGGTTTGAGTGGGTCACGCGATTCCTGCAGGGCAGATCGTTCGACGATGCATGGGCTGCGTCGACGCACCCGGCTCGGTATGCGCTGTCTTCGGTACATCAGCGGTTTGCCGCAGACCTGGCAAAGATGAACCCCTTGGAAGGTATTTATGAGTGCCTGGTGGACCCGAGCTATCTGTGGCAGGCGAAGATCGATAGTCCCAAGGAAGCACAATGGTTTGAGCTGATTCTGGTGGAACGTCCCGACGATCCGGACGAAGAGACGCATGGGTTCTTTTTCTTCGACGAGGCGGCGGAGGACGGACGTGCACGACTCGCACAGGCGCAGTTGGGATGGCTGCGGCAACTGACGCCGGGGCATCACGAGTTTCTAACAGCTATTAATTTTCCGAATTTCGAACCGCCGGAAATCGGCGACCCCGCCATTGAGGTAAACCTAGACGCGCCGGATGAGCCGCCCGCGGCGGACATAGAGGAAGAGCCCGCAGCGGACATGGAGGAAGAGCCGCCCGAGAACGGAGGGGCGAGATGTTTAAGGGGCCGTACGCAATCAAAAGCGCCGCAGACCGAGCCCCGTTCTATCAGACGTTGAAGGACGCGCGGGAGTGGCTGCGAGGCACGTCATCGATCCAGATGGCGCTTTGGGAAGCGGTGCGGATGTTGCCCTGCCTGGGTATGGCGCGGCAGTGGCTTGCCGCGGCCGCCGCGGAACTCCGATCACTGACGACCGGGTTGCAGCCGTACGCTGCGTTAGCTGGTACGGGTGGCCTGCGCCTGCCGAAAATGGACCGGCGCGAGATGGTTGCCGCACCGCTGGCCTACCGTGGACACCCTGGGCCGAACACCATGGCTGCAGCGGGTCCCCACCGACCGTTTGTAGGCGCGGTGAACGTGGGGCAAGGCGGCCTGAACATGATATCGGACAGCAATGGCCGGATAGTGGCGTATTTCGATTTCGGATGGACCATTAACAACGCCTTTGCCCCGACCGTTTTTGGTGTGGAAACGTTGCCGGATCTATGTTTCTGCGCCCGTCCAATCATCATTATCTCGTCCATGGACTCTGACCATGTGAACATGATTTCCAAGATGCCCGACAGCCGGGGATTGCGCTGGATTCTGCCGCAGGAGCTGTCTTCAACACGCGCCACCAAGCGTATTGCGAAGATCACTGCGGCGGGAGGTATTGCATACCTGTTTCCACGAGGTGGACCGCGGCGGCATCTGCGGTTCCCCTGGGGCTTTGTGGAACGCTGCAATGGCGACGCATCGAACCGCGGCGGCCTGGCGGCGTTTGTCTGCGTGGACGATGGCGGCATGGTTGGCCTCGCCGCGGCCGGTATCCCAATCGCGGCAAGTGGCAGCATTTCGGTGGTATGCAATCGCGGCGGCGCCCCGGGCCGCAACGCGCATAGCAACTGGGCACGCCATTCACGACGCCGTCACTGCGATTGCAGCCGCGGGTGTCTCCCTGGGGAGGGCGCGCTCGAACGCGGCTGCCGCAGCATTTGACACCCTGCGCGCCGCGAAGGTCGAACCAGCGGAATGGGCAGCGCTGGTGTGGACGGTACAACACCCCGCGTGGGGGCCCGGAACCGCGCCGCAACTGTTGACGGGAGTTCCGCCCTACCACGCGACCGAGCGGTTTGTGATGCTGTGCGGCGATGCGTTCTGCTGGGACGTACCGTCGCTAAACGACATCCCGCCGCCGGCGGTGGTGGGCATGCAGGCCGGCCATCACGGCTCGATCCAGAGCGACGGCGGATACCTGACGACCGACGCCATGCCGTGGGCACCGGGCAGCCCGCGCAGCGCTGCGGCACAAGCGGCCGCCGGGATCGCGGATGTCGTGAACCAGGCGGCAGCGGCGGGGAACTCACTGTACCCGGCGATTGCGGTCGGAACCCTGACAGCGCTGGTCGCCCCGGCAGTGACGGCGGTGGTGAATGGACTGCTGGACACGTATGCCGTTGCCCCCCAAGCCATGCAGCTGAACGCCAACCAGGCCCTTCGCATGCGGGCAGCGTTTACGGCAGCGGCGGCGGTCATCTCACACACAGCGCTCGGCAACTACCGGCGCCGAGGCGCCGCGGCCATTCTCGCAGGATGGGCGCACTCGGATGCGTGCAACCCGGGATCGTTTGTGCGGGCCGTTTCGGTGCCGCTGGGGCACGACGCGGCGATTACCGCGGCGGAACTGGCTGCAACAGGGTTGCTGCGCGATGCTGACTGCCAGCACGCGCACGTCATTCTGAGCGGCCTGCCGGCGGTGGTGGCGGACAACATCGCTGAGGCGAGCGCCACCGCAGCGAACCTGATGGATCTCGCCAGGTTCGACGATACGCTGTGTGTGAATACGGTGACGAACTGTCTGACGCGTCGGCACGCCGCTAACCCGCCGGTAGACCCTGTCCAGCATGCGGCCGCGATCCTGGCCGGTTTCACCGGATATCCGGCGACGCAGGCAGACACGCTACGGCTTGCAGCGCTGCATACGGCAGCAGGCGTGGTGGCGCACAGATTGAACGTTCCCGCTGAGGTCATAGAGGCCGCGATGGAGCCCATGAACACCCGTGCCGCTGCCGTAGCCGGAGCCTTGGCGGCGGCGGGCGGCGGTGCGGTCAACTCAGGCCAGATAGGGTACTCGTATGGGGTAACGCGAGTCGCGCCGTATAAACACGGGTACGCATCGACCAGTGCGCAGTTCGGACGGGTCGGGCATGCGCATCCGGCAGCGGTGCGTCTGTATGAATCACACGGATGGCAACATCGCTTCAACACGTCCCAGAATGCGCACCTGAATGCAATTCAGGGAGACCCTGCTAGTCCACGTGGCAACGTGGCCTTATGTTGGGATGCGGCCAATCACACGCGCTACGCCGGGCACTACACCGGCGCGCCGGGCGCAGCCCACGTGCGCACCTGTGTGACCTGCGGCAAGCAGATGACTTTTAACTGTTGAGCGACAGAGCGGGGAAGCGGCATGTTCACTGTGCGAAGAGACCAGATGAAGGTTTTGGAGGCGATGGCGCTCGAGAATTTCATCGGGCGGTTGCGGGCGCAGCTCGCCGGCTTGGAGGAAAGGGCCGACAGCGCCGCAGCGACAGGCGTGGTGGAAGGTGACGCGCTGCTGCAGGAAGTGCGAGCCGGCGTGGCGTTGGCACAGTCGTTTCACCTGGAAACAGAGCGCGATGTGGCGGCGCTGGTCACGACGCTGAAGAACCATTTTGGAAGTTGCGCTCCCGACCTGCCTCGGCCCGCGTTGTCGATACTGACCACCTGGGGCGTGGAGCCGCAAGATAAGCTGCGACGTTTTGCGGAGTTGGCGGGCGGGCCGCCAAGGATGGTGGCAGATGGTCAATGAATTCAGCGACAAGCGGGTGGGGTCGGCCGTGCAGGATTGTCCGCTGCGAAAGCAGCAGTCGGCGCCCCCCCATTGGATCGAGCTAGAGCTGCTGGGTGAAGATGATATGCCGATCGCACATGCGGCGTATGAGGTACGCGTGCCGGACGGCAGCGTGGCCAAGGGCTTCCTGGACGACACCGGATTCATCCGCATCCCCAAGGTTGCAGGGGAGGGAGCCTGTCAGGTGCTGTTCCCTGAGTTGGATGCGGAAGCCTGGTCGGCGATCGACGCTGTCGACGCGCGCGACGCGGATTGACACCGTAGCGTGCAGGCCGAAACAGGCTCTCGATATGGCGCAGTCGCACGGCCTATGCCCAAGGGTGTGTGATGGGGATGTTCGGGCTCGTCGTGCTGGCCCGCGCGCTATGGACCGGCCTGGGTGGGCATACCCCGGCAGCGGAAACGATGGGCATCGTCGGTATCCTTGCCTCTGGCATGCTACAAATTTTTATGCTTTGAAAATTTCGTCCAACGCTACCAAAGACGCGCGCAGTTTCGTGGACAAGTCTTCAATATGTCCTTTAGGAGAACCATATTGTTTGAGTAGATCTCGCCGAATTGTCGCTGCCTCGTTTCCTGCCGCGTGCGCACTGAGCTTGGATCGAAGCCGCTGTATTTCAACCAACGGCGACACCAACTCCTCAATGCGATCGACATCGACTTGCATGGCGACCAAGCATTCTCGCAGCCACTTTAATGATCCCCATCCTGGTTCGCCAACGCGTCCCAGCTTCTTCGCAGTCGTTTCAAAATACGATTTTTTCATCCCTTCGATCACGCACTTCGCCATTCCAATCAACGTGTCGTTCCACGTCTTGTTGGACGTCGTCAGCGGATAGTGCAGTTGAGCGACCAGCGCTTTCTCATGCAGTGTGAACCAAGCGGGTTGCCGCCGGCCCAGGTCATCCAGGGTCGACTTCAGCGATCTAAGACCGTCAGCCGTAGTATCGAACGTGCCCTCGAAGTCCGTCGCGTAAGAGCGCTTGGATATCGAAGCCTTCGGCGGTTCGTTGAACGACGTCCAATAAAGCTGTTCTGCATACGGTAGATAACCCAAGTAGCGAATCAAAGTATGGACTTGGCCAGCTTCGTTAACGTCAAACGTTCTCAGCGACCAGGAATTCCGACAACTGATTGAGCGGGACTCGAGGCTATACTTGTCTGGGTCTGCCTTGTATTTGTCGAGCACATCAGGCTTAAAGAAGACCGGGGACGTTTGGAATGGCAAAGGCGACTCTGGCTGAAAGTACGAGGCCAATTGGTCAGGGTCGCAGCTGACGTCTGCAATGCAGCTGTTCTTGAAGTCTTGCGTGACAAAACTGGCAAATTGCTTGGGCGCCTTTCCTGCGAGGTAGATTTTCTCGCCGAGCTTCTTTGCACTCAGTGGCGGGAAGACAACCTGGGCACCCCTGAAGTAGCTTGCCCCATTGCCATCCAAGCGGTACTTCATGACGAGAGTGCGTGCAGGATCACAGAACTGCTTTTCTTGACCGCCATCGAATCCATGAAATTCTGCCGGGGTGACGGTGGAGTCAAACATTTGAACCAAGCAGGTCCCGGTTGCCGCCATATGCAGATTGAGTAGGTCACGATTTAGAGAGACAGTTTTCGCCGCGTGACGTCCGCCTGGCAGCTCAATCGCATCCACTTTTGCCAGTTCGACTACGTCGCCGGAATCGTCGAGGCGACACCATGCATCGCGCTCATCGACCCAGTGAAGCCCGTGCGCGTTCGTGAGCTCTTGGCTCAATTCGAAGTAGGACTTGGCATTACGAAGACCCTCAAACGATCTGCCGAATACCAGTCTCTTTCCACCTCGGAAACTGGGATCCCTGCTATGGCTATGTGGTTCGTTATATTCGACCCGTGGACCGGATCCACCGCCATAGACCAACCCGCAGCTGGGGCTGTCGAACGGACTACCACTCCATGACGTATAGCGGCCACGACGTGTTAGGTCCGCCTCTGTCTTTGGAATCAGTATTGAAGTGACATACAACGAAGCGCCTTCGGCGTCTGTATTTCCGTACAAGACGATCGAATTGGAGGTGTGCTGACTGACCAGAAACCGATGAAGATGCTGCTGTTCGGCGACGATTTTATCCTGTAGAGAATCTGACTCGGCTGGCATGAGAATCTCTAAGAACTGCTTTGCTTCCACTGTATATCCTTACTTCTCGTTTTGAAATTCCTGCATGGTCATCCGTCATTCTAGTCGACCTTGGTCGACAATAGGGGCGGCGGCAAGCTGCTGATTACGGTCACCAGCCCATAAAAAATGCCGACCATAAAGGGCTCTATGCCGTTTTCAGTGGAAATTGACATCAGGCGAAGTGGCGCGTAACGCCATGTTCGCGCGGCACGGCGGCGAGCAGCGGATTGGACGGCAGGTGTTTGAGCTTGGCCATGCGTAAGTAAG
>NZ_JAHTGR010000069.1:0-1655 GCF_019166075.1 Duganella violaceipulchra | reverse complement strand
AACGGCTACGGTCCGACCGAGACCACGACCTTCGCCACCACCTACGAGATTGATGAAGTGCCGGCCGGGGCGCGCAGCATCCCGATCGGCCGTCCGATCGCCAACACCCAGGTGTACGTGCTCGATGCGCGGCGCCAGCCGGTGCCGGTGGGCGTGGCCGGCGAGCTGTATATCGGCGGCGCCGGCGTGGCGCTGGGCTATCTGAACCTGCCGGAAATGACCGAAGAACGCTTCGTGCCCGATCCGTTTGCCGGCGTGGCCGGCGCGACGATGTACAAGACGGGCGACCTGGCCCGCCATCTGGCCGACGGCAACATCGAATACCTGGGCCGCAACGACTTCCAGGTCAAGATCCGCGGCTTCCGCATCGAGTTGGGCGAGATCGAGACCAGGCTGTCGGCCTGCGCCGGAGTGCGCGAGGCGGCGGTGCTGGCGCGCGAGGACCAGCCGGGCGACAAGCGCCTGGTGGCCTATGTGGTGGCGCGCGACGGGGCGCCGCTCGATATCACGGCGTTGCGCGAAGAACTGGCGCTGACGCTGTCGGACTACATGGTGCCAGCCGCCTTCGTGGCGCTGCCATCCTTGCCGCTGACGCCGAACGGCAAGCTCGATCGCAAGGCGCTGCCGGCGCCTGATGCGCAGGCATATGTGGCGCGCGGCTATGAGGCGCCGCAGGGCGAGACCGAAACAGTGCTGGCGGCGATCTGGGCCGAGCTGCTCAAGCTGGAGCGGGTAGGCCGCCACGACAACTTCTTCGAACTGGGCGGCCACTCGCTGCTGGCGGTGGCGCTGATCGAGCGCATGCGCCGGGCCGGCGTGCAGACCGACGTGCGTGCGCTGTTCGGCACACCGACCATCGCGGCGCTGGCCGCCGGCGGCGGTGCGATCGACGTGGTGGTGCCGGCCAACGGCATCGTCGACGGTTGCGAGGCGATCACGCCGGACATGCTGCCGCTGGTGCAACTGAGCCAGCGGGAGATCGACGGCATCGTCGCGGCGGTGCCGGGCGGCGCCGCCAATATCCAGGACATCTATCCGCTGGCGCCCTTGCAGGAAGGGATCTTGTTCCACCACATGATGCAGGGCGAGGGCGACGCCTACCTGTTGCCGACACTGATAGAGTTCGATACGCGGGCACGCCTGGACGGCTTCCTGGCGACCTTGCAAGTGGTGATCGACCGCCACGACATCCTGCGCACCGCCATGCTATGGGACGGCCTGGCCGAACCGGTGCAGGTGTTATGGCGCAGGGCGCCGCTGGCGGTCGAGGAAGTCGTGTTCGATGCGGCCAACGGCGATATTGCCGAACAACTGGGTGCGGCGTACGATCCTCGGCATTACCGCGTGGACGTGCAAGTGGCGCCGTTGCTGCGCGCCTTCCTGTGCGAAGACCGCGTCAACGGCCGCTGGCTGTTGCAACTGCTGACGCACCACCTGGCGATCGACCACACGGCATTGGATATCCTGGTCGAGGAGATCCGGATGATTCAACAGGACCGCGCGGCCGAACTGGCGCCGGCGCTGCCGTTCAGGAATTTCGTCGCGCAGGCGCGCCTGGGTGTGAGCGCCGCGGAGCACGAAACGTTCTTTACGCGGATGCTGTCCGATATCGACGAGCCGAGCGCGCCATACGGGCTGCTCGACGTGCAAGGCGG
>NZ_JAHTGR010000068.1:0-1721 GCF_019166075.1 Duganella violaceipulchra | reverse complement strand
CGGGTGAGCTGGCGCTGCCCGGGTTGACCCTGAGCGGAGTCGAACAGGAACACCGCACGGCCCACTTCGACCTCACCTTGTCGCTGAGCGAAGTCGACGGTCGGCTCAGCGGCGGCCTGGAATATGCAAGCGACCTGTTCGACGCCGCCACGATAGAACGGCTGGCGGGTCATTTGCAGATCCTGCTCGCCGCCATGGCCGGCGATGCAAGCCAACGGATCAGTCAACTGCCGCTGTTAAGCGACAGCGAACGGCAGCAGCTGCTGATCGGCTTTAACGCGACGCAAGTGGACTACCCGCTGGAACAGACCTATGCCGACTTGTTCGCGGAGCAAGTGGAGGTCAATTCGGAGCGGACAGCCGCCGAGTGCGATGGCATACGCTTAAGTTACCGGGAATTGGACCTGCGCGCGAGTCGCGTGGCTCAGACACTCATTACGAATGGAGCGCGCCCCAACACGTTAGTGGTTATTGCTGGCGAGCGCGACTTGCCGCTTTTGGTAATGATGATTGGAGTTCTAAAGGCGGGAGCAGCTTTCCTTGCGGTCGACATTAACCAACCGATCGAACGATTGCGTGAGGTAGTGGAATTGAGCCAGAGTTCGTTGCTGCTGGTGTCGGAATCAGTGCAGGAAATGATTGAAGAACTCGTTTCCGGCATGACTGTAGCGCCGCGCCAACTAATTGTCGAAAAAATATGGCAAGAAGGGCCGATGCAAGATGTCGCGGTGACAAGAAGTCCAGACAATCTCGCTTATGTTATCTATACCTCAGGGTCGACCGGTAAGCCAAAAGGTGTGCTGGTCGAACAACGCGGCATGCTTAACCATATGTTCGGTAAATTGGACACGATGTTCGCGACGTCAAACGATCGATTGGCGCAGACAGCATCGCCAGCATTTGACATTTGTGTTTGGCAATTTCTGTCTGCATTGTTGGTTGGCGGTACCGTGGTGATCTTGAAAGACAGTATCGCCTGTAATCCGATGCGTTTGCTGGCAGCGGTGGACCGACAAGCAATCACATTGCTGCAAGTGGTACCAAGCTTGATGCGCAGCGTGCTTGATGCCTGTCCTCGTGATGTTGTGCTCAACAAGTTACGCTGGTTGCTTCCAACCGGCGAGGCGTTGACGCTGAAGGTAACGCAAGATTGGTTTGAGCGTTTCCCGCATATTCCATTAATGAACGTATACGGACCAGCGGAATGCTCGGATGACGTCACTTACCACGTCATCTCGGAACGACCGGTGGACGGCAGTGCTATACCGATTGGACGACCGACACCCAATAATCGGATATATATACTCGACAGGCATCTGCAGCCGGTACCAATCGGGATGCCAGGTGAAATATGCGTAGACGGAGTCGGTGTAGGGCGAGGATATCTGAACAATCTACAGCAAACTCAAGCCGCGTTTGTTGTCCATCCGTTTGAGCCAGGCGCTCGATTTTATCGAACCGGTGACATGGGCCGCTATCGTGCAAACGGCATCATTGACTTCATCGGCCGGATAGACTTCCAGGTCAAGATCCGTGGTTTCCGGATTGAGCTGGGCGAGATCGAAGCGAGACTGGCGGCCTGCGAAGGCGTGCACGAAGCGATTGTGATCGCACGCGAAGACCAGCCGGGCGACAAGCGGCTGGTGGCGTACGTGATCGCGCAAGCAGGGGCAGAAGAAGGGGCCTTGTCGGCAGCGACCTTGCGTGAGCAGCTATCGGCC
>NZ_JAHTGR010000067.1:0-1898 GCF_019166075.1 Duganella violaceipulchra | reverse complement strand
TGTGCGCCCGGCAGGGCGCACTCACTTGGAGGTGAAAGTCCTCTACTCGCCCGGCGAGGGGAAGAGTTAGCTGAACGGCAAGGGTGTCGCGGGCGACCGCGAATCTGGAGGAAGCCGAAGGCAAAGCGCTGGCCTGACGAACAGGAAGCGGATACGAGGCGACGCAGCCGGATGAGGTGTCATATACCGCCAAAGTCCAATACTTGCACGGAAGGCTGCGGCGTATATTCGACGGGCATAAGCGTGAAGGTGGGTGCGCCATACCCGGGGAGATCTGCATGTGTGCCTCGGTGCTACTGACATCGAGAGATGTCGGGATGCGTGTGCAGAAGTCAGCAGATGGCATAGTAGGTCAAGGCCAAGGCGGTGAGCCGAAGAGAGCCTGACTGAAGGCCTGAACATTGAACAACGCGATTAGGACATTTGACCTCGATGCAAATCGATGACGCAACAAGGCAGGCAACTGCGCCCGATATGGAGGAAGACGACCGGATGTCGTCGCGGGCCATACTGGGTGCCGAGGTAGGCACGGCGGCGAATGGGCAAACGAAAGCGGAAGAATTACGGCAGATGGACGCCGTGGTGGAACGTAACAACCTGTGGCAAGCGTATGAGCGGGTCATGCGGAACAAGGGCGCGGCCGGAGTCGATGGACTCACCGTGGAAGAGTTCAAGGCATGGCTGCAACAACACTGGCCGAGCGTCAGAGCGGCCTTGTTGGCGGGCGATTACATGCCGGCGGCGATTCGTAAAGTGGAGATACCCAAGCCTAACGGCGGGGTCAGGACACTGGGGATACCAACGGTGGTGGACCGACTGATCCAACAGGCGCTGCTGCAAGTACTGCAACCAGTATTTGACCCCGAATTTTCCGACCATAGTTACGGGTTCCGACCGGGCCGCAATGCGTGGCAAGCGGTGCAAGGGGCGCAAGGTTATATCCGGGAAGGCCGCCGCTGGGTGGTCGATCTGGATCTGGAGAAATTCTTCGACCGAGTGAACCACGACATCCTGATGTCGCGGGTAGCCCGCAAGGTCGGGGACGAGCGGGTGTTGAAACTGATACGACGCTACCTCGAAGCGGGCATGATGTCGGAAGGGATCGTCAGTGCGAGGACGGAAGGCACGCCACAAGGTGGCCCGCTCAGCCCGCTACTGTCAAATATCCTGCTGACGGATTTGGACCGCGAATTGGAGCGTCGTGGACACCGGTTCTGCCGTTATGCCGACGACTGTAACATCTATGTCGGAAGCAAGGCGGCGGGGCAACATGCGATGGAGGCGATTACCGGCTATCTGGAGCGGACACTCAAGCTCCGGGTTAATCGGGACAAAAGCGCCGTCGCACGGCCTTGGGAGCGCAAGTTTCTGGGATACAGCTTCACATGGCACAAGCAAGCGCGCCTGAAGATTGCGGAAAACAGTCTGACGCGGTTGAGGGAGAAGGTGCGCGATATCGTGGTGGGGAATGCCTCGCGCAGCCTCACCAATACGATAGAGGCGCTCAATCCGGTGCTACGCGGATGGATCTCGTACTTCCGCTTGACCGAGGTGAAAGGTGTGTTGCAGGATGTGGACGGATGGATACGGCGCAAACTGCGCTGCCTGCTATGGCGGCAATGGAAGCGTCCGGCCACCCGCAACAAGCGGTTGCAGGCCCGAGGGCTGGACGGGACGCGGGCATGGAAATCGGCAAGCAACGGACGTGGCCCATGGTGGAACGCCGGAGCAAGCCATATGAACGCGGCCTACCCGAAAAGCCTGTTTGACGTATTAGGGTTGGTTTCGCTGCTGGACACTCAGCGGCGTTTCCAGTTTGTTTAATGAACCGCCGTATGCGGAACCGCATGTACGGTGGTGTGAGAGGGCGGTGAGGGCAACTTCACCCCCTACTCGAT
>NZ_JAHTGR010000066.1:0-2163 GCF_019166075.1 Duganella violaceipulchra | reverse complement strand
CCAGGCGGTCCTGCGGATAGGCCGGATCGAGCGGCACGTAGCCGCCGCCGGCCTTGAGCGTGGCCAGCACCGCCACCATCATCCCGACGCCGCGCTCGACGCAGATCGCCACCCGCGTGTCCGGACCGACGCCCAGGCCGCGCAGGTGGTGCGCCAGCCGGTTGGCCTGCGCGTTCAACTCGCCGTAGCTTACCGTGCGGTCCTTATGGACCAGCGCCACCGCCGACGGATCGCGCGCGGCCTGTTCCTCGAACAGCTGGTGCACGCAACGCTCTGCCGCCGGGGCAAGCGCCTCGGCGTTGGTGTTGGCGTTGACATTCCAATCGATCAGCACTTGCTTGCGCTCCATTGCAGGCAAGGCGCTCAGGCTGCGCAGCGTCGTCTGCGGCGCCTCCGCCAGCGCGCCGACCAGTTGTTCCAGTGCGGCATGCATGTAGGCGCAAACACGCTCCGGTTCCACTTCCGCACTGACCTGGGCGGTCAGCTGGAAGCCTTCGCCGGTATCGTCGACCGCCATCGTCACCGGATAGTTGGTACGTTCCTCCGCGCTGACGAACTCCACCCCCTCCCATCCCGCGCCGACTTGTTCCTCCGGATTGGCATGGGCGACGGCGGTATGACGGAAGTTCAACAGCGACGAGAACAGCGGCAACGGTGCAGCCACGGCGCTGCACCGCTGCGCCAGTGCCAGCGGCGCGTGCTCGTGCCGCAGCAATTGCGTCAACAGCACATGGGTACCGCGCACGCCGTCCAGCGCGCTCTGGTCATCGACGCTTATACGCACCGGCAAGGTATTAATGAACATCCCCAACACCCGATCCGAGCCCGCCCCGCCCTGCATGCGCCCGAACAGCACCGTGCCGAACACCACGTCCTGGCGGCCGGTCAGTGTCGAGAGCACCCGCGCCCATGCCAGATGTATCAGACTGGCCGCGCTCACACCAAGGCTGCTCGCCTGGCGGCGCAGGCGATACGCAAGTTCGGCATCCACCATGCGCCGGCTCTCGACGATACGTGCGCCATCGCCCTGCACGTCCATCAGGCCATATGGCGCGGTCGGCTCGTCGATATCGTTTAGCATCTTGCTAAAGAACGTCTCGTGTTCTTGCGCGCTCACGCCAAGACGGGCCTGGGCGACGAAGTTCCGGAACGGCAGCGGCTGCGGCAGCCCCGCGCCCATTCCTTGCTGGATGACGCGAATTTCCTCGACCAGGATCTCCATCGTGGTGTGATCGATCGCCAGGTGATGCGCCGTCAGCTGCAGCAGCCAACGCGCATTGCCCTGGTCCTCGCACAGGAAGCCACGCATCAGCGGCGCCTGGCGCACGTCAATCCGGTGGTGGCGGGAATCGTAGCGATCACCTAGCTGTGCCGCAATGTCGCCGTCCAGCGGGTTCATTGACACTGCTTCGACCACCATCGGCGCGCGGCGCAGTACCACCTGCACCGGCTCGTCCAGATCGTCCCAGAGCACCGCGGTGCGCAGGATGTCGTGGCGATCGATCACCATTTGCAACGTCGCCAGGAAACCATCGACACGCAAGCGTGTATCGAACTCGATCAATACAGGCAGCAGATAAGCGTCCCCTTCACGCTGCATGATGTGATGGAACAGTATCCCCTCCTGCAAGGGCGCCAATGGATAGATGTCCTCGATGTTGGCGGCGCCGCCCGGCACCGCAGCGACGATGCCGTCGATCTGCTGCTGGCTCAGTTGCACCAACGGCAGCATGTCCGGCGTGATCGCCGCGCAGCCGTCGACGATGCCGTTGGCCGGCACCACCACGTCGCCCGAGCCGCCGCCGGCGGCCAGCGCCGCGATGGTCGGCGTGCCGAACAAGCTGCGCACGTCGGTCTGCACGCCGGCCCGGCGCATGCGCTCGATCAGCGCCACCGCCAGCAGCGAGTGGCCACCCAGTTCGAAGAAGTTGTCGTGACGGCCGACCTGCTCCAATTTCAGCAGATCGGCCCAGATCGCCGCCAGCGTCTCCTCGACCTGGCCCTGCGGCGCCTCGTAGCCGCGCGCGGCGTAGGCGTCGCCGTCCGGCGCCGGCAGCGCCTTGCGATCGAGCTTGCCGTTCGGCGTCAGCGGGAAAGCGTCCAGCACCACGTATGCGCCAGGCAGCATGAACTCCGACAGCGTGCGCGCCAATTCGGCGCGCA
>NZ_JAHTGR010000065.1:0-2166 GCF_019166075.1 Duganella violaceipulchra | reverse complement strand
CCGGCCGATTCAGGTAGCCGCGCGCTACACCCGCCCCGCCGATGTAGATCTCGCCGGTTACTCCCACCGGCACCGGTTGCAGGTGGGCGTCGAGGATGTAGAGTTGGGTGTTGGCGATTGGACGGCCTATGGGGACCGTGAGCGTGCTTTCGCTGATGCTGCCGGCTGCAATCTCGAATGTGGTGGCGCAGACGGTCGCTTCTGTGGGGCCGTAGGCATTGAAGATGCGATGGTGGGTGGACCAGCGTGCGGCGACTGCGGGAGAACAAGCCTCACCGGCCATCACCACGGTCATCTTTACAAACCTTGTATCAGTTGAGCAGGAAGCCGCGACCGATGGAGGAAGAGTGACATGGGTAATCTGGTCATGTTGCAGCATACTCATCAAGGACTCGCCTGCACGCAATGCCTCGCGTACAGATAGGTGCAGGGTGGCACCGCTGCAGAGTGCCATCGCTGTTTCCGAGATGCTGGCATCAAAGCTCAAGGAGGCAAATTGCAGGATGCGACTATATGAATCGACCGCAAACAGGGCGATTTGCTCGACGGCAAGATTGGCTAAGCCGTTATGCTGATTCATCACCCCCTTGGGCACTCCAGTCGAGCCCGAGGTATAGATCACATACGCCAGGTGCCGCGCCGTCAAGCCCAGCAGCGCCGGCTCGGGGTTGTGCGATGCTTGACGCGCCATGGCCGCGCCGTCTTCGGCGCCATCGAGCAGCAGCACCGGTATCGCCAATCCCGCTTCGGCCGCAGCCGGCAGGCGCTCTTGCATCCCCGTCTGCGTCAGCAGCGCCACCGGCGCACTGTCTTCCAACATGTATGCCAGACGCTCCTGGGGATAGCTCGGGTCGAGCGGCACATACGCGCCTCCAGCCTTCAAAATCCCCAGCAAGCCAACTATCATCTCAACACTGCGTTCGACACAGATCGCCACCCGGTCGTCGGGCTGCACGCCCAACCCGATCAGGGTGTGCGCCAGTCGGTTGGCGCGCGCATTCAATTCGCCATAGCTGACGCTGGTCTCTTCGTACACCACCGCGATCGCTTCCGGATTGGCTGCTGCCTGCGCTTCGAACAGTTGATGGATCAGTTGATCCTGCGGGTAGTGCGCTTGCGTCGCGTTAAAGCCGACCAGCAGCTGCTGCCGTTCGCTGTCGCTTAGCAGCGGCAGTTGACTGATCCGTTGGCTTGCATCGCCGGCCATGGCGGCGAGCAGGATCTGCAAATGACCCGCCAGCCGTTCTATCGTGGCGGCGTCGAACAGGTCGCTGGCATATTCCAGGCCGCCGCTGAGCCGACCGTCGACTTCGCTCAGCGACAAGGTGAGGTCGAAGTGGGCCGTGCGGTGTTCCTGTTCGACTCCGCTCAGGGTCAACCCGGGCAGCGCCAGCTCACCCGTGCGCGGGGTGTTGTTCAACGCCAGCATGACCTGGAACAGCGGGCTGTGGCTCATGCTGCGCGGCGGTTGCAGTGCTTCTACCACCTGTTCAAACGGCACGTCCTGGTGCGCGTAGGCGCCCAGGGTGCTGTCCTTGACTTGCGCCAGCAGGGCGGCCACGCTCGGGTCGTCTGCCAGTTGCACCCGCAGCGCCAGGGTGTTGACGAAGAAGCCGATCATGGCTTCGATCTCGCTGCGCTGGCGGTTGGCCACCGGGGTGCCGATCACGATGTCTGACTGCCCGCTCAGCCGCGCCAGCAGGATCGACCAGCCGGCCAGCAGGGTCATGAACAGGGTGCTGCCATGGCGCTGGCTGAGTGCCTTCAAATCACGCGTCAGCTCGGCTGACAGCTCGACTTGGACGCTGCCGCCGGCATAGCTTTGCACGGCCGGGCGGGGCCGGTCGGTGGGCAGCTCCAGCAGCGCCGGGGCGCCTTGCAGGTGGTGGTGCCAGAAATCGATTTGCTCTTTCAGCACTTCGCCTTGCAGCCACTGCCGTTGCCACGCAGCATAGTCGGCATACTGGAGCGCCAGCGCCGGCAACGGGTCGGGCTGCCCTTGGCTGAAGGCGGTATACAGGGCCGTTACTTCCTGCACCAGCAGTCCGGTCGACCAGCCGTCCGAGATGATGTGGTGCTGGGTGATCAGCAGGATGTATTCCTGCTCGCCCAGCCGCAGCAGTTGGCCGCGGATCAACGGACCTTGGGCCAGGTCGAACGCTTGGC
>NZ_JAHTGR010000064.1:0-2444 GCF_019166075.1 Duganella violaceipulchra | reverse complement strand
CAATGCGCTCGGCGTAGCTGACCTGGCGCTGCTCATGCACCAGCGCCACCGCGTGCGGCGTGCGCTCGGCCTGGCGTTCGAACAGCTCGTGCAGGCAAACATCCTGCTCGTAGTCCGCCGCCGTCGCATTCCATTCAACCAGCACCTGGCGGCGTTCCGCCGCCGACAGCACGCCGATCTCCGCCAGCGCCGTCTGCGGCGCCGTTTCCAGCGCCGCGACGATGCCCTCCAGCGCCGTCTGCATGTAGTCGCAGATGCGTTCGGCCGACACCGACTGGTCGACCTGCGCCGTCAGGCTGAAACCATCGCCGAAATCGTCCACCGACAAGGTCAATGGATAGTTGGTGCGCTCTTCTCCCCCCACCACTTCCACGCCTTCCCAACCCGCGTGGGCCTGGTCGTCCCTGCCGCCGCCGGGCAGGCTGCTGTGACGATAGTTCAGCAGCGACGAGAACAACGGCGTCTGCGCGGCGATGCCGCTGCAGCGCTGCGCCAGCGCCAGCGACGCGTGCTCGTGCCGCAGCAACTGCGTCAGCAGCGCGTGCGTGCCGCGCACCCCTTGCGCCACATCCTGCTCGTCGATCGTGACACGCACCGGCAGCGTGTTGATGAACATGCCGAGCACACGTCCGGCGCCTTCGCCGGCCTGCATACGGCCGAACAGCACCGTACCGAACACCACGTCGCGGCGATCGGACAGCTTGGCCAGCACCTGCGCCCAAGCCAGGTGCACCAGACTGGCCGCGCTGACGCCTAGCCCGCGCGCCTGCGCGCGCAGCCGCACCGCCAGAGCGGCAGGCAGTTCGCGCTTGCTCTCCTTGATCTGCGTGCCGTCGCCGCGGACGTCGAGCAAGCCATAAGGCGCAGTTGGCTCGTCGATATCGGCCAGCATGCCGGCAAAGAAGGCCTCATGCTCCTGCTGACTGACACCCAGACGCGCCTGCGCAACAAAATTACGGAACGGCAGCGCCGGCGGCAGTTGCGCCGCCTGGCCTTGCTGGATCAGGTGGATTTCCTCGACCAGGATTTCCAGTGTCGTATGGTCGATCGCCAAATGATGCGTCAGCAGTTGCAACAGCCAGCGGCCATGGGCGCGGTCGGCACAGACAAATCCACGCATCAGCGGCGCCTGGCGCACATCGAGCCGTTGCCGGCTTGGCGCATAAAGGCTGGCCAATTGCTCCGCGATGGCGCCGTCCGCCGCGTCCAGCTCCACTTCCTCGACAGTCAGCGGCGCCCTGCGCCACACCACCTGTACCGGTTCGGCCAGGCCATCCCACAGCACCGCGGTGCGCAGGATGTCGTGGCGATCGACCACCGTCTGCAAGGTCGACAGGAAGCCGTCCAGGCGCGCACGCGTATCGAACTCGATCAGCGTCGGCAGCAGGTAGGCGTCGCCTTCGGCCTGCATCATGTGGTGGAACAGTATCCCTTCCTGCAAGGGCGCCAATGGATAGATGTCCTGGATGTTGGCGGCGCCGCCCGGCACCGCCGCGACGATGCCGTCGATCTCCAGCTGGCTCAGTTGCGCCAGCGGCAGCATGTCCGGCGTGATCGCATCGCAGCCGTCGGCGATGCCGTTGGCCGGCACCACCACGTCGCCCGCCCCGGTACCGGCGGCCAGCGCCGCGATGGTCGGCGTGCCGAACAAGGTGCGCACGTCGGTCTGCACGCCGGCCCGGCGCATGCGCTCGATCAGCGCCACCGCCAGCAGCGAATGGCCACCCAGCTCGAAGAAGTTGTCGTGACGTCCCACCTGCTCGCGTTGCAGCAGCTCGCCCCAGATCGCCGCCAACAGCAATTCGCTCTCGCCCTGCGGCGCCTCGTAGCCGCGCACCGCGTAGGCACCGCCATCGGGTGCCGGCAGCGCCTTGCGATCGAGCTTGCCGTTCGGCGTCTGCGGCAGCGCATCGAGCACCATGAACGCGCTCGGCACCATGTAGTCCGACAGCGTCTGCGCCAGTTCCGTACGCAGCACCGCCAGGTCGAGCTGTACGCCATCGCCAGCGACCACGTAAGCGACCAGCCGCTTGTCGCCCGGCTGGTCCTCGCGCGCCAGCACCGCCGCCTCGCGTACGCCGGCGCAGGCCGACAGCCTGGCTTCGATTTCGCCCAACTCGATGCGGAAGCCGCGGATCTTGACCTGAAAGTCGTTGCGCCCCAGGTATTCGATGTTGCCGTCGGCCAGATGGCGTCCCAGGTCGCCCGTCTTGTACATGCGGGCGCCGGCCACGCCGGCGAACGGATCGGGCACGAAGCGTTCCTCGGTCATTTCCGGCAGGTTCAGATAGCCGCGCGCCACGCCGGCCCCGCCGACGTACAACTCACCGGCCACGCCCAGCGGCACCGGCTGGCGCCAGGCGTCGAGGATGTAGACCTGTGTGTTGGCGATCGGCCGACCAATATGCAGCACCGCATCGTCGCGGCCAAGCCGGCCGGAGGTG
>NZ_JAHTGR010000063.1:0-2907 GCF_019166075.1 Duganella violaceipulchra | reverse complement strand
ATCGTCGGCTTCTATAACTGCAAGCGCATCAATTCAGCATTGGGAAATCTGTCACCCGCCGTCTACGAACGGAAAATGGCAGCACGTGAACCTATCGTTGTGTCCGAAATTACTTGACCACCGCACGGCTTGTTGCTGGCGGTAGTCTCATCATGGCTAACTTGCGCTACCGCGATCAGCTTCAGCGCTTTCGCGCGCAGTGCGATAAGGCGGGAATTCACGGTGTACATGGACTGCGCCACAACTACGCACAGGAACGCTACCAGCAGCTCACCGGCTGGCACAGCCCGGCGCGAGGCGGCCCCCGGTCATCGCAACTCGGACCGGAGCAACGACAAAGGGATCTCTCGGCACGCTTGTTATTGTCAGAAGAAATGGGCCACGGTCGCGAACAAATTACGGCGGTGTACTTGGGCCGCTAGAGTAGGGATATGCCCTCCGTTTTGCTTGAACGAGCCCGATGTGACAAATTGTGATTTTTACTTGATGGCAAGAATGCTATGCTGGCTGCGGAAGTGATATTTACTCGATGGGTTGGGTTCGGCCAGAATCGGACATTCAATGAAACACCGTTCATCAAGATGACGATGCGAATATTTAGGCTGTTGATTGCTTTAGGCCTCGCAGCTAGCGTTACCTCATGCAGTCTTTTCGATTCTGGTATCGAGTGGCGTGCGGGCCCTTACGCCCTATTGTGGATAGACACCGCTGATAATATCTCCTTGTGTAGGGACCTCGGCAAAGGCTCTTGGATTGGGCGCGTGGATGCTATGGTCTTCGCTGTCGGATGGAACGGTCGTTATGTAGTAGCTAAACAGCATCCCGCTGGGGACAGGAGTAAAACCGACTATTTTATAATCGACTCACTACGTGACTCGGATTTAGCGAATTTGTCAGATGTCGTTCTTGGCCCGTTGAGCAAAGATGAGTACGGCAAAAAGGCCGTGGAACTAAAATTACCTGACTTCACGAAAGTGCTGGAATCACTTGAGTGACGATTTTCGGCCAGAAGCAGACCGACGTGTTACCCAGAACTTAATGAGAAAGACCTAATGACCGAACGAGCTTTTATGGTTCCAGCCGAACGATATGATCTCTCTGCACTTTTGTCGGAGTGGACCTGGCTGGTTCCTGAGCGAGATACGCCTCTTTTTCTTACGGCCATGGCCGACTGGGTATTTGGATCGCCGGATGGGGCAATCTGGCGACTGTCTTCGCTAGAGGGAGATTACGTGCAAATTGCCACCAATGCTGAGCAGTACAATGCTATGAAAAGGTCGGCAGAATGGCTAAACGAAGAGTTTTGCGCTGACTGGCAACCAATTGCTGCCGGAAATAGCATGCTGCCAGACGAGGCCGAATGCTTGGGCTGGAGAGTGCATCCCTACCTGGGCGGCGAAATGAAGGTCGGAAATTTGCAGGTATTCTCGATGCTGGTCTATCAAAGCCTGATGGGACAATTGCACCGCCAGGTCAGAGCTCGTCCAACCATCGCCCCTGTCAAGAAACCTAGCTGGAAATTTTGGTGACTGAGTCCGGCCAAGACCAGACGTTCAGCAGAAGCTAAATTTCCTCCAGTGAAGAGCCGTTGTATTTATCAATAGTCAATATCAGGAGACTTTGTGAGCGATATTTCATCGTTTGGGGCCACAGCCAAGGGGCTTGCCAAAAATCCTATTGGCATAATTGCCTTATTTATCGTACTGATTTATGGATTTGCGGCTCTTACACTCGGCTTTAACCCGAAGCTGGAATTCTGGGAACGAGTACCACTCGTTTGGTTTCTCGTTCTGTTCCCTGTTGCGGTACTGGCCCTTTTCGGGTGGTTGGTCAGTCAGCATCACGAGAAATTGTACGCGCCAAGCGATTTCAGAACCGATGACATCTTTCTTAAGAAATCACAGATAAGTGAGAAACGGGAAGCAGATTTCCAAGCTAGCAATGAGGAGCTTGACAGGAAAATTCTCGAAATAGTCAACCGTCTTTCAAAGGAGCAGCTAGAGCCGGAGAAGATAGCAAAGCAAGTTGCTAAGGAGGTCAAGGACGCAACTACTTTCATTGTTGATGGTAGAGCTTTCCTCGGGCGTCCGGATGCCGTTTTTACCTATCCCATTGCAGCTTTTGAAACCCTCGGGGCGCTCACTGATGAAGTCTATTTTAAGCTTTCAAAAAGCGTACGGCCCTTCCAGTATGGTACCACTTGGGTTCTGAGAAATGAATCCACCGGTGACGTAATTAGGACACTACGGATGTTAACAGCTACTCCGCCAGGACAACCACTTACTGATATACGGACTCTTCGGGAAGTCGGAATACACCCTGGGAATACTCTCGTAGTTGAGCCGCCACCTTGTTGATATTTCTTTTAATTGCGCATCGTAATGAAGTCCTCGCGTCCGTTTGGGGCGATTCGGCCTGGTAGCAAGAAGCGTGAGTTTTGCAGATGCTGGACACCAACCGCTGTAACCGGCCAGAACCTGACCCTCCGCTGAGTATTACGCAAAGATAAGAAGATACCGGAAGAAGCACAAAGACGACGATACCTGAACCGTACTAGAAGCCTGATTCGAACGCAAGCTATTGGAAGATAGAAATATATGGGAAAAATTAGTGACCGCCACAAAGAGCGCATGCAAAAACCAAGTACAGATTGGAAGGATAGTAGAATCGTTATCGCAGCACTCTCTGTAGCCGGAACCGCGACGTTCATGAGTACGGTTGTACTCCCAATTACGACCGCAGCGCTTACCGCAAAGCTTGATGCGCTAGCACCGGCTGATTAAAGTGGACCCGTCAGTCAAGACACTCTGCCAGTTAATTTAAGCTGTGCTCGTTTCCACTTCATCAGCTGCTCGGCGCTGTCCCGCACTGCTCTTTTCCTGTGACGTTTCACCGTCATCGCCGAAC
>NZ_JAHTGR010000062.1:0-3760 GCF_019166075.1 Duganella violaceipulchra | reverse complement strand
CATCGTCGGCTTCTATAACTGCAAGCGCATCAATTCAGCATTGGGAAATCTGTCACCCGCCGTCTACGAACGGAAAATGGCAGCACGTGAACCTATCGTTGTGTCCGAAATTACTTGACCACCGCAGACTCCTTGCCTTTGTCGATATACTATTCAAGTCGAAAGTTGGTCCCTGCAAAGGTACGGGTGTTCGTTGACTACATGATTGAGCACTTCCGCGCGAGCGGCCATCCGATACGCTTTAGCCAAACCTGACTATCCGGGCTCAGTAGAGGTGCCAATTCGAGGAAATTTTAAGGGTCCAAAAAAATTCTTCGAAATAATATGTACTATCCAATAGGTTGCTGCGATTTAACATCATTGGCACTTCTTGGCGAAATAACATGAAATCGTCCTGCGCTATTGCTAAAGCTATTCTGGTTGTTTCAGCATCGATCTTAGGGCCGCAACTCCTGGGCCTTCGCGCAAGTAGATCCCTCCAGTCCTGTTGCTCAATCGATGCGCTGAACGGTACCTTTGGCAAGCATGCCGGCAAACGAGCATCCCACGCCAAAGGCGTCTGCGCAAAGGGAGATTTCACCTTCGCCACCATGCTCGACAAGTTCGTTAAGAGTTCGTTCATGGCACTGGCTGAAGTAGGTTCCTGCGACGGCTTAGCATCCGTTCCGGCGAGTCTACCGACCGGATTTCCGCCATCAACTAATCCAATTTCGCACTCTCGCTCCGCCGCTCATGCCGTCTCGTTCGCCCGTAGGAAGATCGCATAACTCACACGGATTGCCAGCACTCGGGATAGTAAGCTCAATATTAATTGGGATCTGAGCAGCACGCACGCAATATCAAAATTTAATGTAGTATATTGAATATATCTTTATGCCGAGTTGAATGATGAAACAGCCTGCCCCCCTCATACCGATCAAAGAACCCAACGAAATCCGGCAAAAAGGCCATCACCCTTCATCTGTGGGCCTCGCGCTGTTCCGTTTGGGGTTTCGACCGTTCTACCTGCTGGCAGCGCTCTTCGCCATGCTAAGTATTCCACTATGGCTTGTCACCTATTCGAGGGGTGTTCAGATGCCGAGTGTAAATCTGCTCTGGCACATGCATGAGATGGTTTTCGGGTTCGCTGTCGCAGTGGTTGTTGGCTTCCTTTTTACCGCTGCACGAAACTGGACTGGTCTGTGGACTCCGCGAGGCTGGAGGTTGGCGGCTATCGCTGGTACCTGGATAATTGGGCGCGTTGGAATGCTGATGCCCTCCTCCGCCATTGGTGCGGTCCTTGATCTGCTGTTCATTCCTGTGGCGATGGTCCCGCTTTATCGCGTAATGTGGCGTTCTGGAAAACGCCGAAACTTACCATTGCTGGGGCTGTTGGCCTCGCTCTTTATCGCTAACCTGTTCTTCCATGCGAACGCATTTGGCTTGCACCACTACTCAGCGATTGAAGCTACAGAGGCGGCAATTCTTGTGCTCGCGGTACTTTCCACTGTGATGGGTGGGCGTGTCATTCCAGGCTTCACAACCAACATGGCGCCGGACAGCGAACCCAAGACCTTTAAGCACCTGGATAAGGCGAGCGTCACCCTCGTTATGGTAGCGAGCCTCGCTTGGGTTACAACAGGCTTGGCTCCATGGATTACCGCCGCGCTCACTGGCAGCTCCGGTTTGCTCCAGTTAGCACGACTCGCGTTCTGGTCCCCTCAACGTACCGCCAGATACCCCCTCCTCTGGATACTTCACTTAGCGTACGCTTGGATAGGTGGCGGCTATCTGTTGCTTGCAGCAGCTTCGCTAGGCATAGCGAGTGTGAGCAGCGCCATGCACGCAATCGCAGTTGGCGGCATGTCCAGCCTCATCCTTGGCATGATTGCACGTACAACGATCGGTCACACCGGTCGCCTCATGCGAGCGGACCATTATGAGCTACTTATTTTCGTTGCCGTACAGTGTGCGGCCGTGGCTCGCATCCTGGCCAATATCGTCCCGTCTGGCATAAGGGATGTGTTACTCGTGGTGGCGGGCATATGCTGGGTAATCGCATTTGGCACTTACGCAGTGGTCTTCGGGCCGTTCCTATGCATGCCAAGATTGGATGGTCGTGATGGCTAATACATACAGGGCCTACCACGAAGTCCCGGGTTTTACCGTGCAATCCAAGCGAACGAAAATGGTGCTAAGTGCACGTGGTGCTATAGCGCGAAAGTCCGTTTGGCGCGAATCTATGCACTCTCACCAAACAAATGAATTGCGGATGCGAAATGCCCTTATTGTCAGGCTTTGGGAAAAGGTAGCGGATGTCTATCGCTATCTATCAGTCGCTGCCAAAGCGCACGCGCGGCGGCCCCCGATCCAATTCGATCTGCCCTTTGAGCTTCCAATGCGCCTCCTAGGGGACGCCCTCGACGGCGCAATCATCATCGACGGAAATTCGCTCATCCGCTATGTCAACCACGCGATGGAGGAGCTATCTGGGTTCTCCATCGGCGAATTGCATGGCCAATCGATGGACATACTCGTACCACCAGATGCAGGGTCCCTTCATTCCGAGAAAGTGGCCGACTTCATCACTACGGGTCGGAAATCCACAGTCCTCGGTCATGTGCGAGAGCTGGAGATTCGGCATCGCTCAGGTGAGAGGTTGCCCATTGAGATGAAAGCCGTCGACCTAGGCTGCTTCCACGGCAATCGATATTTTGGTGCGTTCGTCACTGACCTACGCCAACGAAAAAAAATCGAGGCACGCAATGCTGAGCTGATGGCGTTACTAGAACAGCAGGCTCTGACCGATCCGCTTACCTCATTACCGAATCGCCGGGCCTTCGAGAAAGAGGCTGCGGGCGCTATTCTTCGAGCGGCTCGAAGCGAAGCGCCGGTGACGGTAGGCATCGCCGACGTGGACCATTTTAAAGCGATCAACGATAACTACGGTCACGCGATCGGCGACGCCGTTCTCTGCGCGGTGTCTGAGGCCATTCGTTCAGTCGCCCGCGATACGGATATTGTCGCGCGCCTGGGTGGAGAGGAATTTGGTCTGATATTCCCGAATACTTCTATCGAGCAGTCCGGCCAGGTTGCGGAACGAATTCGTAGTGCGGTTGCTTCCATCCAGTTCCCAGTGAACGGTACTGAGACGGTAGATGTAACGATCAGTATTGGACTCTCCAAGTTGATCGAGCAAGCGGGATTGGACGCGGCATTGGGGGCAGCAGACACTGCACTCTATTCAGCCAAGGGCAACGGACGCAATAGGGTGGAGGCGAGTAGGCCGTAGCTTCTCTGCAGGTCTAGTAAGGAACAATTATTTGGAGTGAAAATGTTATCTACCTTAATTATCACATTCCGCGAGGGTGTTGAGGCTTTCCTAGTGGTCGCAGTCACGCTGCTCTATCTAAAGCAAACCTGTCGCCTGCATCTAATCGCATCGATGAAACTAGGCGTGGCCGTAGCAATTGTAGGCTCAGTTATTTTGGGCATTGTGCTCGCCGAACTCGGAGCGTTGACGCCTGCTTCCGAAGGTTGGCTCGCGCTAATGGCCTTTAGTTTAGTGTCATCCTGCACGGTCCACATGGTCCGTAACGGCAAACGAATCTCGACTGAGATTCGCCTAGGTCTCGCGGCCGCTGACGAGCGTGGCCGGAGCGTGTCAATGAATTTGAAACACCTTGTTGAATTGGTGAGAGTCTAAATCTCGGCTTTTTTTGGCAGCGTTTTTCTCCATTATCGGCGGGTTGATCCATGCAGCTGTCGGCAGTTTCTGTGG
>NZ_JAHTGR010000061.1:0-4184 GCF_019166075.1 Duganella violaceipulchra | reverse complement strand
CATCGTCGGCTTCTATAACTGCAAGCGCATCAATTCAGCATTGGGAAATCTGTCACCCGCCGTCTACGAACGGAAAATGGCAGCACGTGAACCTATCGTTGTGTCCGAAATTACTTGACCACCGCAGGCGTCGTACTGCGCGCCGTTTATGCATCCGATATTCGGCGAGCGCTGAAGATCGCATTGCACTTGCTGTTAATAACGATGGTCCGTAAGGCTGAACTCACTGAGGCTCGCTGGGATGAGCTTGACCTTGAGCATGGTATTTGGGATGTGCCTGCTGAGAGGATGAAAAAAGATAAGCCGCACCGTGTCTATCTCTCCACCCAAGCGGTAGAGCTTCTCCAAGAACTTCAGCATCTCTCAGGCCGGTCTGAGTTCCTCTTCCCTAGCTCGCGTGGGGACGAAGATCGCCCGATCAGCAAAAGCACTTTGAATCAGGCGATAAGGGCACTTTCCCTGGATGTTCAGCATTTTGTACTGCATGATTTTAGGCGCACTGCCTCGACTCATTTGCATGAGCAAGGGTATTCCTCGGATGCCATCGAAAAGGCACTAGCCCACAAAGTTGCAGGTATCAAAGGGGTGTACAACCGGGCGGAATATGCTGATCAACGACGGTTGATTCTTCAAGCATGGGCCGATTTCGTCCAGGTCCAGCTTACCAGTTCCAACGTTGCATCCCTTTTCAAAGTCGCCTGATCGAAGTACGCTGCGATCTCATTGTTCAAGGGGATCGTAGATGGGGGAGTTAGCAAAGGCGATGTACAGCCTAAGTGAAGCAGCGATATTACTTCACGTTGACGTTGCGGAGCTGTTGGAACAAGCCGCAATTGAGCAATTGTGGCTATATGTGCCTTTACCAGATAGCTTGATCGCCGTCAGCGTAGATCATAGAGACTGGTTCGGTGGACCCGACATATTCAGGGGGCGATACCCCAGAGAAGCCCCGTTGCTCGTGGATGAGTGCAAGTACTTTATGCTTCACAGAAGCTCATGCGAATCATTGTTAAACAATGGTTTTGCGGATCAGGCCACATTCAGCTATGCGCTAAAAATACATTCCAGTGGCGACGCGGAAGTCATGGTCGCGTCCAGCGACCGCAATTGGCCGGTCCGTCCCTATGTTGAACCGCGAGAGACATCGTTTCGCTGCTTCGTGACCTACCCCAATGACTTTCAGCCGACCAGGAGCTTCGACCCGCAACTGAAATGTGCTAAGGCCGTGCATGTGGGCCTGGGGCATGTCTTTATGCCGCGTGCTGCGCTGGAGAGGCTAATGGGCAGCTCGCCCGTGCCTCAATTCGATCCCGCAGGAGATGTGCCTTTGCCGGATGCACCCTACATCTCGAATGGCTTGCGAATTGTCTGGCAGTTGCTCGTTGACCACTGGACGACGTTGGGACCGAATGCTGAAGCTCCCTCGGCAGAGGCATTCAAAAAAATTCTAAAGGAACAGCACGAGTTTACCGGGATCAGGGCGGACGCTGGTGCTGCCATGCTAGGGCTATCACGTGTTATTCAAGACCCAGTAACAGGAGCATCCCGGCTGGAAGCTCAGTGTCTGATGGCGTTGATCAAATGTGCTGAAGAGCACTGGCGACCCGTATTCGAAAATGCTGCACGAAACCCCAAGTCCCCAGATTTGTGTGATTGGATAATGAAAAACGTTCCCGCCGGAAAGCGCTTGGCCGAGGGGTGTGTCTCATTTCTCAGGCCAGAAGGGGCGCCTTTAGGCCGCCCACGAGGCGACTCCCCAGGATAGCATTTGTTTTTGGCTTGGAATACCCTCAATGGCTCGCGAGCCATTGAACCTATTCTGCATTTTAATTTCCCAGCATTATGCGGTCATCCCAACCAAACCCAAGAGGGCTAACGATGACCGTATCATTCCAAAAACCTCCCACCATTCTCCGTCGCAAGCAGGTAGAGGCGAGAACAGGGCTCTCGCGCTCTACGATCTACGACAAAATGAATCCCCGTTCGCCGCGATATGACTTTACCTTCCCCAAACAAATCCGCCTAGGTGAGCATTCGGTCGGCTGGGTTGAGTCCCAAATAGACGCATGGCTTATATCACGGATTCGATACAGTCAGCCCCGATAGCTTAGTAGCGCCAGCATACAAGTTACGAAACTAGATACAAGTTACGTTGAGAGAACGACAGCCGACCAAATAGCGACCGATGGGTTGTCGGAACCACGGACCTTTTTTATTGGTGATATGTGGTTATAGATATTTTAAATCACGTAACTTCGTATGCATGAACAAGTAACTTGTACTAATACCGCTCGGCAACCGCTTGCATTTTTTAAAAATGTCTAGCGTGGCCTTATCGGGCGAGTTTTGGTTATTAGTATTATTAAGAACTAAGAAGAATGAGATTGTGATGAAGACGTTAAAAGTAGACGAGAACGCATCCAGCTTGATGTCTGACTACGAAATGAGTGTTCGGGAAATATACCGACAGATAAACGCAGAGGAAAATCTGCGCTTTGATTCAGATGGGAAAGTAGAGCCAGGATTGGATTATGGTAACACGCTATTTGTGATTGAAGAATTCGTAGGGAAAATCCTATCATCCAATAGCCCGGCGTTTGTAGAGGGCGAAGAAAAATTTACTAAAAAAAGAGTAATGGTTCCGACGAAGCTAGGTAAGAAATATCTAGATAGTTTCCATGCAATGGTGGCATGCTACGGCGAGCAATATGAATACAGCGAGCATGTAAAAGTTTTTTTTGATACTTGTAAATCAATGAGTCCCGAATGCAAAGAATTTGATGCAGCAATCGCTTTCAGGAATAAGTCTCTTGGCCCGTATTACTTCAACAAAATGTTTGAAGATATAAGAAGAAATTGTAATACAAAGAAGTTCAAAAGAAAAATTGCTATAAGAAAGAGCAATTTCATAAGGAATTTTGCTAGCGTTAAAAAATACATAGACGCTCTTTTTAATAGATATTCTAGACTGCTAGTTCTGCGCGTCGATTTATCATACAAAAAAAGCTATGCAGGCAAGGTTGATGAAAAGATTGCTCATAGTCATCGAGAGCAGTTTTTAAACAATATGCGATCAAATTCTTTATTCGATAATTTGGTAGGGTATGTTTGGAAGCTCGAATATGGGAGAGATAAAGGACATCATTTTCATTTTGCTTTTTTCTTTGATGGTGCAAAGGTAAGAAAAGATGAATTCATTGCTTTAAAAATCGGCAATTATTGGGTAAATAAAATTACAGACGGAAATGGTAGTCACCATAACTGCAATATGAACAAGGCAGCATACGAAGATTTAGGCATAGGGATGATCAGCCATGATGAGCATGAAAAACGCAAGAGCCTCATGCGCACCTTGTCCTATCTCACTAAAAAAGACCAGTATCTTCGTAAGAGGGCTCTAGGGCGTTGCAGGATATTTGGCAAGGGGGTAGCGCCAGCGGCCAAGGTGAGTGGCCTAGGAAGGCCACGGCGGAGCGCTGAATGACACTCCGCCAATGATTGAAGGATCAATGGCCTGGATTTTTTCCCTGAGTGCACCATCCGTGCCATTCATCGAGTTGATCCGAGGAGATTGCAGCCTCAGCACCTTGCTCTTTCCGAAATGCAGCCATCCATTGATCTTCGCACTGTTGTACGGCTGATGAGCTGGATGGGAAATTCTGCTGAGGGATGCCATTTTTCCAATTGATCTTTTCTACTATAGCGCCATCAGCCGTATAGCGGGTTGTCTCACCCTCGTATTTTCCATTGATAAGATTTCCTGTAAAAGTGACTTTCCCAGTGTTTTCGTCAAATGTTTCCTCTTTACCGGTCGGAACGCCATTTTCCCAGCCAACTTTGTAAATAGGTTTCTCTGTTGCAATCCCGTAAATCGTTAGTGATCCGTTTGCCTGCCCTTGGCTATAGCTTGCCTCAGCGAATTTAGCAGAGTTTTTATTTGGGTAAAAGAAGAAAATCTTTCCGTCAAGAGAATTATTCTTGAAGGAGAAGTTGAAAATTGGATTGCCGGACGTGGATGCTTTACATGAGGCTTCACCATCTAAAACGCCTTCATTTGTGGCTCTATGCCGTTTTCAGTGGAAATTGACATCAGGCGAAGTGGCGCGTAACGCCATGTTCGCGCGGCACGGCGGCGAGCAGCGGATTGGACGGCAGGTGTTTGAGCTTGGCCATGCGTAAGTAAG
>NZ_JAHTGR010000060.1:0-4423 GCF_019166075.1 Duganella violaceipulchra | reverse complement strand
CGTTGAGGCTGTCTTGCTGGGCTGCTGAAGTGCTAATTTGATGCTTTCGGTTGTGCATATTGGGGACCTACCGCTGTACTCTAAATTAATCGGGTAGGTGTCTCAAGTTATATTGGCACAGAGGGGCTGCGGCAGATGAAGAGATTGCCAAAATTGTAGAAGAATCGCGGGCACTACAGCAAAAAGTGTATGAGGATAAGTTTAAGTCTCAGCTCGAGACTATGACGACGAAGCTGAATGCAGTCGTCAATTCTTATTCCCCAGGTCGGGCGGTCGCTGTGTCACCAGCTAATATCGAACTTAAAGCACCTAAGACGACGTTTGAAGTTGCGGTTCTGGATGGTTCCACACAAACATCTGTTGAGCGCCAAGGACACGGTTTTCAGCGAACGCTATTGATCTCGGCCCTCCAATTACTTGCGCAAGCAGGTGCAGCTTCAGAAGTCGGGGTAATCTGCCTAGCGATTGAAGAGCCTGAACTCTTCCAACATCCTATTCAAGCACAGACCTTTGCGAAGGTTTTGCGATCGCTTGCCGAGGACGCTGGCAAGCGAATTCAGGTGACCTATGCGACGCATAGCCCTTACTTCCTCGAAGCTCGATATTTTAACCAGGTTAGAAGACTAACTAGGTCGGCAGAGGATACGCCTGTTGTTTCAATTTACTCGGCCACTGTCGAACATGTAAAGGAAAAATTAGATGGGGTTGTCAGTGCTGAGACTGTCGAGCGTCAGCTTGATGGCATCATCGCTAGTCAATTGTCCGTCGCGTTATTTGCCCACCGTGCTTTGCTTGTCGAAGGAACGACCGAAGCCTCGGTCTTCCACGGCATCGGTGATAAATCGGCTCCTGGCGCATTAGAAGCTGCTGGCATCGCAATCGTCCCAGTTGGGGGGAAGACTTCGATTCCTTTGGCGCACGCGATACTGACTTCGATCGGAATCCCTTCGTATGCGCTTTTCGATGCTGATGCTGGGTGCGAGGCTCGAGCTAAAGAAAAAGGTAAAAAGCAGGAAAAAATAGATGAAGAGCGCAACAACAATGCAAAACAAAACCGTGCAATCCTGAGATATTTTGGTCTGGAGGAAGCCGATTTTCCTCCTGCGATTGTTTCTGATCAAGTTGCGAACTTTGAAGACCACCTTGAGGAGTTTCTCATAACGAATTGGCCAGAATGGGATAGCGCCTGCAAGGAGGTCGAAGCAGCTGCGGGTATTGATTTGGCGAAGAACCAACTTGCTTATCGGACTGCGACGCTGAAAGCAGCAGGTAATGTGCCGGTTATGCTTGCACAAATAATGTCGAAAGCAATGGGCAGCTATTAGGTGAGATGTAATTCTAATTTTTAGCAGAGAGCACTGCACCTTGCCTATGAGGATAGAGTGACGGCGTTCGGCCAAATGCGGTCCGTTGCGTGGCTACATAAAGGGGAAATTACGATGAGAATGTACGTTGTTCGGGTTAATCCAGATCCACGGAAATGTTTGCCCTACTCTAAATATCCTACGGCAACCGAGTACAAACGCATTCATAAAACATCACCCATGAACGGATTTCACGAGGCAGTCAATTTTTTACCGGAACACGGAATTATTCGGGGATACCTTCCTCCAAGGCACTTAGTGTCTATGAGAACTGGAGAACCTTTTATTCTCGTTACGATTACGGCCAAAACAGCGAAGACTGGGGGCGACAAGTTGGTAGGTGTTCAGGCTGGGTGCGTTTATCAGGGTAAAACCAACCGGCAAAGCAGTGAACCAGGCATCAATCTTACCTGGCACTATCGGTGCCCGGCATCTCTCAGCATTCTTTTCTCCGAAGCCATTCTAGGTGCGAGGACCATAATCCTTGGTAGCAGCGGAAGCTGGGTAAGAGGCCCGACCTTTGAAGTCAAGAGGAATTCCCAGAAACGAATTATTAACACGATTTCCGGCCTACTTCGTGACTCGGAATCAAAGAAGAGATTCAAGCTCCTTATCGAACGCACGAACCAGGTGTTGCCTACAGCCGAGTTTGAGTCGGAATCTACTTTTGAACGAGACGTTGCCAAAGCGTGGCATACGAGCCTTTCTATAGTCAAAGGCAATAAGTACCCAATCCAAAAAGAGGTTCGCACATTTGTCTACGAAAGAGACCCTAAAGTTGTTGCCTATACCCTTAAGAATGCCAAAGGGATCTGTTTCGACTGCAAGGAGTCTGGACCTTTCATATCGAAGACTACCGGATTCCCTTATCTAGAAGTGCACCATGTGCGCACGCTTAAAGATGCCGGAGGTGACACTATAGATAACACGATAGCACTATGTCCAAACTGCCATCGGGCGCGGCATTATAGCTGATAATAAATTCAACGCCCAAGAGGTGGGTTGTGCGGCGTACTCGCGCCATAGAATGCGTCGCTTTTTAGGCAGTTTCCGCCTACTGTGACAGTTCGTGAATTTTTCGGATGTGCAAGATGCTACCCTGAGGGTAATCGGCCGGGTACGGCCAGGAGCAGACGTAGACTTATTTGATTGTTTTAAAGAGACTGGCTAATGCACATAGTTAAGCGAATTTTGAGGTATTTCTTGCTTCTGCTACTGGGCATATGTGTCGCTGTGCTGTGGATATATTGCCACAGCTTTTTGCCAAATGAGTTCATCAGCCGAGGTGTCGTCGTTGCGACGGCTGAACGGTTTGCCGGTATAGCGACGTTACTGGTTTTGTCAATGGTTCCAGCTTTACCAATCAATAAGTTATATCCACGTTACGCAACCGTTGCGGCGGCTTCGATTGGCTGGGTTCCGCTTATTCTTTCGATTACCCTTGCATACCAAGTGGACTTGGTTATACCCAAGCCGTTTGCGATAAGCATTGCTGCTGCTGAAGGCGTAGCATGCTGGGTGGCCGTTGTTTTGGGCGCGTGGACTGCGGACAGGTTCTTTTCCATAAACACACAGACTTTGCCGTAATCGGCCAAGAGCGGAACTTCAGCCGCTTGCAGCAAAGAGGTAGCAATGAGTAAAAGAGACACTTTGGTAAATGCTGTTGAGAGATTTTCGATAGGGATTGAACAGGACTCTGGGAGGTACTATTTTTCGGTGCCGGTCTCGAATCAGCTCGTTGATTATGAGGAGTACTACGAGGTCACGGAGTTAGAGTATCAAAATCTGATGTCTGACTCTGCGCTCGCTACTAGCTTTGCTGCGGACTGTAGAGCACGCCGGTCGGATGCACGCCTGATGAATAAACCAGGGATGGACAGAGGCGTATAACGGCCAATAGCAGCCAATTTAAAACGCTATTTCTTAGCATTTGTAACCCTGGTTCCAGAAGAATTGACCTGAAAGGAATTGCAATGAGCAACCTGAATCTGACTAAGCTAGAATGGAACACTGTCCCTGACAACTCGATGGGAGGAAATGGTGCACCAAGACGGACTAACTTACGCGCTGCGCAAGCCAAATGTGGAGCTTGTGGATTCAGTTGGCGTGCAAATGCCACGATTCGCCCGACCGGCACGCCGGGGGAAATATTCGAGCATATCGATGGAATGGCTGTCGATTGCCCTAGTTGCAAGGTGAAGTTGAAACTAGATGGAGCTGGGTACAAGCAGCTCTATAGCTAATCTTGGTACGCCGAAGCAGCCTGACAGAGACCACATATGGTCCCCTCCCTGAGGAGGGTAGTTCGCTTTCGGCCAATAACAGCCCTTCGCAGAAAATTACATAAATTCAAAAATTCCCATCTATGTCTAAATTTCTTGTCCTTTTGATTTCTATATTTGCGACAAACATGTCACTGGCCGGTGAACAAGCAAATGCTCTAAATCGTTGTATGGCAGCATCCGCGACGAGCCAAGATAAGACCAACTTGGCACGGTGGTTTATTGTATCTGTGTCAAGTCATCCGGCGATGACCGATATCATCTCTGTCTCCCCTGAGAAAAAAGAAGAACTCAACCGAGCCGTTGGCCTGCTGAATAGTCGCATTCTCGGAGAAGCCTGTGCTAAAGAGCTTAAAGAGGTTGTCGCGGTCGAAGGGATAGCAAGTGCCAAGGCCAGTTTCGCAGTGTTCGGTGAGTTGGCAATGCAGGAAGTTATGGTGAATCCCAATGTTGTTGCAGGTCTTGCGGGTACTGCAAAATACATTGATATCGCCAAAATAAACGCCGTGATAAATTCAAAATAGCTTTACCCGCATTCCACGAAGGTCCGCAACGGGGCGAAAGCGGACTCAGCATTTTCAAAGAAATTATTGAGGCTACCGAATTTATATAAATCTAGATTTTCCTTGAAATTCAAGGGGAGATTAAAAATGGCTCTATGCCGTTTTCAGTGGAAATTGACATCAGGCGAAGTGGCGCGTAACGCCATGTTCGCGCGGCACGGCGGCGAGCAGCGGATTGGACGGCAGGTGTTTGAGCTTGGCCATGCGTAAGTAA
>NZ_JAHTGR010000005.1:0-395810 GCF_019166075.1 Duganella violaceipulchra | reverse complement strand
GAGCTCTTTGAAGGGTCGTTCGAGACCAGGACGTTGATAGGTCAGGTGTGGAAGTGCAGTAATGCATTAAGCTAACTGATACTAATTGCCCGTACGGCTTGTCCCTATAACCTTAGCAGGTTATGGTGAATAAGAAGTACGTTGGAACGTTCGTTGATACAACTTCATTACCTAAAATATTTACTACATAAACGGTATAAATCGTTTATAATACTTCCTCCAGATTCTTGGCGGCGCTGAAGTTAAGCGACGCTAGTACAAGTCAATGCCTGATGACCATAGCAAGTTGGTACCACCCCTTCCCATCCCGAACAGGACCGTGAAACAACTCTGCGCCGATGATAGTGCTGCAACCAGTGTGAAAGTAGGTTATCGTCAGGCTAGTTATAAAGAGAAAAGCCCACCAGTGATCTGGTGGGCTTTTTTCGTTTGGAAGCCCACCCGTTCGGGAGAGCATTGCTCTCCCTCACCTTGGTGGGGTTTTTCGCATTTCCGGGTATTTTTTTTGTGACAAAAGAGGCATATAAGATACAAGCTAGATTTTGATCTGGGGAAACGAAAGGTGTACCATGTGTGCTTTCGTGCTTGCTTCATACCTCAATGAAAAATAAGACAGCTCCAACAATGCTGTACCGTGCTCTGGCGTCCGCCGGCATCGTGGTAAGCCTCTTCGCGCTTGCGCCTGCGCGCGCCGATGAGATGGCCGACGTTAGCAAGTTGGCCAAGGCCGGCAAGTTTGTCGAGGCATTGAACAAGACCAACGAATACCTGGGTAAGCACCCATCCGATCCGCAAATGCGTTTCATGAAGGGTGTGCTGCTGACTGAGCAAAACAAGTCGGATGAGGCGATCGCGGTGTTCACCAAACTCACCGAAGATTACAAAGACCTGCCGGAACCGTATAACAACCTGGCCGTGCTGTACGCGGCCAACGGCCAGTATGACAAGGCGCGCGTGTCGCTGGAAAAAGCGATCCGCACCAATCCGAGCTATATGACGGCGTATGAAAACCTGGGCGACGTCTACGGCAAGATGGCCAGCCAAGCCTACGACAAGGCGTTGGCGCTGGGGTCGAACAATGCGCCGCCGGCCAAGTCCAAGTTGACGCTGCTGCGGAACTTCTCCAGCAGCACCGGCGCCAAGTTCGGCGCGCCGGAGATCGCCGTGACAACGCCGGCATCCGCGCCTCAGCAAGTGGCTCCGGTGGCCGCTCCGCGCGCCACGGCCAATGCTGCGCCGCCGCTGATCTCGCAAATTCCTGCCGATACCGGCAAGCCGACGAGCTTGCAGCGCATACCTGCCTTGTCGGTCACGCCGCCGGCACCGACGCCGACGCCAGCGCCAGCAGTCAAAGTGGCTGCCGCGCCAGCGCCGGTTGCAGCCAAGCCGGTCGCGCCAGCACCTGTGCCGACGCCGGTTCCAGTCAAGCCTGCCACACCAGCGCCTGCACCGGTGTTAGCCAAGGTTGAACCGCCGAAGCCGGCGCCTGCCTCTGTGCCCGCGCCAGTCAAAGCAGCGCCGGTGGTGCTCGCCCAGGCTGAGCCGGCCAAGCCTGCCAAAGCGGAGCCGCCGAAACCGACCAAGGTGGAGCCGCCAAAACCTGCCAAGCCGGAACCGGAAAAGGCCGCCAAGCCGGATACTTCCGAGCGCGACGCGGTGCTGGCTCAGGTCCATGGCTGGGCCAAGGCCTGGACCACCCAGAATGTCGATTCCTACCTCGGCTACTACAGCCAGGAGTTTGAGCCGCCTAAAGGTTTGTCGCGCAAGGCCTGGGCCGAAGAGCGCCGTGCCCGCATCGAAGGCAAGGGCCGCATCCACGTCGAAGTGGGCGGACCGGAAGTGGTTGTGAACGGCAATACGGCTAAGGTGACCTTCCGCCAGACCTATGAATCGGACCGCCTCACCGCCAGAAGCCGGAAGACGCTCTTGCTGGTCAAAAATGGTGGAAAATGGCAGATTAAGCAGGAAGCCTCGGGTAGCTGATGTCACACTTTAGATTTTCGCAACGCTGGCGCGCCAGTGGGTTGCTTTGCGTCCTCCTCCTCAGCGTGTTGGGAGGGACGGCTAGTTACGCCGCAAAAAAGCCGGCGCGGGCGCCGGTCGTCCGTAAAGCCAATCCCGAAGAGCTACTGTCCGATATCTACAAAGAGCTGTCCCAGCACAACCTGCGTGTCGCCCAGCAAAAGGCCGACGCGCTGGTGGTCGCCTATCCGAATTTCCGCCTGGGCCACCTGGTCCGCGGCGACATCCTGCTGATGCATACCCGCGAAGTGGGCGTGCTGGGCGCGGCCGTGCCGGCGGGCGAAGCGTCCAAGCTGGCCGACCTGCGGCGCGAAGCGGCCGTGCGCATGCAGGCCGAGCCAGGGCGGCCGTCGTCGGCGCTGCTGCCGCGCGCGCTGATGCAGATGCGCAAGGACCAACGGCACGCGCTGATCGTCGACGCCAAGCATTCGCGCCTTTACCTGTACGAGAACCGCAACGACCAGATCCGCCTGTTGTCCGACTTCTACGTCAGCCAGGGCAAGCTGGGCATCAACAAGCTGAAGGAAGGCGATATGCGCACGCCGGTCGGCGTGTACTACATCATCGGCCACTTGCCGGGCGTGAAGCTGCCCGACATGTACGGCAAGGGCGCGTTGCCGCTCGACTATCCGAACGACTGGGACAAGGCGCAGGGCCGTAGCGGCTCGGGCATCTGGGTGCACGGCACGCCGCCGGAAACGTTCAGCCGTCCACCGCTGTCGACCGATGGCTGCGTGGTGGTCAGCAACGACGACCTGAACACGCTGACCCGCACGGTGGAAATCGGCAAGACGCCGATCCTGATCGGTGACCAGGTCGAGTTCGTCAGCAAGGAGCAGATGGAGCGTGACCTGCGGGTGGCCAGTTCGCTGGTGGAAGCCTGGCGGCGCGATGTCGAGAACCGCGACGACGCCGGCCTGCGCGCGCTGTATTCGCCGCGCTTCAAGTCGGCGGCGGACGAGGATGTGAATGCGTGGCTGGACAAGAACCGTTTCCTGCCTGGCGCCAAGAAGATCAGCGTGACCGTGAGCGAGCCGAGCTATTTCCGCCAGCCTAGCCAGGAAGAAGTCATCGTCAGCAATTTCACGCAGCAGATCGTGGTCGGCAAATACCGCCACGCGGTGCGCAAGAAACAGTACTGGGCCAAGGAAGGCAAGAGCTGGAAGATCGTCGCCGAATCGAACGTCTAAAAAACAATGGGGTCAAGTCTGACATTCGGACACGAGCTCTACCGTAGCAATCGCTACGGTAGAGCTCGTGTCCGAATGTCAGACTTGACCCCAGCTTGTTTTTCGATCAGAAGTGGTAAGCCGCTTTGATTTCGACGAAGTTCACGCCGGTGTTAGGCTTCTTGTAGCCGCCGTTCGAGAAGTGCTGGATCTTGCCGCCGATTTCCCAGTTGTTGTCGAACACGTAGCCGATGCCGATGTGGTCGCCGAACTGGAAGTGCGTCGATAAACGGTAGGTATCGTTATCGTACAGCTTGGACAGGCGGTGCACGCCGATGCCGCCTTCGTAGTAGATGCCCTTCTTGTTGTCATTCTCGAAGCGGAACACCGGCGTGAAGCCTACATCCCACAGGTGGGCGGTGTTGCCCGAAATATTCTGGTACTGGCTTTCCTTCCACAGGCCGGCGCTGGCTTCCCAGTAGCCGCTCAGGTGGGTGCCGTTCGATTGGAACCAGCGTGCGCTCCAGTCCTTGGCGGCGCTGAAGCGCACCATTTGTACCTTGGCGGCGTTGCCGTAGTCGATGGCCACGGAGTCGACCAGTTTGTCATCGGCGAACGCGCCCTGTGCGGCGATCAGTGCTACTGCTGCTGCAATCATTTGTTTCGCGAACATAGTATCCTTGCAATGTAAGTGCCATATCTCATATTTATACGGCTGGCTTGATTGTACCGGGGTTCGTGGAATAATTCCGGCGTGGCTATTTTTTTGATCATCTCAGGAGTTGGAATTGTCTACGCGAATTGCCTTTCTCGGTATCGGCTTGATGGGAGACCCGATGGTGCGGCGCCTGCTGGCGGCCGGCCATGCGGTGACGGTCTGGAACCGCACCTTCGCCAAGGCCGCGGCGCTGGCCGATGCCGGCGCGCACGCTGTCGCGGATCTGGCCGACGCGGTGCGCGACGCGGACCTCGTCATCTCCATGCTGGAGGCCGGCCCCATCGTCGGCGCCGTGATGCAGCAAGCCTTGCCGGCGCTGGCTCCACGCGTGCTGTGGGTGGACATGAGCTCGACCCGTCAATCGGAAGCGCAGGAGTTCCACGCGCTGCTGCTTGAGCAGGGCCGGCGCTTTGTCGATGCGCCGGTGTCCGGCGGTGTGGGCGGCGCGGCGGCCGGTACGCTGGCCATCATGGCCGGCGGCAGCGCGCAGGATTTCGCCGAACTGGAGACTGTGCTGGCGGCCATGGGCCGGCCGACGCTGGTGGGCCCGGCCGGCAGCGGCCAGGTGGCCAAGCTGTGCAATCAGCTGATCGTCGGCGCCACCATCAACATCGTGGCCGAGGCCTTGCTGCTGGCACAGGCGGCCGGCGCCGACCCGGCGGCGATGCGGGCGGCGATACGCGGCGGCTTCGCCGAGAGCAAGATCCTCGAGGTGCACGGCCAGCGCATGCTGGAGCGGAATTTTGTCGCCGGCGGCCAGGTGAAGACCCAGCTGAAAGACCAGCGCAACATCCTGGCGGCGGCACAGGCTGCGGGCATCACCTTGCCGGTGACGCAGCTGGTGACCGAGCGCTATCAGGCGCTGGTGGAGACGGTCCCGCAGGCCGACCATTCGGCCGCGCTGCTGGGACTGGAAGCCTTGAATCCCGGACAGCGCGTCGGCACCGCCCCGGACCGGCTGGCTTAAGCGAGCGGCAGGCTCTGCTCGGCCAGGCGCACCCAGAAGCTGGCGCCGATCGGCAGCAGGTGGTCGTTGAAGTCGTAGCTGCCGTTGTGCAGCACGCACGGGCCGAGGCCGTGGCCGCCGTCGCGGTGCTCGCCCTCGCCGTTGCCGATGAAGACGTAGCAGCCCGGCTTGGCCTGCAGGAAGAACGCGAAGTCTTCCGCGCCCATGGTCGGCTCGACCTGGTCATCGACCTGGTCCGCGCCCACCACCGACTTCATCACCTCCACCGCGAATTTGGTCTCGGCCGGATGGTTGACCAGCGGCGGATAATTGCGGCGAAACTTGAAGTCCACCTCGGCGCCGAAGGCGGCCGCCGTGTGCTGGGCGATCTCGCCCATGCGTTGCTCGATCATGTCCAGCACCGGCTGGGTGAAGGTGCGCACCGTGCCGACCAGCTCGGCTTCGTCGGGGATCACATTGGTGGCGCTGCCGGCGTGGATCTGTGTGATCGACAGCACGGCCGTATCCAGCGGACTCTTCTGGCGGCTGATGATGGTCTGCCAGCTCTGCGCGATCTGCACCGCCACCATCACCGGATCGATGCCCTTGTGCGGCTGGGCCGCGTGCGCGCCCTTGCCTTTGACGGTGACGTAGAACTCGTTACTGGAGGCCATCATCGGCCCCTCGACCACGCTCATCGTGCCGACCGGCGCGCCCGGCCAGTTGTGCATGCCGTAGATCGCGTCCATCGGGCATTGCTCGAACAGGCCGTCCTCGATCATGCGGCGCGCGCCGGCGCCGCCTTCCTCGGCCGGCTGGAAAATGAGGTAAACCGTTCCGTCGAAATTGCGGTGCTCGGCCAGGTGCTTGGCCGCGCCCAGCAGCATGGCGGTGTGGCCGTCGTGGCCGCAGGCGTGCATCTTGCCGGGGTGGCGCGAGGCGTGGGCGAAGGTGTTTACTTCCTGCATCGGCAGCGCGTCCATGTCGGCGCGCAGGCCGATGGCGCGCTTGGAGCTGCCGTGCTTGATGATGCCGACCACGCCGGTCAGGCCCAGGCCGCGGATCACGGGGATGCCCCATTCGCTCAGCTTGTCTGCGACGACTTCGGAGGTGCGTTTTTCTTCGTAGCACAGCTCGGGATGGGCGTGCAGGTCACGCCGGATTTGCTGTATTTCAGATTGAAATGCAATGATGGGATCAACTAGTTTCATCTGCTTCTCCAATATCGGGTTCGCTTGCCTTTTGGGCATCGAGAACAGCCATTGTAGCCCTTGTGGCGCAAACAAATCCAGAGTGGGGAGAATCGTTTACGATATGCCTTTGCCCCCACGTTTTTTGGATTTTCACATGACAACGACACAAGTCCGCGCGACCTGCCCGCACGACTGCCCCGACACCTGCGCGCTGCTGGTCACGGTGGAGGACGGCGTGGCCACCGCCGTCAAGGGCGACCCCGACCATCCGACCACGGCCGGCGTGCTGTGCACCAAGGTGGCCCGCTACACCGAGCGCACCTACCATGAGGACCGCCTGCTGCATCCGCTGCGCCGCGTCGGCAAAAAAGGCGAGGGCAAGTTCGAGCGCATCAGCTGGGACGAGGCGCTGGACACCATCGCCACCCGGCTCCAGGCGATCGCCGCGCGCGCACCGGAAGCGATCCTGCCGTACAGCTACTGCGGCACCATGGGGCTGGTGCAGGGCGAGTCGATGTCCTCCCGCTTCTTCAACCAAATCGGCGCGTCGCTGCTGGACCGCACCATTTGCGCGACGGCCGGCGCCACCGGCTACAAATACACCATCGGCGCCTCGATCGGGATTGACCTGGAGCAGTTCCAGAACGCCAAGCTGATCCTGATCTGGGGCGGCAATCCGATCGCCTCCAACCTGCACTTCTGGACCCGCGCGCAGGAAGCCAAGCGCAACGGCGCCAAGCTGATCGCCATCGATCCCTACCGCTCGCTGACGGCGGAGAAGTGCCACCAGCACATCGCGCTGCTGCCCGGCACCGACGCCGCGCTGGCGCTGGGCCTGATGCACGTGCTGATCGCCGAAGACCTGCTCGACCATGACTACATCGCGCAGCACACGCTCGGTTTCGAGCAACTGAAGCAGCGCGCGGCCGAATGGACGCCGGAGCGCACCGCCGAAACCTGCGGCATCAGCGTGGCCGAAGTGGTCGACCTGGCGCGGCTGTACGGCGGCATGGCGCGCGCCGGCGAGCCGGTGGCGATCCGCGCCAACTACGGCGTGCAGCGCGTGCGCGGCGGCGGCATGTCGGTGCGCAGCATCGCCTGCCTGCCGGCGCTGGTGGGCGCGTGGCGCCATGCGGCCGGCGGCATCCAGTTGTCGTCCAGCGGTTCCTTCCCGACCAACAAGGCGGCGCTGCAGCGGCCGGACCTGCTCAAGAGCCAGCCGCGCACCATCAACATGACCACCATCGGCGACGACCTGCTGCGCGCGACGTCGCCGCAGTTCGGGCCGGAAGTGGAGGCTGTGATCGTCTACAACGCCAACCCGCTGGCGATCGCGCCGGATTCGGGCAAGGTGATGGCCGGCTTCGCGCGCGAGGATTTGTTCACCGTGGTGCTGGAACACTTCCAGACCGACACCGTGGACTATGCCGACATCGTGCTACCGGCCACCACGCAGCTGGAACATGTCGACACCCACACCGCTTACGGCCACCTGTACATGATGGCCAACAACGCCGCCATCGCGCCGATGGGCGAGGCCAAGGCCAACACCGAAATCTTCCGCCTGCTGGCGGCGCGCATGGGCTTTGACGATCCCTGCTTCCAGGACAGCGACGACCAGCTGGCGGCCATGGCCTTCAATGCGCAGGACGTGCGCGCCGTCAACTTCGATTGGGAAGCGCTGAAGCAAAAGGGCTGGCAGAAACTCAACGTGCCCGACGCGCCGTTCGCGCACGGCGGCTTCCCCACGCCGTCCGGCAAGTGCGAGTTCTATTCCGCCGCGATGGCGGCCGACGGCCTCGATCCGCTGCCCGCCTACCTGCCGCCGTATGAATCGGTGGCCAGCAATCCCGAGCTGGCCAAGCGCTATCCGCTGGCGATGATTTCTCCGCCGGCGCGCAACTTCCTCAACTCCACCTTCGTCAACGTCAAGAGCCTGCGTTCGGCGGAGGGCGAGCCGCACCTGGACATCCACCCGGCCGACAGCGCGGCGCGCGGCATCGCCGACGGCGACATGGTGCGCATCTTCAATGACCGCGGCAGCTTCATCGCCAAGGCGCGCGTCACGGACAAGGCGCGCGCGGGCCTCGTTGTAGGCTTGTCAGTATGGTGGAAAAAACTAGGCCGGGATGGCAAGAACGCCAATGAGGTTACCAGCCAACAGTTGACTGATATGGGCCGCGCGCCAACTTTTTACGATACACTGGTACAAGTCGAAAGAGTCGCTGCTTGAAGGTAATGTATGCGCAACCTAGTCCGCCGAATTGTCCGCGCCAGATACTGGGTGGCGGCGGGCTGCGCAGCAATCTTGCTCGCTGGTTGCGCCCAATTCAAGTATTACATGCAAGCCGCCCAAGGCCAGTATGCGCTGTGGTCGGACGCCCGTCCGATTGAGGACTGGCTGGGCGATCCAGCCACCGACCCCCAACTCAAGGCCCGCCTGGAAAAAGCGTTGTTAATACGCCGCTTCGCCGTCAAGGAACTGGGCCTGCCCGACAACGCCAGCTACAAGAACTACGCCGCGCTGACGCGCCCCTTCGTGCTGTGGAACGTGGTGGCGACGCCGGAGCTGTCGCTGCGGCCGATCCAATGGTGCTTCCCGATCGCCGGCTGCGTCAGCTATCGCGGCTACTACAGCAAGGAAGACGCGATGGCCTACGCCGACGAGCTACGCAAGGAGAACGACGACGTCCAGGTCGGCGGCGTGCCGGCGTATTCCACGCTGGGCTGGTTCAGCGATCCGCTGCTGTCGACCTTCATCAACTATTCCGACGCCGAACTGGCGCGCATGGTATTCCACGAGCTGGCGCACCAGGTGGTCTACGTCCAGGGCGATTCGCAGTTCAACGAAGGCTTCGCGACGGCGGTGGAGGAGGCCGGCGTGGCGCGCTGGCTGGAGCTGTACGGCACCGATCCGATGCGCGAGGCCTACACCCGCTACAACGCGCGCCGCCAGGATTTCCTCGAACTGCTGGTGCGCCACCGCACGATGCTGGCCGACACCTACGCCGGCAAAACCAGCACCCGCCACAAGCGGGCCGAGAAGGCGCGCATCTTCGCCCACCTGAAAACCGAGTACCAAAAGCTGAAGGACAGCTGGGGCGGCTACGCCGGCTACGACCGCTGGTTTGCCGAGCCGCTGACCAACGCCCACCTCAGCGCTGTGGGAACTTACCACGATTATCTGCCCGCCTTCCGTTCCTTGTTAAAGCAAGAACGAACGTTCGTGCGATTTTATGGTGCAGTGCAAAAATTAGCTTCTCTTGATCTAGTTCAACGCCAGCAGCAGCTGCAGCAACTGGGCCGCCCGGTAATGCTCAACGCGGAGACCGCCAAGGAGCCGGCCATCGCGCTGGAAGGCACGCATTGATGTTGCGATGCAGCATAAAAAGCCGTTAGAAGCCGCGTTCAAATATGGTTAAATGCGCTTGCGTCTGAGCTTGCTGCCCGATAGCATCGTCATAAGTAGGCTCCGGAAGTTCGCATAGACGAATCCCCCGACCCTGAACCGGCACTGTGCGCCGGACCTTACAACGATAATCGAGACACGAGGCACAGGATGGAAAAAATCTGGTTGAAGTCGTACCCGCCCGGCATGCTGACGGAGATCGACACGAGCCAATACCGCTCGCTGGTGCAATTGATGGAAGAATCCTTCCACAAGTTCGCAGACCGCAACGCCTACGTCTGCATGGACAAATTCCTCACCTATGCCGAAGTGGACGCGTATTCCAAGCGCCTGGGCGCCTGGCTGCAAAGCCGCGGCATGAAGAAGGGCGCGCGGGTCGCCGTCATGATGCCCAACGTGCTGCAGTATCCGATCGCCATCGCCGCCATCCTGCGCGCCGGCTACACCGTGGTCAACATCAACCCGCTGTACACGCCGCGTGAACTGGAGCACCAGCTCAACGACTCGGGCACCGAAGCCATCCTGATCCTGGAAAATTTTGCGACCACGCTGGAGCAGGTGCTGGGCCGCACGCAGGTCAAGCACATCGTGGTGGCCAGCATGGGCGAGCTGCTCGGCGGCCTCAAGGGCGCGCTGGTCAACTTCGTGGTGCGCAGCATCAAGAAGATGGTGCCGGCGTTCTCGCTGCCGAACGCGGTGCGCTTCAAGGACGCGCTGTCGCAAGGCGGCCGCATGAAGCTGACGCCGGTGTCGCTGGAGCCCACCGATCCGGCCTTCCTGCAGTACACGGGCGGCACCACCGGCGTCTCCAAAGGCGCCACGCTGACGCACCGCAACCTGGTGGCCAACCTGCTGCAGAACGAGGCCTGGTCCAAGCCGGCGCTGGGCAATGTGACCGAGCAGATCACCATCGTTTGCGCGCTGCCGCTGTACCACATCTTCGCGCTGACCTGCTGCGCGATGTGGGGCACGCGCGTTGGCGCGCTCAATATCCTGATCCCGAATCCGCGCGATATCGGCGGCTTCATCAAGGAGCTGAGCAAGTACAAGTTCAACATGCTGCCGGCGGTGAACACGCTGTACAACGCGCTGTTGAACCATCCGGCGTTCGGCAGCCTGGACTTCTCGGCGCTGAAGATATGCAACGGCGGCGGCATGGCGGTACAGCAGGCCGTCAACGATAAATGGCTGAAGGTGACGGGCGTGTCCATCATCGAAGGCTATGGCTTGTCCGAGACGTCGCCGGTGGCTACCTGCAACCGCGCCGACAGCTCGGCCTTCACCGGCACCATCGGTTTGCCGGTGCCGTCGACCGACATCGCTATCCTCGATGACGACGGCAAGGAAGTGGCGCTGGGCCAGCCGGGCGAGATCGCGATCCGCGGTCCGCAAGTGATGGCCGGCTACTGGAACCGTCCGGACGAAACCGCCAAGGTCATGACGGCCGACGGTTATTTCAAATCCGGCGACGTCGGCGTGATGGACGCGAACGGCTTCGTGAAGATCGTCGACCGCAAGAAGGACATGATTTTGGTGTCCGGCTTCAACGTGTATCCGAACGAGCTAGAGGGCGTGATCGCGGCCCACCCGGGCGTACTGGAGTGCGCCTGCATCGGCGTGCCGGACGAACATTCGGGCGAGGCGGTCAAGATCTTCGTGGTGCGCCGCGATCCGAACCTGACGGTCGAGCAGTTGATGGCTTATTGCAAAGAACAATTTACCGGCTATAAAAAGCCAAAATATATCGAGTTCCGCGAGGAGCTGCCCAAAACCAACGTCGGGAAAATCCTGCGGCGCATGCTGCGCGATGAACCACCCGGCCAGAACAAGAAAGCTGCATAAGACATGGAAAAAATTTGGCTGAAGTCCTACCCCGAAGGCGTGCCCGCTGAAATCGACAGCACGCAGTACCGCTCGGTCACGCACCTGCTGGAAGAATCGTTCCGCAAGTTCGCCGACCGCAACGCCTACGTCTGCATGGACAAGTTCCTCACCTACGGCGAGCTCGACAAGCTGTCGCTGCAAATGGGCGCCTGGCTGCAAAGCAAGGGCCTGAAGCCGGGCGCGCGCGTGGCGATCATGCTGCCGAACGTGCTGCAATATCCGGTGGCGATGGCGGCCATCCTGCGCGCCGGCTACACGGTGGTCAACGTCAACCCGCTGTACACGCCGCGCGAGTTGCAGCACCAGCTGGTGGACTCCGGTTCGGAAGCGATCATCGTGCTGGAAAACTTCGCCACCACGGTGGAGCAGGTGCTGGCGCACACCCAGGTCAAGCACGTGATCGTCGCCACCATGGGCGACATGCTGGGCACGCTGAAGGGGACGCTGGTCAACTTCGTGGTCCGCAATGTCAAGAAGATGGTGCCGTCGTTCTCGCTGCCGAACGCGGTGTCGTTCAAGCAGGTGCTGGCCGAGGGTTCGCGCCTGACGCTCAATCCGGTCAAGCAGGGCCATGACGACATCGCCTTCCTGCAATACACCGGTGGCACCACCGGCGTGTCCAAGGGCGCCGTGCTGCTGCACCGTAACATCATCGCCAACGTGCTGCAGAACGAAGCCTGGCTGCAATTCAAGCCGCAGGCCGAGCAGCTGGTGTTTGTGTGCGCGCTGCCGCTGTACCACATCTACTCGCTGACCATCAGTTCCTTCATGGGCATGCGCATGGGGGGCATGAATCTGCTGGTGCCCAATCCGCGCGACATTCCCGGCTTCGTCAAGGAGCTGGCCAAGTACCGCGTGGCGGTGTTCCCCGCGGTGAACACGCTGTACAACGCGCTGCTCAACAATGCCGAGTTCGCCAAGCTGGACTTCTCGTCCTACTCGGTCTGCAACGGCGGCGGCATGGCCGTGCAGCAGGCCGTGGCCGACCGCTGGCTCAAGCTGACCGGCACGCCGATCATCGAAGGCTACGGCATGTCGGAAACCTCGCCGGTGGCCACCGCCAACCGGGTCGACATCAAGGAGTTCACCGGCACCATCGGCCTGCCGATTCCGTCGACCGAAGTGTGCATCCTGGACGACGACGGCAACGTGCTGCCGCTGGGCGCGACCGGCGAGATCGCCATCCGCGGCCCGCAGGTGATGGCCGGCTACTGGAACCGTCCGGACGAAACCGCCAAGTCGATGACGGCCGATGGCTTCTTCAAGACCGGCGACGTCGGCATCATGAACGAGCAGGGCTTCACCCGCATCGTCGACCGCAAGAAGGACATGATCATCGTGTCCGGCTTCAACGTGTATCCGAACGAAGTGGAAGGCGTGGTGGCCTCGCATCCGGGCGTGCTGGAAGTGGCGTGCATCGGCGTGCCGGACAAGAATTCCGGCGAAGCCGTCAAGCTGTTCGTGGTGCGCAAGGACCCGAACCTGACCGCCGAGCAGCTGCTGGACTTCTGCAAGCACGAGCTGACCGCGTACAAAAAGCCGAAGTACATCGAGTTCCGTGATGAGCTGCCGAAGACCAACGTCGGCAAGATCCTGCGCCGCCAGCTGCGCGACGAAAAAGTCGCAGCGTAACAAAAACAACCCGGGGGTCAAGTCTGACATTCGGACACGCGCTCTGCCGTAGCAGCGGGTACGGCAGAGCTCGTGTCCGAATGTCAGACTTGACCCCCGGCTGTTTGTTTATCCTAGTGGTGGTGTTCGAAACGCGGCCCTTTCTTGATGCAAGCGAGCCGTTTGTCCCTCATGGCGGCGGCCAGCCGCTGCCGCACCTCATGATCGTGATCGACATATCCTTCGACGTTGGCCTTGCGGGCGCAATCGGCCCAGTGCTGGTCGTCGACATCCTGCAGCCTTTCAAACTCGGCCAGTGACAGCACGACCACGGGATCGCGGTCGCCCTGCTCAACGACTATCGTCTGCGTCAGGGCCTGATGCAAATAGCTATCCAGCTCTTGCGCAATTTCACTCTCTGTTACTTTCAACATGTAGCGCCTCCATACGGTGATGGTCTAGCCAGTATAGGCGGTGCCGGCCCCGTTTCAAGCGCTAACCAGTCCGGGCCGGCCGTCGCGCACCAGGAAGCTGGCGATGGTCTTGATCGGGCTGGCTGGATTCTGGACATCGTCCAGGGCCAGGAACAGCGTCGTGGTGTCGGACGGCGTGATGTTGAGCAGCATGAAGCCGCGTTTGTCGCTGCGCCCGTACTTGATGCTGTGGTTGATGGCGACATACTGCTCGGTGCGCGCCTGCGGGCGCGACGGCGACGTCACCGAGGTGCCGACAAATTCCGTGGCGATGACGGGATTGGCGGCCGAACGCGGGCGCGCGGGATTGCGGTTGAGCTCGGCTGCGAAAAAGCTGTGGACGTCGCCGCCCAGTATCAGCGGGTTGCCGGCCTTGCTGGCGTGCAGCGCGTCGAACAGGCGCTGACGCGCGGCCGGGTAGCCGTCCCAACCGTCGGTCCAGAAGCGGCCGTCGGATTCATTGATGATAGGCACTTGGCTGTTCTGCGCCATCAGCGTTTGCTGGGCCAGGATGTTCCAGCGCGCCGTCGACGAGGCCAGGCCCAGCTCCAGCCAGCGCTGCTGTTCCGCGCCCAGCATGGTGCGGCCGGGATCGGCCAGCGCCGGGCAGTCGCGTTTGAGCACCGAGCTGGAGCCGCCGCGTCCGGCCGGCGTGCAGGCATGATGGGATCGGTACTGGCGGTCGTCCAGCACATGGAAGCGCGCCAGCCGGCCCCAGTCGTAGCGCTGGTACATGCGCAGCCTGGCGAAATCGGCTGGCGGCACGCGCAGCGGCATGTGTTCGTAGAAGGCTTGATAGGCCGCAGCGCGGCGGTCGAGGAAGTGCGGGTCGAGCCGCTCGTCGCGGTCGCCGCCGTAGTCGTTGGCCACTTCGTGATCGTCCCAGGTCACGATCCATGGCGCGGCAAGGTGGGCGGCCTGCAAATCGCGGTCGGTCTTGTACTGGGCGTAGCGGGCGCGGTAATCGGCCAGCGTGAAGCTCTCAGCGGTCCGTAGCGCCGTTTGCGGATGACGGAGCTGGTACGGCCCCCACTCGTAGATGTAATCGCCCAAGAAGGCCACCAGATCAGGCGCGGCGGCCGCGATGTGGCGGTGCGCGCCGTAGCTGCCGAACTCCCAGTGCTGGCATGAGGCGACCGCCAGCTTCAATTGGTCCGGCATGACGTTGGCGGCGGGCGCGGTGCGCGTGCGGCCGACGGGGCTGACGGCGTCGTCCAGCATGAAGCGGTACCAGTACCAGCGCGCCGGCGCCAGGCCGGCGACGTCGACATGCACGCTGTGCGCCAGCTCCGGCGCGGCGCTGGCCGCGCCCTTGGCGACGATGCGGCTGAAGCGCTCGTCCTCCGACACTTCCCAGCGCACGCTGAAGGCCAGCTGCGGCGTGGCGGCGGCATTGAGCGGATCGTGCAGGATGCGGGTCCAGATGATGACGGCGTCCGGCAGCGGCGAACCGGAGGCGACCCCGAGGCTGAACGGATAGGCGGTGCTGGCGCTGGCAGGCGCGGCGTGAATGGCGCCGGCGCCGCAGGAGGCGGCCAGCGCGGCCAGTGACGCAAGGCGGCTGGCGGTTTGGAGAAAGGCGCGGCGAGGCTGCTGCATGCCGCGCCGGATCAGGAACGGATCAGCGTTTCGATCGGCGGCACCTTGCGCGGCTTGCGCTCCGAATCGGTGGCGACGTAGGTCAGCGTGGCCTCGGTGACCTTGACGGTGCAGGCCTGCAGGCGATTGCGCTCGGCATACACCTCGACGTTGACGGTAATGGACGTATTGCCAACTTTGACAATATCAGCATAAAACGACAGCAGGTCGCCCACGAACACGGGGTTCTTGAACACGAAGGAGTTCACCGAGATGGTCGCCACGCGGCCGTTGGCGCGGCGGGTGGCCGGCAGCGAGCCGGCGATGTCGACCTGCGCCATGATCCAGCCGCCGAACACGTCGCCGTAGACGTTGGCGTCGGACGGCGCCGGCATCATGCGCAGTTCCGGCATCTTCCCGGCGGGCAGGCCGCGGTTGACGGTTTCGGCTTTGATGGTGGGGGGATTTTCGGGGGTGGTCATCGTGAATTCTCTTGAAGGGCTACAATTACCGGGATTGAACCATAAAAAGCCGACATCCGCCATGCGCCGCTACGCCAACACCCCGCCAGCCCCCGACACCAAAGCCACGCCAGCCGCCCCCCAGCGCAGCGACATGGCCACACTGAAAACACTCTTCCCTTACCTGTGGGTCTACAAATGGCGCGTACTGCTGGCGCTGGGTTGCCTGATCGGCGCCAAGCTGGCCAACGTCGGCGTGCCGGTCGTGATGAAGCGCCTGATCGACAGCCTGAGCATCTCGCCGTCGCATCCGCAGGCGCTGCTGGTGCTGCCGCTTGGCGCGCTGGTGGCCTACGGCGTGCTGCGCGTGTCGACCACCTTGTTCACCGAGCTGCGCGAGTTCCTGTTCGCGCGCGTGACGCAGCGCGCCGTGCGCACCATTGCGCTACAGGTGTTCCGGCATCTGCACGCGCTGTCGCTGCGCTTCCACCTGAACCGCCAGACCGGCGGCATGACGCGCGATATCGAACGCGGCACGCGCGCCGTCGGTTCGCTGATCTCCTACACGCTGTTCAATATCCTGCCGACGCTGGTGGAGATCACGCTGGTGCTGGGCTACCTCGTCACGCACTACGACATCTGGTTCTCGGTGATCACCTTCGTCGCGCTGGTGACGTACATCTCCTTCACCATCTTCGTCACCGACTGGCGCACGCACTTTCGCCGCACCATGAACGAACTGGATTCGAAGGCCAACACCAAGGCCATCGATTCGCTGATCAACTACGAGACCGTCAAATACTTCGGCAACGAGGACTATGAAGCGAAGCGCTACGACGAAGGCTTGCAACGCTACGAATCGGCCGCCGTCAAATCGCAGACCTCCCTGTCGCTGTTGAACACTGGGCAGTCGCTGATCATCGCCACCGCCGTCACGCTGATCCTGTGGCGCGCCACGCAAGGCGTCATCGACGGCAAGATGACGCTGGGCGACCTGGTGCTGGTGAACTCCTTCATGATCCAGCTGTACATACCGCTCAACTTCCTCGGCGTGATCTACCGCGAGATCAAGCAAAGCCTGGCCGACATGGAGAAGCTGTTCTCCCTGCTGGACCAGAATCGCGAAGTGGCCGATGCGCCGGATGCGCAGCCGCTGGTCACGCATGGCGCCCAGGTGCGCTTCAACCATGTGGACTTCAGCTACGAGTCCAAGCGCCAGATCCTGTTCGATGTGGACTTCACCATCGCGCCGGGCACCACGACGGCGGTGGTGGGCCACAGCGGCTCGGGCAAGTCGACCTTGTCGCGCCTGCTGTTCCGCTTCTACGAAGTCAACGCCGGCGGCATTACCATCGACGGCCAGGACCTGCGCGCGATCACGCAGGACACGCTGCGCCATGCGATCGGCATCGTGCCGCAGGATACGGTGCTGTTCAACGACACCATCGAATACAACATCGCCTATGGCCAGCCCGGCGCGACCAAGGAGCAGATCGTGGCGGCGGCGCGCGCGGCCTCGATTCATGACTTCATCGAGAGCCTGCCGGACGGCTACGCGACCATGGTCGGCGAGCGCGGTCTCAAACTCTCCGGCGGCGAGAAGCAGCGCGTGGCGATCGCCCGCACGCTGCTAAAGAATCCCGCCATCCTGATCTTCGACGAAGCCACGTCCGCTCTGGACTCCAAGGCCGAGCAGGCGATCCAGGCGCAGCTGAAGGAAATCGCCAAGAGCCGCACGACGATGGTGATCGCGCACCGCCTGTCCACGGTGGCGGACGCGCAGCAGATCCTGGTGCTGGACCACGGCCGCATCGTCGAACGCGGCACGCACCAGTCGCTGCTGGCGGCGGACGGCTTGTACGCGCAGATGTGGCAACGGCAGCAGGCCAGGGCCGATGAAGAATTGGCGTCGTCCCCCGACGACGTCGTGGATGCCGTCTAACTAAGGAAGCGACTATGAAGTCTCGTTTTGCGCTGGGTGCGGTAACTGTCTTGATGGCTTGTGTTCAAAATGCGTATGCCGACCCTACGGAACCGCAGTTCCGCGCCCTGTACAAGGAGCTGGTCGAAACCAATACCACGCTGTCGGCGGGCAGCTGCACGCTGGCTGCGGAGCGCATCGCCGCGCGACTGAAGACGGCGGGCTTTGCCGACTCGCAGCTGCACCTGTTCGCCGATCCTGCGCATCCGAAGGAGGGCGGGCTGGTGGCCGTCCTGCCGGGCAGCGATCCGAAGGCCAAAGCCATCCTGCTGCTGGCGCACATCGACGTGGTCGAAGCCAAGCGTGAAGACTGGGTGCGCGATCCGTTCACGCTGATCGAGGAAGACGGCAAGTTCTACGCGCGCGGCGCGCTGGACGACAAGGCGCAGGCGGCCATCTGGGCCGACACGCTGGTGCGCTTCAAGAACGAAGGCTACGTGCCGCGCCACACGCTGAAGATGGCGCTGACCTGCGGCGAGGAGACCGGCGGCGCTTTCAACGGCGCCGAGTGGCTGACCAAGAACCGCCGCGAATTGATCGACGCCGGCTTCGCCATCAACGAAGGCGCCGGCGGCGAGCTTGATGCGGCGGGCAAGCGCGTGTCGATGACGGTGCAGGCGGGCGAGAAGGTATCGCAGAACTATCGCCTGGAAGTGACCAATCGCGGCGGCCACAGTTCGCGTCCGCAAAAGGACAATGCGATCTACCACTTGGCCGGCGCGCTGAAGAAGATCGAAGGCTACACCTTCCCGATCCAGCTGGCCGATGGCAGCCGTGGCTACCTGACCGGCATGTCGAAGATTCAGGCGGCCGAAGGCCACAAGGACGTGGCGGCGGCAATGCTGGCGGTGGTGAAGAATCCGAAGGACACCAAGGCGGTGGCGCTGGTCTCCGGCCGCGACACCAGCTGGGGCGCGATGCTGCACACGACCTGCGTGGCGACCATGCTTGACGCGGGCCACGCCACCAACGCGCTGCCGCAGCGCGCACGCGCCAACATCAACTGCCGCATCTTCCCCGGCGTGACGCAGGAGACGGTGCGCGAGGCGCTGGTCAAGGCCATCAACGATCCGGCGGTGAAGGTGGATACGCTGGAAATCCGTGGCGAGAATTCGGCGCCGCCGGAACTGACGCGCGCCATCATGGAGCCGGTTGAAAAACTGACCGCGAAGATGTGGCCCGGCGTGCCGGTGCTGCCCATCCTGCAATCGGGCGCCACCGACGGCCAGTTCCTGAACGCGGCCGGCATTCCGACCTACGGCATCAGCGGCATCTTCCTGACGCCGGACCTGGGCAACATCCACGGCCTGAACGAATACATCGGCGTGCAGTCGCTGATGGAGGGCCGTAGCTTCCTGTACGACCTGGTGAAGGTCTACGCCGGCCAGAACTAAGCCAGCGCGCGGTACTGGAAGTCTCGCATGTGTACAGCGCCTTCGCCGGCGCTGTACACCGCCGGCTGCAGGCTGAGGAAGCCGCCGAAGACGTTGTGGTGCATGCCCGAGGTCTCCATCTGCCACGGGTGCTGTATCCATTTGCCGTCGTCCAGCGCGTAGAAGAACGTTACGATATGCCGGTCGTTCCTGACGCGGATGTGCACAGTGGAGGCCTTCACGGCTTCGCGCATCCAGCTCTGTTCGCGGGCGTACTGGTAGGTCAGCATGTGCGTCGCGCTGAAGCCGACGCCGACGAACATATGCTCGTTGTAGTGCAGTAGCAGGCCGCCATGGCCCGCGCCGCCGATTTCCAGCGTGACGGTGGCTTCGTAAACGTGGTCGCCGACGATGCAGGCCAGCGGCGAGCAGTCGGCCGGCGATGTGCCTTTGCCGGCGATGCTGACCGCCCCCTGTTCAAAACGCACGCGTTTCATTTCGTCCTGCCCCGGGTTGAAGAAGCACCATTGCACGCCGAATTTGTTCTTTGTGAAGTCGTCCGATTTGGCGAAGCCTGGCTGAACGGCGGTGCCTTTCTTCGGCATCGGCAGCGGCGACGACAGGTCGCCGCCCTTGGGCTTGAACCAGCCGTCCGCTGTCCATTCTATCGGTTCGAGCAGCGTCTGGCGGCCGAGGGTGCGGTAGCCGTTTTCGTAGCCGTGGTAGACCATCCACCAGTCGCCGGCCGGTCCTTCGACCAGCGTGGCGTGGCCGCGCGACCACCATCTCTCGTCGGCGCTCCTGGTGCGCACCAGCGGATTCTGGGGGCAGTTCTCCCACGGTCCGTGGATGGAGCGCGAACGGGCGGCGATCACCATGTGGCTGGTCGGCGGGCCGGAGGTGCCGCCGACCGCCAGCACCAGGTAGTACCAGCCATTGCGGCGCAACAGCTTCGGTCCTTCGGGGGCGAACATCTCCACCACCCAGTCGGACGGATAGCGCCACGGTTCATAGACCTTTTCGAGCGTGCCGACGGTGGCCAGGCCGTCGTCGGTCAGGCCGATGCGGCGCACGCCGTTGACGAACAGGTAGCGCTTGCCGTCCTCGCCGACCGCGTGGCCGGGATCGATGGCCTCGATGTGCAGGTCGATCGGGTCGCTCCACGGACCCCTGATGTTGTCGGCCCAGATGACGAAGATCGTGCCTTTGCCGTCCGGCGTAGCGGGGATGTAGATGAAGTAGCGGCCGTTGTGCTTGACGAGGTCCATGGCCCAGACGCTGCCGATCGGCTTGGTCAGCGCGGGGCCGATCGGCGCCCAGTTCACCAGGTCGCGCGAGTGCCAGAGGATGACGCCGGGGTAGGACAGGAAGGACGAAAACGTCATGTAGTAATCGTCGCCGTCCTTGAGGATGGTGGGATCGGGATGGTCGCCGGACAGGATGGGATTGAGGTAGGTGCCGTTGCCCAGGTCCGCCCTGCGCTGGCCTTCGATGCCGCGTCCCCATTTCGGCTCCGCCGCGTGGGTCAGTTGCGGAGCGATTGCTGCGCCGGCCAATATCGTTTTGAGCGCCGCGCGCCGGGATGAGGTCATGCCGTCTCCATCTGTGCAAAATGTGCGTAGATGGTGCATGAGCGCACCGGCCGGCGCAATTGCAAATCTCACCAAGTCAGGTAATGATTCCGCACAAGTGGGCAAGGCGGATTATGATGTGTCATCGTGAGATTCCGAGGAGAGACCTGTGAAAGATGGTTTGATGCTGTTGATAGTCGGCTTGTTTTGCGCAGGCGGCGCGGCGCTGTTCTACAGATTCTTCGGCAACGAAGCGTTCAGCGTCATCATGTTGGTGACGCTGGTGTCTGTCCTTGCGGACAACGCGCGTTTGCGGCGCAGATTGCGTGAGATGGGAGCAAAGCCCGAGGGTAAGCGCACCTGGTTGTGACGAAAAAAAGGCCACCGCGAGGTGGCCTTCTTGCTGGTGCGCGTGCTTGTTACGCGGCTTTGACTAACTCGACTTCGCCGGGAGCGGCCAGTTCGCCTTCCCACTTGGCGACCACCGCGGTGGCCACGCCGTTGCCGATGACGTTGGTCGCGGAGCGCGCCATGTCGAGGAAGTGGTCGATGCCCAGCAACAGCAGCATGCCCGCTTCCGGAATGTTGAACTGACCCAGCGTCGCGGCGATCACCACCAGCGAGGCGCGCGGCACGCCGGCCATGCCCTTGGAGGTCAGCATCAGCACCATCATCATGGACATCTGCTGGCCCAGCGACATCTCGATGCCGTAGGCCTGTGCGATGAACACGGTGGCGAAGGTGCAGTACATCATCGAGCCGTCCAGGTTGAACGAGTAGCCGATCGGCAGCACGAAGGCGGCCAGGCGGTTGCGTACACCAAAGCGCTCCAGGCCTTCCAGCGTTTTAGGATAGGCCGCCTCGCTCGACGCGGTCGAGAAAGCCAGCAGCGCAGGGCTGCGCAGCTCTTTCATCAGGCCGAAGATGCGGCCTTTCAGGAACAGGAAGCCGATGAAGATCAGCAGCGCCCACAGCAGCGCGATGCCGAAGTAGAACTCCGCCATGAACACGCCGTAGGTCGACAGCACGCCCAGGCCGCTCTTGGCGATCACGCCCGACACGGCCGCGAACACGGCGAACGGTGCGAACTGCATCACGTAGCCGGTGACCTTCAGCATCACGTGGGCCACGCCGTCCAGCGCGGCGACCATGACGTTGGCTTTCTCACCAACTGCCGCAGCGGCCGAACCGAAGAACAGCGAGAAGATCACGATTTGCAGGATCTCGTTCTTGCTCATGCCTTCGACGATGGAGGCCGGCACCAGGTGGACGACGAATTCCTTCAGCGTCAGGCCGCTCACGACCAGGTCGGACTTGGCGGTGGTGGCGGCCATTTGGCCCAGCAGCGCATCGCCAGGGCGGAACAGGTTGACCAGGATCAGGCCCAGGCTCAGCGACATCACCGAGGCGATGAAGAACCAGCCCAGCGTTTTAATGCCGATGCGGCCCACTTCGGAGGCGTCGCCCATCTTGGCGATGCCGCATACCAGCGTCGAGAACACCAGCGGAGCGATGATCATCTTGATCAGACGCAGGAACAGCGTAGTGATCAGCGACATGTAGTCGGCGAATTCGGTCGGCTTGGCCAGGTTGGTATTGGCCAGGTAACCGGCGAAGATACCCAGCGCCAGTCCGACGAGGATGTAGGTGGTCAATCGGCTTTGTTTATGCATGTTATGAGCTTCCTGTGGTAGTGTCTCTCTGGGCCTGCGCAGAGGGCGGGGTGTCCGCCGCTGCTGTGGTTCTGCATTGGCTGCAACCGGTATTTTATGGTCCGGCTGATGAAACTATGGGCAAGTTCCGCAGTATCCTTGTGGGCAGAGGCGCTGTCAAGCGCATGGTGGGCCGCACCCACGCGGGTTCGGACCGGGTTTTTATTTCAGCGTACATATGATCGAAATCAACAACGTCAGTAAATGGTATGGCCAATTCCAGGTGCTCGGTGAGTGCAGCACCCGGGTGGAAAAGGGCGATGTGATGGTCATTTGCGGGCCTTCCGGCTCCGGCAAGTCGACGCTGATCAAGACCGTCAACGGGCTGGAACCGTTCCAGCAGGGGCAAATTACCGTCGATGGCGTCGCCGTCGGCGACAAAAACACCGATTTGCCGGCCTTGCGGGCCCGTATCGGCATGGTTTTCCAGAATTTCGAGCTGTTTCCCCATTTATCGGTGCGCGACAACCTGAACCTGGCCCAGGTCAAGGTGCTGGGCCGCAGCGTGGAGGAAGCCACCGCGCGCGGCCTGAAGTACCTGGACCGGGTCGGCCTGCTGGCGCAGCAGGACAAGTTCCCCAGCCAGCTGTCCGGCGGCCAGCAGCAGCGGGTGGCCATCGCCCGCGCGCTGTCGATGGACCCGATCGCCATGCTGTTCGACGAGCCCACCTCCGCGCTGGACCCGGAAATGATCAACGAGGTGCTGGACGTGATGGTCGGCCTGGCGCAGGAAGGCATGACCATGATGGTGGTCACCCACGAAATGGGCTTCGCCCGCAAAGTGGCCAACCGCGTGGTGTTCATGGACAAAGGCCGCATCCTGGAAGATTGCAGCAAGGATGAATTCTTCGGCGCGCCCCGCTCGGAACGGGCGCGCGATTTTCTCGCCCGTATCATCCACTAAGATTCACTAATGAACATTCGCAAGCCCCTCGCAAGCGCCATGCTGGCGCTGGGATTGCTGGGCGCCGCCCACGCAGCCGATAAAATCGCCGTCGACCTGGTGCTGACCAAGGCCACGCTGATCGATGTGGCGGGCGGCAAGGCCGTCAAGGGCAAGTCGGTGCTGCTGAAGGGCGACACCATCGTCGCCGTGGTCGACGACCGGCAGTTGTCCGGCTATGCGGCCAAGCGGACCATCCGCCTGCCGGGCAAGTACCTGATGCCGGGCCTGTGGGACACGCACGTGCACTTCGGCGGCGGCCCTGCCCTGATCGAAGAGAACAAGCATCTGCTGGCGCTGTACCTTGCCAACGGCATCACCGCCGTGCGCGATTGCTCCGGCGACCTGCCGGACACCGTGCTGGCCTGGCGCGACCAGGTCAAGGCCGGCCAGCTGGAAGGGCCGACCATCTTCACCTCCGGCGCCAAGCTGGAAGGCTACAAGCCGCTGTGGAAGGGCACCATCGAAGTCGGCACGCCGGAAGAGGTGAGCAAGGCGCTGGACGGCCTGCAGGCGCAGAAGGTGGACTTCGTGAAGATCACCGAGAACACGCTGAAGCCGGAGATCTACCTGGAAGCGCTGCGCCAGGCGAAAGAGCGCGGCATGCGCACGTCCGGCCACGTTCCGGTTCAACTGACGCTGGCGCAGATGTTCGACGCCGGCCTGGGGACGGTGGAGCATCAATCCTACCTGCTGCGCTCCTCGACGCCGAAGGAGCAGGAGTTGACCGCGCAAGTGGCGGCCGGCACGCTGACCGGCAAGGAGGCCATGAAGCAGAGCCTTTCGACCTACGACGAGCCGACCGCGCGCGCCTCGACAGGATGCTGGCCGAGACCAAGGCCTGGGTGTCGGCTCAATAAGGCCCGGTAGGCACAAGCTCCGCGTCTACGAAGGCGCGGAGTACCCCCTCAAGCTGGCCTGCACAAAATCGATGAACAGCCTTACCCGCGACGGGATCAGGCGCGATTCGATGATCGCATACACGGGTATCGGCGCGAAATCCCATTGCGGCAGCACGCGCTGCAACTGGCCGCGTTCCAGCTCCTCCAGCGCTTCGGGACCGGCGGAAATCGCTATGCCCATGCCCAGTGCCGCCATCTTTTTGCACATGCTGACGTTGTTGGCGGTGTAGCGCCCGCTGACGTCGACGGTGACTGTTTTTTTGCGCGAGGACAGCGTCCATTGCGCCTTGCCTCCGCCAGGAAACTGGATCATGCACTGGTGGTTCACCAGGTCGTCGGGATGCTTCAGCGGCGGCGCGCCACGCAGATATGCCGGCGACGCATACAGATAGCGCGGCAGCAGGCCAACCTGCCTGGCGATCAGCGTCGACGGCGTTGGCGGCGGTGTGCCCATGCGGATCGCGCAATCGAAGCCGTCGGTCACGAGATCGACACGGCGCGGCGTCAGGTCCATTTCAAAATCGATCTGCGGATATTGTTCACCGAAAGCCTTCAGCGACGGCGCCAGGTAGGAGATCGCCAGGTCCACCGGCATCGATACCCGCAGCGTGCCGCTGGGGCGCTCGGCCAGTTCCTGCAGCGATTCGTGCGCGATGCGCGCCTCGGCGACGATGCTTTCGCAGCGGCGGAAGTAGGCCTGGCCGGCCTCGGTCAGCTCGACCTTGCGGGTGGAACGGTGGAACAGGCGCACGCCGATTTCTTTTTCCAGCGCCGAGATGCGGCGCGACAGGGTGGAGTTGGGCATGCCCAGCGTCTCGGCTGCGCGCCGGAATCCCCTGGCGTTGGCGACCGCCACGAACAGTTCCATGCTCGATAAGAGTGACATTTCGATTGCTCCATCAGTGGATCAGTGATTTAATTTTAAGCTATTTATCCCAAGAGGGAATCAATGGATGATGGCTGCACATTCACTCACTTAGCGAGGTTCTCCATGAACACCTTATCGACAGCAGTGCAAATCGGCCGTTACACCCTGCGCAACCGCATGATCATGGCGCCCATGACCCGCTCGCGCGCCAACGATGCGGACGGCGTGCAGTCCGAACTGGCCGTTACTTATTACCGCCAGCGCGCCTCGGCGGGCCTGATCGTCACCGAAGGCGTCTTCCCCAGTGCGATGGGCAAGGGTTATGTGCGCACGCCGGGCATCTACAGCGACGAGCAGGTGGCCGCGTGGAAGAAGGTGACCGAGGCGGTGCATGCCGAAGGTGGCCGCATCTTCATGCAGCTGATGCACACTGGCCGCATCTCGCATCCGAGCATGCTGCCTGGCGGCGCATTGCCGGTGGCGCCTTCCGCCATCAAGCCTGCGGGGCAGTCCTTTACCGTCAATGGCATGGTGGATTTCGTCACGCCGCGCGCGCTGGAGACTTCGGACGTGGCGGGTGTCGTGGACGAATACCGCCTGGCGACGCGGCGCGCGCTGGAGGCGGGCTTCGATGGCGTTGAACTGCATGCGGCGTCGGGCTACCTGCCGGAGCAGTTCCTGACGTCGGGCAGCAATCAGCGCAGCGACCAGTATGGCGGCTCGCTTCCCAATCGCGCGCGCTTCATCCTGGAGGTGCTCGGCGCGATGATCGCGGAAGCGGGCAGCGACCGTGTCGGCATCAAGATCTCGCCGGAGATGGGCTTCAACGACATCAAGGATGACGAACCGGTGGAAACCTACACCTACCTGGTGCGCCAGCTCGCGCCGTTGAACCTGGCCTATCTGCACGTGGCCAAGTTCAAGGCGGAATACGATTATCACGGCGCGTTGCGTCCCCTGTTCAAAGGCGCCTACATCCTGGGCGGCGGCCAGACCCGCGAATCCGGCGAACAGCGCATCGCGGCCGGCGAGGCGGATGCCGTGGCCTATGGCAGCGCCTTCCTCGCCAACCCTGACCTGCAGCGCCGCTTCGCGTTGAATGCGCCGCTTAACGCGCCCAATCCTGCGTTGTTTTATGCGCCGGGGGCGCAGGGCTATATCGACTATCCGGTGCTGGCCGACGCCGCGTCCAACCGCGCGCTGCGTATCCACGCCTATGGCGGCGCGGAGGTGATGCAATGGGATGAGGTACCGATGCCGCAGCCAGGCCCGGACGAGGTGCTGGTGCGGGTGACCGCCGCCGGCGTCAATGGGCTCGATTGGAAAATCCGCGATGGCCTGGTCAAGGATGTTTTCCAGCTGCCGCTGCCCGCCACGCTGGGCCTTGAATTGGCCGGCGAGGTGGCTGCGGTTGGGAATGAGGTGGAAGGTTTCGCTGTGGGAGACCGTGTTTTTGGCGCGTTGGGCGGCTTGGGCGCCTACGCCGGTTACGTCGCGGTCCCCGCATCCAAGCTGGCGCCGATACCGGCCGCGCTTGAAAGTGCGACTGCTGCGGCCATCCCGGTGGCATCGATGACGGCATGGCAGGCGCTGTTTGAAACGGGCCAGCTGCAACGTGGCGAGACGGTGCTGATCCACGGCGCCGCCGGTGGCGTCGGCAGCTACGCCGTGCAGTTTGCCAAGCAGGCCGGCGCCCGCGTGCTGGCCACCGCACAAGGCCGCAATGCCGATCTGCTGCGCAGCCTTGGTGCCGATGAAGTCATCGACTACAAAACCACGCGCTTTGAGGACGTGGCGAAGAATGTCGACCTGGTGTTCGATCTGGTGGGCGGCGAAACACTGGACCGCTCCTGGCAAGTGCTGTCGCCGCAAGGCCGCATCGTCAGCATCGCCGCGCCGGACATCGTCATGCGGGCGCCGGATGGTCGCCGCGGCAGCTGGCATACGATGCGCCCCGACGGCAAACTGCTGGCGCGGATCGCGGCGCAGGCGGCTAGCGGCGAGTTGACCGTGGTGGTGTCGGATATCGTCAACGCTGAACAAGCGCCAGCCGCGATCGAACGCAACAAAACCGGCCACGGCGCAGGGAAGACGGTGATACGCTTTTAAGGAACCCGGGCGCGCTATGCGTAGTGCGTCCACATGCGCAGGATGCGAACAATATGCTGATCCGGGAAAACTTCATAGACAAGGCGGTGATGTATGTTGATCCTGCGCGAGTAGGCCCCCGCCAAGTCGCCGACAAGTTTCTCAAAAGGAGGCGGACGCGCGAAAGGATCGTTGGCCAGCAAGTCAAGCAGTGGCTGCACTTGTTTCTTCATGCCGGCGGCAGCTACCTTTTTAGCATCTTTCTGCGCTTGGTGGGAGTACACCAGCTGCCAGTTCACCAAATCAATTCCTTGTCGCTGTCACCCAGCGGCTCCGCGCGAGCGGCACGGATGGACTCGCGCATTCCCGGCATCGATAGCAAATACAGCGTTTCCTGTATTGCGCGCCAGTCATCGGCGGAGACGAGTACTGCATCGTTGCGCTTGCCCGTGATCGTGATCGGCACATGGCTAGTGGCCGTTTCGTCGATCAGGTTATAGAGCCGCGCGCGCGCGTCGCTGGCTGAAATAGAATCCATGACTGCTCCTTGTGGGATCATCAAAACGTACGCCTTAACGTACGCACTGTCAAGCGAGCGGCGCAAGGAGGTAAAATGGCGGTATTCGCCATTGATAGCCTGAAAGCCCGCCGCCATGTCCGACTTCGAACACACCCCAGACAGCATCACCATCACCCGTCCCGACGACTGGCATTTGCACCTGCGCGACGGCGCCACCCTGGCCAGCGTGCTGCCGCATAGCGCGCGCCAGTTTGGCCGCGCCATCGTGATGCCCAACTTGAAACCGCCGGTGACCACCACCGCCGCCGCCGAGGCTTATCGCAACCGCATCATGGCGGCTCTGCCGGCAGGCATGAAGTTTGAGCCGCTAATGACGCTCTACCTGACCAACAACACGCCGCCGGACGAGATCCTGCGCGCACAGGAAAGCGGCATCGTCCACGCGGTCAAGCTGTACCCGGCCGGCGCCACCACCAACTCGGACGCCGGTGTGACCGATCTGTCCAACTGCTACAAGACGCTGGAGATGATGCAGGAAGTGGGCATGCCCTTCCTGGTCCACGGCGAAGTCACCGACCAGGACATCGACCTGTTCGACCGCGAAGCCGTCTTCATCGAGCGCGTGATGCGCCCGCTGCGCCGCGACTTCCCGGCGCTGAACATCGTCTTCGAACACATCACCACCAAGCACGCCGCGCAGTACGTGGCGGAAGCGGAAGGCCCGATCGCCGCGACCATCACCGCGCATCACCTGCTGTACAACCGCAACGACATCTTCAAGGGCGGCATCCGTCCGCACTACTACTGCCTGCCGGTGCTCAAGCGCGAAGAACACCGCCTGGCGCTGGTCACCGCCGCCACCAGCGGCGACGAGCGCTTCTTCCTCGGCACCGACTCCGCGCCGCACGCGCAGGGCGCCAAGGAAGCCGCCTGCGGTTGCGCCGGTTGCTACACCGCGCTGCACGCGATGGAGCTGTATGCCGAGGCCTTCGAACGCGCCGGAGCGCTGGACAAGCTGGAAGCCTTCGCCAGTTTCAATGGCCCGGCTTTCTACAACCTGCCGCGCAACACCGACACCATCACGCTCAAGCGCGAGCAGTGGACGTTGCCGGAAACCCTGCCGCTGGCGGATCAGCAAGTAGTGCCGCTCAACGCCGGTGAAACCATCAACTGGAAAATGGTATAAGCGGTGCTGCAAGCGATAGACTGGTCGCGTCCCTGGTACGACTCGGTCCGCACAGCGGCCGGCCAGCTGTCAGAGGACGTGCCCTTCATGGACACGTTCAACGCGCAAGCCGCAGCACTGGGCTTGCGCAATCATCTGGACCTGCCGATCTCCTTCGTTCCGCAGGAGTCGCTGCCTGACGGCACAGCCTACGAAGCCTTCATCGGCGCCACCGGCGGCGTGCCAACGCGCGACAACCTGCACGACTTCTTCAACGGCCTTGTATGGCTTAGCTTCCCGCGTATCAAAGTGCAGCTGAACGCCTTGCAGGCGGCGCAGATCGCGCTGGACGGCGTTGGCAAATCGCGCGGCCCCGCGCGTGACGGCGCCACCATCTTCGACGAAAACGCCGCCTTGCTGGTGGTGCGCGACGGCGCCGCCGGCCAAGCGCTGACTGCCGCGCTACGCGACCATCGATGGCGCGCGGCCTTCATCGAGCAGCGCGCCAGCTTCGGCCCGGACGCGCAGGTATGGCTGTTTGGCCACGCGCTGATGGAGAAGCTGGTCGCGCCACGCAAGGCGATCACCGCGCACACCCGCGTGGTGGTGGCGGGCGATGACTTCTTTGCCATGGACCACGACGCCCGCCGTCATTGGATCGACGCCACCGTGGCGCGCGACCTTGCCGGGCATGGCCTCAGCACCGCAGACTTCACGCCGATGCAGGCGCTGGGCGTGCCGGGCTGGTGGCCGGACCAGGACGACGCTTTCTACAACGACGCAACGGTGTTCCGCCCCAAACGCGCACCAGCGGTAAAATAGATTTTTTAACCGACTTCGCCGCCGACGCGGCAGAAAGAGCACGCCATGACGCAGGTAATTCGCTGGGGGATACTCGGCACCGGCAAGATCGCCAAGGCTTTCGCCATCGCCTTGCAGGACACGCCCGGCGCCAAGCTGGCCGCCGTTGCTTCGCGCAGTGTAGATAGCGCTACCACGTTCGGTGTCGAATATGGCGCGGAGCGCTTCCACGGCAGCTATCAGGCGCTGGCGGACGATCCCGAGGTCGACGTCATCTACATCGGCACGCCGCACCCCATGCACCACGAGAACGCGCTGATGTGCCTTAACGGCGGCAAGGGCGTGCTGGTGGAGAAGTCGTTCACCATGAATCGTCGCCAGGCCGAGGACATCATTAACCTGGCGCGCCAGAAAAAGCTGTTCGTCATGGAGGCGATGTGGACCCGCTTCATGCCGGCGGTGGTGGAGGCCAAGCGCATCGTCGACAGCGGCGAGATCGGCGTGCCGGCCAACGTCAGCGCGGACTTCGGTTTTACCGCGGACGTGGGGCCGGAGCACCGGCTATTCGCGCCGGAGTTGGGCGGAGGCGCGCTGCTGGACCTGGGCATCTATCCCTTGTCGATGGCGTCGTTCTTCCTTGGTCCGGTGACGGGCGTGAAGGCGCAGGCGGAGATGGGCGCCACCGGTGTCGACATGCAGACCGCGTTCACGCTGATGCACAAGGATGGTGGCGTTTCGTCATGTGCGTGCAGCCTGCGTTCGCGCACGCCGACCGAGCTGACGATCTCCGGCACCAAGGGCTTTGTGCGCCTGCACGACCGCTTCCACAACACCGAGACCATCAGCGTCACGCTGGTGGACGGCGCCTCGCGCAGCGAGCGCACCATCAACCTGCCGCGCAGCGGCAATGGTTACACGCACGAGGCGCAGGAAGTGGGGCGCTGCATCCGTGCGGGGCTGATCGAAAGTCCGGTGATGCCGCACGAGGAAACGCTGTCCATCATGGGCACGCTGGACGACATCCGCGCGCAGATCGGCCTGAAATACACCTTCGACATTTAGGGCCTTCAAGCGCGGGCGGCGGGAACTGGTTAGAATCGACAGATGTTGTTTCCACAATCAGGGTCCCTATCATGTCCGTCGCCACCCGCGCTCCATCTCTTAAAACCGTCCTGCTGGCCAGCGGTGTCGTCCTGACGCTGGCGATGGGCGTGCGTCACGGCTTCGGCTTCTGGATGCAGCCCATCTCGCAAGCCAACGGCTGGACGCGTGAAACCTATTCGCTGGCGCTGGCCTTGCAGAACCTGTTGTGGGGTGCGTTCGGCCCGTTCGCCGGCATGGCGGCGGATCGCTTCGGCACCATGCGCGTGGTGCTGGTGGGCGCGGTCAGCTACATGGCGGGGCTGGTGTGGATGGCTCTGGTGAAGGATCCCACCTTGTTCGTGATTGGCTCGGGCGTGTTCATCGGATTGGGGCTGGCGTGTACCGCGTTCGGCGCGGTCAGCGGCATCATTGGGCGCGTGGCGCCGGTGGAAAAGCGTTCCTGGGCGTTTGGCATTTCCGGCGCGGCCAGTTCCTTCGGCCAGTTCTTGATGATGCCGGTGGAGCAGCAGCTGATTTCCGCCGTGGGTTGGCAGAACGCCTTCTACCTGCTGGCTGGGTTGGTGGTGGCGCTGATGATACCGATGGCCTTCTATCTGCGCGAGCCTGCGGTGGCGCATGGCGGCGGTCCGCAGCAAAGCGTGCGCGAGGCGATGAGCGAGGCGGTGGGCAACCGCTCCTTCCTGTTGCTGGTGGCGGGCTATTTTGTGTGCGGCTTCCAGCTGGTGTTCATCGGCGTACATATGCCGGCGTATTTGAAGGACAAGGGCATCGTCAGCCCGGGCGTGGCGGTGATGGCGCTGGCGTTGATAGGCTTGTTCAATATCTTTGGCTCGTACTACGCGGGCAAGCTGGGTGGACGCTTCCCCAAGCGCTACCTGCTGTCGTCGATCTACTTCACGCGCGCCGTCGTCATCGGCCTGTTCCTGCTGGCGCCGTTGACGCCTTATTCGGTGTACGTGTTTGCGGCGGCGATAGGATTCATCTGGCTATCGACGGTGCCGCTGACGAACGGTATCATCGCCGGCATCTTCGGCGTCAAGCACATGTCGATGCTGGCGGGCGTGGTGTTCTTCTCGCACCAGGTGGGCAGCTTCATCGGCGTGTGGCTGGCCGGCTACCTGTTCGCCAAGCTGGGCAGCTACGACATCGTCTGGGGCATCGCGATTGGGCTGAGCATCATGGCCGGCCTGGTCAACTTGCCGATCAACGAGCGAGCGATTGAACGCGGCGTCCTGAAGGCGGCCTAGCGATGAAAACCTGGCTGCTGCGCGCGGCCGGCGTCGTAGTACTGGCGCTGGTGTTCATGGCCTACCTGACGCCAGACTTCCTGCGGGACCTCGCCAACCGCTTTTACCTGTGCTTTTAACATTGGGGTCAAGTCTGACATTCGGACACGGCCTCTGCCGTAACGATCGCTACGGTAGAGGCCGTGTCCGAATGTCAGACTTGACCCCAGCTAGACTTTGAGGAACTCTTCGCGGCCGCCTAGCCAGCGGGCCAGGTGGGCTTCGACGGTGGCGGCTTTTTCGGGGGTGTTGGCGTGTAGCAGGTCGTGGGCGACGTCGCGCGCTTGATCGACCAGCCAGCCGTCCGTCTCCAGGTCGGCGAAGCGCAGCATCGCCTGGCCGGACTGGCGGGCGCCGAGGAATTCGCCGGGGCCCCGGATCTCCAGGTCGCGGCGGGCGATCTCGAAACCGTCGGTTGTTTCACGCATTGTCATCAGGCGCTGCTTGGCGATGCCTCCCAATGGGCTTTGGTACAGCAGCAGGCACACCGACGCCGCCGAGCCCCGTCCCACTCGCCCACGCAACTGGTGCAGCTGCGACAGGCCGAAACGCTCCGCATGCTCGATCACCATTAAGGATGCATTCGGCACGTCCACGCCCACTTCGATCACCGTGGTGGCGACCAGCACCTGCATCTCGTTGGCCGTGAAGGCGTCCATGACGGACTGCTTCTCGGCCTGTTTGAGGCGGCCGTGTACCAGACCGACGTTCAGGTCCGGCAGCGCTTCGGCCAGCAGCGCGTGCGTGTCCGTCGCGGTTTGCAGTTGCAGCGCTTCCGATTCTTCGATCAGCGGACACACCCAGTAGATCTGCCGTCCTTCCAGCGCCGCCGCATGCACACGTTCGATCACTTCATCGCGCCGGTTCTGGTCGATGGCGCGCGTGACGATCGGGCTGCGGCCCGGCGGCAGTTCGTCGATCACCGATACTTCCAGGTCGGCGTAGTAGGTCATCGCCAGCGTGCGCGGGATCGGCGTGGCCGACATCATCAGTTGGTGCGGCACCGCGCCTTCCACACCCTTGTTGCGCAAGGTCAGGCGCTGACCCACGCCGAAGCGGTGCTGCTCGTCGACGATCACCAGTCCCAGGTTGGAGAAGTTCACCGCCTCCTGGATCAGCGCGTGCGTGCCGATCACCAGCTGCGCCTCGCCGGATTCGATTAGCGCATAGGCGGCCAGTTTCTCCTTTTTCTTCAAGCTTCCCGTCAGCCACGCGACCTTGACGCCCAATGGCTCCATCCAAGCGGCGATCTTGCGGAAGTGCTGGTCGGCGAGAATTTCGGTCGGCGCCATCAGCGCGGCCTGGTAGCCGCTGTCGATCGCCTGCGCGGCGGCCAGCGCCGACACCACCGTCTTGCCGCTGCCGACGTCACCCTGCAACAGCCGCTGCATCGGGTACGGATGGCGTAAATCGGCGCGGATTTCGTTCAGCACGCGCTGCTGCGCGCCGGTCAGCTTGAACGGCAGAGCGGCCTGGAAGCTGTCGGATAGCGCACCAATCACCGTCAGTGCCGCCGCGCCCTTGGAGCGGCGCGCACGCTGCGCGCGCTTCAGAGACAGCTGCTGCGCCAGCAGTTCGTCGAACTTCATGCGCGTCCACGCCGGATGCGAGCGGTCGAGCAGCGCGTGTTCGTCCACCTGCTGCGGAGGGTAGTGCAGCAGCTTCACCGCCGGCTCGAAGTCGGACAGCTGCATCTGCGCGCGCAGCTGCTCCGGCAGCGTATCGGTCCAGTCGACCCGCTTCATCGCGTCGCCGATGGCGCGCCGCAGGATCGGCTGCGACAGTCCTTCGCCCGACGGATACACCGGCGTCAGGGAAGTTGGCAGTGGCGCGCCTTCGTTGACCACCTTGTAGGCCGGGTGCACCATCTCGGCGCCGAAGAAGCCGTGCTTCAGCTCCCCGCGCGCGCGCACCCGCGTGCCCTCGGCCAGCTGCTTGACCTGGCTGCCGTAGAAGTTCATGAAGCGCAGCTGCAAATCGCCCGTCTCGTCGGCGATATGCACCAGCAGCTGCTTGCGCGGCTTGTAGGTGATTTCACTCTTGACCACCAGCCCCTCGACCTGCGAGGTCTCGCCGCCATGCAAACGGGCTTCTTCGATGGTGATGACCTGGGTCTCGTCCTCGTAGCGCATGGGCAGGTGCAGCACCAGGTCCATATCGGTGTGCAGGCCAAGTTTGGCCAGCTTGGCTTCCGGGCTGACTGTCTTCTTGACGGTTTTGGAGGTTGAAACAGGCATATTGGAGCGTTTTTCGGGCACTAGCGTAAAATAGAGGGTTGGCCGCAGCAAAGCAACGCCGGTATTGTACGACTTGCACCGCCTTCGGGCCTATCCGAATTTTCTTCAACAGTTTCCAGAAGTCCGCAAATGTACTCGCTTTCCGATTTCGATTTTAACTTGCCGCAAGAGCGTATTGCGCAATTCCCGCTGCCAGACCGCAGCGCTTCCCGCCTGTTGCACCTGGACGGTGGGCAGATCATCGACCGCCAGTTCGCCGATATCGTCGGCCAGCTGCAGGCGGGCGACCTGCTGGTGATGAACGATACCCGCGTGTTGAAGGCGCGCTTCTTCGGCGTCAAGGAGAGCGGCGGCAAGATCGAGGCGCTGGTCGAGCGCGTGCTGGACAGCCGCACCGTGCTGGCCCAGGTACGCGCCTCCAAGTCGCCCGGCCCCGGGGTCAAGATCCGCCTGGCCGACGCCTTCGACGTCACTGTCGGCGAGCGCGCCGGCGAGTTCTACACCCTGCATTTCGACGCCGACGTGTTCGACCTGATCGAAGCGCACGGCCGCCTGCCGCTGCCGCCGTACATCGAGCACGACGCCGACTCGTTCGACGAAACCCGCTACCAGACCGTGTTTAACAAGGTGCCGGGCGCGGTGGCCGCGCCGACCGCCGGCCTGCACTTCGACGAGAAGCTGCTGGCCGAGCTGAAGGCCAAGGGCATCAACTTCGCCTACGTCACGCTGCACGTGGGCGCCGGCACCTTCCAGCCGGTGCGCGCCGAGGTGCTGGCCGAGCACAAGATGCACACCGAGTGGTACACCATGCCGCAGGAAACCGTGGACGCCGTGCGCGCCACCCGCGCCGCCGGCCGGGATGTGGTGGCGGTCGGCACCACCAGCCTGCGCGCGCTGGAATCGGCCTCGCAGAGCGGCCAGCTGGAAGCGGGCAGCGCCGATACCGCGCTGTTCATCACGCCCGGCTACCAGTTCAAGACGGTCACCCGTCTGATCACCAACTTCCACCTGCCGAAGTCGACCCTGCTGATGCTGGTGTCGGCCTTCGCCGGTTTTGAACAGATCCGCCAGGCCTACGCCCACGCGATCGCCAACGAATACCGTTTCTTCAGCTATGGCGACGCCATGCTGTTGACGACGCAAGCACGAGCAAAATAAGGAACAATATGTTGGAATTTACGCTACACAAGACCGATAGCAGCGGCCTGACCAAGGCCCGCCGCGGCGAAGTCAAACTGAACCACGGTGTGGTCCAGACCCCGATCTTCATGCCGGTCGGCACTTACGGCTCGGTCAAGGCGATGTCGCCGCTGGAGTTGAAGGAAATCGACGCGCAGATCATCCTGGGCAACACCTTCCACCTGTGGCTGCGCCCAGGCAATGACGTCATGGCCAAGTTCGGCGGCCTGCACGACTTCATGGGCTGGGACAAGCCGATCCTGACCGATTCCGGCGGGTTCCAGGTGTTTTCGCTGGGCGCGATGCGCAAGATCACCGAAGAGGGCGTGCACTTCAACTCGCCGATCAACGGCGACAAGCTGTTCCTGTCGCCGGAAGTGTCGATGCAGATCCAGCGCGTGCTGAACTCCGACATCGTCATGCAGTTCGACGAATGCACGCCTTATGAAATCGACAACCGCCCGGCGACTCTGGAAGAGGCGGCAAAATCCATGCGCATGTCCTTGCGTTGGGCGCAGCGTTCGATGGATGAGTTCAACCGTGGCGAGAACCCGAACGCGCTGTTCGGCATCGTCCAGGGCGGCATGTTCGAGAACCTGCGCGACGAATCGCTGGCCCAGCTGGAAGAGATCGACTTCCCGGGCCTGGCCATCGGCGGCCTGTCGGTCGGCGAGCCGAAGGAAGACATGATGCGCATCCTGGCCCACGTCGGCCCGAAAATGCCGGCCAACAAGCCGCATTACCTGATGGGCGTCGGCACGCCGGAAGACCTGGTCAATGGCGTGTCCAACGGCGTCGATATGTTCGACTGCGTGATGCCGACCCGTAACGCCCGCAACGGCTGGATCTTCACCCGCTACGGCGACGTGAAAATCAAGAACGCCCGTTACAAGGAAGACAAGGAACCGCTGGACAGCACCTGCTCCTGCTATGCTTGCCGCAACTTCTCGCGCGCCTACCTGCATCACCTGAACCGCACCCAGGAAATCCTCGGCGCCCGCCTGAACACCATCCACAACCTGCACTACTACCTGGACATCATGCGCCAGATGCGCGAGGCCCTGGATGAGGACCGTTTCCATGCCTGGACCCTGCAATTCCACGCCGATCGCGGCCGCGGTATCTGAATTTAACTAAAAGTGTTGTAAGTCTTGTAAAAAGATTTATGCCACCCACATAGCCGGAAGACCTAGCGCCTTCCGGCCAGTGCTAGAATACAGCGCTATTTTTTCAAACTATTATCGGAGTCACCTGTGTTCATTTCCAACGCTTATGCCCAATCGGCTTCCCCACTCGACGCACTCGGCCTGGGCGGTAATCTCACCAGCTTCCTGCCGCTGATCCTGATGTTTGTCGCGATGTACTTCCTGATGATCCGTCCTCAGCAGAAGCGCGCGAAAGAGCAGAAGGCCATGATGGAAGCGCTGGCCAAGGGCGACGAAGTCGTGACCGCCGGCGGCGTGCTGGGCAAGGTCTCCAAGGTGACCGACCTGTACGTGACCATCGAAATCTCCAGCGGCGCCGAAATGACGCTGCAAAAGAATTCCATCACCATGCTGCTGCCCAAGGGCACGCTGAAGGCGCTGTAATCAGCCTCGGCCTTGGCCTCGGCCCGCGTAACGCGGGCCTTATTGCATCCGACGCCTAACACTGAACGTTGAACAATATGAATCGCTATCCTCTCTGGAAATACATACTGATCGTAGTCGCCATTCTGCTGGGCGCGCTGTACACCGCGCCCAACTACTATGGCGAATCGCCTGCGGTCCAGGTCACGAGCGGCAAATCGACCGTCAAGATGTCGTCCGACATGGGCGCCAAGGTGGAAGAGGTGCTCAAGGGCGCCGGCATCGCCTACAACGGCATCGCCTTCGACGGCACCGGCACCTACGCTTCCGTGCGCGCCCGCTTCGCCGATCCGGACACCCAGTTCCGTGCCAAGTCGGTGCTGGAAAAGGGCCTGAACGCCGATCCGGCCGATCCGACCTACCTGGTCGCGCTGAACCTGCAAAAAGACACGCCGAAATGGATGCAAGCCCTGCATGCGCTGCCGATGTACCTCGGCCTCGACTTGCGTGGTGGCGTGCACTTCCTGATGCAGGTCGATACCAAGGCCGTGCTGGCCAAGCGCGTGCAAGGCATCCAGGCCCTGGCCCGTACCTCGCTGCGCGACAAGAACGTGCGTCACGCCGGCATCGACCGCGTGGGCGACACCATCGAAATCAAATTCCGCGACGACGCCACCCGCCAGAAGGCCAAGGACGTGCTGCAAGGCCAGATGACCGACCTGCTGCTGGTCGATTCCGGCGAAGGCGATGCGCTGAAGACCACCGTCACCTTGAAGCCGGTCGCGCTCAAGCAAACCATCGACGACGGCGTCAAGCAGAACATCTCGACGCTGTCCAAGCGCGTGAATGAACTGGGCGTGGCCGAACCTATCATCCAGCAGCAAGGCCCTGACCGTATCGTGGTCCAGCTGCCTGGCGTGCAGGACGTGGCGCGCGCGCGCGCCGTGATCGGCCGCACCGCGACGCTGGAAGTGCGCATGACCGATAACTCGGTCACGCCGGGCACCGAGCTGACTTCGGCGATTCCGTTCAACTCCGAGCTGTTCACCGTCGGCCGCAACGTGCCGGTTGTGCTGAGCAAGGATGTCGTCATCACCGGCGACTCCATCTCCAGCGCCACCGCCACGTATGACCAGAACCAGCAGCCTGCCGTCAGCATCACGCTGAACGGTGACGGCGGCCGCAAGATGCGCGACCTGACCCGCGACAACGTCGGCAAGCGCATGGCCATCGTGCTGTTCGAGAAGGGCAAGCCGGAAGTGCTGTCGGTCGCCACCATCCAGAGTGAGTTTGGCAGCAGCTTCCAGATCACCGGCATGGGCAACGCGGAGAACTCCGCCGAGCTGGCGCTGTTGCTGCGCTCCGGCGCGCTGTCCGCACCAATGGACGTGATCGAAGAACGCACCATCGGCCCGCAACTGGGCGCCGAGAACATCAACAAGGGTCTGCATTCGACGATGTACGGCTTCGCCGCCATCGCCATCTTCATGATGGTCTACTACATGATGTTCGGTTTCTTCAGCGTGCTGGCCCTGGCCTGCAACCTGTTGCTGCTGCTGGCGTTGCTGTCGCTGATGCAGGCGACCCTGACCCTGCCTGGTATCGCCGCTATCGCGCTGGCGCTGGGTATGGCGATTGACGCCAACGTGCTGATTAACGAGCGTATCCGCGAAGAGCTGCGTTCCGGCGCCACGCCGCAGGCGGCGATCGCCGCCGGCTTCGACCGCGCGTGGGCCACCATCATCGACTCCAACGTGACCACGCTGATCGTCGGTATCGCACTGTGGGTGTTCGGTTCCGGTCCGATCCGCGGCTTCGCCGTGGTGCACTGCCTGGGTATCTTGACCTCGATGTTCTCCGCCGTGTTCATCTCGCGCGGTGTGGTCAACCTCTGGTACGGCCGCAAGAAGAAGCTGCAATCGCTCGCCATCGGTACCGTTTGGGTACCGGGTCTGAAATAACTCAGGGGTTCACATGGAATTTTTCCGCATCAAAAAAGACATACCGTTCATGCGCCACGCGCTGGTGTTCAACGCCATTTCGGCGTTGACCTTCGTCGCGGCCGTGTTCTTCCTGATCACCCGACCGCTGAACTTCTCGGTGGAGTTCACCGGCGGTACCGTGATGGAACTGAAGTACCAGCAGCCTGCAAAGCTGGAGCAGATCCGTCACTCGCTGGAGAAGATCGGCTACGAGCAGCCGGAAGTGACCGGCTTCGGCACCGCGCATGACGTCATGTTGCGCCTGCCGGTGGTGAAGAACGTCAGCTCGAAGGATGCGTCGCAGCTGGTGTTCACCACGTTGTGCGCGGCCGAGCAGGGTTCGCCCAAGCAGGTCGACGCCGTCAGCGCCAAGGGCGAGCACGTGGTCAAATCCGCTTGCATGGACGCGGCTGGCAACGAGGCGGTATCGCTGCAAAAAGTCGAATTCGTCGGCCCGCAGGTGGGCGACGAGCTGGCGCAGAACGGCTTGAACGCGCTGGTGATGGTGATCATCGGCGTGATGATCTACCTGGCCGTGCGCTTCGAATGGAAGTTCGCCGTCGCGGCGATCGTCGCCAACTTGCACGACGTGGTCATCATTCTCGGCTTCTTCGCCTTCTTCCACTGGGAGTTCTCGCTGACGGTGCTGGCGGCGGTGCTGGCGGTGCTGGGTTACTCGGTCAACGAGTCGGTGGTTATCTTCGACCGTATCCGCGAAAACTTCCGCAAGCAGCGCAAGTCGTCGGTGCATGAAGTGATCGACAACGCGATCACCTCGACCATCTCGCGTACCATCATCACCCACGGCTGCACGCAGATGATGGTGTTGTCGATGCTGTTCCTGGGCGGTCCTACGCTGCACTACTTCGCCGTCGCGCTGACCATCGGTATCTGCTTCGGTATTTACTCGTCGGTGTTCGTGGCCGCCGCTGTGGCCATGTGGCTGGGCGTGAAGCGTGAAGACCTGATCAAGCCGATCAAGGAAAAAGACGAAACCGATGGCGCTGTAGTGTAAGCGTCGCCAGCTTCTCAAAAATCCCTCTCCAGCCTGGACGCGCTCAAGATAGCGTTCAGTGCAAGGGAGGGATTTTTTTATTGTTCTTCACGGATTTGCGGGAAGCAAACTCGGATCTGGAGGTTTGGGTATTCCTTTCGGCAGTAAAGTCTAATTCGATCAAAATCGCGCCGATTCAGTCTAGTGGCGTCCAAAATCTCCGGGGGGGCGAGTTTTCTAGACTGAAATCGCCGGAATGCCAAATTCACTAGACCGGAATCGTCTTCGCAAAGCAACCCCAAGACCGAATTAGACTCTCCCTCATGACGGCTTAGACCGACCTGGATGTATCAACGTCGCGTACTGCACGTCTTTGTAGTTGCTCGGCAAAGCGCGCCCTGTAACTGTCGGCACGGATCCAGTAGTCGTCGCCGGGAAAGCGCAGCCAAACAAAGCGCCACGCGTTGCGCCCCTTTGCATGGCGATTGGCGAACAGCGAGGGAGTGATGGACTGGCCATCGTCGGACAGGATGCGATCTCCGACTACCTTGGCGAATTCGATGGTGTCGTGGTAGCTGGTTCGCAAACTGGTTCTGTCGGGCAGGAAGATATTCTTCCATTGAAAGCCGCGCATTGCTTGACCGTTCTTGCGCAGCGCGAGCCGCTCCGTTTCAATCGCCAACCATCGCTGGACCAGTTCCGTGACAAAGGCATCAGGTTTGACGCCAGGCCGGGTAGCCATCAAATGGTATTCCAGATTCTGAAAATCCAGCAGCGGCAGGTATATTTGGTGTTTCGCTTCGTATGCCATGATGGAGTCCTTTCGAACGGGGTCTATAAGTTGGACCACGGAACGGAACTATGGTTCGCTTTAGACTTTGGCTTGCTAAAACGCGACCAAATTAGATTTGGCTGCCGGACTTCCTCGACCGTTTTGGATATCGCTTGGGAATTTCAGTCTAGATTAGCTGTATTCGGCTCCAACCAGACTGAATTAGACTAAGTTGTGATTTGGAATACCGAAGCCTGAAGGGGGAGGCTCGGTAATCCGTGGAGAACCGTACTTATTTTGGCTTGATCATGTCGTACAGCGCTTGCGCGGCGGGTGACAGATGGCCGGCCTTGCGGGTGATGAGCACAAGCTGGCGCGAGATGGTCGGCTCCTTCAGCTTGATGGCGCGCAGGCGCGGATAGCTGCCCTTGATGATCGCCAGGTTGGGCACGATGGCGGCGGCGATGCCCGAAGCCACCAGGCCCACCGCCGTCGCGCTGCGTTGCACGTCGTACTGGAAGTGCAGGTTCAGCTCCGCGCTCTTGCTACCCAGGTAGCTGTCGAGCAGCGCGCGGTTGCCGTTGACGTCGCCCGAGAAGATCAGCGGGTAGGGCTGGATCTGCGACCATGTCAGCGAACGCCGTTTGGCCAGCGGGTGATCGTCGCGGCACACCAGCACGAAGTGATCCTCCATCAGCGGCACCGACACCAGGTCGGGATGCATGCCGCCACCCAGGCCGATGCCGAACTCCGCTTCCCTGCGCTGCACCGCCTCCGCCACGCGCGACGAAGCGTGGTCGAGGATCTTGATGCGGTTCTCGGGAAAGCGCGCGGAGTATTCCTGGATGATCTGCGGCAGATACTGTATGCCCACCGTCGGCACGCAGGCGATCGCCACATCGCCGCGCTGCGCCTTGCCGGTATCGCGGATCTCGTTCAGCGTGGACGACAGCTCTTGCAGCAAGCGCCGCGCCTGCGGCAGGAAGTCCTTGCCGATGCTGGTCAGCGCGATCGAACGCGTGGTGCGCTCGACCAGCTTCACGCCCAGGAAGTCCTCCAGGTTGCGCAGCCGTTGCGTGACGGCGGTCTGTGTGACGTGCAGCGTCTCCGCCGCTTTCTGGAATCCGCCAAAGTCCGCAATCGCGACAAAAGCCTGCACGCCGAGTATGTCTATTTTCATCAGAAAAATGAATGAATGGTCTAAATAAATTCATTGTACTAATATTTTAGGGAGGCGGAAAATCCGCCTCATTGAAACCGAAGGAGATGGTCATGCCGCTATCAACAATTTTCCTGGTGTTCTCCAAGCTGGCGCTGATGGGCTTTGGCGGCGTGATGCCGTTTGCCTATCGCGCCCTGGTCGAGCAGCACAAGTGGCTCACGGCCGAGGAGTTCGCGAAGTATCTCGCCACCAGCCAGATGCTGCCCGGCCCAACGATCTGCAACGTCGCGCTGATGGTGGGCAACCGCTACGCCGGCACGGGCGGCGCGCTGGCGGCGCTGGCCGGCATGGTCGCCGGCCCGTTCCTGGTGGTCATCGCCTTGGGCATGGTGTACCAACGCTTCGGCGAGATCGAGATGTTCCGCCACGCGATACGCGGCATGGCGGCGGTGGCGGCGGGGCTGATCCTCGCCACAGCCGTCAAGATGGCGAAGTCCATGTTCGCCAAGGCCGACTGGCGCGAACACCGCACGCAGTTGCAGGCGGCCTTGCTGGTGTTGGCCTTTATCGGACTGGGTCTGCTGCAATGGCAGCTGGCGCTGGTGTTCTGCTTGCTGGCGCCGTTGGGCACCGGTGCGACTTACCTGGTGGGAGAGAAAAAATGAACGAGCAATCTCCGGTAGTCGAACTATCGCTGCACATCGCGGTGATGTCTTTGATGGCGGTGGGCGGCGGCGTGGTGCTGCTGGGGCCGCAGGTCGGGCACTACGTGGTCGAAGGCAAGCAGTGGCTGAACAACGAGCAGTTCTCGGCCGCGTATGCGATAGCGCAGGCGGCGCCCGGTCCCAACCTGCTGTTTGTTTCGCTGGTGGGCTGGCTGATCGGCGGCTGGGCGGGCGCCATCTTCACCACGCTGGCGGTGCTGGGGCCGTCGACGCTGCTGACACTGGGCGCGATGCGCTTGCAGGCATGCCATGCCGGCGGTCGATTGACGCAGGCGCTGGGCGATGCCTTCGCGCCGATATCGATAGGCTTCCTGGCCGCCACCGCATGGCTGTTCACCCGCATCTCCAACGTCAGCTGGCATGCCGATGTGCTGACGGTGCTGGCCGCGTTGATACTGCTGCGGACCAAGATCAATCCGGTGCTGCTGATCGCGGCCGGCGCGCTGGCCGGCACGCTGGGGCTTATCTGAGGGATTGCTGCGTTGAGCGCGACCGCAGCGACGCCGACGGGCAGTGGCCGAACAGCTTGCGGTAGTCGCTGGAAAACTGGCTGAAGTTACTCAGGCCCCAGGAGCCGGCCACGTCGCCGATGGCGCCGCCGTCCTGCAGCTGCCGCCGCACGCCGTTCAGGCGCACCATGCGCAGGTACAGCATGGGGCTCATGCCCAGCACGTCCTCGAAGCAGTATTGCAGCGTGCGGCGGCTCACGTGCACCCGTTCGCACAGCTCCGGCACGGTAATCGATTCGCTGCGGTGCGCCATGATGTACTCGCGCGCCAGCGAGACCACGTGGCGGCGCCGTTGCAGGCTGGCCGCCAGCGCCGGTTCTACGCAGCTGTGGTCCAGCATGTCGAGCAGGGTGGACAACACCAGCTCCTGCCACTGCGCCGCGCCTTCGGCCGCGCTGTCGCCCTCGGCCGGCAGCAGCTGCGACAGGATGCGCAGGCATTTGGCCTGGGCCTGCGCATCGACCTGCAACAGTTCGGCCGACTGCACCCGCTGCCAGTCGATCTGGCAGCCGTAGCGCCGCGCCGTCTCGACCAGCAATTCGCGGCTGGCGACGATGCCGAAGATGCTGTAGGCGCTTGGCGTTACCAGTTCGAACTCAACGTTGCCGGGCTGCACCATAATCCGGTTTGCCTCGGTCTGGCGGCCGTTGATGCGGGTGCTGGCGCCGTGGTCGGGCAGGCCGAACCAGATGGCGTCCGGCCACACGCGGCAGGACTGGCGCACCGACTGGCTCAGGCTTTCGCGGAATACTTGCAGCTGCGGCAGGCGCAGTTCGGTCAGCGCGCCGTGGAACAGGCCGGCGCTGATCTGGTCGTAGCTTTGTTGCCAGTTGGTGAGCTTGCTGGCCAGTTCGTCGGCGTCGTGCGCCATCACAGTGCGCAAATCTGGCGCACTGTGTAACAACTCTGTCGCAGTCTGGTGCATATTATTTTTCTCCCACTGTTGTTATTTCTTCCCGTCGACGCCAGCCCCTCGCAAGTTTGCCGATTTTCGATAACGCTGGCATTTGGCTCGCTCCTATACTCGATTCTGCTGCAACTTCCATACCAGACGCGCTTTACCTTAGGGAGAATCACATGAATGCAAAACAGGCAGCCGGGCAACCGGCGCTGCAACAGTCGCTAGGCACCTTCCAGTTGTGGGGCATCGCGGTAGGCCTGGTGATCTCGGGCGAGTACTTCGGCTGGAGCTATGGCTGGGCCTCGGCGGGGACGCTGGGCTTCACCATCACGGCGCTGTTCATCGCGGCGATGTACACCACCTTCATCTTCAGCTTCACCGAGCTGACCACCTCGATCCCGCATGCGGGCGGCCCGTTCGCCTACAGCAAGCGCGCCTTCGGTCCGACCGGCGGCTACCTGGCCGGCGCGGCCACCCTGATCGAGTTCGTGTTCGCACCGCCGGCGATTGCGCTGGCGATCGGCGCGTATCTGAATGTGCAGTTCCCCACCGTCGATCCGAAGACGGCGGCGGTCGGCGCCTATGTCGTGTTCATGACTTTGAACATTGTCGGGGTGCAGGTGGCGGCGACTTTCGAGTTGCTGATGACGCTGCTGGCCATCTTTGAATTGCTGGTGTTTATGGGCGTGGTGTCGCCGGGCTTCTCGGTGGCGAACTTCGTCAAGGGCGGCTGGTCGGGGCAGGACAGCTTCAGTATCGCGTCGGTCCCCGGCATGTTCGCGGCGATTCCGTTTGCGATCTGGTTCTTCCTGGCGATTGAGGGCGTGGCCATGGCGGCCGAGGAAGCCAAGGACCCGAAACGCTCGATCCCCATCGCCTACATCGCCGGCATCATTACGCTGGTGCTGCTGGCGATCGGCGTGATGGTGTTCGCCGGCGGCGCGGGTGACTGGACCAAGCTGGCCAACATCAACGATCCGCTGCCGCAGGCGATGAAGATCATCGTTGGCGAGCACAGCAACTGGCTGCACATGCTGGTGTGGCTGGGCCTGTTCGGATTGATCGCTTCCTTCCACGGCATCATCCTCGGCTATTCGCGCCAGATCTTTGCCTTGGCCCGCGAGGCTTACGTGCCGCATTACTTCGCCAAGATCCACCCACGCTTCAAGACGCCGCACCGCGCCATCCTTGCGGGCGGCGTGATCGGCATCGCTGCCATCTATAGCGACGAGCTGATCAAGATCGGCGGCCAGACCCTGACCGCCAACATCGTCACCATGTCGGTCTTCGGCGCCATCACCATGTACATCCTCAGCATGCTCAGCCTGTTCAAGCTGCGCCGCATGGAGCCGAACATGGTCCGTCCTTTCCGTGCACCGTTCTATCCGCTGTTCCCGTCGATTGCGCTGATCGGTGCGCTGATCTGCCTGGTGACGATGATCTATTACAACCTGCTGATCTTTGGCGTGTTCGTCGGCTTCATGGCGGTCGGTTATGCCTTCTTCCTGGCCACCAAGGGCAATCGTCAACAGCACGCGGCGTTCGACGCTGTCTAACTCACATCAACGGAGCACTACTCATGTCCAAAACTCTTTTCTCCCTGCTGGCCGCGGCCGGATGTCTGGCCTGCGCGGCAGGCAGCGCGCTGGCTGCTGACGCCGCACCAGCTGCGCCCGCGCCCGACTGGACCAACACCGGCAACGTGACGCTGGTGTCCGACTATATTTTCCGCGGCATCTCGCAGACGCAGGCCAAGCCGACGGCGCAAGCCACGCTGGACTTCACCCATGTCAGCGGCTTCTACCTCGGCCTGTTCGGCTCCGGCGTTTCGCACGCGGCCTATAACAACGGCAGCGGTTCGGAGATCGATGTCTACGGCGGCTACCGTTATCCGCTCAGCGCGGACAGCAATATCGACGCCGGCCTGGTGACCTACTGGTATCCCGGTGCGCACTATGCGGCGGGCGGCAAGGACATCAAGTACCATACGCAGGAGGCCAAGCTGGGTGTGAACGTTGGCGCTTTCAATGCCTACGCCTGGGTGGCGTTGAGCGAGTACTGGTTCGGTTTCGCGGTGCAGCCGGACAGCGGCAAGCTGGCCAACACGCGCGGCACCGCCTACGCCGAGGTGAACTGGAATCCCGAACTGATGCCGGGCCTGGTGCTGAACCTGCACGCGGGCCGCCAGCAAGTGCGCAATATGAGCGATTTCAATTTCTTCGACGTCAAGGCGGGTGTGACCAAGACGATCGACGTTTGGGCGTTCACGGCGGCGGGCACCTACAACAGCGGCGACGCCAGCAAGAACGGCACGCCCTTGTGGACCTTCTTCAACGCCGACGGCAGCGGCAAGAACGTGGCACAAAAGCGCCTGGTCGTAACGGCTTCGCGTAACTTCTAGACCACCGGCAGTATCGGGAGACGGCAATGAGCAGCTTTGCACATACGGTAGGCAGCAGGACATATCAGTTCCGCGACCTGAAGGACTTGATGGCGAAGGCGACGCCGGCGCGATCCGGCGACTACCTGGCGGGGCTGGCGGCGGCCAGCGCCGAGGAGCGGGTGGCGGCGCAGATGGCGCTGGCCGAACTGCCGCTGTCGCTGTTCCTGAACCAGATGGTGGTGCCGTATGAGCAGGACGAGGTGACGCGGCTGATCATCGACGATCACGACCGCGTCGCTTTCGCCCGCATCGCCCACCTGACCGTGGGCGACTTCCGCAACTGGCTGCTGGGCGACGCCGCCGATGAAGCTGTGCTGGCCGCCGTCGCACCCGGCATCACGCCGGAGATGGCGGCGGCCGTCTCCAAGATCATGCGCATCCAGGACCTGATCCTGGTGGCGAAGAAATGCCGCGTCGTCACCCGCTTCCGCAACACCATCGGCCTGGCGGGTTGCATGTCGACACGCTTGCAACCGAACCATCCGACCGACGACGCCACCGGCATCGCCGCCAGCGTGCTGGACGGCCTGCTGTACGGCAGCGGCGACGCGGTGATCGGCATCAACCCGGCCACCGACAACGTGCCGCAGGTGATCAAGATCGTCACCATGCTCGACGAGATCATCGACCGCTATGGCATCCCCACGCAGTCGTGCGTGCTGACCCACGTGACCAACACCATCGCAGCCATCGAGCGCGGCGCGCCGATCGATCTGGTGTTCCAGTCGATCGCCGGCACCGAGGCGGCCAACGCCAGCTTCGGCATCAACCTGGCCCTGCTGGCGGAGGCGCAACAGGCGGCGCTGTCGCTGCAGCGCGGCACGGTGGGCAACAACGTGATGTATTTCGAGACGGGGCAGGGTAGCGCGCTGTCGGCCAACGCCCATCACGGCGTCGACCAGCAGACCTGCGAGACGCGCGCCTACGCGGTGGCGCGCAAGTTCCAGCCGCTGCTGGTCAATTCGGTGGTCGGCTTCATCGGTCCCGAGTACCTGTACGACGGCAAGCAGATCGTGCGCGCGGGGCTGGAGGACCACTTCTGCGCCAAGCTGCTGGGCCTGCCGATGGGCTGCGACGTCTGCTACACCAACCACGCCGAGGCCGACCAGAACGACATGGACATCCTGCTGACCCTGCTGGGCACGGCCGGCTGCACCTTCGTCATGGGCATCCCCGGCTCGGACGACATCATGCTCAACTACCAGACCACGTCCTTCCACGATGCGCTGTATGCGCGCCGTGTGCTGGGCCTGAAGCCGGCGCCGGAATTCGAGTCCTGGCTGAAGGAGATGGAAATCTTCACCCGCGACGATTACGTTACACTGGGCACAGCGCTGCCGGCTTCCTTCCAGCGAGCGCTGGCCAGCCTGAACTGATGGGAACCAGAATGAACGACGACGAGCACCTGCTGCCGGCCAGCCCCGTTGGCGACGATGGCGTGGTGACCAGCAATCCGTGGGGCTCGCTGCGGCGCTTCACGGCGGCCCGCATCGCGCTGGGACGCAGCGGCGTCAGCCAGCCGACCGCGCCGCAACTGGAGTTCCAGCTCGCGCATGCGCGCGCGCGGGACGCGGTGCATCTGGCTTTGGAGCACGCTGCGTTGGGCAATGCCTTGCAAGTTGCCAGCGGCTTGCCTTGCCTGTCGCTGCACAGCGCGGCCGCCAGCCGCGACATCTATCTGCAGCGCCCCGACCTGGGCCGGCGTCTGGACGAAGCCTCGCGCCAGGCGCTGCTCGAACGTCCACGTGATGCGGCCGGCTACGACCTGGCCTTCGTCATCGCCGACGGCTTGTCGGCGCTGGCCATCGAGCAGAACGCCTTGCCCTTCCTGAACGTGCTGATGGCGCGCCTGGCCGCCGAATCGTGGTCGCTGGCGCCGCTGTCCATCGTCCGGCAGGGGCGGGTGGCGGTGGGCGACGAGGTGGGCGAGTTGCTGGGCGCGCGCGCGGTGGTGGTGCTGGTCGGCGAACGCCCCGGCCTCAGCTCGCCCGACAGCATGGGCCTGTACCTGACCTGGGCGCCGCGCACCGGCCTGACCGACGCCGCCCGCAATTGCATCTCAAATGTGCGTCCGGCTGGTTTGACCTACAATGATGCAGCCTTCAAGCTTCACTACCTGCTGTCCGAATCGCGCCAACGACAGTTGTCCGGCGTCGCGCTGAAGGACGAGACAGCCACCGACAATACCCTGCTGGACGCGCCGCAGCGCAACTTCCTGCTCGACCTCGATTAGTCGGCAGGCGGACGTCCCGCCGACCGACTTGCGAGAGAGCGACAATGAGCCGTACCGGCCGACTTTTCCTGTTGATGGACGCGATGCGCGGCTACCGCCGTCCCGTCACCGCCGCCCGCTTGGCCGAGCAGCTGGGCGTATCCGAGCGCACCATCTACCGCGACATCCAGACGCTGTCGGGCCTGGGCGCGCCGCTGGAAGGCGAGGCCGGGGTCGGCTACATGCTCAAGGCCGGTTTCTTCCTGCCGCCGCTGATGTTCGGCGCCGACGAGTTGGAGGCGCTGGTGCTGGGCGCGCGCTGGGTGCGCAGGCAGGGTGACGAGGCGCTGGCCGCCGCCGCCAGCAATGCGCTGGCCAAGATCGCCGCCGCCTCGCCCAAGGACCTGCGCGACGACATGGCCGAGACCAGCCTGTGGGTGCCGCTGTACCAGGACCAGGACACCGCCAGCGACGTCCACGTGCGCCCGGTGCGCGAGGCGATCCGCTACCAGCACCGCTTGCGCATGGCCTACCAGGACGAGCACGGCAAGCCGTCGGAGCGGGTGGTGTGGCCGTTCGCGCTGGCTTTCATGGAGGGTAAGCGCTTGCTTGCCGCGTGGTGCGAGCTGCGCATGGCGTTCCGCCATTTCCGCATCGACCGCATCGAGCAGGTGGAGTCGCTGGGCGTGCGCTATCCGGCCCGCCGCAGCGACTTGCTCAAGACATGGCGCCAGCAACACAACCTGCGCGAAGACTCCTGACAAAAACTGTCGCGGACCGGTCGTACGATGAAGTCCTCAACTCATTCATCGGAGACTGCCATGCGCTTATACCACCACCCCGCTTCGTCGAACTCGCGCCGCGTCATGCTGGCGGCCCTGCACATGGGTACGCCGCTGGAGGTGACTGAAGTGAACTTGATGAGCCCGGAAGACCGGCGCCGCCTGGAGACACTCAATCCCAATTCGATGGTGCCGGTGCTGCAGGATAGCGACTTCATCCTGTGGGAATCCTGCGCCATCATGCAATACCTGGCCGACCGCACGCACGGCCAGACGCTCTACCCGGACAATGTCGTGGTGCGGGCCGACATCAACCGCTGGTTGTTGTGGGCGTGCCAGCATTTCTCGCCGGCGCTGGCCATCATCGTCTGGGAAAACATCTGGAAGGGCATCACCGGCAACGGCCTTCCCGACCAGGCGGAGCTGGACCGGGGCGCGCGGTTGGTGGCGAGATTTGGCGCCGTGCTGGAGCAGCATCTGGCGGGGCGCGACTGGGTGGTGGGCGAGAAGCTGAGCCTGGCGGATTTCGCGCTGGCCGCGCCGTTGATGTATGCCGAGCAAGCCAAGTTGCCGGTCACTCAATATCCGAAGATGATGGCGTGGTTGGGCCGCATTCAGCAGCTGGACGCGTGGAGGCAAACGGAACCGGTGTGGTGACAGAAACTTGTGTCCATATGTGAACTGGCGCACAGAGCGGGCGGGGCGGAGAGCGTATTCTGGACTTGTCTCCTCTGGAGGAGATCCCTAGTTTTGGACTTTGCCCGCTCCCCAGCGGGCTTTTTTTTATGCTGCGAACCCCGAACCGAGGCGGGGTCTGACCCCGGACGGGGTCAGACCCCTGCGGCCGCAGTGCGGGTTAAAGCATCAATACGGCGTACAGCGACTGCACTTCCAGCGCCGATTCGCTCATGATGGCGTGCAGCGTGCCTTCGCCGACCACGAAGTCGATGGTGCGCGCGCCTTGCAGCGTGGTCGCGCCCGGCCGCTGGTACAGCGGCGAATGCACCGGCGACAAATCATTGGCCAGCAGCAGCGTATCGCCCAGGGTTTCCGGCGGCAGCGCGCGCAGGCCCACCCACATCGATTCGATCGCCCGGTAGACGCCGTCCGGCACGTCCAGCTTGGTCATCACGCCGCGGCCTATTTCCACTTCGCCGTGCTCGACCCAGTCTTCCGGCTCGCCGTCCATCACCTCCGGGAAATCGCCGGCGCAGGACAGCATGTAGAAACCCGCCACCTCGTGCATGATGCCGGCAAACAGCGCCGTGTCCGGATCGACGTGCGTGACGCGGCGCGCGATCACCTGCGACAGGGCCGCCACGTGGGCCGTGTGCTCCCACAATTGATTGATCTTGGCCAGCAGGGCGGGATCGGTGACCTGGCTGCCGATCTGGCGCACGATCAGCGCCGCCACCAGCGATTGCAGGGTGCGCACGCCGAGCCGCTGCACGGCCGCGCGCACGCTGGAGATTTCAGTGCCGGAACGGTTGTAGGCCACCGAGTTGGCGATGGCGACGCTGCGCGCCGCCAGCAACGGGTCCGCCTGGATGAGCTTGGCTGCCGCCTCGACGTGGCAATCGGGATCGCTCAGCGCCTGCTGCAGGCGCAGCGAGGCGTTGACGTTGGCCGGGAACGACAGCTCCCCCCGGCTCGCCTGAGCGGCAATAGTCTTGAAGGCGTCGAGTCTGTCCATCAAAAAAATTATACTCTCGAAAATTGCCGCATAGCACTTTTCGTGAAAATACTTTTCGTCTGCCTGGACGGGGCTTAGTGGTATGACGGTTAGCAAGTTGAGCCGGGGATGCTCTTGCCGGTTGAGAGATTGAGACCGAAGCGGCATGTGTAGGGGGCAGATGGCGTGTCCTTGTCGTAAGTACACTCCACGTCGCCCTTTTCCCTGATCCGTAAGTGGGACGACGCGCCGCAAGTCTCTTTTAAGTCGGGGCCGATGGATTCGAACATTTCTTTCGCCATGAGTCCCTCGACCATGAATGCCATCTTGCGATCAGTTCGCGTGGGCGGTTGTTTTTCATCCAGGTCGTTCGAGTAGGTCAGGTAGGACATCTTGTACGATGTGTATGTGCCGTCCCACGGCTTCTGGGTGCCTGCATATGCCAGCAAAGATAAGATGGATGTCACTGCAAGAAGTGCAAGGTGCTTTTTCATGCGTCCTCCTCTGCAAATTAGCCAAATTGGACGTGGAAGTGATTGTCATGTTTCCTTAGCGGCGACACGGCAGATATCCTGCTGTCGTTGAAAAATATCTTCAACTTGCCACATGCATAGGCGTGAAAAATGTTTATCAGCGTTTCGGTCGCGTCGAGGTCATATGCATCGTCGTGATAGGTCACTGGAGCGTGGTGCCCGTCTTTTCTCATAGGACGAATATCCACTTCTAGTCCTTTTAAATGCGATGCATGATCGAATTTCACGCCATTGGCGATGCTGATGTTGCCCACCCCGAATTTGCGGTCGTCGATTGTTGCCCACTCCCGCTCGACGGCAAGGATCAGGGTCATCATTCGAGGATGTGCAAATTGAGCGGCACCCCCACCCGGTGTGCCGTAGACGTAATACCCGGCTTCCTCGGGGGCTTGAGGAAGAATGAAGTAGGCGCGTGCATCCTTGGGTTGGACTTCGAGCATGATAACCCCCTTACGCGATCCGGTTGGTCGAGAGGTCCCATCCGCCAGAGGTGTTGCCGCCGGCACCGCCGCCGATTTTCTGTTGGCTATATTTCCACTTTACCTTTGAGAATTTCAAACCGATGGCGTCGTGTAATACATCGCCTTCATGTACCACTTGGCTGATATTGCCGATCAGAACGTTTTCAAGCTCGACTTCGTAGTACTTCACGCGCTCGCCCTGCCCATCTGCCCGCATGAATTCGAGCCGTGCTTTCGGGATCGTCTTACCTGCGGAACAGGTTTGCATCAAAAGCGGTGAGGACAGGTCCACAAGCTTGGTGATAGCGATGCTTTGATGTTCGCATCTTTCTGCCGTGTGGCCGCCAGCGGTTGACGCCGTAGCGCTTTTGGGTTGTTTTACGCCCCATTGGGCAGATGTAAGTTCGATCCAGCCAGGGTGCGCAGAGTCGGCCGATTCGCCTTTGATGCCGTCGATTTGCAGATATACGTCGATTGCCATGATAGCTCCAGAATTGATTTATGGAATACCAGAGGGCATTGTTGCGCGTCCTGTTGGGGGCGGCCTTGGGGCCGGTCAAACGGCGCGTCTTTGTGTGCAGTTCGTAGATTTAAAGGTAAAGTCCAGTACCCATACGCTTGATATGGATACTGGGGCCTTATGGTAATGGCGCGATTTAACTTCGCGGAATTTCCGTCGGACAGGTTTCTATTGCTCGCTGAAAATAGCGTCGCAGCCGTCCTGGGTGGCGTCGGTGTCTTGCAGTTCGTCGGTCAGGCCCAGGTCGAACAGTTCTTCGATGGCGTTCATGAAGCTGTTGTGCTTGGTCGCGCCGATCAGGCGGTAGATTTCGCCGTCTTCGTTGCGCACGCCGATGATCAGCTTTTCCTGGCGCACTTCGTCAGGGGTGGACTGGTTCAGCAGCAGGTTGCCGATGATGTGTTTGTCGAACTTGGCAGGCTTTTTGCCTTCGAGCAGTGTCGTTTTCAAATGATTTCCTTGGTTGAGTCGCAGGTGGACGGGCATTCGGTATGGCCGGCCATGATGACAGTTTTAAGATCGCTCAGGGTTTTTTCAAGGGCGGCGAAATCGTCTTCGCTGTAGTGCGCGAACACTTTTCCGCTCTCCTTGATGACTTTCGGGAAGACCTTGCAGAACACCTGCTCGCCCTCCGCCGTCAGCCGGATAAAGAAGGAACGCTTGTCGCAGTCGTTGCGCTGACGCTCCACCAACCCTTTTTGTTCCAAGCGCTCGATCACGCCGGTCAGCGTACCCTTGGTGATCAGCGTCTTGTCGCCCAATTCTTTATAGGACATGCCGGGCGTATTGCCCAGCGTGGCGATGATATCGAACTGGGCGTGCGTCAAGCCGCTCTGGCGCACGTACTGGCCAGAGAGCCGTTCATAGCTCTGTAAGCAATCGGCCAGCAGCCGGATGCTTTTCAAAAATCGTTCACCCATAGACCATGATTATAGCCGGTTCACACCGGCAATCTTGGCCGGTACTATAATGGCGGACGCACATTCATAATAAAAAAACCATGCCTCAACACTTGCGCGGCATTGCCGCTTTGCTCATCGTGACCCTGGTGTGGGGCACGACTTTCCCCGCGATGAAGGACATGACCGGCTACCTGTCGGCCAGCTGGATCGTGCTGTGCCGCTTCGCGCTGGCCGGCCTGCTGTTGGCGCCGTTTATGTGGCGCGCCAAATGGAACGATATCCGCTGGGGCATCATCGCCGGTGGGGTGTTGTTCCTGTGCTATGTGTTCCAGATCGAGGGGCTGGCGCTGACCAGCTCCAACCGCAACGCCTTCGTCACCGGCCTGAACGTGCTGGTGCCGCCGCTGCTGGGCGTGCTGCTGGGCGCGCGCCTGGAGCGCCGCATCGTCGTCGCGCTGGTGCTGGCGCTGGCCGGCTTGTTCGCCTTGTGCTGGGAGGGCAGCTTTACCTGGGGCCGCGGCGATACGCTGGCGCTGCAGTGCGCGCTGTTCTTCGGCATCTACGTCAAGTTGATGGAAACCACCACCCGCAAGGTCGAGAAGCTGATGGTGCTGACCGCCTCGCAGATCCTGACGGTGGCCGTGTGCGCCGCCGCCTGGCTGCTGATCCGCGAAGTGCCGCTGGGCTTTGCCGAGCGCAGCCAGGATCTGCCGGACTACGTCAGCTACATCTGGAAGGGCTTGCAGATGTACGGCCTGAACCTGGTCTACCTGGGCGTGGTCGCCACGGCGGCCATTATTTCGCTGCAAACCTGGGGCCAGAGCCACAGCAGTGCCAACGAGGCGGCCGTGATCTACGCCTTCGAGCCGGGTTGCGCGGCGATCTTCGCGTATTTCTGGCTGGGAGAGACGCTGGCCTGGAATGGCTTGCTGGGCGCTGCGCTGCTGATATCCGGCATGATCGTCAGCCAGTGGAGCACCGAGCGGCCCGCCGCCGCGCTGGCTCCGGAGTAGGTGTCTTATGTCTTTCGATAATCTGTCCCGCGTTACGCAACAGCGGCCGCTGCGCATGTTGCTGGTGAACGCGGGCGAGGCCGACGCGCTCACCTGGGCCGGCCTGGTGCAGCCGCTGCGCCTGGCCGCCACCGCGCTCGGCCGCGACGTGCTGCATCTGGAAACCATGACGCCGGCACAGGTGGTGCTGGCGCAACCGGGCTGGCCGCCTCACAATCCACACCTTGCTTTGTTGGTGGCGGACGAGGGCCAGTCGCCGATGGCGCCCGAGTTGAGCCGCGCCGTCATCGAACGCTGCCGCTCGGCCGAGTACTGGGGCGGTGTCGGCGCCGGCGTGCTGTGGCTGGCCAGCGCCGGGCTGATGGCGGGCGTGCGCATCGCGCTGCCGTGGGCGCTGTATGCCGACACCGAGGGCATTTCCGAACGCGCCATCCTGACGCCTCACCTGTTCGAGCTGGACGGCCGCCACCTGAGCTGCTGCGGCGGCGCCGCCAGCATCGACTTCTCGCTGACCCTGATCGAGCATTTGTTCGGCGCCACGGTGCAGGCCGGCATCAAGGAAAGCCTGTGCATCGAGCGCGTGCGCGGCCACGAGGAGCGCCAGCGGGTCGCCCTGCAGGCGCGCTTCGGCGCCTTGCAGCCGCGCTTGTCCGAGGCGGTGACGCTGATGGAAACCAATATCGAGGAACCGCTGTCCACCGACGACATCGCCAACCTGGTCGGCCTGTCGCGCCGCCAGCTGGAGCGCTTGTTCAAGCAATACCTGGGCAGCCTGCCGTCGCGCTACTACCTGGAGCTGCGCCTGCAACGCGCCCGCCAGCTACTGTTGGAAACCAATCATTCCATCGTGCAGGTCGGGCTGATGTGCGGCTTCTCGTCCGGTTCGCACTTCTCGACCGCCTTCGGCGCCCTGTTCGGCAACACCCCGCGCGAGGAGCGCCAGCGCAAGCTCCTGCCATAGAGGCTGGTTCAAAATGGCCATGGCGTTGTTGCAGCGCCTCGCCGTGCAGGTGCACTGTCTTCGGCGCTGCGCCTAGCCATGCCCATTTTGAACCAGCCTCTTGACGACTGGTTGTTCTGACAAGCTTACTTTGCGGCCAAAAGTGAAAATCCTTGTCGCCATTAGAAAAGAGTTTTAGCATGCCGCTTTTTATAATGGGTCCACGCGGTGCTGTGCCGCGCCTTACCCAACAACGATAGGGAATGCCATGAACGCCAAGCTCGATACGACCGTAACTACCCGTCCTGTAACTCGTCAGACCTTTGATGAAGTTCTGGTGCCAACCTATGCACCAGCAGCGATGGTACCGGTCCGAGGCGCTGGTCTGGACCTGTGGGACCAGAATGGCAAGCACTATCTGGACTTCACCTCCGGCATCGCCGTCGCTTCGCTGGGCCATTGCAACCCGATCCTGGTCGAGGCGCTGACCCGCCAGGCCAACACCCTGTGGCACCTGGGCAATGGCTACACCAACGAGCCAGTGCTGCGCCTGGCCACCGCGCTGACCGAAGCGACCTTCGCCGACCGCGCCTTCTTCTGCAACTCCGGCGCCGAAGCCAACGAAGCGGCGCTGAAGCTGGCCCGCAAGTACGCCCACACCAAGTTCGGCCCGCACAAGTCGCGCATCGTGTCGTGCTACCAGTCGTTCCACGGCCGCACGCTGTTCACCGTGTCCGTCGGCGGCCAGTCCAAGTACACCGAAGGCTTCGAGCCGCTGCCGCCAGCGATCGACCACGTGACCTATAACGACATCGAGTCCGCACGCGCCGCCATCGGCGACGACGTCTGCGCAGTGATCGTCGAGCCGCTGCAAGGCGAAGGCGGCGTGGTTCCAGGCGACAAGGCCTTCCTGCAAGAGCTGCGCGACCTGTGCGACAAGACCGGCGCGCTGCTGATCTTCGACGAAGTCCAGTGCGGCATGGGCCGTACCGGCGACCTGTTCCACTACATGAGCTACGGCATCACCCCGGACATCCTGACCTCGGCCAAGGCGCTGGGCAACGGCTATCCGATCGGCGCCATGCTGACCACCGACGAACTGGCCAAGACGCTGGGCGTGGGCACCCACGGCACCACCTACGGCGGCAACCCGCTGGCCGCGACCGTGGCGCTGACCGTGCTGGACACGATCAACCAGCCGGCCTTCCTGGCCCGCGTCAAGGAAGCCAGCGCCAAGCTGCGCGCGACGATGGAAAAACTGGTGGCCGACTACTCGCAGGTGTTCACGCTGGTGCGTGGCGCCGGCCTGCTGCAAGGCCTGGTGGTGACCGACGCCTGGAAAGGCCGTTCGAAGGACATTCAGCGCGCGGCGGAAGCCAACGGCCTGATGGTGCTGATCGCCGGCATGGACGTGCTGCGCCTGGCGCCAGCGCTGATCGTCACCGACGCGCAGATCGCCGAAGCCGACCGCATCCTGCGCCTGTCGCTGGACGGCATGATCAAGGCCGCTTAATAGCACCTACGGCGGCGGACCTGGTTCCGCCGCCTTTCATTTCAGCCCGGTGCTTTGTGCTCCGGGCTTGTGCGTTAATCTGAGGAGTTCCCATGTATGTAGTCCGTCCGGTAGAACTTGCGGATATTGCTGCCCTCGAAGCGCTGGCCGCAGTGACCATGCCGGGTGTGCACACCTTGCCGAAAACGCGCGAGAAGATCGCCGACATGATCGAGCGTTCGATCGCCTCGTTTGCCGCGCACGTCGACATCCCCAGCGAAGAATCCTACCTGCTGGTGCTTGAATCGCCGCAGGACCAGACCATCGTCGGCACCGCCGCGATCTTCGCCGCCGCCGGTTCCAACGGCACCTATTTCTCCTTCCGCAACGACGTGATCCAGCAGGTCTCGCGCGACCTGAACATCAGCCACAGCGTGCACGCGCTGACGCTGTGCTCCGAGCTGACCGGCTATTCGCAGTTGTCGAGCTTTTACGTCGGCGAGCGCGAACACGGCACGCCGGAAGCGGCCCTGCTGTCGCGCGCGCGCCTGATGTTCGCCGTGCTGGCGCCGCACCGCTTCGCCGACCGCTTCTTCGTGCCGCTGGCCGGCGTGACCGACGCCGACGGCGGTTCGCCGTTCTGGGATGCGCTGGGCCGAAAATTCTTCAAGATGGACTTTCTCGACGCCGAGCGCGTGATCGGCGGCGCGCGTAACCGCACGCTGATCGTCGAGCTGATGCCGCACTATCCGGTCTACGTGCCGCTGCTGCCGGGCGACGCGCAGGCGGCCATGGGACAGATCCATCCGTCGGGCGAGCTGGCGTTCAACCTGTTGACGGCCGAAGGCTTCGAGGCCGACGACTACATCGACATCTTCGACGGCGGCCCGATCCTGCAGGCGCACAAGAATTCGCTGCGCACCTTCAACGGCGCGCTGCAACGCCGCGTAACCACCGCCGCCGATTCGCCGGACCGCGGCCGCGAACCGCAGCTGCGCTACGCCGTGTCGTCCGGCTCCGAACACAACTTCCGCGCCGTGATCACGCATTGCGCCGCGCTGGAATCGCAAGTCAATGTGGCGCTGCCGGCCGACGTGCTGGAAGCGCTCCAGATCGCCGAAGGCGATACCGTCATCTGCGTCAGAATTTAAGAGTGGATCAATTATGCTAGTAGTACGCGCAATCACAGCCAACGACCTCGACGCCCTGTACGTGATGGCCACGCAGGTCGGCAGCGGCATGACCACCCTCAAGCCGGACATGAAGATGATGGGCGACCGCCTGGCGATCGCCGTCGCCTCGTTCGCTGAAACCATCCCGCCCGAAAAGCGCGACTACATGTTCGTCATGGAGGACACCGACAACGGCCGTATCGCCGGCGTGTGCGCGATCAAGGGCGCGGTCGGCCTGACGGAGCCGTTCTACAACTACCGCATCGGCACGTTGGTGCACTCCAGCCGCGAGCTGGACGTGTTCACCCGCATGGACACGCTGTACCTGTCGAACGACCTGACCGGCAGCACCGAACTGTGCTCGCTGTTCCTGGCGCCGGACTACCGCACCGGCAACAACGGCAAGCTGCTGTCGAAGAGCCGCTTCCTGTTCATCGCCCAGTTCCCGCACCTGTTCACCGAAAAGCTGATCGCCGAAATGCGCGGCTACCAGGAGGAGAGCGGCCGTTCGCCGTTCTACGAAGGCCTGGGCCGCCACTTCTTCAAGATGGACTTCGACCACGTCGACGACCTGACCGCCGTCGGCAAGAAGTCCTTCATCGCCGAGCTGATGCCGCGCCAGCCGCTGTACGTGGCCTACCTGCCGGAAGACGCGCAGGAAGTGATCGGCAAGGTCCACATGTCGACCGCGCCGGCGCGCCGCCTGCTGGAGCAGGAAGGCCTGTATTTCGAGGGCTACGTCGACATCTTCGACGCCGGCCCGGTGCTGCAGGCACGCGTGTCGGAACTGCGCGCCATGCGCGAAAGCACGCTGGCCGAAATCGGCCCGACGACGGATTGGGATTCGGCCTGCGCGCCGGAATCCATCGCCGCCGAACCGATGCTGGTCTCGAACACCACGCTCAAGGATTTCCGCATGATCCTGTCGCAATCGGTGCCGGTCAACGGCGCCATCGCGCTGCCGGAAGCCGAACAACAACTCCTGCACTGCCATACCGGCGATACGGTGCGCACGCTGACCCTTAATTTGAGGAAGAATCCACATGTCTAACGCTTTGAGTAAAGTCTTGAGTAACTTCATCAACGGCGAGTGGCTCGCCGGTAGCGGCGCCGAACTGGTCACCATCGATCCATCGAACGGCAAGCAGACCTGGGCCAGCAACGAATCGACCGCGCAGGACGTGGGCCACGCCGCCGCCGCCGCGCGCGACGCGTTTGAAGCCTGGGCCTTGACGCCGCTGGCCGAGCGCATCGCCGTCTGCACCCGTTTCCGCGATCTGCTGAAACAGGACGCGGAAGAGCTGGCGCTGCTGATCGCCGAGGAAGTGGGCAAGCCGATGTGGGAAGCCCGCACCGAAGTGACCACCATGGCCAACAAGATCGACATCTCGGTGCAGGCCTACGGCGCCCGCACCGGCGAAACCCAGAACAAGGTCGCCGACGGCGAGGCCGTGCTGCGTCATCGTCCGCACGGCGTGTTTGGCGTGTTCGGTCCGTACAACTTCCCGGGCCACCTGCCGAACGGCCATATCGTGCCGGCGCTGATCGCCGGTAACACCGTGGTCTTCAAGCCTAGCGAATACGCGCCGCGCACCGCCGTCAAGACGGTGCAGCTGTGGGAGAAGGCCGGCGTGCCGAAAGGCGTGATCAACCTGGTCAACGGCGGCCGCGATGCGGGCGTCGCACTGGGCCAGAACGAGCTGCTGGACGGCGTGCTGTTCACCGGCAGCTGCCAGACCGGCACCGCGCTGCACAAGCAGTTCGGCGGCCAGCCAGGCAAGATGCTGGCGCTGGAAATGGGCGGTAACAATCCGCTGGTGGTGTGGGGCGAGGATAAGACCATGGACATCGACGCCGCCGTGTTCATGGCGATTTCGTCGGCCTTCATCTCGGCCGGCCAACGCTGCACCTGCGCGCGCCGCCTGATCGTCAAGCAGGGCGCCGAGGGCGATGCGATCATCGCGCGCCTGGTGGACGTGGCCAGCCGCCTGACCATCGGCGCCTCCGCCGCGGAACCGGCGCCGTTCATGGGCCCTGTTGTTTCGGCAGCCATCGCCAAGCGCCTGGTGCAGGCGCAGGCCGACATGGTCGCCAAGGGCGGCCGCAGCCTGCTGACGATGCGCCAGCTGGAAGAGAACACCGGCTTCGTCTCCGCCGGCATCGTCGATGTCACCGACGCCAAAGGCATTCCTGACGAAGAGTGGTTCGGCCCTCTGCTGCAGGTGATCCGCGTGGCGGACTTCGACAGTGCGATCAAAGCCGCCAACGCCACCGAATTCGGCCTGGCCTCGGCGCTGATCTCGAACGACGAGAACCTGTGGAAGATCTTCCAGGTGCGCGCACGCGCCGGCATCGTCAACTGGAACCGTCCGACCACCGGCGCCGCCAGCAGCGCGCCGTTCGGCGGCGTGGGCAAATCGGGCAACCATCGTCCGAGCGCCTACTCCGCGGCCGATTACTGCGCCTATCCGGTCGCTTCGATCGAAAACAATGTACTTGAAATGCCTGCGAAACTGTCGCCGGGCATGCACTTCTAAGGAACTGACATGCACGCACGCGAATTCAACTTCGACGGCCTGGTAGGCCCATCGCACAACTACGCCGGTCTGTCGTTCGGCAATGTGGCCTCGTTCAGCAACGTCAAGAGCGCTTCGAATCCGAAGCTGGCGGCGCTGCAAGGCCTGGCCAAGATGCGCGCATTGGCCGCGCGTGGTTTCGGCCAGGCGCTGCTGCCGCCGCAGGACCGTCCGAATTTCCGTCTGTTGCGCAGCATCGGTTTCACCGGCAGCGATGCCGAGGTGCTGGCCAAGGCCGCCAAGGAGTCGCCGGTGATCCTGGCGTGCGCCTGGTCGGCCTCGCCGATGTGGACCGCCAACGCGGCCACCGTCAGCCCGTCGGCCGACAGCGCCGATGGCCGCACGCACTTCACCGCCGCCAATCTGAATAACAAGCTGCACCGCGCTTTCGAGCACGCGCAGTCGGCGCGCTCGCTGCGCGCTATCTTCAAGGACGAGAAGCACTTCGCCGTGCATGACGCGCTGCCAGGCACGCCGGCATTCGGCGACGAGGGCGCGGCCAACCACACGCGTTTGTGCAAGGACCACGGCAGCGCCGCCGTCGAGATGTTCGTTTACGGCCGCACCGAGTTCGATGCGTCGGCGACCGCGCCGAAAAAATACCCGGCCCGCCAGACGCTGGAAGCATCGCAGGCGGTGGCCCGTCTGCACGGCCTGTCGGCCGAGCGCACCGTCTACATCCAGCAGAATCCGGACGTGATCGACCAGGGCGTGTTCCACAACGACGTGATCGCGGTCGGTAACGGCAATGTGCTGTTCTATCACGAGCAGGCCTTCGCCGACGAAGCGGGCGCGCTGGAACAGCTGCGCCGCGCGATGGGCGGCGTGGGCGCGGACCTGAACGCAATCCGCGTCGACACCGCCAAGGTGTCGGTGGCCGACGCGGTGCACAGCTATTTGTTCAACAGCCAGCTGCTGAGCAAGGACAACGGCAAGATGGCGCTGGTGATTCCGCAGGAGTGCGAGGAAAACGCCGCAGTTGCGGCCTATCTGCAAGGCCTGGTCGCCAGCGGCAACGCGGTCGACGAACTGATTCACTTCGACCTGCGCCAGTCGATGCGCAATGGCGGCGGTCCCGCGTGCCTGCGCCTGCGCGTGGCGCTGACCGATGCCGAAGCGGCGGCCATGCATCAAGGCGTGGTGATGACCGAGGCGCTGTACCACACGCTGGTGGCGTGGGTGGAGAAACACTACCGCGACCGGCTGGAGCCGTCCGACCTGGCCGATCCGGCGCTGGCGATCGAAGTGCACGCCGCGCTGGAAGACTTGAGCCGGATTTTGGGCTTGCCTGGACTGTATGATTTGTAAAACACCATCTCGCCCTCATATGGGGATTTGGTGTCTAATAGCGCTCAACCACTGCCGCGCAGCCACAAGCCGGCGCGGCGCCTGCAACATAAAATACACATAACGTATTGGAGAAGCAACGATGAAACAAATGCCACAAGACCTGCGCGCACAGACGCTGGATTTGGTCAATTCGAGCAAGCCGGCCAGCGACAGCAGCCAGGTCGCCTCCCTGATCAGCGCCTGGCTTGGATCCCTGGACGAAGAAGACCTGGCGGGCACCGCCCCGGGTAGCCTGGCCCCGGTATTGTGGGACGGTTTCACGCAAGCCTCCAAGCGCACCGGCTCCGGCGCGCAGATCGCCAAGCTGCGCTACGCGGATGGCCGCGGCGGCATGGCCACCGCGCTGCTGGTCCTGAACGATGACATGCCTTACCTGGTCGATTCGATCGTCATGGCGATGCGCAAATTGCGCGTGGGCGTCAGCGGCGTATTGAACTCGGTGCTGCCGGTTGCGCGCAATGCGGATGGTGTGGTGACCGCCGTCGGCCAGAGTGGCGACAAGCTCGAATCGTATGTACTGTGCCTGCTGTCCGAAGATCTGCCAGAGGCGGAAATCGGCATGCTGGTCGAGCGCCTGGAAATGGTGTCGCGCGACGCCGCCGTGGTGCGCCGCGACAAAGCCGCGATGCAGGAGCACTTCAGCGAAATCGGCGCCGAAGCCGCCTTGAATAGCAAAAACGGCGACGAAGGCAAGGAAGTCGCCGCCTTCCTGGAATGGGCCAAGACCGAGGGCTTCGAGCCGTTTGGCTACGCCTACTACCAGGTCAAGCCGGGTGTGCGCGAGCTGGAACGCGACATCCCTAGCCGCATCGGCGTGCTGCAGGATACTTCGCATCCGGTCTACGGCACCTGCCTGGCCAATATCCCCGGCGATTTCGACACGCTGTCGAAACGCGCGCACACGCTGTCTATCGTCAAAGCCGACGTTGAGGGCACACTGCACCGCGACCAGCAACTGGACTTCATCGGCATCCGCCACACCGACGCGCAAGGCGCGATCCTGGGCGAGTACTGCTTCGTGGGCCTGTTCACCCGCGCCGCCACCGCGACGCCGCTGAACCGCCTGCCGTTCGCGCGTGGCCGCGTGGCCAAGGTGCTGGGCATCGCCGGCGTGCGCCAGGAAGGTTTCCGCGCCGAGAAATTCATCGAGATCCTGGAGTCGCTGCCGCGCACCGAAGCGCTGGAAGCGGAGCCTGAATGGCTGGCCGAAGTATGCGGCGCCGTCGTTTCGCTGTACAAGCAGCCGCGCACCAAGGTGTTCGCCCGCCGCGACGTGTACGCGCGCCACCTGAACGTGCTGGTCTACCTGCCGCGCGAGCGTTACAGCGCCAGCGTCGCTTCGTCGCTGGCCAAGGCGCTGCAAGCCAGCTCCGGCGCGCAGCATGTCAGCTCGCAGACGCTGGTGGCCGACGGCCCGCTGGCCCGCGTGTACCTGATCGCCCACGCCGCGCGCTATCCGCTGGACCTGGAAACCGATATCCAGCAGCCGCTGTTGTCGGTGCTGGACGGCTGGCACAACCAGTTCTCCGCGCTGGCCGACGCCGTGCCTGACGTGCCGCTGCGCGCCAGCCTGCGCAAGATGTGCGCCACGCTGCCGATCGACTACGTCGCCACCACCGCGCCGGAAGCGGCTTTCCACGACCTGGGCACCATCCTGCGCAACACCGATCCATCGCGCGTGGACGTGCGTGTGGAAACCGTCGCCGATGCCACCACCATCCGTTTGTATTCCGTCGACCGCGTGCCGTCGCTGTCGACCATCCTGCCAGCGCTGCATAACGCCGGCGTGGCGATCGACCGTGAACAGGCGCACTCGCTGCGCGTGGACGGCCAGCGTCACTTCGTCACCAGCCTGTCGGTGGATGCCGCCAGCGCCGCCAGCCTGGCCAAGGCCGACATCGTGCCGGTCGCGCAGGACCTGTTCGCTGCACTGTTCAACAACGAAGCCGAAGACGGCCGCCTGAATGGCCTGGTCATCGAAGGCGGCTTGAGCGTGCGCCAGGTACAACTGGTGCGTGCCTACATGAGCTACTGGCGCCAGACCGGCAGCCGTTTCTCGGTGCGCTACATCGCCGAGACGCTGCGCAAGCAGCCGGTGGTGGTCAAGCAGCTGGTGGACGCCTTCCTGCAGCGCTTCAATCCTGCGCTGGACGCCGCCACCCGCGCCGCCGCACTCGATGCGTTGGCCGGCATCAAGAGCCGCCTGCCGGCGATCAACCACGCCGACAGCGAAGAAGTGCTGGGCGCGATGACCGACCTGATGGTCGCAACGCTGCGCACCAACTACTTCCAGAACAACCAGAAGGGCGACAAGATCATCTTCAAGTTCGACACCAGCAGCCTGTCGCTGGTGCCGGAACCGCGTCCGTTCCGCGAGATCTTCGTGTTCTCGCGCCGCTTCGAAGGCGTGCACCTGCGCGGCGGCCCGGTCGCCCGCGGCGGCCTGCGCTGGTCGGACCGCATGGAAGACTACCGCACCGAAGTGCTCGGCCTGGTGAAGGCACAGATGGTGAAGAACGCCGTCATCGTGCCGGCCGGCGCCAAGGGCGGCTTCGTCTGCAAGCAGATGCCGAAGGACGCCGTGCGTGAAACCATCGCGGCCGAAGGCGAAGCAGTGTATCGCCTGTTCATCGCCAGCCTGCTGGAAGTGACCGACAACCGCGTGCTGGGCAAGATCGTATCGCCAGCCGACACCATCTGCTACGACGAGAACGACCCGTACCTGGTGGTGGCAGCCGACAAGGGCACCGCGACCTTCTCCGACATCGCCAACGGCATCGCCGTGCAGCGCGGTTTCTGGCTGGGCGACGCGTTCGCGTCGGGCGGCTCGAACGGCTACGATCACAAGAAGATGGGCATCACCGCCAAGGGCGCGTTTGAAGCCGTCAAGCGCCACTTCTATGAAATGGACCACGACATCCACGCCACGCCAGTGACCATGGTCGGCGTGGGCGACATGTCGGGCGACGTGTTCGGCAACGGCGCGCTGCTGTCGCGCAAACTGAAAATCGTGGCGGCCTTCGATCACCGCCATATCTTCCTCGATCCGAATCCGGACATGGAAAAATCCTTCGTCGAACGCGAGCGCATGTTCGCGCTGCCGCGTTCCTCGTGGGACGACTACAACAAGGAACTGATTTCGGCCGGCGGCGGCGTGTACCCGCGCAGCGCCCGCAGCATCGAGCTGTCGCCGCAGATCCGCGCCGCGCTGGACATCGAAGAAACCTCGCTGCCGCCGGAAGAGCTGATGCACCGCATCCTGCTGGCCCCTGTTGACCTGTTCTACAACGGCGGTATCGGCACCTACATCAAGGCCTCGACCGAATCGCACGCACAGGTCAAGGACCGCGCCAACGACAATATCCGCGTCGACGGCAACCAGCTGCGCTGCAAGGTCGTCTCCGAAGGCGGCAACCTGGGCGCGACCCAGGCCGGCCGTATCGAGTTCGCGCTGGCGGGCGGCCGCATCTTCACCGATGCGATCGACAACTCGGCTGGCGTGGATTGCTCCGACCATGAAGTGAACGCGAAGATGTGGCTGGACGTGGAAATGAACGCCGGCCAGCTGAGCGAAGCGGACCGCAACCGCGTGCTGAACGAAATGACCGCCGATATCGAACGCCTGGTCCTGCGCGACAACACGCTGCAAACGCAGCTGCTGGTGCGCGAAGCACAGGCACAGACCGACGCCGCCGTGCAAGACGGTTACGCCGCGCTGATCGCGTCGTTGGAAGAAGAGGGCGCCCTGTCGCGTGAGCTGGAGCAGCTGCCATCGGTGGCTGAACTGGCGCGCCGCAAGGCCGACGGCCGTTGCCTGACCACGCCGGAACTGGCGGTGGTGGTCGCCAACGTCAAGAACCGCTACAAGCGCATCCTGTCGGCGCTGCCGCTGACGGACCTGAGCTGGGCCGAGTCGGTGCTGAAGCCGTACTTCCCGGATCTGCTGGTGGCAACCCGTCCTGCGCTGGCGCACCCGCTGGCCAACGCCATCCTGGCGACCGTGCTGGCCAACGAATCGGTCAACCGTTGCGGCCCGCTGATGCTGCGCCAACTGGCCGGCGAGCATGGCGTGGATGAATCGGATGTGATCCTGGCGTGGGGCCAGGCATGGTCCGCGCTGAACCTGGCGCCGATCTTCACGACGCTCGATGCCGATGCGCTGAAGGTGCCGCGCGCCGTGTCGATCAAGGTCGATGCGCGTACCCGCGTGCTGCAGAAGTCCGTCATCGAAGGCGTGCTGACGGTGCCTGCCGACCAGCTGCAGGCACAGGGAGGTGTCGCCGAGCTGGCCAAGCTGTTCGCCAAGCCGGAAACGCTGGCGCAACTGACGCCAGCCGATGGCCAGTCGGATGCGGACATCACCTCCGGCCTGCGCGCCGAATTCGTGCTGGCCTGGAAGGCGGTCGAGGCGATCGATGCGGTGGCGGCGTTTGTGTTCGCGGCGCTGTCGGTATCGCGTCCCGAAGGCATGGACCTGCCGGCGTTCCTGCAAGTTGGCCTGGCGTTGCGCGCGCAGGTCGGCATCGATACGCTGGAGCGCGGCCTGAAGCTGCCGGCCACCAGCCGTTCGCAAGAGCAGCTGCGCAGCTACGCCCAGAACGCGCTGCGCCGCACGCAGCAACGCTTGCTGTCGCAGGTGCTGCAGCATGCGACCGGCGACCATACGGCGGCGGAAGCGGTGGAAGTCGTGGCGAACACGCTGGGCTTGTCCGGCTACGCTGCGGCGGTCGATCTGGAACAAGCGATGCTGGACGTTTGGGCTTTGTCCGAAGCGACCAACACCGGTAACACGATGCTGGCGGTGTAAGTAGATGAGCGATTTGCCCAAGGTTTTGCCGGAAGCTGTACGCGCGCTCGCTGAAGCGGATTTCAGCGCCGTCGCGCAGCGGTTTTCGGCGGCCGGGTTTGCGGTGACGCAGCCGGCCGACGGTATCCTGACCATCAAGGCCAGGGGCGAACGTCCGAGTGTGCTGATTTCGGTCGGCGTGCATGGTGACGAGACGGGACCGATCGAAGTGGTGGCGTATCTGCTGGACGCCTTGTCGCAGCAGGCGTCCGCGTTGGCGGTCAACCTGATGCTTTGCGTTGGCAATATCGGCGCGATCAGGGCCGGCAAGCGCTTCATCGACGCCGACTTGAACCGCATGTTCCGCAAGGAGCGCGGGTCGCTGGAAGGCACGTCCGAAGCGGCGCGCGCCGATGTGATGATCGCCGCGACCACGGCTTTCTTCGACGGCGCGGGGCCGTTGCGCTGGCATCTGGATCTGCATACGGCGATACGGCCGTCGGTGTATCCAACCTTCGCCATCGTGCCGGAGCTGATCGCCGACCAGCCGCGCCGCGAGTTGATCGAGTGGCTAGGCCTGGCCGGCATCGGCGCCGTCATCATGAACCCGGCTTCGGTCGGGACGTACAGCTATTATTCGGCCGAGTATCACGCGGCGGCCGGCACCACGGTGGAGCTGGGGCGCATCGGCACGCTGGGGCAGAACGATTTGTCGCAGTTCGCCGATGCCTCGCTGGCGCTGGACGACCTGCTGCGCGGCGCGGCCAAGCGTGAGGCCAGGCAGCAGCCGCACGTGTTCAACACGGCGCGCCAGATCATCAAGTTGAGCGACCAGTTCCAGATGGCGTTCGGCAAGGAGACGCATAATTTCACGGCGCTCAAGCAGGGCGAGGAAATCGCCCGCGATGGCGACACCGTCTACACCGTCCAGCATCCCGAGGAGCTGGTGGTGTTCCCCAATCCCGACGTCCGCATCGGCCTGCGCGCCGGCTTGATGGTGGTGCGCGTCGCCTGATCTTTACGTCGCTTTACACTCGGCGGTATCATGGTTACATGGATTAGTTCGTTAATAGGTACACAGTGACCTAACAACGGAGTAATCATCATGACGACAGCCATCAGCGGCGTTTCAAGCGCCAGCACCCAAGCCACCTCCTTCGATCCTGCGAAGGGGGCGGCGCGCTTGGCGGCCAAGGTCTTCACCGACCTGGACGCCGACAAGGACGGCAAGGTCAATAAGGACGAGTTCGTATCGGGCCTGGAAAAGAAGGGCGTGTCGGCCGATGACGCCACCAAGCAGTTCGATGCGATCGACACGCAGAAGAACGGTTCGATCACGAAATCCGACCTGGAAACCGCGATCAAGAGCGGCAGCTTTGCGCCGCCGCGCCCCAGCGGCGCTCAGGGCGGCAAGCCTGCTGAAGGCGCGCACGGTGGGGGCGGCGTCGGCAGCGCCAGCAGCTCGACCAAGACCTACGAAGCGGCGGACACCAACCAGGACGGCACGGTCTCCGAGCAGGAGCAACTGGTGTACAGCGTTTCCCATCCCGACAAAACGACCGACGCCAGCAAGATCGGCAACAACGTCGACCAGTTGGCCTGAGCGTCCCAATAGCGTAGATTGCGCTACACTCGCAGTTCTCTATTTCATGTCGGGAGTTCGCGATGTCGCTATCGATGCATCAGGTTTCGGTGCCCGTGTTTGTGCGTGGCTTGAAGGTGTTGTCGGATTTGCTGGGGAAGGCCGAGGCTTATGTCGAGCAGCATGGCTCGGTGCCGGATGCGATGATTTCCGCGCGGCTGGCGGACGATATGCTGCCGCTGTCGGCACAGGTGCAGCGCGCCAGCGATACGTCGAAATTGTCGGTGGAGCGCTTGAGCGGTGTGGCCGCGCCCAAGATTGAAGACAACGAAACCTCGTTCGCTCAATTACAACAGCGAATTACCGATACCATCACTTACTTGAACAGCGTCGCCGAAAGCGATTTCGCCGGCAGCGAGGCGCGCGCGATCAAACTTAATTTTGGTGCGTTCCAGCCGGAGTTCAAAGGGGACGACTATCTGCTGACGTTCGCATTGCCGAACTTCTTCTTCCACATCGCCACCGCCCACGACATCCTGCGCAACCAGGGCGTCCCGGTCGGCAAGCGCGATTACCTCGGACCGTTCGCTTAGCCGCGCATCAGCCAGGCCGTCAGCGTGCCCGCCAGACCAAGTAAAACAACGGCGGCGCCCGCGACGGCAGGATGGAAACGCCGGGATACGGTGGGGATCTTTTGAATTGGCATGATGGGCTCCTTCTTGGCTGGATGTAACACTTGGGCCTAGAGTAGCTTGACAACAATTTCCAATCTATACATCCCGCTGTATCAAAAGTAAGCAACTGTAACGGAGCCCTTACCCCGCTTGGGGTCTGAGTTGTTTTTCTAACACAAAATTACTGTAATGCGACAGGCCGGAAGGCCCTATAATCGCTTAGTTTTTTTGCCCGTACATATCTCCCACAAGGATTGCCTGTGAACCAAACGCTGGTCCAGAAACTGACCCGTACCAAGCCGGTCGACAACACAGTAGAAACTGCTCATACCAATAGCAACGGCCTGCACCGCTCCATAGGCTTGTTTCCCCTGACAATGATAGGTGTCGGCGCCACGATCGGCACCGGTATCTTCTTCACCATGGTGGAGGCGGTGCCGAAAGCCGGGCCTTCCGTGATCCTGTCCTTCCTGTTCGCCGCCATCACCGCCGGCCTGACCGCGCTGTGCTACGCCGAACTGTCGTTCCGCATTCCGGCGTCGGGTTCGTCGTATTCGTTTGCCTATGCCACGGTCGGCGAGTTCCTGGCCTTCATCATGGCGGCCTGCCTGTTGCTCGAATATGGATTGGCGGCCAGCGCGACGGCGATCGGCTGGTCCGATTACCTGAACAACTTCCTCAACAATGCCTTCGGCTGGCATATCCCCGAGGTGCTGCGCTCGCCGATGATCGTCTCCGGGCCCAAGGGCATGGAGCTCCATCTCGGCCACATCAACCTGCCGCCGGTGATGCTGGTCTGCCTGTGCTGCCTGTTGCTGATACGCGGCACCAAGGAATCGGCCACCACCAACGCCATCATGGTGATGATCAAGCTGGCGATCCTGGTCTTCTTCGTGGTGATCGCGTTTGCCGGCTTTGATATAAACAATTTTCATCCATTCTTCAGCCCGGACAACGGCGTGCACATCACCGGCATGACCGGCGTGACGGCCGCGGCGGCGACCGTGTTCTTCTCCTTCATCGGACTGGACACCGTGGCCACCGCCGGCGAGGAAGTGCGCGACCCCAAGCGCAACGTGCCGATCGGCATCCTGTCGGCGCTGGGCATCGTGACCCTGTTCTACCTGCTGGTGGCCGTGGCCGCGATGGGCGCGCAGCCCGCCTACAAGTTCGCCGGGCAAGAAGCCGGCCTGGCCGTGATCCTGCAAAACGTGACGGGCAAAACCTGGCCGGCGCTGGTGCTGGCGGCCGGCGCCGTGATCTCGGTGTTCAGCGTGACGCTGGTGACGATCTACGGCCAGACCCGCATCCTGTATGCGATCTCGAAGGATGGACTGATCTCGCCATCGTTCCGCAAGGTCAATCCGCGCACGGCCTCGCCGGTGCATAACACGCTGATCGTCTGCATGGTGGTTGGCCTGGTGGCCGGTTTCGTCGACGCGACCTTCCTGTGGGATATGGTCAGCATGGGCACGCTGACGGCCTTCATCGTGGTGTCGCTGGCGGTGCCGGTGATGCGCAAGAAGGAAAACGGCAAGGGCACCAAGGGCTTCCGCGTACCGTTCGGTCCTTACGTGGTGCCGGGCCTGAGCATCGTGGCCTGCCTGTACCTGATGTTCGGCCTGTCGATGACGACCTACACCATCTTCATCATCTGGATGAGCGCGGCGGTGTTGACTTACTTCCTGTACGGCATGCGCAATTCGCGACTGAATCACGCCAAGTAAAACGGCGAACGTAAAAAAGCCCCGGCCGCTTGCGCGTTACCGGGGCTTTTTTACGTCCGCTACTTACGCTTCTTCTTTGCCTGGCTTGGCGCCCAGGTAGAGACGCAGTACGAGGCCGGACAGGGCGATGGCGGCGGGCAGGTTTTCGATGATGGTCAGCATGGTGATCTCCAGGAAGTTAAATTCGGTTCAATTAGCCGCGCGACGCCATGTAGCGCAGTTCGGCAGACAGATTAGGGGAATGACGTTCACAGTCGTTGGCCAGGCGGTTCATCCAGGACGCGGAGGCTTCCATCTGGCGTTGCGAAACAACTTCCTCTGCCGCGACGGCTGGACGTGGCTTGACGGCGAACAGTGCGGCAATCAGCTGGCGCGCTGCGGCGGCAACATTGCTGGCATAGCGAGTCGTGGTCAGGTCGATGTAAATCAGGTTGTTCGTTGCGCTCATCAGAAGCTCCTTAAATGTTCGTTTGTTGCAGTGCAGTATGCGCGTCTTTCAGTAATAAATAAAATTTTGATTTATGATACTAGCCATAAGCAAACCGTATAACTGTCGATTTCCCCTATGACGGAAGCGTTCTGGATAGTAACTTTTTTCGCTTTGGATTTTTTACGGGCCGACCGCCATCGGGTATGATTACTGTCCAACTGGCAATAATTTGACGGAGCTCCGATGTCCCTGCGCACGAAATTCATGCTCGCTTTGCTATTGACCGGGCTGGCGGCGGTAGCGATGGTGGGCGGCCTGGCCTATGTGGGCATGAGCAAGAAGGTGGACGTGATCCGCCGCCAGCACGCCGCCGACAGTTTTTACGAGGGCATGAGCGGCTACCTGCAGAAGTACGGCAGCTGGCAAGCCGCCAACAAGGCCGAGCCCTTCGATGATTTCATGCGTAGCTACCACGAGGCGCAGGGCACGCGGCCACCGCCGCCGCCGGAGCAGGAGCAGGAGGGAGGGGAGCGTCCGGGGCCGCCGCAGGGTGAAGGACCGCCGCAGGGCGAGGGACCGCCGGGACCCGGCGAGCGTCGGCCGCCGCGCCGTGGCGGTGGCGAGCCGCCGTTTCACTTCATCGTGGCGGATCAGGATTTCCATGTGTTGTTGGGGGCCGGGGTGTACCGGCCCAACGAATTGCTGCCCGAATCGGCCCGCAAGGACGCCCGCGCCGTCAAGGTGGGCGAACGGGTGGTGGCCTATATTTCGCCGGAGGGCATCTTCACACCCAGCAAACAGGAACAGCAATACATGGACGCGATGCGCGAAGCGCTGCTGGCCGGCGTGACCGGCGCGACGGCGTTGGCGCTGGTGCTGGGCGTTTTGCTGAGCCGGGGCCTGAGCCGCAAGCTCAGTCACCTGACCGGCGCGGTGCGCGCCATGCACAGCGGCTCGCTGCTGCAACGGGTGCCGGTGGAGGGCCGGGATGAAGTGGCCACGCTGGCCAGCGCCTTCAACGACATGAGCGAGCAATTGGCGCGCTCGCACGAGGAACTGAAGGAGACGCACCAGACCATCCTGGCGCAGGCCGAGCAGATGCGCGAACTGAGCGTGCGCGACGCGTTGACCAAGCTGCACAACCGCCGCCATTTCGACGAGCAGGCGACCACGCTGTTCAGCCACGCGGTGCGCCACAAGCGGCCATTGAGCGTGGTGATAGGGGATATTGATTTCTTCAAGCGGATCAACGACCAGTTTTCGCACGCCACCGGCGACGCGGTGCTGCGCCAGGTGGGCGAGATCCTGCGCAGCCATATGCGCTTGAGCGACCTGGTGGCGCGCTACGGCGGCGAGGAATTCGTGATCGCCTTCCCGGAGACCGAGCTGCCGCAGGCGGCGGCCTTGTGCGACAAGCTGCGCAACATGATCGAGGGCTTCCCGTGGCACGAGGTGCACCCGGATCTGAAGGTCACGATGAGCATGGGCGTGTACGCCGACCTGGCCGCCGGCACCGCCGAGGCGATGCTGCAAAAGGCCGATGCGCTGCTGTACCGCGCCAAGCAGACGGGCCGCAACCGCGTCTGCTTCGCTTAGAGGTTGTTTCAAAAAGACCGCAGCTTCGTTGCGGCTCCTCGCCGTGCAGGTGCACTGTCTTCGTCGCCGCGCCTCGCTGCGCTCATTTTGAAACAACCTCTTAGTCTTAGCCGCGCCGGCCCAGCCAGCGTCCGCCGAACATGGTGCAGATCAGCGAGGCGACGATCAGCGCGATGCCGGCCCACTGCCAGCCGGTGATGACGTCGCCCAGCGCGATCATGCCGGCGCTGATGCCGACCACCGGCACGCCAAGGCTGAACGGCGCCACGCGGTTGACCGGGTGGCGTTTCAACAGGCGCGTCCACATGGCGTAGCCGAGGATGGTCGCCATCCAGCCCAGGTAGGCGGTGGAGATCCAGGTGGACAGCGGCGCGCTGGTCCAGCTCCAGCGCGTGGCCGGATCGTCGAAGGCCAGCGACAGGCCGATGAACGGCAAGATCGGCACCAGGCTGCACCAGACCATGAAACCCACCACATCGAATTGCGGCGTGGCCTGCTGCGCGCGGCGCACGACGATGTTCGAGGCCGCCCACATCGCGGCGGCGGCCAGGCAAAGCACGAAGCCGCCGGCGGTGGTGGCGCCCGCGTGGCCGGGCTGCACGTAGTTCATGCCGAAGCAGACCAGGCCCACGGCGGCCAGCAGCAGGCCCGCCTGCAAGGCGCGGCTGGCGCGTTCGTGCAGCAGCGCAAAGCCGAAGAAGGCGGTGAAGAACACCTGCGTCTGCAGGATCACGGAAGCGAGCGAGGCGGACATGCCGACCTTCAGCGACAGGAACAGCAAGCCGAATTGGCCGACGCCCTGGCACAGGCCATAGGCCACGATCCATTTCACCGGCAGCTTGGGCGGGCGCACGAACAGGATCAGCGGCAGCACGGCGAAGATGTAGCGGGCGGCGCCCATCTGAAACGGCGTCAGGTCGCGCAGGCCGACCTTCATCGCGACGAAGTTGGTGCCCCAGATCAGGACGACGAACAGGGCGGAGATCAGGTCACGGGTGCTGAAGGATGCAGGGGCGGTGGCGGCGGTCATGTTGCCATCTTAGCAGGCCTGCGCCGGCGGCGCAGGCGCAGGCCCAAGCCCAGGCCCGGGCCCAAGTCAGGCGACGTCGCGGACGATGGCTTCGCTGTGGACGATGATCTTGACCGCGTCCGCCTGCAGCAGGCGGATGCGACGCTGCACCAGCGGCCAGCCGGACCACGACACGCTGGCGCCGTCCGTGGCGATGGCGGCGGTCGTCGGCGCGGTCGCCGGCTGCGCCGCGGTACCGGACTGCGGCGCCAGCGCCTGCGCCAGCGTGCGCACGACCTGCTCGTGGCTCTCGCGCAGCATGGCGTTGACCGGCGCCGTCGGCAGCTCCTTCACGTGGCGGCGCAGGATGGCGCGCAGTGCGGCCACGTGCGCCACCAGCAGGTAGTTCTGCACGATGAACAAGTTGATGTCCTCCACCGCGCGCTGCTTGCGGGCCGGCTCGTCGAGCATGCGCACCAGCGCGGAGCTGAGCGCGGCCAGGCTGTCCATCAGGCGCTTGCGCTCGATGCGGTAGGCGAAATCGTCCTTGCCCTTGCCTTGCAGCAGATCGAAGCTGGACTGCATGTAGCGCAGGTTCACGTCCAGCACTTCGCGGATCAGTCGCGGCAGGGATTGATATTCCCAGCTGGCCAGCACGAAGCTGAACGCCGTCGCCACCGCCGCGCCGATGAAGGTGTCGATCAGGCGCTCGACGATCAGGTCGTGGTTGCCCGGCGCGATCAGGTGCATCTGCAGCAGGATCATGATGCTGACCGCGATCGCCGCGTAGCGGTAGCGCACGTAGATGAAGGTCGGCGTGGCCACCGTCGATAAAATCAGGAAGCCCAGTATCGCCGCCGGATAGTTCAGGTACTTGATGATCAGCGCCGTGATCACGCAGCCGATGATGGTGCCGACGATGCGGTCGCTGCGGCGCTGCTTGGTCATGCTGAAGCTGGGCTTGAGGATGATGACGATGGTCAGCACGATCCAGTAGCTGTGCGCCGCATACGGCAGCCACGAGGCCACCGCCAGGCCGACCGAGATCGCCATCGCCACCCGCAGCGAGAAGCGGAAGATCGGCGAATCGAAGCGCAGGTGCGACAGGATCATGCGCAGCTCGTACTTTTGCTGCGACAGGAAGGGACCCATGTCGGCGTCGACCCAGAACGGCGTGGTGTCGTAAGCCTTCTGGCTGGCCTGGTGCAGCTCGACTATCATCTTGATGATGGCGCGCACCTTGTTGCGCTGCGCGCGCAGCACGGCCAGCGCTTCCTGCGCCGGCTTGCCGTCGTCCACGCGCCGCTGCAAGGCCGCCAGCTCCGCCTCGATGGCGGCCAGTTCCGGCTCGTAGCTGATCTCCGGGTAGGAGGCCATCTTGCGGGTGACGTCGTAGGCCACCGATTCGATATCGCGCGCCGCCTTGTAAGCCAGGTCGTGCAGCGATTTGAGCACCGGCGAATCGGCCAGGTGCGCGCGCAGCTGCGCGTAGTCGGTGTGGGTCGACAGCACCAGCTCATACAGGTCCAGCATGCAGACGTGGGTCTGCACGACGATGGCGTCCTTGCTGTTCTGGTGGCTGCGCAGTATCAGGTCGCGCGAGGCTTGCTGGCGGTCGGCCAGCAGGCTTTGATGGCGTACCAGCTTGTTGAATTGTTCGGTGAGGTTGTAGCGGGTGTCGTAGAAGTCGGCCTTGATGTCGATGTAGGCGGCCAGTTCGAACAATGCCTCGGCCAGCACCTGCTGCTTGATGCGGTGGCGCAGTATCCACGAGATACCCATCGCGTAGGCCAGGTAGGCCACCGCGCCCAGGGTGAACAGGCCGGTGTGGATGAAGGACTGGCGCACCGTCATCTCGTGTTCCATTGACATGGTCATGATGAACAGCGTGGCCAGTTGCAGCGGCATCGACTTCTTGCCGTAGACGACCATCATGCAGGCCAGGAAGCTGACCGCCACCAGCATGACCATCAGCAGCCAGTGCACCGGCGCGCATAGGCTGATCAGCAGCGTGACGGCGCTGCACAGCAGCACCGAGGCGCTCATCTCATTGAACTTGTGGCGCAGGGGACTGGGCATGTCCATCAGCGCGGTGCAGAGCGCGCCGATGCAGACCGTCATGGCGGTGGCCATGCCGGCGAATTGCAGCGTAATCACGGTGACGCCGACCAGGCCCGCGGCAAAGCGCAGGCCCAGGTAAAAGTAATGGCTGTAGAAAAAGGTGCGCAGGTTGAGTGCGTAATGCATGGCTATGGCCTTGTGGGCAGCTTGCATGCGCGCCGCGGGATCGCCGCTGCGCGCATGGGGTAACGCTCGTTGATACTTTGCGGGGACTTAGAGGACGGACAGCACCGGGTAACGGCGCCATTCCGGCTCCGCATGGCGTTTGCCGTGTTCGAAGATGAAGCCGAGGACCTTGTCCTGGCTGGTCAGCAGCGCCGGATAGTCGGCCTTCCACTGCTCGAATTTCGCTTTCAGTTCAGGTTCGGTCTCTAGCATTTCCAGCGCCAGGTCTTCGAACACGTAGTCGGAGTAGGCTTCCTTTTTCTCCAGCACGCTGTTGAAGAAACCCCAGCGGAAGAAGGAGTCGTGGCCTTGCGGTTCCAGCGTCTCGACGGCGTAGCGGGCGTTGGCCTGCTTGAGCGGAATGAAGTAGTCGCCCGGCTGCACGGTGAAGCTGCCGGTGCGCGCTTCGGTTTCCACCACGTCGTGGTACATATGGCCTTCGTAGGCGTTCGGGCGCGAGGTGACGGCGGCGATGTGGTAGTACTGCGCCTCGATGGTGGAGGACTCGTCGAAGCGCGCCATCTCCACGCCGTTCCATTGCAGGCGCTCGATCACTTCGCGCCAGGCTTGCGGGACCACATAGCCTTTCGGCGCGCGCACGGTGGCCGACGGCACGAAGCTGTTGTAGTAGGCGATGTCCTTTTCCCAAGGCTGGCTGCGGTCGTAGGACAGGCGGGTGTAGTCGCCCAGCAGGCTGGGGCTGCGCTTGGCCGCGTAGCCCTTGAAACGGAAGGTCGATGGATTCGCTTCATCCATCTTCCAGCTGACGGTCCATTGCTTGGCGCTGGCGGCTTGCTCGCGCGCGTCGGCGCGCAGCTTGCGGATCTGCTCACCATGCGAGACGGTGAAGGCCATCGTCACGTCCAGCAGCGCGCGCATCGCATCGTAGCGGTCCTTGAAGGGCTTGAGCATGTGCGTCTCCGGCATGAAGCCGATCACGTGGTGCAGCGCCGCGTAGCCGGTCGAGAAGCGCGGCACGTCCGGGAACTCGGCGATGCCGTCGTCCGGCGTGTCCTGCACCGGATTGACGTAGGGGCAGGTCGGCCAGCCTTTCGCTTCCATCTGCGCGTAGATGTGCGGCAGCATGGTCTCGCGCAGGAAGGGGCCGAGGCCGTAGCCCAGCTTGTCCGCCTGGGTGTGGATCAAGGTCATCGTGTACGGATAGTCGGCGCCGTTGGAGGTGTGGGTGTCGACCATCACGTCCGGGTCCCAGCCGGTGACGAGCTGGTTGAACAGCTGCGCGTTGAGGGTGTCGCACTTGATGAAGTCGCGGTTCAGGTCCAGGTGGCGGCTGTTGCCGCGGAAGCCGAACTGCTCCGGGCCGTCCTGGTTGACGCGCGAGGTGTCGGCGCGGTTGAGCGCGCCGTCGACGTTGTACAGCGGGACGAACAGCAGCACGGTCTTGCCCAGCGCGGCCAGGCGGGCCGGGTCGAAGCACAGGTCGCGCACGATGGCCATGCAGGCGTCCACGCCTTCGGGCTCGCCGGGGTGGATGCCGTTGTTGTTGAAGAAGACGGTGCGGCCTTCGGCCTTGATCTGGTTGCGGTCGAACACGCCGTCCGCGCTGACTACGCCCGCATGCACCGGGATGCCGCCGTCGGAGGTGCCGATCTGTTCAAAACGCAGTACTTGCGGGAAGCGTTGCGCCAGCTCCTGGTAGAAGGCGATGCATTCGCTCCACAGGGTGGTCTGGTTCTGATTGCCTTTTTCGTAAGGCGTAGGCATTTCTGGGTGCATGGCAGTCTGGATCTCAGAGGGAGTTGAGGGGAGGGCGCATCGCGCTGGATAAGCACTGCGACACGCTGCCGAGGGCGGAATTGTATCATTCGTGCCCGATTTTTGAGCGGCGCTGGATTAGCCGGGCGCAGGATTTGCGTTGCTTCAAGAAAACTTTATGGCGGAGGTGCTCTACTGGAGAACACGGACAAGGCCAGGAGGGTGCGATGGGCAACAGGTACGGATTGCGCGCGGTGATCGTGATGGCACTGCTGGCGCTGGGCTGCAGAGTGGGATTGGCGCAGATCGGGCCGCGCTATGTGATCGAGCTGGAAAGCGCCGCCGCGCCCTTGCCGCCCTTGGCGGCGGGCCGGGTGCGGCTGGCCGGCAAGGGCTTGGCGCTGATCCATTTCCAGGGGCTGAGCATCCTGACGGCCGGCGCCGACGCGGACGCCTACAGCGCCGAGGCGGTGCGGCAGTGGCCGGCGGCCGACCTGCTGCTGGTCACGCCCGCCGGCAGCGGCCGCTATGGCGGGGTGGCGCCGCTGGCGTCGCTGGGCAAATTGCCGGTGATCGTGGCGGCGCCGGTGGCCGCGGCGCCGGTGTCCGCCGCGACGCTATTGCCGGCCAGGCAGGCCGACGCGCCGCAGTTCTATCCGATGCAGACCTGGGATACGCTGCATCTGCGCAAGGGCAAGACACGGCTGCGGGTGACGGCGCTGCCCGGCCAGCCCGGCACGGCGAACGTGGCGGGGTTCATGCTGGAGGTGGGCAATAGCTGGGTCTCTTACCGGTTGTACGTCAGTTGCGAACATCTGGCGGCGGACGAGGCGGGCGTGCTGGCGCAGCGCCTGCCCGGCGCCGATCTGGCGCTGCTGCCGGATCATCTCGCGCCGCTGCTGCTGGCGCTGCAACGCGCGGCGCGGCCGGCCTCGGTCGCCGCGGCCAAGCCGGCCGTGCTGACTGAGGCCGGCCAGGCGTTCCGGGCGCTTAAACGTTGATCATGCGTTGATCACGCCTTGGCGTTGGTGTCGACCCAGGCGGCGAAGGTGGCCATGAACTTTTGCAGGAATTCCCTGGTGCTGTCGTTGTTCAACTTGCCGTTGTCGTCGAGCAGCTTGGCGGCGCCGCCGATGTAGGCTTCCGGCTGCTGCAGCAGCGGCATGTCGAGGAACACCGTCGATTGGCGCAGGTGGTGGTTGGCGCCGAAGCCGCCGGTCGCGCCGGGCGACACGCTGACGATGGCGGCCGGCTTGCCGCTCCAGATGCTGCTGCCGTAAGGGCGCGAACCGACGTCGATGGCGTTCTTCAGCGGCGCCGGCACCGAGCGGTTGTATTCCGGCGTGACGAACAGCACCGCCTGCGCCGCCTGCAGGCGCTGGCGGAACTGGGTCCAGGCCTGCGGCGCGGTGGCGCCGTTTTCCTCCAGGTCCTGGTTGTACAGCGCCAGTTCGCCGATCTCGACGATCTCCAATTGCAACGACGGCGGCGCCAGCGCGATCAGCTCGTGGGCGAACTTGCGGTTGAGCGAATCCTTGCGCAGACTGCCGATCACTACGGCGACTTTTTTCGCGGTCATGACATCTCCTGAAGACGGTTGGGGGGAGGGAACCGGAATGCAGTCTACTACTCTTTATGACCTCACGTCGCCAGATCCAGCCGAGACTTATTCAAGGGACGGATCGCCGCCAATTTGCTCGAATCCTGACGTACCAGCCACAGATCGACTGCTTCCTGCATGCGCAACCAGCTTTCCGGCGATGTGTTGAGTAGAGTCGCTATCCGCACCGCCATTTCGGGAGACATTGCGCGCCGCTCATGAACGAGCTCGGAAACGCTCAGGCGGCTGACGCCTATAAGTTCAGCCAATTCCGTTTGCGTCATTTTTAGCGCCGGCAGTATATCTTCGCGCAATACTGCGCCTGGATGCGTGGGGCGTCGATTGGGGTTGCGCAATGATTTCATCAATGATAATCCTCCAAATCCACTTCGACCACATTCTCCCCGTCGAATTTGAATGTGATGCGCCAGTTGCCTGAGACGGATACGGCATCGCAATCTTTGCGCCCACCCTTGAGTTGATGAAATTTTGACCCAGGAATATTCATATCTTCGGGCTTGATGCAGCTATCCAACCGGTCAAGAAAACGTTCGATTCTGGAGGCGAATTCCGCGGGTATGCCACGATGGTCACCATCGGCGAAAAATTTCCGCAATCCTTTATGACGTATTGAAATGATCAATTGGTGCCATCCTTGGGATTGCAGTGTAATCCTATGCATAGCAAAGTCAAGCGCCGCTATTGCCTGTCATGGACATGTCACTCAAGGTTAGCGATCCATGAAAAAACCACGCCGCGTTGCCGGGGCGTGGTTTGCGGGGGGAAGGCCGGAACGCTTATTCCGCCTTCATTTCCTTCAGCAGGTTGTCGGCGTGGTCGACGTGTTTCATGTTCCACAGGATGTAGCGCAGGTCGACCTGGATGTCACGGGTGTTGGCCTGGTTGAAGTCCCAGTCCGAGATGATGGAGTCGAGCGTGCCGTCGAAGGCCAGGCCGATCCATTCACCCTTGGCGTTCAGCGCGGCCGAGCCGGAGTTGCCGCCGGTGATGTCCAGCGTGGCCAGGTAGGCCACCGGCACCGACTTCAGTTTCGGATCGGCGTACTTGCCGAAGTCCTTGGCCTTGATCGCGGCCAGCTGGGCTTTCGGTGCGTTGAATTCGCCGACGCCGGTGGCCTTGGCGGCCACGCCTTCGACGGTGGTGAAGGCCTTCCAGGTGGTGCCGTCGGCGCCGTGGTCGCGGCCGGCGATTTGGCCGAAGGTCACGCGCAGGGTGCTGTTGGCGTCGGGGTAGACCGCCTGGCCTTTGCTGTGCATGAAGGCGATCTTGGCCTTCATGTAATTGGCGTAGGCTTGCTGCAGTTTGCCGCCCAGTTCTTCCTCTTGCGCTTCTTCCTTCATGTCCGGCTCGTACATGGCGACGGCTGCCTTGATGAAGGCGTCGTTGCTGGCCTTGAACTCTTCCGGCGTCTTGCCGACCCAGCTGGTGCGCTCGGCGGCGTCGCCCAGCTTGCTGCCGGCGTACAGCGTGTCCAGCGCGGCTTGCAGGTCGGCCTTGCTCATGCCGTCCTTGATGCCGATGACGGCGTCGAAGTCGGCGTTGCGCTGGGCTGCCGGCAGGGCGGCGTATTTCGACAGGCTGTTGATGACCAGCGCCTTGTCGACTTTCTCATCGTAGTTGCGCACCAGCGCGGCCACCGACGACTTGATGCGTGGCACGTCGCGCACCTGGTAGCCGGCCTTGCGTTCGGCGTCCGGCTTGGTGTTCTCGTTGGCCAGGCGGTACAGCATGCGCGCGGTGTTCAGCAGGCGCGGCTTGGACGAGGACAGGAAGTAGTCGCGCTTGGTTTCGGCGTCGCGCTGGGCGATCAGCTTTTCCACCAGCTCGATGTCGCCGGCGTACTCGGCCTTGCGGGCCGGGGTGGCGTTGATCCAGGTCTTTAGCGCTTCGTGCTCGGCGGTTTTACGCTGGAGCATGTCGCTGCCGGCGTAGGAGTCCAGCATGCCTTGGCGGTTCTTGTAGTAGTTGTTGATGCTGGCGACCTGCGACGCGTATTTCAGCGCGGTGTCCTTGTTGTCCTTGGTGGCGTCGGCGATGATGGCCAGGTTTTCCGCCGAGGTCTTGACGAAGGCCGGGTAGCTCCAGTCGAAGGTGTAGGCCACTTCCGACGGCAGGCGGTGGCGGTTGGTGCGGCCCGGGTAGCCCAGCACCATGATGAAGTCGCCTTCCTTGACGCCTTGCTTGGCCAGCTTCAGGTAGTGCTGCGGAAGGTAGGGGACGTTGTCCTTGCTGAAGTCGGCGGCCTTGCCGTCCTTGCTGACGTAGGCGCGGTAGAAGCCGTAGTCGCCGGTGTGGCGCGGCCACATCCAGTTGTCGGTGTCGCCGCCGAACTTGCCGACGCCGGCCGGCGGCGCGTGGACCAGGCGCACGTCGCGGATTTCCAGTTGCTTGATCAGGTAGTACTCCAGGCCGCCGTAATAGGACGACACGGTGCAGCGGTGGCCTTCGTCTTTTTCGCACTCGGCCTGGATGGCTTTCTGGTTCTTCTCGATGGCGTCGCTGCGTTTCTTGCCGCTCAGTTTGGCGACATCGGCGGTGACGACTTGCTTGCTGACGTCGGTGACGGCCTTGGTCACGAAGATGCGGCTGCCTGGGGAGGCCGGCAGTTCTTCGCCGAAGTCATGGGCCAGGAAGCCGTTGGCCAGCAGATCGCGTTCCGGGGTGGAGTTGTGCGCCACGCTGCCGTAGACGCAGTGATGGTTGGTGGCGACCAGGCCTTGCGGCGAGACGAATGAGGCCGAGCAACCGCCCAGGCTGACGATGGCGCCCATCGGGAACTCGGTCAGTTTGGTCAGGTTGGCGGGGGCCAGTTTCAGGCCGGCGGCTTTCAGTTGCTTGGCTACTTGTGGCAGCTGTTGCGGCATCCACATGCCTTCGTCGGCGTGGGCTGCGGTGCTCAGGATGGCGAGCGCGATCAGGGATTTGTGCATTTTTGTCGTTGTTGAAGTGGTGGTAAAAGGAACAACGACGCGAGTATAACGAAAAACCGGGGTCAGGTCTGACATTCGGACACGGGCTCTGCCGTAGCGGCTGCTACAGAAGAGTTCGTGTCCGAATGTCAGACTTGACCCCGGCGTTTTTGCAACTTAACTTGCTTAGTCGGCTTTGATGGCTTCGATCTGGATCGCCAGTTTGACTTCCGGCGCGAAGGCCGGGGTGCCGTAGTTCAGGCCGAAATCGGTGCGCTTGAACTCGGCCACGGCGTTGGCGCCGCAGACTTCTCGCTTGTAGCGCGGGTGCATGATGCAGTTGAACTTGTCCACCTTCAAGGCCACCGGCTTGGTCACGCCCAGCAAGGTCAGCTCGCCTTCGACGCCGACCAGCTTGTCACCCTCGAACTTGAACGATGTGCTCTTGTAGGTGATGATCGGGAATTTCTCGACGTTGAACATGTCGGCCGTCTTGGCGTGGCTGTTCATTTTCTCCATGCCGAAGTCGATCGAGTCGGACGCGATGGCAATGTCCAGCGCGCCGGTCTTGGCGGCGCGGTCCATCGTCACGGTGCCGCTGGTCTTGTCGAACTTGCCGCGCCAGACTGACAGGCCCATGTGGTCGGCCTCGAAGCTCGGGTAGGTGTGCGTCGGGTCGATGTTGTAGGTGGCGGCGATGGCGGACGTGGCCGAGGCGGCCAGCAGCGTGGCGATCAGGATTTGCAGTTTCATCTAACGGTCTCCGGTGTGAGGTTATTGGGCTACGACGTGGAATTTGATGGTCACTTCATCGGCCACCATGCCGGTGTCTTTCCATTCGCCTTCGCCGATGTTGTAGGCCAGGCGCTTGATCGGCAGCGCGCCTTCAAACACTTGCTTGCCGCCGTCGGCCTTGACCGTCAGCGGGAAGCTGATGTCGGCGGTCTTGCCCTTGATGGTCAGCTTGCCGGTGACGGTCAGCTTGCCGGCGCCGGCGCTCTTGATCGCCGTCGAGACGAAGGTGGCTTTCGGGAACTGGGCCGAATTGAACCATTCCTTCTTCGCTACTTCCTTGTTCATGTCGGCGTCGCCGACGTCCAGGCTGGCCGTCTCGACTTCGACGGTGGCCTTGGAGGCGTCCGGCTTGGCCGCGTCGTAGTCGATGGCGACGGTGTATTTCTTGAACTTCGATTCGACCGGCACGTTCATCTGCTTGAACACGGCCGACACGGTCGACTTGGCGGGATCGGTCTTCAGGGCGGCGGCGCTGGCGGCCAGGGCAACACCCATCAAGGTGACGAGGGCGAGTTTTTTCATGGTTTTCATTGTTGGGCTCCGGTAGAAGGGGATTACGGCAGCATGCGTTTCAGCGTGGCGTCGCGGTCGACAAAGTGATGCTTGAGTGCGGCGAGGGCGTGGGCCACTACGGCGGCGGCCATCGTCATGGTCAGAACATAATGAACGGTTTTTAAGATCGGCTTAAGTTCGGCGTTCGGCTCGATCAGGGCCGGCAGCTGGAACAGGCCCAGGTACACCACCGGCACGCCGGCCGCATAGGTGTACAGGTAGCCGGAAACCGGCACCGCGAAGATGAAGAAGTACAGCAGGTAGTGCATGCCGTCGGCCACCTTGTGCTGCCAGGCCGGAATGCTGGCCAGCGGCGGCGGCGGACGGTTGGCCTTGCGCCACAGCAGGCGGATGGCGGCCACGCCCAGCACCGTCACGCCCAGCCATTTGTGCCAGGAATAGTATTTGAGCTTGGTGGGCGTGATGCCGTGGATGTCCACCATGGTCAAGCCGAGGAAGAAGGCGGCGATGATCAGCAGGGCGGTCAGCCAGTGCAGCAACATGGCCGTTTTGGTGTAGCGTTGCATTCATTTCTCCCAGGTAATTGGTACGTGTTAGGACTAAATATACCAAAGAATTCGAAAGCCTGCATGAAACATGAAAGTTCCATGATCACTTGATCACTCTCCTTTTTGCAAGCGGATGTTGACTATAGCGACGGCCGCGTCGCTACAACGCTGACTCTCGGGCCAGACCAAGGCGTGAGTAACAATGTTGTGGAAGCCAACTTCTCAGGCAATCCTGGTTACGCTGCGGAGTGGGTTGGTGCCAGGGCCGGCTGCACAGCGTTTCGGTAACATGGAACCTTACTGATGTCCGTCATCAATAATGCAAAGAATTTAGTTGGTTCCATATACGCGCCGATGTCTGAGTGTAATCATGCGAAGAATGCTGCGATCAGCCAGCTTGGTTCCGATTGGAGAGCGATGGTTGGATGGCAAGCGCAGCACACGGACTTTGCGGGAGAAATGCATTATTGCTTCACTTGCCAAGCCGGAGCGACGGTAGAAGTTCCCAGTGGAGTAACTTACCGAGCGCAGCGGAGGATGCTATGAAGAAATTGATCTATCAAATATTAACTATCGTAACCTGGTGCTGGGGGAATGGCGCCTACGGCGAAGAGGTATGGTATCCCGGTGGCCAGAAAATAGTCCTGACGACAGCAGAAAAGCTTCACCGTAGCATGAGTAATGCTGTAGTTGTTGCTGAAGGGAGCTTTTTTGATACGCAACCGGATCGCCCTTTGAAAGTTTTGGATGAAACAACGGGTATGTGTGAGTTGGAATTTCATATTTCGCGTAGGCTCGACTCAAAGGGCGTTACGATCGCCCCCATAGTTCGGATGAAACTCGTTGTGTATCGCGCTCTGCCGGGATCGTCTTCAACTGTGGACGATGTAACGCTTGCCAAAAGCCGCAATGCAGAGCGCGCCATTAACGGCAATATTATCGTATTTGATGAGTATCTGAAGACGCTAGCTAGCATACGTAGCTCACTGCTTAAGAGCACTAATTATCGAAAAGAATTCCTCCTCGTGCCGATCACTGTCGGCGGGTTGGATAGTTCTTATCGTGTAGCAGACGTTGTCGTGCAACTTCGAAAAAAATACCTTATTTTCTTCATGCGCAATATTTTGAAAACTGACGAAACACTGCTGTTTTCGACCGACTTGGATATTTACGACGCTGATGAGCCTGAAGTCACCGCAGTGCTGAAATCCATTAAGAACTGATCACGTTACTAAGGCTACCTTGTCATGAGCGATCAAAGATCAGTTGCCGAGTCCGGCCGGCCACGCGTTCCTTCATCCCGATATAGTTGGCGGTAAAGACGTCAACTCAGTCGCGACAGAACTCAAAGAAAAAGTCAATGCGGTTGGTCTGCGCCGGCTGCATATTATGAAATTTTCCTCGCGATAGGAATAAACCGTGGTAATTCATGAATGGAAAAGTGCCGAAGAGAGTAGTACGGCGAGGGCTTTTTTATCAGTCACGGAAGCGTTAATGCAGGAAGTACGAGTTTCACGCGGCATTAATCCATCCGGCGTTTATTGGAAATGAGTTCCGAGTGCAATAATGGGAGCTGTGTGCCGATCTCGTTAGCCCCCGGAACTTGCGTCGCGGGGGCTCGGTGTCAGCTTAGATCGCCTTGGCCAGCTGGGTGGCGATGCCGATGTAGTTCGCCGGGGTCATGGCCAGCAGCAGGTCCTTGGCTTCCTGCGGAATCGCCAGGCCGGTGATGAAGTCGCGCAGCGCGTCTTTCGAGATGCCTTTGCCGCGGGTCAGCTCTTTCAGCTGCTCATACGGATTCTCGATGCCGTAGCGGCGCATCACGGTCTGCACCGGCTCGGCCAGCACTTCCCAGTTGGCGTCGAGGTCGGCGGCCAGGCGGGCGTGGTTCACTTCCAGCTTGTTCAGGCCGCGCAGGCAGCTGTCGTAGGCCAGCAGGGTGTAGCCCAGGCCGACGCCGATGTTGCGCAGCACGGTCGAGTCGGTCAGGTCGCGCTGCATGCGCGAGACTGGCAGTTTTTCGGACAGGTGCTTCAGCACGGCGTTGGCCAGGCCCAGGTTGCCTTCCGAGTTTTCGAAGTCGATCGGGTTGACCTTGTGCGGCATGGTCGAGGAACCGATTTCGCCGGCCTTGGTCTTCTGCTTGAAGTAGCCCAGCGAGACGTAGCTCCAGATGTCGCGGTTCAGGTCCAGCAGGATGGTGTTGACGCGGGCGAAGGCGTCGAACAGTTCGGCCATGTAGTCGTGCGGCTCGATCTGGATGGTGTATGGGTTGAACACCAGGCCCAGGCGCTGCTCGATGACGTCCTTGGAGAACGCCGCCCAGTCGAACGACGGGTAGGCCGACAGGTGGGCGTTGTAGTTGCCGACCGCGCCGTTCATCTTGCCCAGGATTTCGACCTGCTCGATGCGCTTGATGGCGCGCTGCAGGCGGGCGACGACGTTGGCCATCTCCTTGCCCAGCGTGGTCGGGCTGGCGGTCTGGCCGTGGGTGCGCGAGAGCATCGGCACGTCGGCGTTGACGATGGCGATTTCCTTCAGGCGGGCGATGAGCTTGGTCAGCGACGGCAGCATGACGCTGTCGCGGGCCGCTTTCAGCATCATGCCGTGCGAGGTGTTGTTGATGTCTTCCGAGGTGCAGGCGAAGTGGATGAACTCCGATGCGGCCACCAGTTCCGGCACATCCTTGACCTGCTCCTTGAGCCAGTACTCCACGGCCTTGACGTCGTGGTTGGTGACGGCTTCGATTTCCTTGATGCGGGCGGCGTCTTTTTCGCTGAAGTCGCTGGCGATCTTGTCCAGCAGGGCGGAGCCAGCGGCCGAGAACGGCTTGATTTCAGCGAAACCAGCCAGCGACAGCGCTTGCAGCCAGGAGATTTCTACTTTGACGCGGTGGTGCATGAAGCCCGATTCGGACAGGATGGGACGCAGCAGGTCGGTTTTACCGGCGTAGCGGCCGTCCAGCGGCGACAGCGCCGACAGCGTGGAGTAAGGAGTAGTGGTCATGATGGGAAGGAGGCAGGGTTAAAATTGCGCAAAGGGTGATTTTACCATTGGCCGGGCTTCCACCCTCCGATGTTATACTGGGGCCTGCTCTTTCACTCTAAGCCTCTATGAAACTCATCGGTTCCCTCGCCAGTCCTTATGTACGCAAAGTTCGTGTTGTCCTGGCGGAAAAGAAGCTTGATTACCAGTTTGAACTGGAAAATGTGTGGGCCCCGGATACCACCATCGACAAGCTGAACCCGCTGGGCAAGGTGCCGAGCCTGGTCATGGAAGACGGCAACGTCATGATCGACTCGCGCGTGATGGTCGAATATCTCGATACGCTGACTCCGGTTTGCAAGCTGCTGCCGCCCAACGGCCGCGATCGCGCCGACATCAAGTGCTGGGAAGCGCTGGCCGACGGCATGCTGGACGCCGCCATCATCGTGCGCCTGGAGCGCACCCAGCGCCCGGCCGCGCTGCAAAGCGAGGACTGGATGGCGCGCCAGATGCGCAAGGTGCAGCTGGGCCTGGCCTCGCTGTCGGACAAGCTGGGCGAATCGGCCTATTGCGCCGGCATCCATTACTCGCTGGCCGACGTGGCGGTGGGCTGCACGCTGGGCTGGCTGTCGTTCCGCTTCCCGGAAATCACCTGGCGCGACGACTACCCCAACCTGGCGCGCCTGTACGACAAGCTGTCCGAGCGCCAGTCGTTCAAAGACACCGTGCCGCAGTAAGCCATGGCCAAGACCACGCCGCCCGACGCGGACAGCTCCGCCCAGCAGCGGCGCCTGCAAATGGCCGACATCGCGCGCTTGGCCGGCGTATCGACCTCGACGGTGTCGCGGGCGCTGGCCGGCAGCAAGCTGGTCAGCGAGGAGACGCGGGTGCGCATCATGGAGCTGGCCCGCTCGCTCAAGTACACCATCAACATCGGCGCGCAGAATCTGCGCATGAAGCAGAACCGCACCGTCGGCGTGGTGATCCCCTACGACTCGGCCACGCGCCAGCATTTGTCCGATCCCTTCTTCCTGTCGATGCTGGGCAGCCTGGCCGACGCGCTGACCGAGCTGGGCTTCGACATGCTGGTCTCGCGGGTGGACGCCGAGGAGCTGGACGCGGCCGCCGCGCCGTTCGACACCGGCCGCGTGATCGGCATCATCCTGATCGGCCAGTGGCGCCACCATGAACAACTGAACCAGCTGGCCGCGCGCCATGTGCCGATCGTGGTGTGGGGCGCGCAATTGCCGCAGCAGCTGTACTGCACCGTCGGCGGCGACAATGTCAGCGGCGGCGAGCTGGCCGGCGCGCACCTGATCGCGCAGGGCCGCCGGCACATCGCCTTCTTCGGCGATATCAACCTGCCGGAAGTGGGCCAGCGCTATGAAGGCCTGTGCCGCGCTCTGCGGCGGGCCGGCATGCCAGTCGATCCGGCCTTGCAGGTGTCGGTGTCCTTCCTGCCGGAGGGCGGCCGGGACGCGGTGCAGGAACTGCTGCACCGCGGCGTGCCGTTCGACGCCGTGTTCGCCGGCAGCGACCTGATGGCCATGACCTCGATTAACACGCTGCGCCAGCAAGGCTACGATGTGCCGGGGCAGGTCGCCGTGGTCGGCTACGACGATATCGAGCTGGCCGGCTACTTCCATCCGCCGCTGACCACCGTGCAGCAACCTATCCGCGAGGCCGGCCGGGCACTGGTGTCCCAGCTGCTGGAGCTGGTCGACGGCCGTCCGGCGCCCTCGCTGCAAATTCCTACCCAATTGATCGTCCGCAACAGTTCTGTCTGATTTATGCAACCGATTGCATAAGCTTCATAGTAGGGCCATGAAATATATTTTTGCAGCGTTATGCAATCGATTGCATTAAATCGAAATCCGATGAATAATGGCGTATCTGCTCAATTAAAGGGCAGCTTAAAACGACAATATCTGGAGACGACAATGGAACAACGCACATTCAAACTGGGCGGCATCGCTGCCGCTGTTGCAACGGCTGTCCTGCATATGGGCAGCGCTTCGGCGCAGGAAGCCGCACCGGCCGCCCCCGCCGCCGATGGCCTGAACATGGAGCGCGTGGTCGTCACCGGCACCTCCGGCGGCTCCACCAAAATGAAATCGAGTGTGTCGATCAGTACCCTGGAAGGCGAGACCATCAAGAACGGCGCGCCGCTGAGCGCCGCCGAGGTGCTGCGCTCGGTGCCGGGCGTGCGTTCGGAATCGTCGGGCGGCGAGGGCAACGCCAACATCACCGTGCGCGGCGTGCCGATCTCGGCCGGTGGCGCGCGTTACGTGCAGATCCAGGAAGACGGCCTGCCGGTGCTGCAATCGGGCGACTTCAACTTCATCACGCCGGACAGCTTCGTCAAGATCGACGGCACGCTGGACCACCTGGAAGTGGTGCGCGGCGGTTCGGCCTCCACACTGGCGACCAACGCGCCGGGCGGCATCATCAACTTCATCACCAAGACCGGCGAGGAAAAGGGCGGCCATATCGGCATCAGCCACGGCCTGGGCTACGACGAGACCCGCCTGGACTTCGACTACGGCGCGCCGCTGTCGGACAAGACGCGTTTCTTCATCGGCGGTAACTACCGCAGCGGCGAAGGCGTGCGCAACACCGGCCTGAGCACCGAGGACGGCGGCCAGATTCGCGGCAATATCACGCACGACCTGGACAACGGCTTTATCCGCCTGTCGTTCAAGCATGTCGACGACAAGTCGCCGACCGTGCTGCCGGTGCCGGTGCAGGTGGTGAACCAGCAGATCCAGGAAATTCCCGGCATCGACCCGCGCAAGGTGACGTTCTACTCGCCGTACTGGGTGCGCGATGTCACGCTGGGCAAGAACAACACGCCGGTGTCGACCAACGTCAACGACGGCCTGAAAGTGAAGAGCGACACGGTCGGCCTGGAAGGTTCGTTCGACCTGGGCGACGGCTGGAACCTGAGCGACAAGTTCCGCACCGCCAGCAACAGCGGGCGCTTCACCGGCGTCTTCGCCGGCAACAACGGCAAGGTCGGCAGCTATGTGGTCGCGACGGGGCCGAACAAGGGCCAGGCCTACAACGGCCGCGCCTTCTCCGCCGTGGTGTTCAACACCTCGATCGACGACGCCGGCAATACGCTCAACGACACCAAGCTGGCCAAGACCTTCAAGCTGGCCGACGGCTCCAAGCTGACCACCACCGCCGGCCTGTACCTGTCGACGCAGAAGCTGGCGCTGACCTGGAACTTCAACGAATACCTGATGCAGGCCAGCGGCGACAAGCCTGCGCTGCTGCAAACGGCCAGCGCCACGCCTGGCCTGGTCGGTCCGGCCTTCGGCGGCTGCTGCTCGCGCGCGGTCGACATGGAATACAAACTGACGTCGCCTTACCTGAACGTTGGCTACGAAACCGGTCCGCTGAACATCGACGCCAGCGTGCGCCAGGACCGCCAGCGCGCCAGCGGCACGGCGAATATCGCCACCATGAGCGGCGGCGCCCTGCGCTACGATCCGGCCACGCAGCAGCTGGTGGACTACAAGATCAACCACAACTCGTACTCGGTCGGCGGTAACTACCGCATCACCAACAGCCTGGCGGCATTCGCCCGCGTCAGCGACGGCGTGGCCTTCAACGCGGACCGCATCCTGTTCGGCACTCCGCTGGACGGCAGCGCGCCGATCAACATCAACACCGTCAAGCAGATCGAGGGCGGCGTGAAGTGGCGCAGCGGCGGCATCAGCACCTTCGTGACGCTGTTCCAGGCCAAGACCGACGAGAGCAACTACGAGGCGACCACGCAGCGCAGCACCTCCAACAAGTACGACGCCAAGGGTGTGGAGTTGGAAGGCGCGTATGCGCTGAACGATTTCCGCGTCACCGGCGGCATGACCTATACCGACGCCAAGATCACCGGCACCGCGCCCGGCGACGTGGCGGTGATCGGCAACACGCCGCGCCGCCAGGCCAAGGTGGTGTACCAGATCGCCCCGACCTACACCTTCGGCCAGGCCACCGTCGGCGCCAGCGTGATCGGCACCGGCAAGTCCTGGGGCGACGATGCGCACACCATCGTGCTGCCGGCTTACCAAGTGGTGAACGCCTTCGTTAATTATCACGTGACGGAGAAGGCTACCTTGTCGCTGAGCGTGAACAACCTGCTCAACAAGATCGGCTACACCGAAGTCGAAGGCGACGGCCATGCCGCCCGTTCCATCTCCGGCCGTGCCGCGAAAGTCAGTCTGTCCTATGCCTTCTAAAGTAATGTCGGACCGCCTGCTGGCGGTCCTTTCCGATGACCTGCGTCCGCTGGCCGCGCAGCGGCTGGCGGCGGCGGAGCCGGTGCTGCGCCGGCTGCTGGCCGGCCTGTATGGCGAACGCGCCGATTTCGATGCGTGGCTGGGCGAGTTGATGGAATCGCTGGGCGTGCTGTATGCGGCGCGGCCGGCGGAACTGCGGGCGCTTGACGCGCAGCGCGCCGCGCAGCCGGAATGGTTCCTCAGCCAGCGCATGCTGGGCTACTGCGCCTATGTGCAGAAATTCGGCGGCGATTTGAACGGCGTGGCGGCGCGCATTCCGTATCTGCGGGAACTGGGTGTCAGCTATCTGCACCTGCTGCCGTTCCTGCGTCCGCGCGCGGGCGAGAACGACGGCGGCTTCGCCGTCTCCAGTTTCGACGAGGTCGATCCCGCGCTGGGCAGCAATGCCGACCTGGATGCGTTGACCGCGCAGTTGCGCGCCGCCGGCATCAGCCTGTGCTCGGACTTCATCCTGAATCACGTGGCCGACGATCACGCCTGGGCGCGCGCCGCCAAGGCCGGCGACGCCGATGCGCGGGCGATGTTCCATGTGTTCCCCGACCGCGCCATGCCGGACCGCCACGAGCGCACGCTGGGCCAGGTGTTCCCTCAGGTCGCACCGGGCAATTTCAGTTTCATCGAGGAGCTCGATGGCTGGGCATGGACCACGTTCTACCCGTATCAGTGGGACCTGAACTACGCCAACCCTGCGGTGTTCGCGGCGATGGCCGCCGCCCTGCTGCGGCTGGCCAATCGCGGCGTTGAAGTGTTCCGTCTCGATTCGACCGCTTTCCTGTGGAAGCGCGAGGGCACCAACAGCATGAACCAGCCGGAGGCGCACCAGTTGCTGCAAGCGTTGCGGGCGATCGTCGATATCGTCGCGCCGGGCGTGCTGCTGAAGGCCGAAGCCATCGTGCCGACGCGCGAGCTGCCGGCCTACCTGGGCAGCGCGGAAGCGCCCGAATGCCACATCGCCTATCACAGCAGCCTGATGGCGGCCGGCTGGGTGGCGCTGGCGGAGCAGGGCACCGGCGTGCTGCGCGAAGTGATACGCAACACGCCCGCGCTGCCGGCCGCCGCGACGTGGCTCAGCTACGTGCGCTGCCATGACGATATCGGCTGGAACGTGCTGCGCGCGGAGGCCTCGGCCGACGGTTCCGACAGCGCGGTGCGGCTCGCGCGCGCGGCACGCTTCTTCAGCGGCGCGGAGGGGAGCTACGCCATCGGCGCCGCCTTCCAGAGCACCGATCCGAACGCGGCGCATGGCAGCAACGGCATGGCCGCGTCGCTGACCGGCTTGCAGGCGGCCCGCACCGACGAGGAACGCGCGCTGGCGCTGCGCCGCATGCTGCTGCTGCACGGTCTTGCCCTGAGCTTCGGCGCGCTGCCGGTGCTGTACATGGGCGACGAGCTGGCGATGGAGAACGACTACAGCTATCAGGATCGTCCGCAGCACGCGATGGACAGCCGCTGGCTGCAACGGCCGGTGTTCGACCAGCAGCGGTGGAAGCATCGCTACGATGTTTCCACCGTGCCGGGAACGATGCACCAGGCGCTGGCCAAGCTGGTGCGCATACGCGGCCGGCATGATGCGCTGGCGGCCAATGCGTCCCGCACGTTGCTGGTCGATGCGCCGGACGGCATGCTGGCGCTGGCGCGCGGCGAGCGCTTCCTGACGCTGATGAATTTCTCCGGCCAGCCGCAAAGCTATGCGCTGCAAGGCGCGTGGCGCGATTGCGTGGCGGAGCAGGCGACAGGTGGCATGCTGGTGCTGGAGCCATATGCAATGTACTGGCTGGAACGCGAATAATATAGAATCGCCCAAGCAGGGCGTGGAGACAAGCATGACCCAAGAAACCATAGCCGTATTCGGCGAAGCGCTGGTCGACGATTTCATCACCGAGCAGGTTGTCGGCGGTGCGCCGTTCAACGTCGCGCGCAATCTGGCGGCGTTCGGCGTAGCGACGCTGATGGTCACCCGCATCGGCACCGACAAGAACGGCGCGCTGGTGCGCAACGAGTTCGAGCGCTTCAACATGAGCGAGGCGGGCTTGCAGATCGATCCGCAGGAGGCCACAGGCCGCGTGGTGGTCGAGCGCAATGCGGACGGCCACCGCTTCATCATCCTGCCGGACCAGGCTTACGATTATGTGCATGCCGAGCCGGCGTTGTCGGCGTTGGCGCAGGCCGCGCCGGGCACGATCTACTTTGGCACGCTGGCGCAGCGGCACAAGCGTTCGCGCGCCGCGCTGCGGGCGATGCTCGAGGTCTCAGGCGCGCAACGCTACCTGGACCTGAACGTGCGCGACGGCCAGGTGACGGAGCGTTGCGCCTTCGAGTCGCTGCACCTGGCGGACATCGTCAAGGTCAACGAGGATGAGCTGAAGGACTTATTCAGCTGGTACACCCACACCAAACCGGGCACCAAGGCGATCGACAGCGCCGAAATGGTGGATGCCTGCCAGGCGCTGATGCGCATCTTCTCGCTGAAGGGATTGATCGTCACGCTGGGCGAGCGCGGCGCGCTGTACTTCGGCGCCGACGGCGGCGTCATCGCCAACCAGGATTGCCATGCGCCGGTGCGCATCGTCGACACGGTGGGGGCGGGCGACGCCTTCTCCGCCGTGTTCCTGTTCGGGCAAGCGCAGGGATGGCCGATCAGCCTCACGCTGGCGCGCGCCAACGCCTTTGCCGGCGCCATTTGCGGCATCTCCGGCGCGGTGCCGGCCGATATCGCGTTCTACCAGCCGTGGATCGAAGCGTGGCGCGGCGACGCGGTCACGCCCGGAGCGGTCGCATGAAGCCGCGGCTGTCGTTCTGGCAGATCGTGAACATGAACATCGGCTTCTTCGGCATCCAGTTCAGTTTCGGCCTGCAGCAGAGCAGCATGAGCCCGATCTACAAATACCTGGGCGCGGACGAAGCGAGCCTGCCCTACCTTTGGCTGGCCGGGCCGATGACCGGCCTGCTGGTGCAGCCGCTGATCGGCGCCATGAGCGACCGCACGGTCACGCGCTGGGGACGACGCACGCCATACTTCCTGATCGGCGCCATCCTGTGCAGCCTTGGCCTGCTGGCGATGCCGTTCAGCCCCACGCTGTGGATGGCGGCCAGCCTGCTGTGGATACTGGACGCGGCCAACAACGTAACGATGGAGCCGTACCGCGCCTTCGTCAGCGACAAACTCGATCAGCAGCAGCATTCGGTCGGCTTCCTGACGCAGAGCGCCTTTACCGGACTGGGACAAACGCTGGCCTACCTGACGCCGTCGCTGCTGGTCTGGTTTGGCATGAACAAGGACGCCGTCAATGGCAGCCATATTCCGCACATCGTCATCGTCGCTTTTTTGATCGGCGCGGTGTTTTCGATTTCGTCGGTGCTGTGGACCCTGAAGACCACGCCCGAATATCCGTTGACCAGCGAGGAGCTGGCGCAGATCCGCGCGCGGCCGGCCGGCTGGCGGCACACGCTGGGCGACGTCGCCAGCGCGATCCGCGAGATGCCGCCGACGATGAAGCAGCTGGCCTGGGTCAAGCTGTTCCAGTGGTATGCGATGTTCTGCTATTGGCAGTACATCATGCTGTCGCTGTCGACCACCATCTACGGCACCACCGACCAGGCATCGCAGGGCTTCCGCGACGCCGGCCTGTTGTCCGGGCAGGTGGGGGCGTTCTATAACTTCATCGCGTTCGTGGGGGCGCTGGCGCTGGTGCCGTTCACGCGCCGCCATGGGCCCAAGGTCACGCACAGCATCTGCCTGGCGCTGGCCGGCGTCGGCATGCTGTCGATACCGTTGATTCATACGCCGGCGCTGCTGTTCGTGCCGATGGTGGGCATCGGGCTGGCGTGGGCCAGCATCATGGGCAATCCGTATGTGATGCTGGCGGGCTGCATACCGCCGGAGCGCACCGGCGTCTACATGGGCATCTTCAATATGTTCATCGTGATCCCGATGATCATCCAGATCTTCACGCTGCCGCTGTACTACCGCAGCCTGTTGGGCGGGAACCCCGAGAACGTGATCCGGCTGGCCGGTGGCCTGATGCTGTGCGGCGCGCTGGCCGTGCTGGCGGTGAAAATAAAAAAGCCGCAGGCGAACCCACGGCTAGCTGAGGAGGTGAGGACGGCTTAGCCTTCGCTCATCTGGCTTTGCAGGTAGTTCTGGATGCCGACCTTGGCGATCAGGTCCAGCTGCGTTTCCAGCCAGTCGATGTGTTCTTCGGTGTCTTCCAAAATCATCAGCAGCAGGTCGCGCGACACGTAGTCGGCGGCCTTCTCTGCGGCGGCGATGCCTTCCTTGACGGTGATCTGCGCGCCTTTTTCCAGCTTCAGGTCGCAGCCGATCATCTCTTCGGTGTTCTCGCCGATCATGACCTTGTGCATGGCTTGCAGGTTGGGCAGGCCGTCGAGCATCAGGATGCGGTCGATCAGTTTGTCGGCGTGCTTCATTTCGCCGATCGATTCCTCGTATTCCTTCTTCGCGATCTTCTCGAATCCCCAGTGACGGTACATGCGCGAGTGCAGGAAGTACTGGTTGATGGCGGTGAGTTCGTTGGTCAGCTGAGCGTTGAGCAGGCGAATAACTTCTGGGTCACCCTTCATGGGATGCTTTCTACAATGGTGGTGGAATACTGACATTTTGCCACGAACGCCGTGCTTGCGTGGCGCTATACGTGCAAAGTGTACCAATATGGGCGGAGTGAGATTGTTGGCGCAAATGAAAACAATTAACATTCCCGTATCGCCGCTATGAAAGGATGTCTCCATGATGCTGCATATCCCCGCCGTGCTGAGCAAGCCGCAGGTGCAGGAGTTCCGCCAGCGCCTGGCGCAGGCCGACTGGATCGACGGCCGCGGCACGGCCGGACCGCAGAGCGCGCAGGTCAAGCGCAACCGCCAGCTGCCGGAGCTGTCGCCGCTGGCGCAGGAACTGGGCGGCTTCATCACGCAGGCGCTGGCAGCCAATCCGCTGTTCTTCGCGGCGGTGCTGCCGCTGCGCATATTGCCGCCCTACTTCAACAGCTACGCCAGCGGCGAGCATTACGGCATGCATGTCGATGGCGCCATCCGCATGCGGCCCGGCACGGCCAATGCGATGCGGGCCGACGTCTCGTCGACCCTGTTCCTGAGCGAACCGGAGGAGTACGACGGCGGCGAGCTGATCGTCAGCGACGCCTACGGCACGCACGAGGTCAAGCTGGCGGCGGGGGACTTGATCGTTTATCCGTCGAGCAGCGTGCACCGGGTGGCGCCGGTCACGCGCGGCGAGCGGGTCAGCTCGTTCATGTGGTCCCAGAGCATGGTGCGCGACGATGCCCGGCGCGGCATGTTGTTCGAGCTGGACCAGAACATCCAGAAGCTGCGCGCCGCGCACGGCGACAACGAGATCACGGTGGACCTGACCGGCCATTATCACAACCTGCTGCGCATGTGGGCCGATGTGTGATGCAACCCACGGAGGGCTGACACCGGCAGGGGTAGTATCGATGCTTTACCCTACCGGAGCGCACCGCCATGGACACGAACAATGAAAACCATCACCAGGACTTGATCGGCGAGGACGCCGTCAAGAAAATCCATGACTTTGTCGATGGCACGCCGGGCTGCTTCTTCTGCACCAGCGACGTGGCCGGCGGCCCCGGCGACGCGCGGCCGATGACCGCCTTGCAGGTCGATGCACAGGGCAATCTGTGGTTCGTCAGCGCCAGCGACAGCCTGAAGAACCTGGAACTGGCGGCCGAGCCCTCGGCCACGCTGTACTTCCAGGCCTCGGGCCGGGCGGAGTTCATGCACCTTGAAGGCATCGCCACGGTGCTGCGCGACCCGGTCAAGCTGAAGGAGTTGTGGAGTTTTACGATGAAGACCTGGTTCGCCGGCGGCGAGGACGATCCGCGCGTGACGCTGATCAAGTTCGCGCCGACCTATGGCTACTATTGGGATACCAAACACGGCAGGGCGGTGGCCAGCGTCAGGATGCTGATCGGCGCCGTGATCGGCAAGGCCCTGGTCGACACGGTCGAGGGCAGGCTGGACGTTTGAAGGATCAGCCCAGCTGGAAGTTGATCGGCACCAGCGCGTACACGGGGACGGGCTTGCCGTCTTCCATGTTGGGCTTGTACAGGGCGCGCAGCACGGCCTGGCGGCCGGCTTCGTCGAGGTTGCTGGAGCCTGACGATTTGTGGATCACCACTTGCTCGGCCTGGCCTTTTTCGCTGATCAGCACGCGCAGGATGACGATGCCGCTCTCGCCCATGCGGCGCGAGATGTTGGGATAGACCGCCTGCGGCGCGCGGATGTATTCGACGCCGGACACGGTTTTCGGCGCGGCCGGCGTGGCCACATGGGCCGGCGCCGGTGGCGCGGGCGGCGCGGCGACGGCGACCGGCTCGCTGGTGCGTGGTTGCGGCGGCGCAACAGTAATGGTCGGCTCGGTCTGCACCACGTTCACCAGCGGCACCGGCGGGATGAAGGCCGGCGCCTGGCGCACCACCGGCACGGTCTTGGGCGGCGGCGCTGCCGGCTTGAGCGGCTCCGGCGCGGCGATGAAGGTGACGTTGACCACCTGCGGCAAGATGGCGTGCGGGACGTGGCTCAACATTCCCGACTGGAACATATAAAACCCGAAGACGTGCAGCATGACGATGGCGGCCAGCGGCGCGAACTTGCGGCCGCGGGTCTGCCATTGCGTTTTCAGCTGCGCGGCCAGGCCGCGCTGGTCCGCCGCCGGCGTGTTCGCCGTGCGGCCATAGGTCATGGTGTTCATCGGAGTGGTCTTTGTAGCTGAGCTTAGTTGCTGAAGACAGGGCGCTTCAGTACGGTTTCCTGGATCTCGGCGGTGGCGGCCAAGTGCTCGCTCAGGATTTCCTCGGCGCAGGAAAAGCACTGGCCGCAGCAAGTCGACACGCCCAGGTCGCGGCGCAGTTCTTCCATCGACGTCAATCCCAATTCCACGGCTTGACGGATTTCACGATCAGATATGTTGTTGCAGACACATACAATCATCGATACACCTTCTGGCTAGGCTTTACAAAAAGAATGAACTGACATGATTGCCTGTTGCTCACTTAATGCGAATCATTATCATTAATCGTATACTGCCTCAACTTTGGGCCAGATGCAAGCGCAAATAGAAGTAATTCGCATTACCGTTTATAATGCTAGTATCTTATTTCCGGCAAGAACGCGATCTTGCAGTTCGCCGGCAAGCCGCAGCGGCACTGGCCGGGCGGCGATTTGAACGGACTTCGCTATGACGCAAGCAGCTCCCTTGATCACCCTCGATGCCCTGACGGTCGGCGCCAGCGCCACCGTGGTGCACATCGCCCCCGGCGATCCCGCCGACGACGGCGCCACGCTGGCGCGCCGGCTGATGGAGCTGGGCTTTGTGCCGGGCGAAAAAATCCGTATGCTCAAGCGCGGCATGCCGGGTGGCGAGCCGCTGGCGATCAAGGTCGGCAACTCGACGTTCGCGTTGCGCCGCTTCGAAGCGGCGCTGATCTCGATCCAACCGGAATAAACCATGGGTGCAGCAGATATCGCGGCGCCGGTGGCGCCGGTCCTGACGACGACACCGATGGTGGCGTTGCTGGGCAATCCGAATTGCGGCAAGACCGCGCTGTTCAACCGCCTGACCGGCGCGCGCCAGAAGGTGGCGAACTACGCCGGCGTGACCATCGAGCGCAAGGAAGGCGCGTTCCAGTCCCCTGCCGGCAACGGCTTCCGCGTGCTGGACCTGCCGGGCGCCTATAGTTTGTCGGCCCATACGCCGGACGAGGCGATCACGCGCGACGTGGTGGCCGGCCTGCGCGCGGGCGAGCAGTCGCCGGACGTGGTGGTGTGCGTGGTCAACGCCACCAACCTGCGCCTGAACCTGCGGCTGGTGCTGGAGATCAAGCGACTCGGCCTGCCGATGATCCTGGCGCTGAACATGGTGGACGTGGCCAAGAAACGCGGCATCGAGATCGACGCCGACCGCCTGGCGCAGGAGCTGGGCATGCCGGTGGTGGAGACCGTGGCGGTGCAGGCCGGCGGCGAGAAGTCGCTGCTGCGCGCGCTGGACGCGATGCTGCCGCTGCGCGCGGTCAAGCCGCAGCCGCTGTCGGCGATCGACGCGGTCGGCGTGGAAGAGACGCAGCGCGAAGTGCGCCGCATCCTGGCGCTGGTCAGCAGCGACGCCCACGACACCGGCAACCTGACCGAGAAGATCGACAACGTGGTGCTGCATCCGGTGCTCGGCCCGGTGATCCTGGCGGTGCTGATGTTCCTGGTGTTCCAGGCGGTGTTCAGCTGGGCCAATGTGCCGATGGATATGATCAAGGCCGGCGTCGACGGCGTCGGGACCATGCTGAAGGGCGCGATGGCCGATGGCCTGCTGCGTAGCCTGCTGGTCGAGGGCATCCTGGGTGGGGCCGGCAGCGTGCTGGTGTTCCTGCCGCAGATTCTGATTTTGTTCTTCTTCATCCTGATCCTGGAGGACTGCGGCTACCTGCCGCGCGCGGCCTTCCTGCTGGACCGGCTGATGGGCGGCGTCGGCTTGTCGGGACGCGCCTTCATTCCGCTGCTGTCCAGTTTTGCCTGCGCGATTCCGGGCGTGATGGCGGCGCGCACCATCCAGAACCCGCGCGACCGGCTGGTGACGATCATGATCGCGCCGCTGATGACGTGTTCGGCGCGCTTGCCGGTGTATGCGCTGATCATCGCGGCCTTCATTCCGGATCGCGAGCTGTATGGCTTCATGAGTCTTCAGGGGCTGGTGCTGTTTGTGCTGTACTTCGCCGGCATCGCCTCGGCGATGGCGGTGGCCTATGTCATGAAGCGCGCGATGGGCTCTAACCACAAGCATCCGCTGATGCTGGAGCTGCCGGCCTATCACTGGCCGCATCTGCAGAACCTGGCGCTGGGCCTGTGGGAACGCTGCAAGATCTTCCTGTCGCGCGTGGGTACCATCATCCTGACCTTGATGGTGCTGCTGTGGTTCCTGAGCTCCTTCCCCGGCGCGCCTGAAGGGGCGGCGCATCCGGCCATCTACTACAGCATGGCCGGCATCCTGGGGCGCGGGCTGGAATATGTGTTCGCGCCGATCGGTTTCAACTGGCAGATCTGCATCGCGCTGGTGCCCGGCCTGGCCGCGCGCGAGGTGGCGGTGGGGGCGCTGGGCACGGTGTATGCGCTGTCGCAGAGCGGCGAGGAACTGGCGCAGTCGCTGACGCCCATCATCGCCAGTTCGTGGACTCTGCCGACCGCCTTGTCGCTGCTGGCGTGGTACGTGTTCGCGCCGCAGTGCATGTCGACCCTGAGCGTGGTGCGGCGCGAGACCAACAGCATCCGCTATCCGCTGATGATGGCCGGCTATATGTTCGCGCTGGCGTACACGGCGTCGTTCCTGACTTACCGTATTTCCCTGTTCTTCATCGGAGGCTGAGCATGTGGCAGCAAGTGATCGTGGCGTTGATCGTGGTGGCGGCGTTGGCGCATTTCTGCACCAAGTACCTGCCGGCGGCCTTGCGCAGGCAGATCGTCTACGTGCTGTCGCGGCGCGGCTACGACCAGAATAAACTGGCTAAACTGTTTAACACGAAATCGAGCTGCGGCGATGGCTGCTCCAGCTGCGGTTCCTGCGACACCACGCCGTCGGCGTCGTCCGACGCGCCCACCTCCGCGCCGCTCAAGCGCGTCATCATGCTGCGCGTGCAGCGCTGATCCGGCAACGCTTTTCCATCAAAGCGGATTGAACGACTCCGCCTGCGCCATCGGCCAGTACAGGCCGAACACCGGCGGCAGGCGTGACAGCTGGCTGGGGTCGAGCAGCTCGCCCGGCTCCAGGTAGGGCAGCAGCGCCGACACCAGCTTGACCTGGTTGGTCGAGATGCGCCGCACCAGGTGGTGCGCCTTCAGTTGCGACGGGTGCGTCAGGCCGGCGGCGGCGATCAGCTGGGCCAGCGCCTTCAGGGTGTTCTCGTGGAAGTTGGCGACGCGCCGGGTCTTGTCCGGCACCACCAGCGCGCGCTGGCGGGTCCGGTCCTGGGTGGCGACGCCGGTCGGGCAGCGGTCGGTGTGGCAGCTCTGCGACTGGATGCAGCCCAGCGCGAACATGAAGCCGCGCGCCGAGTTGCACCAGTCCGCGCCCAGCGCCAGGATGCGGGCGATGTCGAAGGCGGTGATGATCTTGCCCGAGGCGCCGATCTTGATCTTGTCGCGCAGGTTGGCGCCCACCAGCGTGTTGTGCACCAGCAGCAGCGCCTCCTGCAGCGGCGTGCCGACGTGGTCGGTGAACTCGACCGGCGCGGCGCCGGTGCCGCCCTCGCCGCCGTCGACCACGATGAAGTCGGGCGTGATGCCGGTGGCCAGCATGGCCTTGACGATGCCGAAGAATTCCCACGGGTGGCCGATGGCCAGCTTGAAGCCGGTCGGCTTGCCGCCGGACAGCGTGCGCAGGCGGTCGATGAAGGCCAGCATCTCCAGCGGCGTGTTGAAGGCCGAGTGTTTCGATGGCGAGATGCAGTCCTGGCCCATGGGCACGCCGCGGGTGGTGGCGATTTCGATGGTGACCTTGGCGCCGGGCAGCACGCCGCCGTGGCCCGGCTTGGCGCCCTGCGACATCTTCAGCTCGATCATCTTCACTTGCGGCGTGGTGGCGTTGGCGATGAAGTTCTCCTCGGAAAACGTGCCGTCGGCGTTGCGGCAGCCGAAGTAGCCGGAGCCGATTTCCCACACCAGGTCGCCGCCGTGCTGGCGGTGGTAGGGGCTGATGCTGCCTTCGCCGGTGTCGTGCATGAAACCGCCGGCCTTGGCGCCGCCGTTCAATGCCAGGATGGCGTTGGCCGACAGCGCGCCAAAGCTCATCGCCGAGATGTTGAACACGCTGGCCGAATACGGTTGCGCGCGCGGGCAGTCCGGGTGCTTGCCGATCTCGATGCGGAAGTCGTGGTGCTGCTCGGGCGCGGGGCTGATCGAGTGGTTGATCCATTCGTAGCCGGGGGCGTAGACGTCGAGCTGGGTGCCGAAGGGGCGCTTGTCGGTGTCCATCTTGGCGCGCTGGTAGACGATGCTGCGCTGGTTGCGCGAGAACGGCTCGGCCACGGTGTCGTCCTCCAGGAAGTACTGGCGGATCTCGGGCCGGATCGATTCGAAGAAGAAGCGGAAGTGCGCCAGGATCGGGTAGTTGCGGCGCAGCGCGCGCTTGGTTTGCAGCAGGTCGGTGACGCCGACCACGACCAGCGCGGCGGCGGCCAGCGGGATCCACCACGGCGCGGCCAGCGCCAGCGACGCGGCCAGGGTGACGATGGCGGCGTTGAAGACGAGGTAACGCGGGGAAAACAGGTTCATGGGTGCTCCGGTGGGCGGCTGATGGGGGCAGTGTACTGCTGTTTCTTGTGGGAATCCATCAGTCTCTGGCGGGGCCGGGGCGCAAGTCGGGCAACAATGCTAAGCTAGCGGGATCGCGGCGCACGGCCGTTTTTTTTTGGGGAAGTCCACCATGATCGTCGTCCACCATCTGAACAATTCGCGCTCGCAGCGCGTGCTCTGGCTGCTCGAGGAGCTGGGGCTGGAGTACCAGATCGTGCGCTACCAGCGCGACCAGAAGACCATGCTGGCGCCGCCGGAGCTGCTGGCGATCCACCCGCTGGGCAAGTCGCCGGTGATATCCGACGGCGACATCGTGGTGGCGGAGTCGGGCGCGATCGTCGAGTACCTGGTCGACACTTACGGCAACGGCCGGCTGGTGCCGCCGGCCGGCACGGCGGAGCGCCGCCGCTGGACCTATTTCCTGCACTATGCGGAAGGCTCGGCGATGACGCCGCTGCTGATGAAGCTGATCTTCGACCGGGTCGAGACCAGTCCGGCGCCGTTCTTCGTCAAGCCGATCGCGCGCGGCATCGCGCAGAAGGTCAAGGCCAGCTACATCCAGCCGCAGATCGAGAAGCACCTGGACTATCTGGAGGCGGAGCTGAACCAGACGCCGTGGTTCGCCGGCGCCGAGTTCAGCGCGGCCGATATCCAGATGAGTTTTCCGCTGGAGGCGGCCGCCGCGCGCGGCGGGCTGGACGAGCGCCGTCCGAACCTGATGGCCTTCCTCAAACGCATCCACAGCCGCCCGGCCTTCCAGCGCGCGCTGGAGCGCGGCGGCCCATACGAGTTGTTGAAATAAGCTGGTCGGGTAAAATGATGGATTGAACAAGCCCGGAAGATGTTGAACATGGCTAGACTCCTCGCCATCGACGGCCTCAATATTGTGCGCCGCGTCTACGAAGCCAGCCCCGAACCCGATGGTCCCGAGAAGGCCGAGATCGCGCTGCGCCACGCGCTGTCCTCGTTCCGCAAGCTGCTGCACGAGCACGAGCCGACCCACGTGCTGCCGGCCTTCGACTTCGGCGGCAACACCTGGCGCCACGACCTGTATGCCGGCTACCGCGAGGCGCGCGCGCCGATGCCGTCGGCGCTGCGCGAGGCGCTGCCGGGCTTTTACGACAAGCTGCGCGGCGTCGGCCTGCATGTGGTGTCGCTGCCGGAGGTGGAGGCGGACGACGTGATCGGCACCGTGGTGCTGCGCTGGCTGGCCGACGGCCGCGGCGAGGCCACCGTGGCCAGCACCGACAAGGATTTGCACGGCCTGATCGCGCAGGGCGCCCGCGTGTGGGACCACTTCAAGGGCGAATGGCACGACCACGCCTGGGTCGAGCGGAAATGGGGCGTGCCGCCGGCGCAGCTGCCGGACCTGCTGGCGCTGATGGGCGACGCCACCGATTCCATCCCCGGCGTGTCCAAGGTCGGCGTCAAGAAGGCGGCCAAACTGTTGCGTACTTACGGCACTCTGGACGGGATCATGGCCGGGGCCGGCATTCTGAAGGATACGCTGGGCGAAACTCTACGAAAAGAACGCGAAATGCTGTATCTTTCGAGACAATTGGTGCAATTAAAAACGGACGTGCGGGTCGGCGTGACCTGGAATATGCTGGCCTGGGATAAGACCTGAGCGCACGCCCACTAAGACAAGGTTTGCAAGATGTTAAAAGCGGTCATTATCGACACCAGCGCCGTCGCGCGCGGCCTGCTCAACACGGTCCTGCTCGATGGCGGCTATGACGTGGTGGGCCAGACCCACACCTGCGCCAGCGGCCTGGCGCTGCTGATCAAGCACAATCCCCACATCGTCTGCATCGCCCGCGAGCAGATCGAGAACGGCGAGGACGTTGTGCGCGAGATCAAGACCGGCTGGCCGAAGGCGCTGATCTTCATGGTCTCGAGCGAATTCGACGCCGCCACCATCCAGGCCGCGCACGCGATGGGCGTGAACGGTTTTATCGTCAAGCCGTTCAAGGCCGATACCGTGCTCAATACGATACGCAATACCGTGATCGCCATGGTCAAGCGCCAGCGCGCGGCGCTGGCCAGGGATGCCGGCGGGGCGGACGCGCCGCCGTCCGACAGCGAGGGCGGCGAGGCCGCCGCCGGCTAGTCTCCGGCGGCGAAGGTCGAGCTGGCGATGATGCCGCCGCCGAGGCAGACGTCGCCGTCGTACAGCACGGCCGACTGGCCCGGCGTGACCGCCCACTGGGCATCCATGAACTTCAACGCGAAATCGGAAGCGCCTTCCGGGGCGAGCTCGCACGCGACGTCGGCCTGGCGGTAGCGGGTCTTGGCCGACAGCGCGCCCGCCGTCGGCGCCTCGCCGGCGACCCAGCTGGCCTGGTCGGCGCGCAGGGTGGCCGACAGCAGCCATGGATGGTCGTGGCCCTGGACGATGTACAGCGTGTTCTCGGTCACGTCCTTGCGCGCCACGTACCAGGCGTCGCTGCTGCCGTCCGGGTTCTTGTAGGCCTTCATGCCGCCGACGCCGATGCCCTTGCGCTGGCCCAGCGTGTAGAAGCTCAGGCCCACGTGCTCGCCCACCACCTTGCCATCCGGCGTCTTCATCGGGCCCGGTTTATATGACAGGTAGCGGTTGAGGAATTCGCGGAACGGCCGCTCGCCGATGAAGCAGATGCCGGTCGAATCCTTTTTGGCGGCGTTGGGCAGGGCCAGCTTCTCGGCGATCTTGCGCACTTCGGTTTTCGGGATCTCGCCCAGCGGGAACAGGGTCTTGGACAACTGCGCCTGGTTCAGGCGGTGCAGGAAGTAGCTCTGGTCCTTGGTGTGGTCGACCGCCTTGAGCAGCTCGTGGCGCTCGCCGTTCTGGCGCACACGCGCGTAGTGGCCGGTGGCGATCAGGTCGGCGCCCAGGTGCATGGCGTGATCGAGGAAGGCCTTGAACTTGATCTCGGCGTTGCACAGCACGTCCGGGTTGGGGGTGCGGCCGGCCTGGTATTCGCGCAGGAAGTCGGCGAACACGCGGTCCTTGTATTCGCTGGCGAAGTTGACCGCCTCGATGTCGACGCCGATGACGTCGGCCACGCTGGCGGCGTCGATCCAGTCCTGGCGCGTGGAGCAGTACTCGGAATCGTCGTCGTCTTCCCAGTTCTTCATGAACAGGCCGACCACGTCGTAGCCTTGTTCCTTGAGCATCCACGCCGCGACCGAGGAATCGACCCCGCCGGACATCCCGATCACGACTTTTTTCTTGCTCATCTTACTTTCCTGCCTTATCCATTCGCGGTGCTCACCGCTTCCTTGTACACCGAGGTGTGGGTTTGTATCAGTTCCAGCGGGGCGCGGCGCCCGGCCAGGTATTCGTCCACGCATTGCAGCACGGTGGGGCTGCGGTGACGGTCGGCGCAGGCGGCCAGTTCGTCGCGCGTCAGCCACATGGTGCGCAAAATGCCTTCGTCCAGCGGACGGTCATGCCTGGCGCCCGGCACGCCGCAGAAGGTGAAGCGCAGATACGTCACTTCCTCGCCGGTGCGGTTGGAGGTGTAGCGCGACATGTACATGCCCACCAGCGCGGTCGGCGTGAAGTCGTGCGCGGTTTCCTCCAGCGTTTCGCGGATCACGGCCTGCTCCAGCGATTCGTGCGGGTCGAGGTGACCGGCCGGCTGGTTGATGCGGATGCCATCGCTGGTCTCTTCTTCGATCAGCAAGAATTTGCCATCTTTTTCGACGATGGCGGCAACAGTAACAGAGGGTTTCCAGATACGCGGCATGAGTCATCCTTGAAAGAGCCGACATTTTAGCCTGTTCCGGGCATTTGGTTTGAACCCGCCGTCGCCGAAAGATGGGTTCGTATTGAAAAATCGCAAGGTTTGTTGTGTTAATCCGTGTTTGACTGGGCGTTTTGCGCCAAATTCAGTGTTTTAGCGGCAATTCATGATAAATAGTAATAAATGATGTGATAAAACCGCTATTTATTGATCATTAGTTATTAAGTATGCTGGGGCCATCGAGGGGCGATGCTGTCCCGGCAATCCGTGTTAGATTCTAGTCAGTTTATCAATCCTTTGGAGGCACCATGAGAGTAGGCATACCGGCCGAGACGCGGCCGGGCGAAACCCGGGTAGCGGCAACGCCCGAGACAGTCAAGAAACTCGCAGCCAAGCATCAAGTGATCGTGCAAGCCGGCGCCGGGCTATCGGCATCGGTCACCGACGAGGCCTACGCGGCCGCAGGTGCGCAGATAGTCAGCGCGGCGGAAGCCTTTGCTGCGGACGTGGTTTTGAAAGTGCGTGCCCCGAATGCGGAGGAGCGTGGGTTGCTCGCCGCCGGCACGGTGGTGATCGGCATGTTGAATCCCTTCGACGCCGACAACAACGCGGCGATGGCGGCGGCCGGCTTGCAGGCCTTCGCGCTGGAGGCGGTGCCGCGCATCACGCGCGCGCAGTCGATGGACGTGCTGTCGTCGCAGGCCAACATCGCCGGCTACAAGGCGGTGATGGTGGCGGCCAACACCTACCAGCGCTTCATGCCGATGCTGATGACCGCGGCCGGCACCGTCAAGGCGGCGCGGGTGCTGATCATGGGCGTGGGCGTGGCCGGTCTGCAGGCGATCGCCACGGCCAAGCGCCTGGGCGCGGTGATCGAGGCGTCCGACGTGCGGCCGCCGGTCAAGGAGCAGGTCGAGTCGCTGGGCGCGAAGTTCATCGACGTGCCGTTCCTGACCGACGAGGAGAAGGAAATCGCCAAGGGTGTGGGCGGCTATGCGCGCTCGATGCCGGCCGACTGGATGCGCCGTCAGGCGGAGCTGGTGCATGAACGCGCCAAGCTGGCCGACATCATCATCACCACCGCGCTGATTCCGGGCCGCGCGGCGCCGGTGCTGATTTCCGAGGAAACCGTGAAGGCGATGAAACCGGGTTCGGTGATCGTCGACCTGGCGGTGTCGCAGGGCGGCAACTGCCCGCTGTCGGAGCTCAATAAAACCGTGGTCAAGCACGGCGTGCACATCGTCGGCGAGCCGGACCTGGCGACGCTGGTGGCGGCCGATGCGTCGGCGCTGTACGCGCGCAACGTGCTGGACTTCCTCAAGCTGATCATCGACAAGGAAGACAAGTTGGTGATCGACCGCGAAGATGAAATCATCAAGGCCACGCTGCTGTGCACCGGCGGCGAGCTGCTTAGAAAATAATAGGGGAATCAATCATGGAAGTGAGCCACACCATCATCAATCTGATCATCTTCGTGCTAGCGATCTATGTCGGCTACCACGTGGTCTGGACCGTGACGCCGGCGCTGCATACGCCGCTGATGGCGGTCACCAACGCCGTCTCGGCGATCATCATCGTCGGCGCCATGCTGGCGGCCTCGCTGACCGAGGGCCTGATCGGCCAGGTCGCCGGCACCGTCGCGGTGGCGCTGGCCGCCGTCAATGTGTTCGGCGGCTTTTTGGTCACGCAGCGCATGCTGGAGATGTTCAAGAAAAAAGAGCCCAAGGCGAAGCCTGTCGCGGCGGCCATCAAGGAGGAGCACGCATGAATTTCATCTCCATGAACCTGGTGACGATGATGTACCTGATCGCGTCGGTGTGCTTTATCCAGGCGTTGAAGGGCTTGTCGTCGCCATCGACGGCGCGTACCGGTAATGCGTTCGGCATGTCGGGCATGGCGATTGCCGCCGTGACCACCATCGCGCTGATCCTGAAGCTGAAGGCGGAAGCCACGGCGGCAGCGGTGGCGGGCGCCTCGGGCGGCATGGGCCTGGGCCTGGTGGCGCTGGGCGTGATCGTCGGCGGCGGCATCGGCGCGGTGCTGGCCAAGAAGGTCGAGATGACCAAGATGCCGGAACTGGTGGCGGCGATGCACTCGCTGATCGGTTTGGCCGCCGTGTGTATCGCGGTGGCCGCGGTGTCGGAGCCGCACGCCTTCGGCATCGCCGCCGTCGGCGAGGCGCTGCCGTTCGGTAACCGCATCGAGCTGTTCATCGGTACCTTTGTGGGCGCGATCACGTTCTCCGGTTCGGTGATCGCGTTCGGCAAGCTGTCGGGCAAATACAAGTTCCGCTTGTTCCAGGGCGCGCCGGTCAGCTTCGCCGGCCAGCACATGCTGAACCTGATCCTGGCCATCGTCATGGTGGGCCTGGGTCTGGCGTTCTGCTTCGCCGGCGGCACCGAGCCGGCCTGGCTGCCGTTCCTGGTCATGACCGCGATCGCGTTCGTGCTGGGCGTGTTGATCATCATCCCGATCGGCGGCGCCGACATGCCGGTGGTGGTGTCGATGCTGAACTCGTACTCGGGTTGGGCGGCGGCGGGCATCGGCTTCTCGCTGAATAACTCGATGCTGATCATCGCCGGTTCGCTGGTCGGATCAAGCGGCGCGATCCTGTCCTACATCATGTGCAAGGCGATGAACCGTTCGTTCTTCAACGTGATCCTGGGCGGCTTCGGCGGCGCGCCGGTGGAGGCGGGTGCGGCTGGTTCGAAGGAGCAGCGTCCGGTCAAATCCGGTTCGGCCGACGATGCGGCCTTCATCATGGCCAATGCGGAAAGCGTGATCATCGTGCCGGGCTACGGCCTGGCCGTGGCGCGCGCGCAGCACTCGCTGAAGGAACTGGTCGAGAAGCTGACCCACAAGGGCGTGACCGTGAAGTACGCGATCCACCCGGTGGCGGGCCGCATGCCGGGCCACATGAACGTGCTGCTGGCGGAGGCCGAGGTGCCATACGACCAGGTGTTCGAGATGGAAGACATCAACGGCGAATTCGGCCAGACCGACGTGGTGCTGATCCTGGGCGCCAACGACGTGGTCAACCCGGCCGCCAAGGATCCGAAATCGCCGATCGCCGGCATGCCGATCCTGGAGGCGTACAAGGCCAAGAGCATCATCGTCAACAAGCGTTCGATGGCTTCCGGCTATGCGGGCCTGGACAATGAACTGTTCTACCAGGCCAATACGATGATGGTGTTCGGCGATGCGAAGAAGGTCATCGAGGATATGGTCAAGGCTGTGGAGTAAGGTTGGTTCATAATTTGTGAATGGTCCGTTGGTATTTGGCCGATTGATGGTGGGGTTGATGAAGCATACGATGGCTACATCAACCCACCTCAAGGAGTCTCACCATGAACCGCTTACAAAACAAAGTCGCCATCGTCACTGGCGCATCGTCGGGCATCGGCCGCGCCACCGCCAAGCTGTTTGCCGCTGAAGGCGCGCGCGTTGTCGTTGCCGCGCGCCGTCAGGCCGAGCTGGAGTCGCTGGTGGCGGAGATCGTCGCCGGCGGCGGCCAGGCCATCGCGCTGGCCGGCGATGTCACTTCCGAAGCGTTCAATGCGCAACTGGTGACCGCCGCAGTTGAAGCGTTTGGCCGTCTGGACATCGCTTACAACAACGCCGGCACGCTGGGCGAAATGGGCGCCACCACCGGCGTCTCGGAGCAGGGCTGGAGCGAGACCATCGCCGCCAACCTGACCAGCGCCTTCCTCGGCGCCAAGCATCAAATTCCTGAAATGATCAAGCATGGCGGCGGTTCGGTGATCTTCACTTCAACCTTCGTCGGCTACAGCTTTGCCTTCCCGGGCGTGGCGGCTTATGCGGCCAGCAAGGCGGGGCTGATCGGCCTGACGCAGGCGCTGGCTTCGGAGTACGGCCCGCAAGGCGTGCGGGTGAATTCGGTGCTGCCGGGCGCGGTCGATACGGCGATGTATCGCGATATGAACAACACGCCGGAATCGGCTGCCTTCGTCACCAACCTGCATGCGCTGAAACGCGTGGCGCAGCCGGAGGAGCTGGCGCGCTCGGTGCTGTACCTGGCTTCGGACGACTCGTCCTTCGTCACCGGCACCGCTTCGCTGGTCGATGGCGGCGCTTCGATCACGCGCACTTAATAGGCTACGTCTTCCAGGCGGTAGCGGAATTTGCGCCGCTCTGGAAGATCCCAGCCCGGTTCGCGGTCGGTGTTTCGGGCCGGAGCCGAGGGCGGTGACGCCACCGCTGGTGCTGGTGCGGAGACCGGCGCCGGCGTCAGTTCGGTCACCGGCATCGGCAGCGGAGCGGCGGCGGTCGGCGGCGGCTTCTGCGCACTCTCTTTTTCCTGCTTCGCCAGTTCTTTGCGCAGCAGGTTCGCCATCTTGTAATGCTTGTCGCCAGGACGGCGCACCGACAAGTCAAACCACGCGTTGCGCGCGGTGCGTGCGAACGAGCGGGCAAACTCGTTGGGGGAGACGGACTGCCCTTTGTGCATGATCTTGTCTCCTTCAACGCAAGCGTAGTTGTGCTCACCGTAGCTCCATGAGCGCAGGACCGTGCCTTCCGGCAGAAACAGCGATTTCCATTGATAGCCGCGCATGTTGGCCGGGTCGCCACCGGGCGGTAGCGAGGTCTTCGCGTCAAGCCAGAATTCGAGCGCCTTGTTGATCGCCTCCGAAAGGTCTTGTACGCCGCCCTCCCGGCGTAGTTGCTCGACCAGCCGGAGCAGGGTATGGGGTGGGAGCTGCACGCTCATTGTGGTAAACATTCGCCTTCCTCCTCTCTTTTCTTCGCTTTTACTCACGTTAGATCGCAAACTTCGCGAGAAGTTCAAAAAACGATGAGTGGTGAAGAAAAGCGAAGAAAAGCGAAGCCGAAAGCGACGGTTTACCACAAGGAGATGGAAAGGGCACCCCCTGTGTGTATTCTCAGGTCAACTTCGCTCAAGTCAGCGGCGGCCGTACATCATCAGCTCGGCCAGCACGCCGCGCGCGGGGGCGACCATGTCGATGGCGGCCAGCGACAGGCCCAGCAGCGCCTGCGCCGGCGAGTCGTTGGCGAAGATGCGGGCCATGGTGTCGGTCAGGCGCACGGTGGTGTCGCGGTCCCGGCGGCGCAGTTCGGTGAATTGCGCCAGCATCGCCGGATTCGCGCCTTGCGCCAGCAGGCGCGCCAGTACGGCGACGTCGCGCAGGCCGAGGTTCAGGCCTTGTCCCGCCACCGGGTGCAGCGTCTGCGCGGCGTTGCCGATGGCGACCGTGCGCGCGCTGCTGCGCGGATCGGCGTTCAAGCCCAATGGGAAGGCCAGCCGCGGCGAGGCGTGCGTGAAGCTGCCGACCCGCTCTCCAAACGCGGCGCCCAGTTCGGCCAGGAAGGCCGCGTCGTCCAGGGCTTGCAGGCGCGCCGCAGTATCGGGGCGCACGCACCAGACCAGCGAATAGTCCTCGCCTTGCGGCAGCAGTGCCAGCGGGCCTTGTTCGGTAAAGCGTTCGTAGGCGCGGTGCGCGATCGGGCGGCTGCTGCGTACCTGCGCGATGATCGCGGTTTGCTGGTAGTCGCGGTGCCGGGCCTTGCTTTCCTGGTCGCTGAACAAGCCGCCTTCGGCCTGCACCACGATGGCGGCCGTGGCGGAGGCCGCGCCGGCGATCGTCAGCGCGACGGCGTCGGCGCCTTCGTCGATGGCTTCAACGCGGGCCGGGCGCAGCGTGGCGATGCCGGCGCGCGCGCAGACCGCGCCCAGCGCCGTCACCAGATCGCCGTAGCGCAGGACGTAGCCGAGCGCCGGAAGTTGGTGCTCGTCGCGGTCGATCAGGCTGCGGCCGAACTGGCCGCGGCGCGACACGTGGATCTGGTGGATCGCGGTGGCGGCCACCGGCCATGCGCCGATTTCTTCCAGTATCTGCCGGCTGCCCCACGACAGCGCGATCGAGCGCGGGTCCTTGCTAGCTTGCTCCAGCGTCTTGGTGTCGATCAGCGCGATGCGCTGCGCCGGCGTGCCGCGTTTGGCCAGCAGCGCGGCGAGCGCCATGCCGGCCGGTCCCGCGCCGCAGATGGCGACATCAAAAGTTGTATCTGTCATTGCTGTTGCATCAGTTGTTCGATCTCCGCGACCGTCTTCGGCGCGGCGGCGCTCAGCATAGTGTGGCCGTTTGGCGTGACCAGCACATCGTCCTCGATGCGGATGCCGATGTTCCAGTATTCCTCCGGCACGCCTTCGGCCGGGCGCACGTAGATGCCCGGCTCCACCGTCAGCACCATGTCCGCCCGCAGCGGGCGCGATGGCTTGCCTTCGGCCGCCGTGTCGCGGTACTGGCCGACGTCGTGCACGTCCATGCCCAGCCAGTGGCCGGTGCCGTGCATGTAGAACTGCAGATAGCTCTTGTTGGCGACGATGTCGGCGATGCCGCCGTGCGCATCCTGGTTCAGCAGACCCAGGTCCAGCATGCCCTGCGCCAGCACCTGCACCGCCGCCTCGTGCACGCCGGCATACGGCAGGCCGGGGATGATCGCTTGCAATGCCGCCGATTGCGCCGCCAGCACCAGTTCATACAGGCGCTTTTGCGGCGCGCTGAAACGGCCGTTGACCGGATAGGTGCGGGTGATGTCGGAGGCGTAGCCATCGAGCTCGCAGCCGGCGTCGATCAGTATCAGGTCGCCGTCGCGGCTCTGGGCGTTGTTGGCGCTGTAGTGCAGCACGCAGGCGTTGGCGCCCGCCGCGACGATGGAGTTGTAGGCCGGCGCCTGCGCGCCGTTGCGGCGGAACTCGTACAGCAGCTCCGCTTCGATTTCGTATTCGTACATGCCGGGCCGCGACGCGCGCATCGCCCGCGCGTGCGCCTGCGACGAGATGGTGGCGGCGCGCAGCATGGTGGCCTGTTCGTCGGCATCCTTGAACAGGCGCATTTCGTCGAGCAGCGGCAGCAGGTCGACCGCGCTGGCCGGCGGGGTGACGCCGGTGCGCGCCATGCGCCGCACGTTGGCCAGCCACAGCTTGACCTGCGCATCGACGGCGCTGCCGAGCGCGTAGTACAGCGCCGGCGCGTCGGCCAGCAGCTTGCTGATTTCGCCGTCGAGGTCTTCGATGGCGTGGGCGGCGTCGAAGCCGAAGGCCGCGCGCGCGCCTTCCGGGCCGTGGCGGAAGCCATCCCAGATTTCGCGTTCGAGGTTCTTCTGCCGGCAGAACAGGATGGAGCACGCCGGCTCGCTGCCGCGCGCGGCCACCAGCACCAGCACGCTCTCGGGCTCGGCGAAGCCGGTCAGGTAGTAGAAGTAGCTGTCGTGGCGGTACAGGTATTCGCTGTCGCTGTTGCGCGTGACTTCGGGCGCGGTCGGCAGCACCGCCACTGCGCCGGGAGGCATGTGCGCCAGCAGGCGCGCGCGGCGGGCGGCGTAGCTGTGCATCACTGCACGCCCTTGGCGGCCGGCACGCGCGTGGACAGCGGCGCGTTGAGCTGCTCGAGCTGCTGCACCGTGCCCAGGTTGTGCCACTCGCCTTCGTAGACTTCGGCGCCGACCTGTTTTTTGTCGGCGTAGGCGCGGATCAGCGGTCCCAGCTTGGCGTATTCGCCGGGCGCGATGCCGTCGAACATTTCAGGGCGGTAGACGCCGACGTTGCCGAAGGTCCATTTCGGCGAGCCTTCGTTGATCAGCGTGTACATCGTCAGGCCGAAGTCGCCCTCCGGATGGAAGTCCGGATTGGGCACCAGGTAGAGCCAGCAGATGTCGCGCTGGTCGGCCGGGTAGGGATGGCCCCACATGTCCTTGTCATGCAACACGTCCTTGACCTGGGCGAAGTCGAAGTAGGGCATGTAGATGTCGCCCGACACCGCCACGAAGGGCTCCTCGCCCAGCAGGTGGCGCGCGGTGGCGATGCCGCCGGCGGTCTCCAGCGCGGTGGCCTCGTGCGAGTACAGCAGCCGGGCGCCGAACTGGCTGCCGTCGCCCAGCGCCGCCTCGATCTGCGCGCCCAGGTGGGCGGTGTTGATGACGATCTCGGTGATGCCGGCCCGCACCAGGTTGAGGATGTGCCAGACGATCAGCGGCCGGCCGCGCACCTTGAGCAGCGGCTTGGGCGTGGTGTCGGTCAGCGGGCGCATCCGCTCGCCGCGTCCGGCGGCGAAGATCATGGCTTTCATGCGCGCCGCCTCAGAAGGTGTAGCCGACTTGCGGCTGCTTGTCTTCCAGCTGGTCGAGCAGACGCACCAGCGGCCGCAGCTCCTTGTAGCGGTTGGCGGTCTTGCGCACGTAGTCCATCACGGTCGGCAGGTCGTGCAGGTACTGGGCCTTGCCGTCGCGGTAGTTCAGGCGGCAGAACAGGCCGAGGATCTTCAGGTGGCGCTGCAGGCCGGCGTATTCGAAGTCCTGGTAGAAGGCGTCGATGTCCTGGCTGACCGGCAGGCCGAGCGACTTGGCGTGCTGCCAGTAGCGGATCGCCCAGTCCAGCACCAGTTCCTCGTCCCACTGCACGTAGGCGTCGCGCAGCAGCGAGGCCAGGTCGTAGGTCATCGGGCCGTACAGCGCGTCCTGGAAGTCCAGCACGCCCGGATTGCCGGCGTCCATCCACATCAGGTTGCGCGAGTGGAAGTCGCGGTGCACATACACCCGCTGCTGGGCGGTGACGTTGGCCAGGATGGCGTCGAACACCGCCTGCAGCTCGGCCGCCTGCTGGTCGCTCAGGGTGGCCTTCAGGTGCTGGCCGATGTACCACTCGGGGAACAGCATCATTTCGCGCAGCATGAAGGCGCGGTCGTACTCGGGCAGCACGCCGGGCTCGCTGGTGAGCTGGAACTTGACCAGCGCCTCGAGCGCCTCGGCGTACATGGTCGAGGCGTTGTCGTGGTCCAGCACCTGCAGGTAGGTGGTCACGCCCAGGTCGGACATCAACAGGAAGCCGCGCTCGTAGTCGGTGGCGACGATGCGCGGCACCGTGACGCCCGCGTGCGTGAGCATTTCGTCAAGCTTGACGAAGGCCAGCACATTCTCGCGCTCGGGCGGCGCGTCCATCACCACCAGGGTGGCGCCCAGCGCTCCTTGTTGATCGGGCAAGACATCGACGCGGAAATAGCGGCGGAAGCTGGCGTCGGCCGAGGCCGGACGCGCGCTGGCGACGTCGACCACGTTCAAGGTGGCCAGCCAGGCGGTCAGCTGCTGCAGGCGCAGGTCGGGCACGGCGCCGGAAGATGTATCGGAAGTTAAATTCTGTAATAAAGACATTAAGCGAGCCCTGGAAACCGGTGTTGGGTGAAGATTCCCATATAATAAGGGATTCAAATCAAAAAATCGCCTGCTATGGTGTTTCCTCCCTTCTTTTCATGAGTCGCATGCGCTGGCTACCGGCCCCCCCCACCTCCTCGCAACGCTGGGCTTACGCCCTGACTGCCCTCGTCACCGCCACGGCGGTGCCCAGCTACGCCCAGAGCGTGCCGCCGAAGGCGCGCGCGCCCCGCGTGGAGGACAAGAACGCGGTGACCACCATCCAGGCCGAGGACATCAGCGGCCGCCCGGAGCGGGAAATCACGCTTGAGCGGGACGCCGAGCTGGTCAAGGACAAGACCCGCGTCAAGGCCGATACCGCCTGCTACCGCCAGGTCGAGGACGAGGTCGAGGCCCAGGGCCATGTCAAGATCTGGCGCTTCGGCGACTATTTCACCGGCGACGAGCTCAAGCTGAACATGGACAGCGGCAAGGGCTATATGCTCAACCCCACCTACCAGCTGGAGGCCAACCACGCCCAGGGCAAGGCCGAGCGCATCAACTTCATCAATGAAGACGAGGCGGTGGTGGTCAACGGCACCTACAGCACCTGCCAGGGGCCGAACCCGGACTGGTATCTGCGTTCGAACACCCTGAACCTGGACTCGGGCCGCGACGTCGGCACCGCCGGCAAGACCATCGTCTACTTCAAGGACGTGCCGATCCTGGGCACGCCGGCGATGTCGTTCTCGCTGTCGGGCGCGCGCCGCTCGGGCTGGCTGTCGCCGATGCCGGGCTTCGGCTCCAAGGGCGCCGCCGAGCTGACCGTGCCGTATTATTTCAACATCGCGCCCAACCGCGACTTGACGGTGTACCCGAAGATCATCCCGCGCCGCGGCTTCCAGCTGGGCGCCAACGGCCGCTACCTGGGCGAAACCAGCGGCGGCCTGTACCAGGGCGAGACCTATGTCGAGTACCTGCCGCACGACAAGCAGTACCTGCCGGCCACGCCGGGCGGCTCGACCGACCGCTGGAGCATCCGCTCGAGCCACGCCCAGGACCTGTCGAAGGACTGGTCCTACGGCTGGAGCTTGCGCGCCGCCTCGGACAACAATTATCCGAATGATTTCTCCAAGACCGTGTCGAGCTCGACCGAGCGCCAGCTGCTGCGCGAGCTGCGCACCGACTACCATGGCGAGTTCTGGGCCCTGACCGCGCGGGTGCAGAAATACCAGGTGCTGCAAGACCCGGAATCGACGGTCGATCCGTCGCTGTTCGTGTCGCGCCCCTACGATCGGCTGCCGGCGATCAACCTGCACGCCGCCCAGTACGACGTGGCCGGCGGCTTCGACTGGGCCGTCGACAGCGAGCTGACCCGCTTCTACCACCCGACCCTGATCAACGGCACCCGCCTGGTGGCGATCCCGCAGGTCAGCTACCCGATCGTCGGCCCCAGCTACTTCGTCACGCCCAAGGTCATGCTCAACCTGGCCAGCTACCAGCTCGACTCCTTCGGCACGCAGGGCTCGGAAAACCTGTCGCGCGTGGTGCCGACGTTCTCGCTCGACTCCGGCCTGGTGTTCGAGCGCGACATCAAGCTCGGCGCGCGCGACATGACGCAGACGCTGGAGCCGCGGCTGTTCTACGTCAACACGCCGTACCGCGACCAGAGCAAGTTCCCGACCTTCGACACCGACGCCGCGACCTTCAACTTCAGCCAGATCTTCAGCGAAAACCGCTTCGTCGGCTCGGACCGCATCGGCGACGCCAACCAGCTGACGGCGGCGCTGGTGTCGCGCTTCCTCGACTCGGCCGGCGCCGAGACGCTGCGCCTGGCGTTCGGCCAGCGCTTCTACTTCCGCGACCAGCGCGTGCAGCTGGCCTCGACCACCCCGGTGGTCGATTCGCGCTCGGACATGCTGCTCGCCGCCACCGGCCGCATTTCCGACACCTGGGGCTTCGACAGCGCCGTGCAGTACAGCCCCAGCGAGAGCCGGGTGGTGTCGGGCAGCTACACGGTGCAGTGGACGCCGGGCCAGAAGAAGGTGCTCAACGCCGGCTACCGCTACCTGCGCGGCAACTTCAAGAACGTCGAGCTGTCGAGCCAGTGGCCGATCTTCCAGCGCTGGTACGGCGTGGGCCGGGTCAGCTACTCGATGCAGGACAAGAAGATCCTCGAGAGCCTGGTCGGGCTGGAATACAACGGCGACTGCTGGGTGTTCCGCATGGGCGCGCAGCGCTTCGTGACCACCTCGACCAAGGCGTCGACGCCGATCTTCTTCCAGCTGGAGTTGAACGGCCTGTCGCACCTGGGCGTGGGCAACCCGCTCGAGGCGATGAAGAACAGCATTCCCGGTTATCAGCGTTTGAACGAAGGCTACGGCCGCTAAGGCCAGCCACCCCGGCGTCCGCCGCTGTTTCCAGGCGGCGGGCGCTTTTTGATCCTTTTACACCTGACTCATGAGCGTTCTTAAGATGAAGTTCGAAATGAAAATCCTCGCAGTCCTGTTGTGCACGGCCGCCCTGGGCGGTTGCAGCCTGTTCTCGAAGAAGCCGGCCCCGGCCGTCGCCCCGGTGGCCAGCGCCGCCCCGGCCGCCGCGCCGGCGCTCAACACCACGCCGGCCGCCGCCGCCAGCGCCAAGGCCGACGGCAAGGGCTTCCTGCCGCCGGGCGAGTCGGGCAATGTGGCGATCGACTCGATCGTGGTGGTGGTCAACGACGACGTCATCACCCAGCACGAGCTGGCCAACCGCATCAAGAGCGTGACCGCCCGCATGAAGGCGCAGAACGCGCAGATGCCGGACCCGGCCGACCTGCGCCGCCAGCTGCTCGAGCGCATGATCGTCGAACGCGCCCAGCTGCAGATGGCCAAGGAAATGGGCGTGCGGGTCGACGACCAGCAGCTCGACCGCGCCATCGGCCGCATCGCCGAGGCGCAGAAGCTGAGCGTGCAGGACTTGCGCAACCAGATGGAAAAGGATGGCACGCCGTACGCCGCCTTCCGCGAGGATATCCGCGAGGAAATCATCATGCAGCGCCTGCGCGAGCACGAGGTGGACGCCAAGATCCAGATCTCGGACGCCGAGGTCGACAGCTTCCTGGCCGCCGAGAAGGCCGCCGCCGCCGAGCAGTTCGAGATCAACATCTCGCAGATCATGGTGCGCATCCCCGACAACGCCACCGCCGAGGTGATCGCCCAGCGCCGCGCGCGCGCCGAGGAAGTGATGCGCCAGTTGCGCACCGGCGCCGACTTCGCCAAGATGGCCGCCACCTATTCCGACGCCAGCGACGCCCTGCAGGGCGGCGTGGTCGGCTGGCGCCAGCCCGAGCGCCTGCCGCCGGTGTTCGCCGAGGCGCTGACCAAGCTCAAACCGGGCCAGGTCACGCCCATCATCAAGAGCGTGGGCGCGTTCCACATCCTCAAGGCGGTCGACCGCCGCAGCCTGGCCGAGGCGCAAGCCGTGGCCGCGGTGCAGCAGTCGCACGTGCGCCACATCCTGATCAAGGTGACGCCGACCATGAGCGCGGCCGACGCCAAGCGCAAGCTGGCCGAACTGAAGGAACGCCTGGACAACCACGCCGCCAAGTTCGAGGACCTGGCGCGGCTGGTGTCGAACGACGGCTCGGCCGCCAAGGGCGGCGACCTGGGCTGGCTGTACCCGGGCGACATCGTGCCCGAGTTCGAGACGGCGATGAACAACCTGAAGATCGGCGAAGTGAGCCAGCCGGTGGAGACCAGCTTCGGCATCCACCTGATCGAAGTGTTGGAGCGCAAGAGCGACGACGTCTCGAAGGAGCGCGAGCGCAACACCGCGCGCCAAGCCATCCGCGAGCGCAAGGTCGAGGAAGCGGCGGAGAGCTGGCAGCGCGAAGTGCGCGACCGCGCCTACGTCGAGTACCGCACCGAAGACGGCGCCGCCGCCAAGTAAGTTCAACCGCAAGCAACCAGGGGAGCACGCGTGAGCGCCACTTTGCAAACCGGGCGCAGCGCGCTGCGCCCCGCGATCGCCGTCACCGTCGGCGAGCCGGCCGGCATCGGCCCGGAGATTTCCATCCGCGCCGCCTGGGCGCGCCGCCACGACGTCAATTGCGTGCTGCTGGGCGACGCCGCCTTCCTGGCCATGACGGCCGGCCAGATCGATCCCGAGATTCATTTGTCGGCGCTGTCGCTGCAGGCGGTGCGCAACGGCGGCCTGCCGCAGTTCGGTCCGGGCCGCATCAGCGTGATCGACGTGCCGCTGGCCGCGCACGTCGTGCCGGGCAAGCTGGACAAGGAAAACGGCCGCAGCGTGCTGGCCACGCTGGACGCCGCCATCGAAGGCGTGCGGGCCGGCTGGTTCCAGGCGGTGGTCACCGCGCCGCTGCAAAAGAGCACCATCAATGACGCCGGCGTGCCGTTCTCCGGCCACACCGAATACTTCGCCGACCAGAGCGGCGCCGCGCAGGTGGTGATGATGCTCGCCGGCCAGCCGCCGGCGCCGGCCGGGCGGCCGCTGCCGCCGCCGCTGCGGGTCGCGCTGGCCACCACCCATTTGCCGTTGAAGGACGTGGCCGCCGCGCTGACGCGGGACGGCCTGGCGCGCGTGCTCGACATCCTCGACCATGACTTGAAAGCCAAGTTCGGCATCGCCGCCCCGCGCATCCTGGTGTGCGGCCTGAACCCGCACGCGGGCGAGGGCGGCTACCTGGGGCGCGAAGAGATCGACGTCGTCGCGCCGGCCATCGCGGCGGCGCAGGCGCGCGGCATCGCCGCTACCGGCCCGTATCCGGCCGACACGCTGTTCCAGCCCAAATACCTGCAGCACGCCGACTGCGTGCTGGCCATGTACCACGACCAGGGCTTGCCGGTGCTCAAATACGCCACCTTCGGCCAGGGCGTCAACATCACGCTGGGCCTGCCGCTGATCCGCACCTCGGTCGACCACGGCACCGCGCTCGACCTGGCGGCGCGCGGCCTGGGCCTGGCCGACTGCGGCAGCATGGACGCCGCGCTCGACACCGCGCTGGCCATGGTCAACAGCCAGGCCGCCTCCTCCTCACCTCTCAAACAAGAACAACCATGAAACACGTCGCCCGCAAACGCTTCGGCCAAAATTTTTTACATGATAAATACGTCCTGTCCAGCATCACCGAGGCGATCGCCCCGGCGCCGGACGACGCGATGGTCGAGATCGGGCCCGGGCTGGGCGCGATGACCGAGCAGCTGATGCGCACCCTGAAGCAGATGCACGTGGTCGAGCTCGACCGCGACCTGGTGGCGCGGCTGGAAAAGACCTACAACCCGGCCAAGCTGACCATCCACGCCGGCGACGCGCTCAAGTTCGACTATGGCAGCATTCCGGTGCCGGCCGGGCAGAAGTTGCGCATCGTCGGCAACCTGCCGTACAACATTTCCAGCCCGCTGCTGTTCCACCTGGCGACGTTCGCGCCGCAGGTGCAGGACCAGCATTTCATGCTGCAAAAGGAAGTGGTGGAGCGCATGGTGGCCGCGCCGGGCAGCAAGACCTACGGCCGGCTGTCGGTGATGCTGCAGTGGCGCTACGACATGACGCTGCTGTTCGTGGTGCCGCCGGAGGCCTTCGATCCGCCGCCGAAGGTGGAGTCGGCCATCGTGCGCATGATACCGGTGGCGCAGCCGCTGGCGTGCGACGGCCCGACCTTGGAGGCGGTGGTGTTGAAGGCGTTCTCGCAGCGCCGCAAGGTGATCCGCAACTGCCTGGCCGGCATGTTCACCGAAGCGCAGATCGTCGAAGCGGGCATCGACCCGACCCTGCGTCCGGAAACCGTGGGCCTGGCGCAGTACGTGGCGCTGGCCAACCTGCTCAAGTAAGCAAGGCGGGGGTCAAGTCTGACATTCGGACACGGCCTCTGCCGTAGGCGCCGCCTACGGCAGAGCTCGTGTCCGAATGTCAGACTTGACCCCCGTGGGTTAGCGCAACAGGCGCTGCTCGGCGCGGTTGACGGCGTCGGCGGCGCCGCGCAGCACCACCACATCGCCCGCTTCCAGCACCAGCTCGGGCGTCACCTCCAGCCGGCCCTTGCCGCGCCGGATGCTGCTCACGACGGCGCCCGCACCGGCCACGTCGATCTCGCCCAAGGACTTGCCCACGCTGACCGCGCTGCCGCTCAGCGTGACCGAATGCAGCCGCTCCAGGTCGGCCTCCTCGCCGGCGTCGCTGGCGCCGTGGAAGTAGCCGCGCAGCGAGGCGTAGCGTTCCTCGCGCGCCGTCTGCACCCGGTGCACCACCCGCCGCAAGGGCACGCCCAGCATCACCAGCGCGTGCGAGGCCAGCATCAGGCTGCCCTCCATCAGCTCCGGCACCACTTCCGCCGCGCCGGCCGCTTTCAACCGGTCGAGGTCGGTGTCGTCGTGGGCGCGCACGATCACCGGCAAGGCCGGCGCCAGCTCGTGCACCAGGTGCAGCACCTTCAGCGCCGACGCCGTGCTGGCGTAGGTGATCACCACCGCGCTGGCGCGGTAGATGCCGGCCGCCACCAGGCTCTCGCGCCGCGCCGCGTCGCCGTAGGACACGTGGCGGCCGGCGCTCTGCGCCTCCTGCACCCGCTCCGGGTCCAGGTCCAGCGCGTGGTAGTCGATATGCTCTTCGCCCAGCAGGGTCGCCAGGCTCTGGCCGCTGCGGCCGAAGCCGCACACGATCACGTGCTTGTTGGTCGACATGGTGCGGCTGGCGATCTTGGTCAGCGCCAGCGACTGCATCATCCACTCGTTGCTCGACACCTTCATGACGATCTGGTCCGACTTGGAGATGATGAACGGCGCCACCAGCATCGACAGCACCATCGACGCCAGCACCACCTGGATGATGAACGGGTCCATCAGGTGGCTGCCGCCCGCCAGGTTCAGCAGCACGAAGCCGAACTCGCCCGCCTGCGCCAGCGCCAGGCCGGTGCGCATCGACACGCCGTCGGTGGCGCCGAACAGCTTGGCCAGGCCGGCGATCAGCGCGAACTTCAGCAGCACCGGCCCGGCCAGCAACACCAGCACCAGCCACCAGTGGGCCAGCACCATCTGCACATTGAGCAGCATGCCGATGGTGATGAAGAACAGTCCCAGCAGCACGTCGCGGAAGGGCTTGATGTCCTCTTCCACCTGGTGCTTGTATTCGGTTTCGGATATCAGCATGCCGGCCACGAAGGCGCCCAGCGCGAGCGACAGGCCGGCGCGCTCGGTGATCCAGGCCGCGCCCAGGGTGATCAACAGCAGGTTGAGCATGAACAGCTCCTGCGAGCGCCGCTTGACCACGATGGTGAACCAGCCGCGCACCAGCTTCTGGCCGAAGAACAGCAGCAGCGCCAGCACGATCACGGCCTTGACGCCGGCCCAGGCCAGGGTCTCGACCAGCGCGTCCGGCCGCTGGCCCAGCGAGGGAATCAGGATCAGCAGCGGCACCACGGCCAGGTCCTGGAACAGCAGGATGCCGATGATCTTGCGGCCGTGCACACTCTCCAGCTCCAGCCGCTCGGTCAGCATTTTCGACACGATGGCGGTCGACGACATGGCCAGCGCGCCGCCCAGCGCGAACGAGGCTTGCCAGCCGATATGGATGCTCGAAGGCAGTTGCGTGGCGATGGCCCAGCCGAACAGCATGGTGGCGACGATGGTCAGCACCACCTGCGCCATGCCCAGTCCGAATACGATGCGGCGCATGGCCATCAATTTGGGCAGGGAGAACTCCAGCCCGATGGAGAACATCAGGAACACCACGCCGAATTCGGCCAGCGAGTGGAAAGCTTCGCTCGACTCGGCCAGGCCCAGCGCGTGGGGACCGATCAGGATGCCGACCGCCAGGTAGCCCAGCATGGGCGGCAAATGCATCATGCGGAAAGCGACGACGCCGAGCACCGCGCTCCCCAATAACAACAATGTTAATTCCAAGGGTGAAAACGTCATATCAACATAGCCAGTAAATATAATTTCGTTGTTTGTGGGCCGGCGGGGGCGTTATGTTGTGACTGGCAAGTTTTTTGCTTTCTCAATTCGGCTATACTTGGGCATGAGTGTAACCCATGAAAAAACAATGCTGAAAGCTTTTGACGCAAATATGGCCGCGCATGCGTTGCGGCTGGCCCGCGACACCCTGCGGAATGAAGCGGAGGCGATCGCCGCCCTGAACGCCCGCTTGGCCACCGACGACAGCGTGGTGCAGGCCATCGAATTGCTGCTGAACTGCAAGGGCCGCGTGGTCGTGTCCGGCATCGGCAAGTCCGGCCATATCGGCCGCAAGATCGCCGCCACCCTGGCCTCGACCGGCACCCCGGCGCTGTTCGTGCACCCGGCCGAAGCGGCCCACGGCGACCTCGGCATGGTGACCGCCGACGATGCCTTCATCGCCATTTCCTACTCCGGCGAAAGCGCCGAGCTGATGACCATCCTGCCGGTGGTCAAGCGCATGGGCAGCAAGGTCATCGCCATGACCGGCAAGCCCGGCTCCAGCCTGGCCGGGATCGCCGACGTCCACCTGAACGTGGCCGTGGACAAGGAGGCCTGCCCGATGAACCTGGCGCCGACCACCTCGACCACCGTCACGCTGGCGCTGGGCGACGCCATCGCGGTCGCGCTGCTGGACCTGCGCGGCTTCAAGGAAGAGGACTTTGCCCGCTCCCATCCGGGCGGCGCGCTGGGCCGCCGCTTGCTGACCCACGTGCGCGACGTCATGCGCAGCGGCGACGCCGTGCCGAAAGTCACCGCCGACGTCAAGCTGACCGACGCGCTGTTGGAAATCACGCAGAAGGGCATGGGCATGACCGCCGTGGTCGACGCCGACGACAAGCCGATCGGCGTGTTCACCGACGGCGACCTGCGCCGCATGATCGAGAAGGTCCAGGACTTCACCAAGGTCGTGATCCGCGACGTGATGCACGCCAACCCGCGCAGCATCTCGCCGGAAAAACTGGCGGTCGACGCCGTGGCCGTGATGGAACAGTTCCGCATCAACCAGATGCTGGTGACCGACGCCGACGGCAAGCTGGTCGGCGCGCTGCACATCCACGACCTGACCCGCGCCAAGGTGATCTGATGACGGATTTGACTTATGTGGAACGCGCCGCGCGCGTCAAGCTGATGATCTTCGACGTCGACGGCGTGCTGACCGACGGCAGCCTGCACTACGGCGCCGACGGCGAGGCGCTGAAGACCTTCAACGTGCATGACGGCCTGGGCATCAAGCTGCTGCAGGAATCCGGCGTGCAGACCGCCATCATCAGCGCGCGCACCTCGCCGCAGGTGATCAGGCGCGCGGCCGACCTCGGCATCGGCTTCCTGCACCAGGGGGGGCACGACAAGCTGACGCCGTTCAAGGCGCTGCTGGAAAAGACCGGCCTTACCGCCGAGCAGGTCGGCTTTATCGGCGACGACGTGGTCGACCTGCCGATCCTGACGCGCGTCGGTTTCGCCGTCGCCGTGCCGAACGGCCGCGCCGAAGTGCTGGAGCGCGCCCACCACACCACGGTGGCCGCCGGCGGCCGCGGCGCGGTGCGCGAAGTGTGCGAGCTGCTGCTGCACGCGCAGGGCAGCTACGAGCGCGTGATGGCGCAGTTCCTGGTTTGACGAGGATAGTCCATGCGTAAAAAAACAGCCCATCGCTGGCAGCTCACCGTCATCATGATGGTCGGCGCGTTTGTCGCCGTCGGCAGCTTCTGGCTGGTGCAGGTGGTCAACCAGGCCGGCCAGGATGCGCAGGTGGACCAGCACCGCAACGAGCCGGACTACATCATCGACCGCTTCAGCATGGTGCGCATGAACAAGGCCGGCCAGCCGGCCTACATCATCTCCGGCGAAAAACTGACCCACCGGCCGGTCGACGATGCCTCCGACATCGACAAGCCGACTGTGCACAGCCTGTCCGGCGACCAGCCGCCGATGAATATCAATGCCGACACCGCCCATGTCGACCAGGGCAATACGCGCGTCAAGCTCAATGGTAATGTGAGCGTGGTGCGCCCGGCCGGGCCGCAAGCGCAGGCGATGCGCATGACCACGCCGGCGCTGACCGTCTACCCGGACGAGGAACGGATGGAAACCGCCAGCCCGGTGGCGCTGGAAATGGGCAACGCCACCGCCAACGGCATCGGCATGAAGGCCAATAACGCCACCCGCGCAGTGCAGCTGGGCGGACGCGGACAACTGACGATGCCGCCGCGCGCCGGCCATTGAGGAAACAATGATGATGAATGGAATGACGATGAAGAAACTGATACTCTCGGCGGCGATGTTGTTGCTGGCGGCCGCTGGGGCCCACGCGGAAAAAGCCGATGCCAACAAGCCGACCAAGATCGACTACGACGACCTGCAAATCGACGACGTCAAGCAGATCAAGACGCTGATCGGCAATGTCGTGCTGACGCGCGGCACCTTGCTGATGAAGTCGCCCAAGGCGGTGGTGACCACCGATCCGGAAGGCTATAACTTCGTCGTGCTGACCAGCACGCCGGGTACGCTGTCGACCTTCCGCCAGAAGCGCGACGGCGCCGGCGACCAGTGGATCGAGGGCGAAGCCGAACGCATCGAATACAGCGACAAGACCGACCTGGTCAAGCTGTTCTCGAAAGCCAGGGTGCGCCAGCTGGAAGGCCCGCGCATGACCAGCGAAGTCAACAGCGAGTTCATCTCCTACGACAGCCGCACCGAACATTTCGACGTCAAGAACAACGTCTCCGGCGTCAGCAAGCCGGGCGCCGGCCGCGGCACCATGGTGATCCAGCCGACCATCCGTCCGGCCGCGCCGGCGGCCTCTGCACCGGCCGCGTCGACGCCGCCGGCCACGGAGAAGTAAGCATGGAACCATCCTGCGGTAGCACCCTGATCGTGCGCGGCCTGCAAAAGACCTACGGCAAGCGCCAGGTCGTGCATGACGTGTCCCTGCAAGTCGAATGCGGCGAAGTGGTGGGCCTGCTCGGCCCCAACGGCGCCGGCAAGACCACCTCGTTCTACATGATCGTCGGCCTGGTGCCGTCGGACGCCGGCAGCATCGATATCAGCGGCACCGATATCTCCTCGCTGCCTATCCACCGCCGCGCCTCGCTCGGCTTGTCCTACCTGCCGCAGGAAGCGTCGGTGTTCCGCAAGCTGACGGTGGAAGAAAATATCCGCGCCGTCCTCGAAATCCAGAAGGTGGACGGCAAGCCTTTATCCAAGGCTGCCATTGATGAACGGCTCAATACCCTGCTGGCCGATTTGCAAATCGAAAAGCTGCGCGAAAACCAGGCGCTGTCGCTCTCGGGCGGCGAGCGCCGCCGCGTGGAGATCGCGCGCGCACTGGCGACCAACCCGCGCTTCGTGCTGCTCGACGAACCATTCGCCGGGGTCGACCCGATCGCCGTGATTGAGATCCAGCGCATCGTGCGCTTTCTCAAGGAACGCGGCATCGGCGTCCTCATTACCGATCACAATGTGCGCGAAACGCTGGGCATCTGCGACCGCGCATATATCATCAACCAGGGCACGGTATTGGCTTCAGGCCGGCCAGACGACATCATCGCCAACGAATCGGTGCGTCGCGTGTATCTGGGTGAACACTTCCGTATGTAAAACCCATGAAACAGTCTTTGCAACTGCGCACGTCGCAGCACCTCGCGCTGACACCTCAGTTGCAGCAGTCGATCCGGCTGCTGCAACTGTCGACGCTGGAGCTGCACCAGGAACTGGAACAGCTGCTGACCGATAATCCGCTGCTGGAGCGCCTCGACGACCCGCTGGACCGCTCGCTGCGGCTGCTGTCGGACGGCGCCATCAGCCAGCAAGCCCCGGTCGGCGACGCGCCGCCCGAAGGCCCGCCCAACGCCCAGGAGGCGCCGGCCGCCGACGCCGACAACTACGACGGCCCGGCCGCCGACACCGAAAGCACCAGCAGCGACGCCGACGTCGACTGGAGCGACGCCGGCCGCAGCAAGGCGCCCGACGACGAGGACTCGCGTCCGCAACTGGAGGCCAGCCACTGCACCCTGCGCGAACATCTGATGGAGCAGATGCGGGTGACGGTGCTGGAGATGCGCGACCGCGCGCTGGTCGAGCTGATCATCGACGCGCTGGACGAAAACGGCTACCTCGAGGAATCGCTGGAAGAGATCCTGGCCCGCCTGCCGGAAGAGCTGGAACTGGAGCTCGACGAATTGCAGACCGCCCTGTCGATGCTGCAAAGCTTCGACCCGATGGGCGTGGGCGCGCGCAACGCGTCCGAATGCCTGGCGTTGCAGATCAAGCGCCTGCCGGCCATCCCGATGGTCACGCGGCGCATGGCGCTGACGATTGTTGAAAATCATTTGACCTGGTTTGCCCAGCGCGATTTCAACAAACTGAAGAAGGCGCTGCTGTGCGACGACGAAGATTTGCGCGAAGCACAAACCGTCATCCGCCAGTGCAATCCGCATCCGGGGTCGGCGTTCGCGTCGGACGTGTCGGACTACGTGGTGCCGGACGTGATCGTCAAAAAAGCGCGCAACGGCTGGCAAGTGAGCCTGAACAACGACGTCATGCCGCGCCTGCGCGTGAACGCCATGTACGCCAACCTGCTCAAGCAGGGAAAAGGCGAGGGCGCGATGGGCGCGCAGCTGCAGGAAGCGAAGTGGCTGATCAAGAATATGCGCCAGCGTTTCGACACGATTTTGCGCGTCGCACAAGCGATAGTAGAACGACAAAAGAACTTTTTCTCCCATGGCGCCGTTGCCATGCGCCCCCTTGTGCTTCGCGAAATTGCTGATACACTGGGTCTACACGAGAGCACTATTTCTCGTGTAACAACTCAAAAATATATGCTGACCCCGCATGGCATGTTTGAGTTGAAATATTTCTTTGGTAGCCATGTCGCCACCGAAGCGGGGGGGGAAGCAAGTTCGACGGCGATACGCGCACTCATCGTGCAATTGACAGGAGCAGAAGACCCTAAAAATCCTTTATCCGACAGTAAGATTGCGGACATGCTGGGAGAACAAGGCATGGTGATTGCGCGACGCACTGTTGCCAAATATCGCGAAGCGTTGAAGATCCCGCCAGTCAGTCTCCGTAAATCTTTGTAGTTATTTGGTTCCTGCGCGCCCGGCGGTAATGGGCTCCGCACTAACCGTAAGAAGCGACATTATCTTTAGGAGTGTGTATGAATCTCACCATCAGTGGACATCATCTCGAAGTGACCTCGGCCATCCGTGAATACGTGCAGAACAAGCTGGAACGCGTCACCCGCCACTTTGATCAAGTGATTGATATTGCTGTCATCCTGACTGTAGATAACCTCAAAGAGAAAGAGAAACGCCAGAAGGCTGAAATCAACCTGCGCATGTCGGGCAAGACCGTCTACGTGGAAAGCCTGTCGCAGGACCTGTACGCCGCCATCGATACCTTGATCGACAAGCTGGATCGGCAGGTCATGAAGTACAAAGCCAAGGTCCAAGAGCACGGCCACGATGCGATCAAGCATCTCCCGGATAGCTACGAACCCGCTGCCGCCGCCCTATAACAACGGCCCCGGCACCATCCAACTAAGGGCGCAGAGGCGCCCTTTTTTGCGCCCGCAGTAAAATAGGGTTTTCACCACGACCCTAGAGACTCCATGAGCGTATACGTCCACACCAGCGTCAGCAACGGAACCGGCTTCATCACCCTGGACCGCCCCAAGGCCTTGAACTCTTTATCGCTGGCGATGGTGCGCGATATCACGCAGGCGCTGCTGGCCTGGCGCGACGACAGCGGCGTGGCCGCCGTCGTCATCCGCAGCAGCAGCGAAAAGGCCTTCTGCGCCGGCGGCGACATCCGCTTCTTCTACGACGCCGGCCGCGCCACGCCGCAGGGCGGCAGCGCGCTGGTGGAGGATTTCTTCACCGAGGAATACGCGCTCAATCACCTGATCCATTTTTATCCCAAGCCCTACGTCGCGCTGATGGACGGCGTGGTCATGGGCGGCGGCATGGGCGTGGCGCAGGGCGGTCCGGACTGCCGCGTGCGCATCGTCACCGAGCGCACCAGGATGGCCATGCCGGAAGTGAACATCGGCCTGTTCCCGGACGTGGGCGGCAGCTATTTCCTGGCGCGCGCGCCGGGCCAGCTGGGCTGCTACCTGGGCGTCACCGGCGTCACCATCGGCGCGGCCGATGCGCTGCACGCGGGGCTGGCCGATCACTTTGTGCCGGGCAGCGAGATGGCGGCGCTGGCGGCGCTGCTTGAGTCGACTCCGGGGGCTGGCGTGGCCGCGGCCATCGCGGCCTTCGCGGCGCCATTCAAGGCCGCTGCCGGCGACAGCAAGCTGGCGGCCGAGCGCGCCGCCATCGACCGCCACTTCGGCGCCGGCTCGGTGTCCGCCATCGTCGCCTCGCTGAAAACCGACGACAGCGCCTTCGCGCAAAAGACGCTGCAAGTGATGGCCACCCGTTCGCCGCTGATGATGTGCGTGACGCACGAGCTGGTCCGGCGCGGCGCCGCGTTGGACGTGGCCGATTGCCTGCGCATGGAGCGCACGCTGGTGCGCCACAATTTCGAGGACGGCGAAGTGATCGAAGGCGTGCGCGCGCTGGTCATCGACAAGGACAACGCGCCGCGATGGAAACCGGCCACGCTGGACGAGGTTGACGAGGCCATGGTGCGGCGCTTCTTCCAGCCGGTGTGGCCGGACTACGCCCACCCGCTGCGCCAGCTGGATTAAGTGCCGGTGGCCGTGCGTCGCCGATTAGGATGTGTTGATAGTAACGGCAGTGATTGTCAGTTTTAGTCCGAATGTCTTCATCAGTTCCAAAGTGGACTTGAGAGACGGCTCACCTGCTGATTGCGTGAGCCCTTGTGCTTTGGCGACGACATCCAGTGCCGCAGCGATATGTGCGGCATCGCCGGTTTCGAAAGCGTCGGCCATGAAAACCTCGACGGCCTCGCGGCTGTTGAGCGCTTCCGCCGGATCGTAAGGGAAAAATTTCTCAGCCATGATCTAGCCTCCATTGACGAGCAAGTCGTTTCGCGGCCCGGATATCTCGTCCCTGCGAGCTTTTGTCTCCACCGCATAGCAAGACTATGATCGCATATCCGTGATGCAGGTAGTACACGCGATAGCCGGGCCCCAAATGAAGACGCAGCTCGTTCACTCCATCACCGATCGGCCGTGTGTCGCCCGTTATCCCGCGTGCCAGGCGCAGCAGCCTCGCGGCCAGCAATGCACCAGCCTGTCGATCGCGTAAATTCGACACCCATTGACGAAACGTTGCCGATTGGATGATCTCTATCATTCAGCGATCGTAGTGGAGACACTACGAACTGCATTGATCGAGATCGCTGTTGCCTACTGCTCGCGGTGGCGCAGGATGACGCGTTCGGTTTTCTGGAAGTAGGCCGCCAGCTGCTCGGCCATGTAGACCGAGCGGTGCTGGCCGCCGGTGCAGCCCACCGCGACCGTCAGGTAGCTGCGGTTGTCGGTCTTGAAGGACGGCAGCCATTTCTCGATGAAGACGCGGATGTCGTTCATCAGGTCCAGTGCGCTCGGCTGGGCGTTGAGGAAATCGATCACCGGCGCGTCGCGGCCGGTCAGCGGGCGCAGCGTCAGGTCGTAGTAGGGATTCGGCAGCGCGCGCACGTCGAACACGAAGTCCGCGTCCAGCGGCACGCCCAGCTTGAAGGCGAACGATTCAAAGAACAGGATCAGCGGCGCCCGCTCGATCGCCACCAAGTCCTTGACCCAGGCGCGCAGCTTGTTGGCGCTCAGTTCCGAGGTGTCGATCACATGGCCCAGCTGCTCGATGGCCGACAGCCGTTCGCGCTCTTCCGAAATGCATTCGATCAGCGTGCGGCGCGCCGCCGGGTTCTGGCCCGGCCGCAGTTCGTGCGACAGCGGATGGCTGCGCCGCGTTTCCGAGAAGCGCGCCACCAGCGAGTGCGTGTTGGCGGTCAGGAACATGACCTTGACGTCGTGGCCCAGCTCGCGCAGCCGTTCAACGGCGGCCGGCAGCGTGGCCAGCGATTCGGCGCTGCGGGCGTCGACCGCCACGGCCAGCGACTCCAGGCCGTCGGCGACCAGCGTGTCCACCAGGCTGGAGAGCAGGGCTGGCGGCAGATTGTCGACGCAATAGTGTCCCGTGTCTTCCAGGACGTTCAGGGCCACGGACTTGCCGGAGCCGGAAATACCGGTAATGAGTACGATGCGCATAGGCCCCGATGATACCGCAGGCCGGACTTACTTGCCCATAGTGACCATGTTTAGATGTCGCAATGATGTGGAAAAGCTATGAGGCGCCGGCTTAGTCGCCACTCATGGCCTGTCTCTGCCTTTCCATGAATTCCTGCAGCGTATCGATGCCGCGCAGTTGCAGGATGGTGTTGCGCACGGCGGCCTCCAGCAGCACCGCGATGTTGCGGCCGGCCGCCACCGGGATCACCACCTTGCGGATCGGCAGGCCCAGCACGTCCTCGGTCGGGAACTGGAACGGCAGGCGCTCCACTTCCTCGTCGGCCGCGCCGCGCCGCACCAGGTGCACGATCAGCTTCAGCCGCATCTTGCGGCGCACCGCGGTCTCGCCGAAGATGGCCTTGATGTCCAGCAGCCCCAGCCCGCGCACTTCCAGCAGATTCTGCAGCAGCGCCGGGCAGCGCCCTTCGATCATATTGGGCGCGATGCGCGAGAACTCCACCGCGTCGTCGGCCACCAGGCCGTGCGAACGCGAAATCAGTTCCAGGCCCAGCTCGCTCTTGCCCAGGCCGGAATCGCCGGTGATCAGCACGCCCACGCCCAGCACGTCCATGAACACGCCGTGCATGATGATGCGCTGCGCCAGCTTCTTCGACAGGTAGACGCGCAGGAAGTCGATCACCTGCGCGGCCGGCAGCGGCGTGGAGAACAGCGGGATGTTTTTCTCGTCGCAGATGGCGAGGATGTCGGGCGGCGTTTCCAGCCCCTGGGCGATGATCAGCGCCGGCGGCCCGCCGGCGATCAGCTCGCCGATGACGTGGGCGCGCGTCAGCGATTTCAAACGCTGGTAGTAGTTGATTTCCTGGTGCCCGAAGACCTGGATGCGGCCCGGGTGGATGGTGTTCAGGTGGCCGACCTGGTCGGCGGCCGAGGCGACGTCGCCGGAGATCAGGCGTTCGCCGCCGGGGAAGCCGGCGAACCAGCCTAGCTGCAAACTTTCGCGATTGTCGTCGTAGAGGCGTTGTATCGTCAGCGGAGTTTGCAGCATGGGTCGTCTTTACATGAGGATGAACTGAAGCCTAGTTTAACCTATTGTATGACAACCAAGACAATCTCACCCCGCGGCCTGCAGGCTCGGCATCCAGTTGATGATGCGCGAGTGCACCGATTTCGGGTCCGCATCCGTGCTCAGCGCGGTGCGGAAGGCGTCGTCGGAGAACATCTCGGCGATCTCGGACAGGATCTCCAGATGCTGCTGGGTGACGTGGTCCGGGATCAGCAGGAAGAACAGCAGATTGACCGGCTTGCCGTCGGGCGACTCGAACGGGATCGGCTCGGCCAGGCGCACGAAGGCCGCCAGCGGCGACTTCAGGCTTTTCATGCCCTTGATGCGGCCATGCGGGACGGCGACGCCATGCCCCAGTCCGGTCGAACCCAGGCGCTCGCGCGCGAACAGATTGTCCGACACGGTGGAGCGGGCGATGCCGCAGTTGTTCTCGAAGATCAGGCCGGCTTGCTCGAAAGCGCGCTTCTTGCTGGACACTTCCAGATCCAGCAGCACGTTTTCCAGTGAAAGTATTTTGCTCAGGTTATTCATAACGCGACATAGAATGTTGCAACGCACAAAAGGTGGCATGCGAGCAGAATTATAGGCTTGTTTCTGCGCCATGTAACAGGAAATCGCGCGCGCCCGTTGTAACGCTTGTGTCGGCCAGCCGGCGCGCGGGCTGGATAGTTATGCTTCAAAGAAAGGAATCGCTATTTCTGAATAGAAATCACGGAAAACGCCGGTTTTTCGCCAGGGGCTGGGACGAATTTCCGATTATTTGCGCGTTTTCAGGCCGGTGGGGCCGCATGGCGCGCGGCGGTCAATCACCGCGCGCCATGTGCACATCATACGCCTGATTTTTCCTGTTTGATTGGAAAAAGCGCCAGATTTATTGACGTGCGCCACGAAGATTGGATGGTTTCTGTGCTGTGCTGAAGTTGCTGCGCCAGGGGTTGATGTCCAGCCCGCCGCGCCGCGTGTAGCGGGCGTACACCGACAATTGCTGAGGCTGGCATTGGCGCAGGATGTCGGTGAAGATGCGCTCCACGCACTGTTCGTGGAACTCGTTGTGCTCGCGGAAGCCGATCAGGTAGCGCAGCAGGCTTTCCTGGTCGATTTGCGGACCGGAATAATGGATCTGCACGCTGGCCCAGTCCGGCTGCCCGGTGACCAGGCAGTTCGACTTGAGCAGGTGCGAGATCAGTTTTTCCTCCACCGGCTCCTCGTCCAGCGCCGCCTTGAGCAGCTCCGGCGCCGGGTGGTAGTGGTCGACCTCGATGTCGAGGCGGTCCAGCAGCAGGCCGTCGAGCTCGCCCATCTCCACCATGCCGAATTCCTCCGGCTGGGTCAGCGAGATGTGCACGTTGGCGCCGAAGCCGTTCGACAAGTCCTGTTGCAGCAGGTTCTTCAGCGCGACCACGCTGTCGAGGCGGGTCTGGTTGAACGAGTTCAGGTAGAGCTTGAAGGACTTCGACTCGATGATGTTGGGCGAGTCGGCCGGCACGGTGATGCGGGCGATCGCCACCTGCGGCTTGCCGCGCGCGTTGAGCCACGAGATTTCGTAGGCGTTCCAGATGTCGACGCCGAAGAAGGGCAGGGTGCCGGTCAGGCCGAGTTCGTCGCGCTTGCCCTGGCGCGCGATCGGGAACAGCAGCTCCGGCGCGTAGTCGGTGCGGTAGGCGGAGGTTTTTCCCAGTGGGGACAAGTCGACGGTGTTGGTCATGGTGTTCTGTGATTCGGGTAAAGGTGGATGGTAGCGCAGTTTCACCCCTCAAGCGTGGTGGGGTCAGACCCCGTGCGGGGTCTGACCCCTAAGCGGCGGCGCGTGCTCTGCCGCTTAAGGTTGCGGGGTTAGCCCAGGAACAGCTTGTACACCGGGTTGGCGCTCTCATCCCAGTAGCGGTAGCCCAGCGTGGTCAGGAATTGCGCGAACTGGTCCATTTCCCCGGCCGGCACCTGCAGGCCGATCAGGATGCGGCCGACGTCGCCGCCCTGGCTGCGGTAATGGCACAGCGAAATATTCCAGTTCGGCGCCATCGAGTTCAGGAAGCGCATCAGCGCGCCCGGACGCTCGGGGAACTCGAAACGGTACAGCAACTCGTCCTTGGCCAGCGCGCTCTTGCCGCCCACCAGATGGCGGATGTGGGCCTTGGCCAGCTCGTCGTGGGTCAGGTCCAGCGTCTTGAACTCGTTCTGCTCGAAGATGCGCGCCAGCGTGCCCGATTCGCTGCGGTCGGCGATCTGCACGCCGCAGAACACATGGGCCTCGTCCTTGTCGCTGATGCGGTAGTTGAACTCGGTCACATTGCGCGGGCCGACCAGCTCGCAGAAGCGCTTGAAGCTGCCGCGCTGTTCCGGCAAGGTGACGGCGAACACCGCCTCGCGCGCCTCGCCCAGCTCGGCGCGTTCGGCGACGAAGCGCAGGCGGTCGAAGTTCATGTTGGCGCCGCTGGCGATGGTGATCAGCGTTTCGTTCCTGATCGGGTCCTTGCTCAGCGCGGCGCGCTCGACATAGGCCTTGGCGCCGGCGATGGCCAGCGCGCCGGACGGTTCCAGGATCGAACGGGTATCGCTGAACACATCCTTGATGGCCGCGCTGATGGCGTCGGTGTCGACCAGGATGATGTCGTCCACGTACTGCTGCACCAGGCGGAAGGTTTCCTCGCCGGCCAGGCGCACCGCCGTGCCGTCGGCGAACAGGCCGACATCGGACAGCGTGACGCGCTCGCCGGCCTTGACGCTGCGCGCCATGGCGTCGGAATCGAGGCTTTGCACGCCGATGATCTTGATGTCCGGGCGGATCTGCTTGACGTAGGCGGCGATGCCGGAGATCAGGCCGCCGCCGCCGATCGGCACGAAGATCGCGTGGATGGGCCCGGAATGCTGGCGCAGGATTTCCATGCCGATGGTGCCCTGGCCGGCGATGACGTCGGGATCGTCGAACGGGTGGACGAAGGTCAGCTTCTGTTCCTGTTCCAGCAGCAGCGCGTGGTTGTAGGCGTCGGTATAGGATTCGCCGTGCAGCACCACCTCGACATCGGCGCCGCCACGCGCCTTGACCGCCTCCACCTTCACCTGCGGGGTGGTGGTCGGCATCACGATGACCGCGCGGCAGCCCATGCGCGCCGCCGACAGCGCCACGCCCTGGGCGTGGTTGCCGGCCGAAGCGCAGATCACGCCGCGCTTGCGCTGGGCGTCGCTGAGGTGGGCCATCTTGTTGTAGGCGCCACGAATCTTGAAGCTGAACACGCTCTGCATGTCCTCGCGCTTGAAATAAATTCGGTTCTCGAAGCGCTGCGACAGCGTCGGCGCGAGTTCCAGCGGGGTTTCAGTAGCGACGTCGTAGACGCGCGCGGTCAGGATTTTCTTCAGATAGTCGATAGTCATGGTTTGCAAACATAGTGATTCCGGGGCTCTGGGGGTCAAGTCTGACATTCGGACACGAGCTCTACCGTAGCGCACGCTACGGTAGAGCTCGTGTCCGAATGTCAGACTTGACCCCCAGGGTGCTTTGCTCATTCAGTGCTAACTATCCGGCGTGTGACCGGGTGGAGCAGGGGCGCGGGCCGCGCGCGGATGGGTGCGCTGCCCTACGGTTCAATCATGCGGTGTGCGACTCATTATAATGGACACCTTTCCTTCCGCTCAAAGAAACCGATGATCGACTCTGCAATCGCCTGGCTGCTGCACGTACTGGCGGCGCCGGAAGTGGGCCTGACTTCGGTCTTTATCATCAGCTTGATCTCCGCCACGCTCCTGCCGCTGGGCTCGGAACCGGCGGTGTTTGCCGTCATCAAGGCCAATCCGGCACTGTTCTGGAGCGTCATCGCCGTCGCCACCGTCGGCAATACGCTGGGCGGCGCCATCGATTACTGGATGGGCTACCAGGCCAAGCAGACTTTTTCCAAGGAACGCAAAAGCCGCTGGTTCCACTGGCTGGAACGCTACGGCGCCAAGACCATGCTGCTGGCCTGGCTGCCCGGCATCGGCGATCCGCTGTGCACCCTGGGCGGCTGGCTCAGGCTGCCTTTCTGGCCCAGCATCGCCTATATGGCGATCGGAAAATTGCTGCGTTACCTGACCATGACCGCTCTGCTGTTGTACGTGCCGGACGGGGTTTGGCATAGGATAGGCCAATTGCTCGGCTAATTTTGCGCCAGCTATCATATTGCCATATGCTCTTGAGCATGAATTTCATTCAGTTTTATAGCGGGTATTTATCTGTTATTGCCAACAAAAGCAGGAATTTGCAAATTTTTGGCGGGTTGTTGCAACCACGATAGCCCCTCGGCCGCCAAGGGGTGTTACGGCGTGGTGCGCCGCAATACGCTAGAATGACCCTCCCGGGTTCAGTCTACAAGTCCAATCTCACAATGAATGCCCCTGCACAAATCCAAGCTTTGCTGGCGGAAACGCCCCACGGTCCCGAGGCCACGCGCCTTCGTGAAATTCCTTATAACTACACGTCGTTTTCCGATCGCGAGATCGTCATCCGGCTGCTGGGCGAGGAGTCGTGGAGCTTGCTGGATGCCTTGCGCGGCGCCCGCCAGACCGGCCGCTCGGCGCGCATGCTGTATGAAGTCCTGGGCGATATCTGGGCCGTCCGCCGCAATCCCTACCTGCAGGACGACATGCTGGACAATCCGAAACGGCGCCAGGAACTGATAGCCGCGCTGCATCACCGCGTGGCCGAGGTGGACAAGCGCCGCCTGACGGTCGACGACGCCGGCGACGAAGGCGCGCGCGAACGCAGCGCCAACGTCGCCAAGCTGTTGCGCGCGGCCGGCAAGGCGGTGGCCGACTTCGGCGAGGAATTCAAGCAAGTCTACGATCTGCGCAAACGCACCAACAAGGTGCTGGGCCGCTACACCGACAAGCACAACATCTGCTTCGACGGCATGAAGCGCATCTCGCACGTGACCGACGCCACCGACTGGCGCGTCGAGTATCCGTTCGTTGTGCTGACCCCGGACACCGAGGAAGAGATGGCCGGCCTGGTCAAGGGCTGTATCGAGCTGGGGCTGACCATCATCCCGCGCGGCGGCGGCACCGGCTACACCGGCGGCGCGATCCCGCTGACGCCGATGTCGGCCGTCATCAACACCGAGAAGCTGCTCAACATGGGTGCGGTGGAAATGACGGTGCTGCCCGGCCTGGACCGCGAATACGCGACCATCTACACCGGCGCCGGCGTCATCACGCACAAGGTGTCCGAAGCGGCCGAGAAGGCCGGCTTCGTGTTCGCGGTCGATCCGACCTCGGCCCACGCCTCCTGCATCGGCGGCAATATCGCGATGAACGCGGGCGGCAAGAAGGCCGTGCTGTGGGGCACGGCGCTGGACAACCTGGCCTCGTGGCGCATGGTCGACCCGAACGGCGACTGGCTGGAAGTCACCCGCTTCGACCACAACCTGTCGAAGATCCACGATACGCCGCTGGCCCGCTTCAAGCTGGAGTGGACCCATCCGACCGCGCGCGGCGAGTCGAAAGGCGAGCCGTTCAAGACCGAGCTGCTGGAAATCGAAGGCCGCAAGTTCCGCAAGGAGGGCCTGGGCAAGGACGTCACCGACAAATTCCTGGCCGGCCTGCCGGGCATCCAGAAAGAGGGTTGCGACGGCCTGATTACGTCGAGCCGCTGGATTCTGCACAAGATGCCGAAGTTCGCCCGCACCGTCTGCCTGGAGTTCTTCGGCCAGGCCCGCGACGCGATCCCGTCCATCGTCGAAATCAAGGATTATCTGGACGGCCTGCCGGCCAAGGGCGAGCAGTTCAGCACCTTGCGCCTGGCCGGCTTGGAGCACCTGGACGAGCGCTACCTGCGCGCGGTCGGCTACGCCACCAAGTCCAAGCGCGGCGTGCTGCCGAAGATGGCGCTGTTCGGCGACATCGTCGGCGACGATGAAAACGCCGTCGCCCTGGCCGCCTCGGAAGTGGTGCGCATCGCCAACACCCGCGTGGGCGAGGGCTTTGTCGCCGTCAGCCCGGAAGCGCGCAAGAAATTCTGGCTGGACCGCGCCCGCACCGCCGCCATCGCCAAGCACACCAACGCCTTCAAGATCAACGAAGACGTGGTCATTCCGCTCAACCGCATGGGCGAGTACACCGACGGCATCGAGCGCATCAACATCGAACTGTCGATCAAGAACAAGCTGCAACTGGCCGATGAACTGCAGCAGTTCTTCGCCGCCGGCAATCTGCCGATCGGCAAGAGCGATGACGCCGACGACGCCGTTGGCGACGCGGAAATGCTGGGCGACCGCGAGCAGCAGGCGCAAGCGCTGCTGACCCAGGTGGCGGCACGCTGGACCTTCCTGCTGGCCGAGCTGGACAAGCCGCTGACCGCCGTCACCGCGCAGCTGGCCGAACTGGGTCTGGAACGCTTGCTGCCGGTGTTCGAGGAACGCCTGAAGACCCAGCCGGACGCGACCTTGTTCGACGTGGTGCAGGACCGCACCATCCGCGTTACGTGGAAGCAGGAAATCCGCGCCCAGCTGCGCCAGATCTTCAACGGCGCCGCCTACAAGCTGATCCTCGACGAAGCGACCGCGATCCACCAGCGCGTGCTGCGCGGCCGCGTGTTCGTGGCGCTGCACATGCATGCCGGCGACGGCAATGTGCACACCAACCTGCCGGTCAACTCGGATCATTACGAGATGCTGCAATTGGCGCACCAGGCCGTCGCGCGCATCATGAAGCTGGCCCGTTCGCTCAATGGCGTGATCTCGGGCGAGCACGGCATCGGCATCACCAAGCTGGAGTTCCTGACCGAAGAAGAAATCGGCCCGTTCCGCGACTACAAGCTGCGGGTCGACCCGGAAGGCCGCTTCAACAAGGGCAAGCTGCTGAACCTGGCCGGCATGGACGCCGATTTGTCCAACGCCTACACGCCGTCGTTCGGCCTGATGGGCCATGAATCGCTGATCATGCAGCAAAGCGATATCGGCGAGATCGCCAACAGCGTCAAGGACTGCCTGCGTTGCGGCAAGTGCAAGCCTGTCTGCTCTACGCATGTCCCGCGCGCCAACCTGCTGTACTCGCCGCGCGACAAGATCCTCGCGACCTCGTCGCTGATCGAAGCCTTCCTGTACGAAGAGCAGACCCGCCGCGGCATCTCGATCAAGCACTGGGAAGAATTCGAGGACGTGGCCGACCACTGCACGATCTGCCATAAATGCGTGACGCCATGTCCGGTCAACATCGATTTCGGCGACGTGTCGATGAACATGCGCAACCTGCTGCGCAAGATGGACAAGAAGAGCTTCAATCCCGGCAAGTCGGCGGCGATGTTCTTCCTCAACGCCACCGATCCGGCCACCATCAACGCCACCCGCGCGGCGATGGTCGGCATCGGCTACAAGGCCCAGCGCCTGGGCAACGACTTGCTGAAGAAATTCGCCAAGAAGCAGACCAAGGCGCCGCCGCCAAGCATGGGCAAGCCGAAGGTGCGCGAGCAGGTGATCCACTTCATCAACAAGAAGATGCCGGGCGGCCTGCCGAAGAAAACCGCGCGCGCCTTGCTGGACATCGAGGACGACAAGGTCATCCCTATCATCCGCAATCCCAAGGCCACCAATGCCGATACGGAAGCGGTGTTCTACTTCCCGGGCTGTGGCTCGGAGCGCCTGTTCTCGCAGGTGGGCCTGGCCACGCAGGCGATGCTGTGGGAGGTGGGCGTGCAGACCGTGCTGCCGCCGGGCTATCTGTGCTGCGGTTATCCGCAGCGCGGCTCGGGCGAGTATGACAAGGCCGAGAAGATGATGACCGACAACCGCGTGCTGTTCCACCGCATGGCGAACACGCTCAACTACCTGGACATCAAGACCGTGCTGGTCTCGTGCGGCACCTGCTACGACCAGCTGGCGACCTACGAGTTCGACAAGATCTTCCCAGGCTGCCGCATCATGGACATCCATGAATACCTGATGGAAAAGCAGGTCCGGCTGGAAGGCGTGACCGGCACGCGCTATATGTACCACGAGCCTTGCCACACGCCGATGAAGATGCAGGAAGCGACCAAGACCGTCAACACGCTGATCCAGACGCACGACAACGTCAAGATCGAAAAGAACGACCGCTGCTGCGGTGATTCGGGCACGTTGATGATCGCGCGTCCCGACATCTCGACGCAAGTGCGCTTCCGCAAGGAAGAGGAAGTCATCAAGGGCGCGGACAAGCTGCGCGCCGACGGCTTCGACGGCGAGGTGAAGATCCTGACCAGCTGCCCGGCCTGCCTGGGCGGCGTCTCGCGCTACGGCGAGGACGCGGGCACGACGGCCGACTACATCGTGGTCGAGATCGCCAAGCACCTGCTGGGCGAGAACTGGATGGCCGACTACGTCAAGCGCGCCAACGACGGCGGCATCGAACGGGTGCTGGTGTAATGGCCTGCGACCTGTGCGCCTTGCTGGCGGCGCCCGCCGCCGGCGTGGTGGTCTGGAGCGACCGCCAGCTGTCGGTGGTCGCCGTGGACGAGGCCGAGTATCCGGGCTTCACGCGCGTGGTGTGGAACGCCCACGTCAAGGAAATGACGGACCTGTCGCCGGCTGAACGCAGCCGCGTGATGGACGTGGTGTGGGCGGTCGAGTCCGCACAACGCGCGGTGATGGCGCCGGAAAAAATCAACCTGGCCAGCTTTGGCAATATGACGCCGCATGTGCACTGGCATGTGATACCGCGCTATGTGGACGATGCCCACTTCCCGAATCCGACCTGGGCGGTTGCGCAGCGCGCGTCGGCGCCGGAAGTGCTGGCCGCGCGCCGCGCGCTGCTGCCGGCCCTGCACGCCGCGATCATCGAACGTTTGAAAGACTCCATATGAGCAAGCAACCCACCGGCCTGACCGTCCACAACAAATCCAAGGTGCTGGACGTCGAATTTGACGACGGCGCGTCGTTCTCGATTCCGTTCGAGCTGCTGCGCGTGTATTCGCCGTCGGCCGAGGTCAAGGGGCATGGGGAAGGGCAGGAGGTGCTCCAGGTGGGCAAGCGCGAAGTGGGTATCGCGGCGATGGACCCGGTGGGCAACTACGCGGTGCAGCCGACCTTCAGCGACGGCCACAACACGGGCCTGTACACCTGGGATTACCTGTACAAGCTGGGCAACGAAAAAGACGCCTTGTGGGCCAACTACATGGACCGCCTGCACGCGTCGGGCTTCGAAGGCGACAGCGGCCGTGAAACTGGCGTCACGCTGACCGGCCCGGACTCGAAAAGCCACAGCGGCTGCGGCCACAAGCACTAAACACCTCGGCGCGTGACGTGCTCACGCTGCACATAGGCGAAGCTACCCGCACATTCCTTCATTTCATCAAGCTGTCACAGCGCCGTGGGATAGTTGGCGGTTTCGCTTGATGGGAGTTGGCATGAGGGATGTTTGCAGAGGATTGATGCTGGCGCTGGCCTTGGTCGCCGCGCCTTTAAGCGCCCAGGAATATTTCGGCGACGCCCGGCCCGATGCGCCTGAGTTGGCGGCGCGTGGTCCATTGCCGGTCGGCGTGCGCACGCTGTCGGCCGAGCACGCGGACCAGCTCGACATCCTGCGCTACAGCGACGCCACGCCCAACCCGCGCTACAGCCGCAAGCTGACGCTGGAAGTCTGGTATCCGGCTCGGCTCCAGCCCGGTCAAAAGGAACATACGGTTTATACAGATGTACTCGGCTCCGGCGCCAACGATCCGGCCCGTCCCAATACCCCGTTCACCTTCAACGGCCGCGCCGCGCGCGATGCTGCGCCGCAGGCCCCGGCCGCCACCGCGCCGGCCGGCGGCTATCCGCTGGTGATCGTCTCGCACGGCTATCCCGGCTCGCGCCTGCAGATGAGCTACCTGACCGAGAACCTGGCCTCCAAGGGCTATATCGTGGTGGCGATCGACCATCCCGAATCGACCCGCGCCGACAAGGCCGGCTTCGCCAGCACCTTGCTTAACCGCGCGCAGGACGATCTGTTCGTGCTGCAAACCGTGGCCGCGTGGGGCAAGCCGGGCAGCGGGCATTTCCTGTCCAGCCTGGTCGACGCCGACAACGCCGCGCTGGTGGGCTACTCGATGGGCGGCTACGGCGCGCTCAACACCGTCGGCGCCGGCGTCAGCCCGGTGGCGGCGGCCTACGTCCCCGGCGGCAAGCTGGCCGTCAACCAGCAGGGCAACGCGCTATACGAGGCGCGGCGCGATCCGCGCATCAAGGCGGTGGTGGCGTTCGCGCCGTGGGGCGGCGCGCACCGGGTGTGGGAGCCGGCCGGGCTGGCCGGCGTGCGCACGCCGACCTTGTTCGTCAGCGGCGACCAGGACGACGTGGCCGGCTACCAGGACGGCGTGCTGCGCCTGTTCCAGGGCGCCATCCACGCCGAGCGCTATCTGCTGACCTACGTCGGCGGCCGCCACAATTCCGCGCCGAATCCGCCGTCGCCGGCCATGTTGAGCAACTTCGACGACTTCATGTCCTACTCCGAGCCGGTCTGGGACAGCCGCCGCATCAACAACATCAACCAGCATTTCGTCACGGCCTTCCTCGGCATCCACCTCAAGCAGCAGCTCCTGCAGCCGTATCTGGAGCTGCCGCCGCTGGGCGCGGACGGCACCATCACGCCCGATCCGGCCCCGTGGAAGGGTTTTCGCCCGCGCACCGCGCTGGGACTGGAGTGGCGCCACCTGAATGCGCAGTAGGGTCTTGTATAATGCAGGCAAACTAACAGGCCCGCCCAACATGACCAATACCACTCACTTCGGTTACAAAACCGTCGCGGAAGACGACAAAGTCCGCGAAGTCGCCAAGGTTTTCCATTCTGTCGCCGCCAAGTACGACATCATGAACGACGTCATGTCGGCCGGCCTGCACCGCCTGTGGAAGACCTTCACCATCGCCAACGCGGCCGTGCGCCCCGGCTTCAAGTGCCTGGACATCGCCGGCGGCACCGGCGACCTGGCCAAGGTCTTCGCCAAGCAGGCCGGCCCGACCGGCGAGGTCTGGCTCACCGACATCAACGAGTCGATGCTGCGCGTCGGCCGCGACCGCCTCTTGAATCGCGGCCTGTTGACCCCCACATTGCTCTGTGACGCAGAAAAACTGCCGTTCCCGGACAATTACTTCGACCGCGTCAGCGTCGCCTTCGGCCTGCGCAACATGACTCACAAGGACCAGGCGCTGGCGGAAATGCGCCGCGTGCTCAAGCCGGGCGGCAAGCTGCTGGTGCTGGAATTCTCGAAAGTGGCCGAGCCGCTGCAGAAGCCTTACGATTTCTACTCGTTCAAGATCCTGCCGTGGATGGGCCAGAAGATCGCCAACGACGCCGAAAGCTACCGCTACCTGGCCGAGTCGATCCGCATGCATCCGGACCAGGAAACGCTGAAGACCATGATGGAAGAGGCGGGCCTGGAACGCGTAACGTATTACAACCTGACGGCAGGTGTGGCCGCTTTACACACCGGTATCAAACTGTAGTCATAGGAGTAGCATGAACATCAAGAAAATCCTGATCGGCGCCGTATTGGCCGCTTCCGCACTGTCGATGCTGGGCGAGGCGCTGGCCCGTCCGATGGGCGGCGGCCGTTCGATCGGACGTCAATCGCAAAGCGTCAACCGCATGCCGCCGGCCGCTGCGCCGGCGCCGACCGCGCCGCGCCAGGCCGCGCCTGCGCCGACCGCGCCGCCTGCCGCGATCCCGCCGAAGCCGGCCAGCCCATGGAAGGGCATCCTGGGCGGCGCGCTGCTGGGCCTGGGCATCGGCGCACTGTTCTCGCACTTCGGCCTGGGTGGCGCCATGGGCGGCATGTTCGGCTCGCTGATCATGCTGGCCCTGCTGGCCGGCGTGGTGTTCTTCGTCATACGCCTGATCCGCGGCCGTTCGCAGCCTGCGCCGGCCGCGTTCGGTGGCAACAACGGTGGCAACAATGTGTACGCGATGCCGCCGTCCAGCGGCACGCCGGAGATCGGCTCGCGCCTGCAGCCTGAGCCAATGCAGCAGGCCGCCGCGCCGGTCGCCCACACGCCGTGGGGTGTGCCGGCCGACTTCGACGCGCCATCCTTCCTGCGCGTGGCCAAGAGCAATTTCATCCGCCTGCAAGCGGCCTGGGACAAGGGCGATTCGGCCGATATCCGTGAATTCACCACCCCCGAGGTGTTTGCCGAGCTGAAGATGCAGATCAGCGAGCGCGGCGCGCAAAAGGACTACACCGACGTCGTCACCATCGACGCCGAACTGCTGGGCATCGAAACCAGCGACAGCGATTACCTCGCCAGCGTCAAGTTCACCGGCACCATCAAGCCCGCGCCGGATGCGCTGGCCGAGCCGTTCAACGAGGTGTGGAACCTGTCCAAGCCTGTTTCCGGCGCGTCTGGCTGGCTGCTGGCTGGTATTCAACAGCTCGCGTAATTGCCGACAATTCCCGGCAAGCTGGTAAGATCAAGACCGCCCGAATTTCCGGGCGGTTTTTGTTTTCACGGTAAACGAATGACACCACCGAATTTCTCCGCCGCGGCGCCGGCCAGCGCCGCCATCAATCACTTGCTGGCGCAGGAGCCGTGGGCGCGCAAGGAGTTGCAGCGCCACGCCGGCAAGATCGCCGCCATCGACACCGGCGCCGTCGTGCTGCGCCTGCGCGTGACGGCCGACGGCATGCTGGAAGCGGCGCCGCCGGAAGAGCCGGCCCGCGTCACCATCCGCGTCAAACTGTCCGACCTGCCGCTGATCGCGCAGAACCGCGAGCGCGCGTTCTCCTACGTGCAGATCGAGGGCGACGCCGAGTTCGCCAACGCCATTTCCAACCTCAGCAAGTCGCTGCGCTGGGAAGCCGAGCACGACCTGGAAAAAGTGGTGGGCCCGATCGCCGCCGTGCGCATGGTCTCCGGCGCCCGCTCGGTATTTGAAGCGATCAAGAACGGCCACCAGAAGCTGGCCGAGAACGTCGCCGAATTCCTGCTCGATGAAAAACCTGTGCTGATCCGCCCGCAAACGGTGGAAGCCTTCTCGGCCGACGTGGTGCGCCTGCGCGACGACGTTGAGCGCGCCGCCAAGCGCCTGGCCAAACTGGAACAGAAATTGGACCTCAAATGATGTTGAAATTTTTACGCCTGCTGAAGATCCTGCGGGTATCGGTGCAATACGGCCTCGACGAAATCGCCATCTCCGGCCTGAAAAAACCCCGCATCGCCAAGCTGATCGACACCGTGTTCTTCTGGCGCGACCTGTCGGCGCCGCGCGGCGTGCGGCTGCGCATGGCGCTGGAAGACCTGGGCCCGATCTTCGTCAAGTTCGGCCAGGTGCTGTCGACCCGGCGCGACCTGATCCCGGCCGACCTGGTCGAGGAATTGTCGCACCTGCAGGACCGCGTGCCGCCCTTCGACTCCGACCTGGCCATCGCGCAGATCCGCAAGTCGCTGGGCGCCCATCCCGACCAGCTGTTCGCCAGCTTCGAGCGCACGCCGGTGGCGTCGGCCTCGATCGCGCAGGTGCACTTCGCCACGCTCAAGGACGGCAAGCAGGTGGCGGTCAAGGTGCTGCGTCCGGGCATGAAGAAGTCCATCGACGAGGACGTCGCGCTGATGCACATCGCCGCCGAATGGATAGGCCGCATCTGGGCCGACAGCAAGCGCCTGAAGCCTAAGGAAGTGGTCGCCGAGTTCGACAAATACCTGCACGACGAGCTGGACCTGATGCGCGAGGCGGCCAACGCCAGCCAGCTGCGCCGCAACTTCGCCGATTCCAAGCTGCTGCTGGTGCCGGAGATGCACTGGGACTACTGCTCCAACAGCGTGATCGTGATGGAGCGCATGCACGGCATCCCGGTGTCGCAGATCGACCGCCTGGAGGCGGCCGGCGTCGACCTGAAAAAACTGTCCAGCGACGGCGTCGAGATCTTCTTCACGCAAGTGTTCCGCGACGGTTTCTTCCACGCCGACATGCATCCGGGGAATATCCTGGTGTCGATCGACCCGGCCACCTTCGGCCGCTACATCGCGCTCGACTTCGGCATCGTCGGCACCTTGAACGACTTCGACAAGGACTACCTGTCGCAGAACTTCCTGGCCTTCTTCCGGCGCGACTACAAGCGCGTGGCCGAGGCCCACATCGAGTCCGGCTGGGCGCCCAAGGAAACCCGGGTCGACGAGCTGGAGTCCGCCGTGCGCGCCTGCTGCGAGCCTATCTTCGACCGGCCGCTGAAGGACATCTCCTTCGGCCAGATCCTGCTGCGCCTGTTCCAGACCTCGCGCCGCTTCAACGTCGAAGTGCAGCCGCAGCTGGTGCTGCTGCAAAAGACGCTGCTCAATATCGAAGGCCTGGGCCGCCAGCTCGACCCCGACCTGGACTTGTGGAAGACCGCCAAGCCCTACCTGGAAAACTGGATGGCCGAGCAGGTCGGCTGGCAGGGCATGTGGCAGCGCCTGAAGGCGGAAGCGCCGCGCTACACCCACATCCTGCCGCAACTACCGCGCCTGCTGCACCGCGCGCTGGAGCAGGGCGGCGAGAAGCCGGCCGATAACACCGAGCTGATCAAAGTGCTGATCCACGAACAGCAGCGCACCAACCGTCTGCTGAGTCTGGTGATCTACTTCGCCGGCGCTTTCGGCATCGGCGTCGCCGGCTACCAGCTGTACCTGCGCTGGCATCACTTCCTCTGACCATGGTGGACTTCGCACAACGCGACCCGAGCTCGCCGGCGTTCTGGGACGAGCGCTTCGAGCGCCGGTTCACGCCCTGGGACCGGGGCGGCGTGCCGCAGGCGCTGCGCGACTTCGCCGCCGCCAGCGCGCCGCTGACGACCTTGATACCTGGCTGCGGCTCGGCCTACGAGCTGGCCTTCCTGGCCGACGCGGGCTGGGACGCGGTGGCCATCGATTTCTCGCCGGCCGCGGTGGCGGCTGGCAAGGCGGCGGTCGGGCCGCACGCGGCGCGCGTGGTCGAGGCGGATTTCTTCGCCTGGCAGCCACAGCGGCCCTTGCAACTGATCTACGAGCGCGCCTTCCTGTGCGCCCTGCCGCGCGCGATGCGGCCGCGGGTGGCGGCGCGCTGGGCGGCCCTGCTGGCGCCGGGCGCGCTGCTGGCCGGCTACTTCTTCCTCGACGACGCCCCCAAGGGCCCGCCGTTCGGCATCACGCGCGCCGAGCTGGAAGCCTTGCTGGAGGCCGATTTCGAGTGCGTCGCCGACGACGCCGTCAGCGATTCCATCCCCGTGTTCGAGGGCAAGGAACGCTGGATGGCTTGGCGCCGCCGCCCCTGACCAGAGGAAACAGGCAGGCGGCCGGCAAAAAGCTTTATAATTCAGGGTTTTGATGATTTTTGCGGAGTAATAGATGCCGATCTACGCTTACCGCTGCGAGGCTTGTGGTTTTGCCAAGGATGTCTTGCAGAAGATTTCCGACCCGCAGCTGACTGTTTGCCTGTCGTGTGGCAAAGAAACGTTTAAGAAGCAATTGACCGCTGCCGGCTTCCAATTGAAGGGTTCCGGCTGGTATGTGACCGATTTCCGTGGCGGCACGCCGCCGGCGACCGGCACCGCGACCGGACCGGCTGCGCCTGCTCCGAGCGAGACGCCGGCGGCCGCGCCTGCCGCGCCCGCCTCCGGCACGAAGTCGGACTGAGCACGGACCGCAGCACACCACAGCACACCATAGCACCACCCACTCTAAGAGTAATCGATGCGTAAATATTTCATTACCGGCTTGCTGATCCTGGTGCCCCTGGCGATTACCGCCTGGGTGCTCAACCTGGTCATCAGCACCATGGACCAGTCCCTGCTGTTTGTGCCGGAACGCTGGCAGCCGCGTACCCTGATCGGCTTCGACATTCCCGGCCTGGGCACGGTGCTGACGATCGTCATCGTGTTCCTGACCGGCCTGCTGACCAACAACCTGGTCGGCAACTACGTGGTCAAGCTGTGGGAAAAACTGCTGACCCGCATTCCGGTCGTCAGTTCGCTGTATTCGAGCGTCAAGCAGGTGTCCGACACGCTGTTCTCGTCGTCCGGCAATGCCTTCCGCAAGGCGGTGCTGATCCCGTATCCGCACCAGAACTCGTGGACCATCGCCTTCCTGACCGGCACGCCCGGCGGCGACGTCAAGAACCATCTGGTGGGCGACTACGTCGGCGTCTACATCCCGACCACGCCGAACCCGACGTCGGGCTTTTTCCTGATGATGGCGCGCAAGGACGTGGTCGAGCTCGACATGTCCGTCGACGCGGCGCTGAAGTACATCGTTTCGATGGGCGTGGTGTCGCCGGAAGACGCGCCCAAGGCCATCGAAATCGCCAAATAAATAACTGAGTAACTTAACCTGAACCGAGAAATAAACATGTCCTCAATGCGTACTCACTACTGCGGCCTCACCACTGAAGCGCTGCTTGGCCAAACTGTCAGCCTGTGCGGCTGGGTACATCGTCGCCGCGACCACGGTGGCGTGATCTTCATCGACCTGCGCGACCGCGAAGGCCTGGTGCAGATCGTGTGCAATCCGGAGCAGGCCGAAGTATTCAAGGCCGCCGAAGCCGTGCGTAACGAGTTCTGCCTGCGCGTGACCGGTGTGGTCAAGGACCGCCTGGCCGGCACCGTCAACGCCAACCTGGCGTCGGGCAAGATCGAAGTGGTCTGCTCGCAACTGGAAGTGCTGAACGCCTCCGTGGCCGTTCCATTCCAGCTGGACGACGACAACCTGTCCGAAACCACCCGCCTGACCCACCGCGTGCTGGACCTGCGTCGTCCACAGATGCAGAACAACCTGCGCCTGCGCTACAAGGTCACGATGGAAGTGCGCAAGTACCTCGACGAGCTGGGCTTCATCGACATCGAAACCCCGATGCTGACCAAGTCGACCCCGGAAGGCGCGCGCGACTACCTGGTGCCGTCGCGCGTCAACGCCGGCAACTTCTTCGCGCTGCCGCAATCGCCGCAGCTGTTCAAGCAGCTGCTGATGGTCGCCAACTTCGACCGTTACTACCAGATCACCAAGTGCTTCCGCGACGAAGACTTGCGCGCCGACCGCCAGCCTGAATTCACCCAGATCGACTGCGAGACCTCGTTCCTGACCGAACAGGAAATCCGCGATCTGTTCGAAGACATGATCCGCAAGGTGTTCCGCAACACCATGAACGTCGAACTGCCTAACCCGTTCCCGGTCATGGACTTCGCCGAAGCGATGGGCAAATACGGTTCGGACAAGCCGGACATGCGCGTCAAGCTGTCGTTCACCGACCTGACCGACGTCATGAAGGACGTCGACTTCAAGGTCTTCTCCGGCGCCGCCAACATGCCTAACGGCCGTGTGGTGGGCCTGCGCGTACCGAAGGGCGGCGACATGCCACGTTCGGAAATCGACGCCTACACCCAGTTCGTCGCCATCTACGGCGCGCGCGGCCTGGCTTACATCAAGGTCAACGAGAAGGCCAAGGGCCGCGACGGTCTGCAATCGCCTATCGTCAAGAACCTGCACGACGCCGCCCTGGCCCAGATCCTGGAACTGACCGGCGCCGAAGACGGCGACCTGATCTTCTTCGGCGCCGACAAAGCCAAGGTGGTCAACGATGCGATCGGCGCGCTGCGCGTCAAGATCGGCCATTCGGAATTCGGCAAGAAGGCCGGCCTGTTCGACGACGTCTGGGCGCCGCTGTGGGTGATCGACTTCCCGATGTTCGAATACGACGAAGAAGCCGACCGCTGGACCGCGACCCACCATCCATTCACGGCGCCGAAAGACGGCCATGAAGACTGGCTGGAAACCAATCCGGGCGCCTGCATCGCCAAGGCCTACGACATGGTCCTGAACGGCTGGGAACTGGGCGGCGGTTCGATCCGTATCCACCGCGAGGAAGTACAGTCGAAAGTGTTCCGCGCCCTGAAGATCGACGCCGACGAAGCCCGCCTGAAGTTCGGCTTCCTGCTCGACGCGCTGCAATACGGCGCGCCGCCGCATGGTGGCCTGGCATTCGGCCTGGACCGTATCGTGACCCTGATGACCAAGTCCGATTCGATCCGCGACGTGATCGCCTTCCCGAAAACCCAGCGCGCCCAGTGCCTGCTGACCCAGGCGCCGTCGGAAGTGGACGAGAAGCAGTTGAAAGAACTGCATATCCGTCTGCGCGCGGCTGAGCCAAAAGTAGCCAGCTAATTTGCAATGGAAAGGGCGCTTCGGCGCCTTTTCTTTTAACTGAACTATGAAGCCTTACAAGATTCCCGAGTCGGTGCTGGTGGTGATCCACACGGCCGACCTGCAAGTGCTGCTGATCGAACGCGCCGACCGCCCGGGTTACTGGCAATCGGTGACCGGTTCGCTGGACGCGCTCGACGAGCCCTTGCTGGACACCGCGCGCCGCGAACTGTTCGAGGAAACCGGCATCGTCGCCGACGGCGAGGCCATCGTGCTGCGCGACTGGCGGCTGTCCAACATCTACACGATCTATCCGGTGTGGCGCCACCGCTACGCGCCCGGCGTGACGGAAAATACCGAGCACGTCTTCAGCGTCGAAGTCCCGCGCGACATCGCCATCAAGCTGGCCCCGCGCGAGCACCTGAACCACGTCTGGCTGCCCTACCTGGAAGCGGCCGACAAATGCTTCTCCTCCTCCAACGCCGAAGCCGTGCTTCAACTCCCGCAACAGATCCGCTAGCTCGGCAGGCGCTTCACGCCGCTTGAGTTGCGCGAAATTGAGCGTATTATTTCTCGCTATCGTCTGGATTTTTTGAGGAGCTGGAATGACTACTTTGACGATCCCTGATGAACGTATCAAAGGTGTCTCATTCGACGCAGACTTGCTCACGGTTGAACTGATGGATGGCCGTCGCATCAGTACGCCACTCGCCTGGTATCCCCGATTCGCCGGTGCGACGATTCCTGAACTTCAGGGATGGGAAATTATCGGTGACGGCGACGGTCTGCATTGGGAGCAGTTTGATGAAGACTTAAGCGTTGAGGGAATGTTGCGAGGTTTTCCCGCTGCTGGCTTTCGAACCGGCGTTAAACGCTGAAGCACTAGCAGGCGGTATGTGCGGCGGCGTACGCCCAGATCCCGGACTCAGGGTTAGAATAGAAGGATGAAAATCCGAGTCGCGACCTACAACATCCACAAGGGCGTATCCGCCATCCGCAGCGAGCCGCGGGTGCTGGCGCTCAAGCAGGCGATCGGTCTGTTCGACGCCGACGTGGTATTTTTGCAAGAGGTGCAGGGCAAGCATGACTTGAACGCCGCCAAGTACGGCGCCGAACACTTCGGCCACAAGCACTGGCCCGCCGCGGCGCAGCACGAGTATTTCGCCGGCGAGTCGCGCCACGCCCACGCCGCCTACGGCATGAACGCGATCTACGACCACGGCCACCACGGCAACGCGCTGCTGAGCGCCTTCCCGATCGCCAACCAGGCCAACCACGACGTCTCCGACCACGCCTACGAACAGCGCGGCATCCTGCACTGCGTGCTGAACACGCCGCACGGCACGGTGCATTGCTATGTGGTGCACCTGGGCCTGTTCGAGGCGGGCCGCCGCCGCCAGACCCAGGCGCTGATCTCGGCCGTGCGCGCCTCCGCGCCGGACGGCGAGCCGGTCATCATCGCCGGCGATTTCAACGACTGGCGCAACACCCTCGGCGGCGAACTGCGCAACGCGCTCGGCGTGGTCGAGGCCTTCGACCAGATCGGCTCCAACTCCGCGCTCGACGAGATCGTGCGCACGCTGAGCCGCAAAGCCAGCATCAATCTGGGCGTCAACCCGGCCCGCACCTTTCCGGCCGCGCTGCCGTTCTTCCGGCTCGACCGCATCTACGTGCGCGGCTTCAAGGTGGAGGCGGCCGAGGTGATGCACGGCAGCCTGTGGGCCAAGCTGTCCGACCACGCGCCCATCGTCGCCAACCTGACGCTGGCCTGAGCTATTTGCGGCCCAGCGTCGCGCTGTCGAGCTTGACGGCTATGTCTTGCAGGCTGGCGTTCAGCATGGCGATGTTGGTCTTGTTGGCCACCAGCTCCTTGAGCCGCGCCTCGAACGCGTCGAGATGGCGGGTGCAGGGGCTGAACTTGGAGAAGGCGTAGTAGTTCTTGTCTTCCGCCAGGAAGGGGCGCATCGCCACGATCTGCGCGCTGCGGCCGTGACGGGCCAGCCAGGCCTCACCGGTGAACAGGCCGCTGACGAAATAGTCGATGCGGCCCAGGCCCAGCTTGCGGAAATTGCTGTCCGCCGTGCCCGATTCCTCCAGCCGCAGATGGGCGGCCGCATACTGCGAGAATTCCTGGCCGAAGGTATTGCCCAGCGCGATGCCGCCCTTGTGGCTGGCCAGGTCTTGCCAGGTGTTGAAGATGAAGCTGCGCTGGCGCGGCACAAACACCGCCACCGGATTGGGAAACGCCGGCGTGCGCACAAAGTCCAGCTAGCGCTCGCGCTCCGGCTGGATTTTCAGCGTCGCCACCAGGTCGATCTTGCCGACCGAGGCGTTGGCCAGCACCCGCTTCCACGGGCCGACATAGCGCACTTCATAGGGGATCTTCAGGTCGGCCAGGATGCGGGTGGCGAGCTCGATGCTGGGGCCGCGCAACTCCTTGCCGTCGTACCAGTGCAGCGGTGGATAGTCGGGATCGGCGGACACCACCACCTTGGGGCAGTCGCCCTCAAGCTCGGCCGCCATGGCCTGGGCCCAGCACATTGCCAGCAACGTCAGTAGACTACGGGTCAGCATGCATCGTGCTCCACGAGGGTTGCAATTAATTATAGACTTGTTTCCTGCGACGCGCCCTTTTTCGGAACTCAAGGGTAGAATCCAGCTATGCGCACTGTAAATTTTATCGCCGATAACGAAGTCACCTTGCTCCACACGGGCACCGATTTCTTTCCGGCGCTGATAGCCGCGATCGAGGCCGCCCGCTACGAGGTGTATTTCGAGACCTACATCTTTGCCGGCGACGACACCGGCAACGCGGTGCTGGCCGCGCTGAGCGGCGCCGCCCGGCGCGGCGTGCAGGTGCGCATGATCACCGACTGGTGGGGCACCGGCCGCCGCCAGGTCAACGCCATGCATGCGCGGCTGGTCGAGGCCGGCGTCGAGCACCGCATCTTCAATCCCTGGTTCAAGCGCGGCGTCACCCGCACCCACCGCAAGATCTGCGTGGTCGACCGCGAGCTCGCCTTCGTCGGCGGCATCAATATCAACGACGATATGTTCTGCGACTACAACCACGCGATCAGCCTGTCGGCGCCGCGCTGGGATTTCGCGGTGCAGGTGCGCGGACCGCTGGTGGCGGCCATCCAGCTGGAGGCGCTGACGCAGTGGCGCCGGCTGGGCAAGCTGGGCATCATCAAGCGGATCGGCCTGTTCCGCGACATGCGCAAGGTCAACAAGATCGCCCGCGAGAACATGGTGCAGGCCGGCTTCGTGGTGCGCGACAACTTCCGCAACCGCAGGACGATACAGCGCGCCTACATGCAGGCGCTGGGGCGCGCGCGCAAGAGCGTGCTGCTGGCCAATCCGTATTTCGCGCCGGGCGCCAGGTTTCGCCACGCGCTGGCGGCCGCCGCCCAGCGCGGCGTTGAGGTGACGCTGCTGATCGGCGTCGGCGAGATCTGGCTGCAGGACGCGGTCGCGCATTCCTTCTACCCGAAGCTGCTTGCGGCCGGCGTCAAAGTGGTGGAATATCACAAGACCCAGTTGCACGCCAAGGTGGCGGTGATCGACGACGACTGGGCCACCGTGGGATCGAGCAATGTGGACGGCTTGAGCCTGTTTTTAAACCAAGAAGCGAATGTGGTGATCAAGGATGCGGTCTTCGCGCAAAACCTGCGTCAGCACATCGAAGCGGCCATCGCCGACGGCGTGGTGGTCAACAACGCCGACTTCGAGCACGTCGGCCGCTTCCGCCGCGTCGGCTACGAGATCGCGTTTTTCGCGTACAAGCTGGCGATGCGGATTTTCGCAGTGGGGAAATACGCTTGAGCGATAGTGTCAGACTGGATAAATGGCTGTGGGCCGCGCGCTTCTTCAAAACCCGCTCGCTGGCCACCGAGGCGGTGGACAGCGGCAAGGTCAAGCTCGACGGCGACAAGGTCAAGCCGGCGCGCGCGGTGCGGGTCGGCGACACGCTGGACATCGACAACGGCTCCGACCGCTGGGAGGTCGACGTGATGAATTTGTCCGACGTGCGGGCTGCCGCGCCCATCGCCCGCAACCTGTACGAGGAAACCGACGCCAGCGTCGCGCGCCGCGCCACCGTGGCCGAGCAGCGCAAGATGTTCCGCGAACCAAGCGCGGATTTCAAAGGCCGGCCGACCAAGCGCGACCGCCGTCAACTGGGTAAGGCCGGCGGTTACGACTAGCCGTTGTCCGCTGGCGCCGGCCGCGCTTGCAGGCGCGCCAGACACAGCACGCACAGCAGCGCGAACACGGCGCCGCTGAGCAGGGTCAGCCGGTAGTCATGGCCGGACAGGTCGAGCACCGGTCCCTGCACGCCGCTGACCAGGATATTGCCCAGCACGACCATCAAGTCCTTGCTCGAGTTGTACTGCACGAACTGGGCCTTGGGAAACAGCGCCATCGGCATCGACGCCGCCGCCGTGAACCAGGCGCCGGACACCACCACATGCGCCAGGTAGAACCACGGGAAGGCGGCCGCGTTGCCCAGGCTCAGGTAGCCGAGCGCGGCGGCGCAGCAGTACAGCGCCATGACGCGGCTCGATACCCGCAGCGCGCCGTAGTGGTCGACCAGCCAGCCGATGCCGAAGGCGGACGCGATGGAGACCGCATAGCCATAGGCCGTCAGCGTGCCCAGCGTCGCCTTCGGAATGCCGGACAGGTGGGCGTAGTACTGGTAGAAGGTGTTGAACGGACTGAAGGTGACGCTGGCCAGCATGAAGGCCGCCACCGCCCACAGGAAGGGGCGATGCGCGAAGCAGGCCAGCACGTGGGCGCGCGGCACGGCCAGCGCGCGCCAGCCTGCGGGGCGCTCGCCGTCGGGGAGCGCCCCGCAGGCCGGCTCGTCGACCATCAGACACACCAGCAGCAACGCCAGGCCGAACACCAGGCCGATGGCGACCAGGATCTCGCCCAGGTACTGGTCGGTCAGCGCGAACACCCAGGTGTTGAAGGCGATGCCGACGCCCAGCCCGACGATGCGGAAGGCGGCGTAGAAGCGTCCGAGCAGCCCCTGCGGCACGACGTCGTTGACCAGGCCGGTGAACAGCGACACGGCGCTGATGCCGGCGCATTCGAAGATGGTCCAGAACAGGCTGAAGGCGGCCAGGTTGCACAGCCGACGCCCCGGCGACAGCGCGCCGAGCGCGGCGTCGGCCAGCGCGCCCAGCGCCGGCGAGCAGGCCAGGCCCAGCATGGCGGCGCAGCCCACCGGCGCCACCACCAGCAAGAACGGCCGGCGCCGGCCCCAGCGGCTGCGCAGGCGGTCCGAATGGTAGCCGAGCAGGGGCACCAGCAGCACGCTCAGCAGGGCGGGCACGGTCGACATCAGCAGCGAGGTGGTGGTGTCGGAGGCGCCGTTGCGGCGCAGTAGCTCCAGTCCGCTCGGTAGCGCGGCCCGTTCGCGGATCGAGATCGCCAAGTCGCCCACCAGCAGCCAGAACAGCACCGCCAGCAGGCCGGCCGAGGCGTAACCCCAGGCGGCGCGTTTGCCGCCGACGCGCGGACTGGCCACGGCGCCGTCGACGTCCATCAGTCCGGCCGGCGCAGCGGACCGGTGGAGCTGCGCAGCACCAGGTCCATCGGGAAACCGATGCGTTTGGCCTGCTTCTCGCCGCCATCGATCAGCGCCAGCAGTTCGCCGACGGCGCGCGTCGCCATGTCGGCGTTAGGCTGGCGCATGGTGGTCAATGGCGGATGGACGAAGCTGGAGGTCGAGATATCGTCGAAGCCAATCACCGAGATATCGTCCGGTACCTTCAGACCTCGGCTGTGGATGGCGTCGATCGCGCCGAATCCGGTCTCGTCGTTCGCGGCGAAGATCGCCGTCGGCGGCACCTCCAGCGACAACAGTTGTTCAGCGGCGGCATAACCGCCCGTCTGCGAGAAGTTGCCGTCCACCGCCAGCGCCGGATCGGGCGTCAGGCCGGCCGCCAGCAGCGCGTCGTTGTAGCCCTTGAGGCGCTCGGCGCCCTGGCCGGTGCCGGCCGTGCCGCCAATGAAGGCGATGCGGCGGTGGCCCAGCGACAGCAGGTGCTCGACCGCGGTGCGGGCGCCGATGCGGTTTTCCACCACCACCACCGGCAAGTTCATCGGGCGCGCCTCGAAGCCGACGAACACGCACGGCAGGCTCTGGCGTTCGACCACGTCGAGGTAGCCGTCGGCCGCGTTCGGCAACAGCAGCACCAGGCCGGCGCACAGCTGGCCCAGCATGGCGCAGGTTTCCGTGCGGCTGGGCAGGTCGAAGCGTTCGGCGTTGAACAGCAGGATGTCGTAGCCCTGGCGCCGCGCCTCGTCGCTGATGGCCTTGGTGATCTCGTGCAGCACCAGCGAGCCGTAGTGGTTGACGAACACGCCGATCAATTTGCTTTTGTCGCCGCGCATGCGGCGCGCCAGCATGTCGGGCGTGTAGTTCAGCTGCGCGGCCGCCGCCAGCACGCGCGTGCGCGCCGCCTCGGACACGTAGCCATTGCCCCGGATTGCGCGCGAGGCGGTGATCGGCGAGACCCCGGCGATTTTCGCGACTTCACTGAGTTTGCTTGCTTTTGTCATGTGGTCACGATACCACATTCGGTACGCGATCAGCGTATTTGAGAAATTTAAGTTGTACGATGAGTTCGATGAATGGTAACGTGACCACATGCGATATGCCAAAAAATCAGGCAGCAGCGCGGCGCGCTTTTCGGGAGACACCGGCGTGGCGTGAAAAAAACTACACAGTGAACTTTTAGATTGTTGCAAACAACAACGGGGGAAATAATGCGTAAAAAACTACTCGCTTCTCTGCTGCCGCTGGCGCTGGCCGCGGCCTACGGGGCGGACGCCGCCGCGCAGAATGTGGCCGCACCGGCCGCACCTGCCGCGCCGGAGGGCGCCGCCGAGCCGGTCACGGTGGTGGTCACCGGCTTCCGCTCCAGCCTGCAAAAAGCCTTGAACCTGAAACAGCAGGCCATCGGCGTGCGCGATTCCATCGTGGCCGAGGACATCGGCAAATTCCCCGAGGCGAACATCGCCGAATCGCTGCAGCGGGTGCCCGGCATCATCCTCAACCGCGACGAAAGCTCGGGCGAAGGCCAGCGCATCTCGATCCGCGGCCTGCCGACCGAATACTCAGTGACCACGCTGAACGGCGCGCCGGTCAACACCACCTCCACCAGCACCATCGGCAGCGCGGCGCGCGGCTTCAACTACGACGTGTTCGCGTCGGAACTGTTTGGCCGGGTCGATTTCTACAAGTCGCCGCTGGCCGAGCTCAGCGAAGGTGGCCTGGGCGGCGTGGTCGACCTGCAAACCCCGCGTCCGTTCGACAATCCCAAGCGCACCATCCGCTATGCGCTGACCGAGTCGTACAACACCATGTCCAAGCACGCCGACCCGATGGGCTTCGCGCTGTTTTCCAACACCTGGGGCCACTGGGGCTTCCTGGCCGGGGTGTCGCATTCGTCCAGCACCAACAACCGCTCCGGCTTCGAGGCGACCGGCGGCTACAACAGTTCGGCGCGCGGCAGCCAGAGTCCGGTCAAGGGCAACTTCGCGCTGCAGCTCGACTACGACGACCCGCGCGCCAACCTCGGCGGCTACAGCCGCGGCCAGATCGACAATGCGCTGCTGCCGCGCATCTACCGCTTCTACGGCTCGGCCAACGAGCGCACCCGCGACGGCCTGGTGTCGTCGCTGCAATACAAGACCGCCGACCTGAACCTGAGCCTGGACGTGCTGGGCTCCAGGCTGACCAACAGCCGCGACGAGATGTACATGGGCCTGCTGATCCGCAACAGCAAGACCACCAACCGCGCCGCGCCGGCCGGCCAGAACGGCCACAGCGGCCTGGTGCCGCTGAACGTGCACATCGATCCGGACTCCAATCTGTTGACCGGCACCTTCGGCAACACCTCGTACAGCAGCGGCGTCACCTACAGCGAGGACGAAACCAAGTTCGGCTATGCGGCGCTGAACGGGCGCTGGGCCGCCAGCGACAAGCTGGTGCTGACCGGCCAGCTGAGCGGCAACAACAGCAACGCCGTCAGCTACCAGGACACCTTGTCGGGCCAGATCTTCGGCGTCGACTCCACCATCGACTATGGCAGCGACCACGTCTATCCATCGCTGTCGTCCACCGCCAGTTATACCGACGTCAACAACTACCAGGGCTTCGGCGTCGGCACCACCTGGACCCGGGAAACCGACAAGGGCAAGCAGGGCCGGCTGGTGGCGGACTGGGACTACGACCTGCCCGGCGACTGGACCGGCCACCTGAAGACCGGCCTGGTGTATGTGGAAACCACCAAGGGCATCGCCAAGCGCAACGGCACGGCGGCCGCCACCGCCAAGCTCAACGGACTGGGCAACGCCGGCATGCGCGGCCTGATGACCACCACCCTGCCGGTCGACAACCTCGACATGGGCGCCGGCTGGCCGCACGCCTGGGGCACGTTCACCCGCGCGTCGACCTTCTCGGCCTTCGATCCGCTGGCCTACAACTCGGAGGCGACCTTCACGCCGGCGCAGAGCTTTGGCGCGACGGAAAAAGTGTCGACCGGTTTCCTCCAGTCCGATTTCAAGGGCATGGTCGGCAGCCATGAACTGCGCTTCAACGCCGGCGTGCGCTACTCGCGCACCGAAACCGGCATCGACAACTTCAAGCAGCAGGGCGCCAGCCTGGTCTATGCTCCCAACCATGAGCAGGGCACCTACAGCAATGTGCTGCCGGCCTTCAGCGCGGCGCTGGACCTGACGGACAGCCTGATGTGGCGCGCCTCGTGGGGCAAGACCGTGAGCCGGGCGTCGCTGTCGATCATCGCGGCGCAGACCGTCATCCCGAATCCGTTCGACAACTCGGCCACCGCCGGCAACGCCAGCCTGAAACCGCAGCAGTCGAAGAACCTGGACACCAGCCTGGAGTGGTACTTCCAGCCGGGCAGCCTGCTGTCGGCCGCCGTGTTCAGGAAGAAGCTGACCGATGCCACCGTGGCCAACACCAGCAACACCACCTTCGGCGCGCTGGGCTTGCCGGACACGGCGCTGGGCGCGATCTTCCAGGACGCCAACGGCCGCGTCGACCCGAGCCTGCCGATGACCTTGCGCAGCTACACCAACGCCGGCGAGCAGACGCTGAAGGGCTACGAGCTGTCCTACCAGCAGGCGTTCACCTTCCTGCCGGAACCGTTCAAGGGCCTGGGCGCGCTGGCCAGCTACACCCACATCGATCCGTTCAACAGCGCCAAGTGGGTCACCAACGCCGGCCAGGAGATCGCGGTCAACTCGGTGCCCAAGTACGCCTACAGCACCACCGCCTACTATGAACGGGGACCGTTGGCGCTGCGCATGTCCTACAACTACAAGGGCCGCTCGCTGCATCCGGACAATCCGCGCAACCTCGGTGACGACCTGATCCGTTGGCACGCGGGACGCGGCTACCTGGACGCCAACGTCAGCTACAAGCTCAGCGAGCAACTGGAACTGCGCCTGGACGCCATGAACCTGTCCAACACGCTGGCCTACGACTACTTCGAGGACGCCAGCGGCCAGTACGGCAGCGGCAAGAAGACGCGCATGGACTACGCCAAGTACGACGGCCGCACCGTCAAGGTTGGACTGCGTGGCAAGTTCTAAGCGCCTGTCGCTATTGCTGCTGGCCTGCGTGGCCGGCGCGGCGCGGGCCGCCGCCGGTCCCGCGCGCGTGGTCGACGTCGCGCCGGGCTGGGCCAACAATTCGGTCAACGCCGTGGTGTTCCGCAAGAACTCGCTGGTGTCGGATGGCGATACCCAGTACATCGCCTTCTACGACAAGGATGCGGCCGTGGTGCTGGGCAAGCGCAAGCTGGGGACCAGGCGCTGGACCCTGCGTCGCACGCCGTATCGCGGCAACGCGGCCGACGCGCACAACAGCATCAGCATCATGGTTGACGGCGCCCACTATCTGCACCTGGCGTGGGACGTGCACAACCAGCGCCTGCGTTACGCGCGCAGCACCCGGCCCGGCGGGCTGGAGCTGACTGCGGAAATGCCGATGCTGGGGCGCGACGAGGACTCGGCCAGTTATCCCGAATTCTTCCGCTGTCCGGACGGCGGCCTGCTGTTCCTGTACCGCGACGGCGGCTCCGGCCACGGCAACCTGGTGATGAACCGCTACGACGTGGCAAGCGCCGGCTGGACCCGGCTGCACAGCAAGCTGATCGGCGGGGAAGGGCAGCGCAGCGCCTACTGGCAAGCGTTCGTCGACAGCGCCGGCACCATCCACCTGTCGTGGGTGTGGCGCGAATCGCCGGACGTGGCCAGCAACCACGACATGGCCTACGCCCGCTCGCGCGACGGCGGCCTGACGTGGGAACGCAGCAACGGCGAACGCTACACGCTGCCGATCACGGCCGACAGCGCGGAGTACGCGGCGCGCATTCCGCAGAACAGCGAGTTGATCAACCAGACTTCGATGGCGGCCGGCGCCGACGGCCAGCCGGTGATCGCCAGCTACTGGCGCGCGGCCGGCTCGGCTGTGCCGCAGTATCACCTGCTGTACCGCGACGGCGGCGCATGGCGCCAGCTGGACCTGGATTTCCGCCGCACGCCGTTCTCGCTGAGCGGCCTGGGTACGAAGGCGATACCGGTGTCGCGGCCGCAGATCATGGTCGACGGCGATCGCAACAGTCGCCGCGCCTTGCTGGTGTTCCGCGACGCCGAGCGCGGCAGCAAGGTCTCGGTGGCCAGCATCGCCGATCTGCGCCGGCCGCGTTGGACCGTGCGCGACCTGGGCGCGGCGCCGGTCGGCGCGTGGGAGCCATCATTCGATACCGAACTGTGGCGGCGTCGCGGCGAGCTGCACCTGTTCGTGCAGGACGTGCCGCAGCTGGACGGCGAGGGCGCGTCCGCCGGCGCGTCGTCGCCGGTGCAAGTGTGGCAGTGGAAGCCTTGATGTGTTTGACAGTGCACTCCAGACCGGGTCCTCTTCATGGTTCCCGGGTGTTTATGCCGAAGGCGGCCCGCCTGCGCCTTCGGCCTTTTTTTCAACGGTCCCATGAACTTTAAAAAATACGCGCAAGGATGTTTGCTGCTGCTGGCCTTTGCGGTGGGCGGCTGCGCCACCCGGCCAGCCGACAACGCGGCCATCGGCGGCAACCGGGCGGAAGTGATCGCCATCATCGACCAGGTCAACGGCCACTGGCAGCGCACCACGCCGGCGCAGCAATGGGCGTTCTGGCATGTGGCGGCCTATCAGACCGGGAATATGGCGGCCTACCAGGTCACCCACAATGAGGACTACCGCCGCTATGCCGAGACCTGGGCCGCGCACAACCAGTGGATGGGCGCACGCTCGACCGACAAGAGCCGCTGGCAGCTGAGCTACGGCGAGACCGACGAGCACGTGCTGTTCGGCGACTGGCAGATCTGCTTCCAGACCTATGCCGACCTGTACCAGTTGGCGCCGGACCCGCGCAAGATCGCCCGCGCCCGCGAGGTGATGGAATACGAGATGAGCACGCCGCGCGACGATTACTGGTGGTGGTCCGACGGCCTGTATATGGTGATGCCGGTGATGACCAAGCTGTACAAGGCCACCGGCGACCGCCGCTACCTGGACAAGCTGCACCAGTATTTCGAGTACGCCAACCGCATCATGTACGACCCGATCGAAAAGCTGTACTACCGCGATGCCAAGTACGTCTATCCCGCGCACGCCAGCGTCAACGGCAAGAAGGACTTCTGGTCGCGCGGCGACGGCTGGGTGTTCGCCGCGCTGGCGCGCGTGCTGGACGAGCTGCCGGCCGACGATCCGCACCGCGCGCAATACGTGGCCCGCTTCCAGGACATGGCGCAGGCCCTCAAGCGGGTCCAGCAACCGGAAGGCTACTGGACCCGCAGCCTGCTCGATCCGCAGCACGCGCCGGGGCCGGAGACCAGCGGCACCGCCTTCTTCACCTACGGCTACCTGTGGGGCATCAACCACGGCGTGCTGGCGCGCGACGAATTCCTGCCGGTGGTGCGCAAGAGCTGGCACTACCTGAGCAAGGTGGCCCTGCAGGCGGACGGCCGGGTCGGCTATGTCCAGCCCATCGGCGACCGCGCGATACCGGGGCAGGTGGTGGACCAGGATTCCACCGCCGATTTCGGCGTCGGCGCTTTCCTGCTGGCGTCGGCGGAACTGGTACGCTTACTCGATCAACAATAAGGGGACAAGATGGAACGTCGTAACTTTATGCACGCGGTGCTGGCCGGCTCGGCCGCCACCGGTTTGATGGGCGGCAGCGCCGTCGCCGCCGCCAGCAACGCGCCTGCCGCCGGCGGCGAGCGCGCCTACATGGCCGGCCTGCTGCAAAAGATGGCCGAGCCGGTGCTGTCGAATATGGCGCAAGGCAAGCTGAAGAAGAATTTCCCGCTCGAGCTCAGCCCCACCTGGGACGGCCGCGACCAGGGCGTGACCTATCTGGAATGCTTCGGCCGCCTGATCTCCGGCGCCGCGCCGTGGCTGGCGCTGCCGGAAGACGGCAGCGCAGAAGGCAAGACCCGCAAGCGCTTGCAGCAGCTGGCGCTGCAAAGCTACGCCAACTCGGTCGATCCGAAGAACCCGGACTACCTGCTGTGGAAGGGCCCGGAGCAGGCGCTGGTCGATTCGGCCTATTTCACCAACGCGCTGATGCGGGCGCCGAAAGCCTTGTGGGAACCGCTCGACAGCGTGACCAGGCAGCGCATCGTCGCCGAGATCAAGAGCTTGCGCCGGGTCGATCCTCCGTACACCAACTGGCTGTTATTCGCCGCCATGAACGAAGCGTGGCTGATGTCGATCGGCGAGCAATACGACCAGATGCGCATCAGCCTGGCGGTGCGCAAGATCAACGAGTGGTACGCCGGCGACGGCTGGATCAAGGATGGCGACGCCTTCCACTTCGACTACTACAACTCCTACGTGATCTACCCGATGCTGGTGGAAATCCTGGAAGTGCTGGCGCGGTCCAAGACGCCTTTCTGGGGCGGCAATTCGGAAGAGCTGCTGGCGCAGGCCGTCAAGCGCATGCAGCGCTACAGCGAGCACCTGGAGCGTTTCATTTCGCCGACCGGCACTTATCCACCCATCGGCCGCTCGCTGACCTACCGCACCGCCGTATTCCAGCCGCTGGGCCTGCTGGCCTGGCGCAAGCAGCTGCCGGCCAGCCTGCAGGCCGGGCAGGTGAGGGCGGCGCTGCACGCGGCGCACCAGGCCGTGTGGTCCGAGCCCAGCAACTTCACCCACGACGGCTTCCTCACCATCGGCTTCGTCGGCCACCATCCGGAGCTGGGCGACTGGTATTCCAACAACGGCAGCATGTACATCGCGTCCGAAGGCTTCCTGTCGCTGGGCCTGCCGCAGGACGATCCCTACTGGACCGCGCCGGCCCAGGACTGGACCCAGAAGCTGGCCTATTCGGGCCGCCAGTTCCCCAAGGACTACCCAGTGAAATATTGAGCTGCGGCCACCGTCGTCCAGCCACCTCCCACCCCTGCCATACCGCCACGCTGTTGCCGAAAGTTGTTCCTTTCGGCAATAGCGCCGTTGCGTCGCGATAATAGAACGCCACCTCTAACGGTACTGTTTGACTTTTACCCCTCGCTGGATAATAGTACGAGCGTTCGCAATTCTTTTCACACGGAGTAAATTCAAGTGGAGCAGAATACTCTTTTCTCCACATGAATGTTACCTTGGGATGCAATCTTATTAATACCTCAACTAAATTTATGCGCAAAGGCGAACTGACACGCGCGGCAATCCTGGATGTGGCGCTGGATTTGGCCAGCCGGGATGGTCTCGAAGGCCTGACCATCGGCTTGCTCGCGGATAAGATGAACATGAGCAAGTCCGGCGTGTTCGCCCACTTCGGCTCGCGTGAAGATTTGCAGTTGGAAGTACTGAAGCTGTACCACCATCGTTTCGAGCAGGAAGTGTTTTTCCCCAGCGTCAAGGAGCCGCGCGGCATTCAGCGGCTCAAGTCGATGTTTGCGCGCTGGGTCAAGCGGGTCAGCGTGGAAGTGGCTTCGGGCTGCATCTACATCAGCGGCGCGGTGGAGTATGACGACCGCCCAGGTCCGATCCGCGAAGAGTTGATGGCCATGGTCGGCGCCTGGCAGGGCGCGCTGCTGCGCTGCGTGAAGCAGTGCGTCGAATGCGGCGACCTCAAGGCAGACACCGACCCGCAGCAGCTGGTGTACGAAATGTACGGCCTGATCCTGGCACTGCACCACGATGCGCGCTTCCTGCGCATTCCGGGCAGCCTGGGCCGGGCCGCCACCGGCTTCGAACGCTTGATCGAAACCTACCGTAATCCGCAAACGCCGTCCGCGGTGGTGGCACAGCAATAAAACACTCATTCACATCGTAGTCATTACAAAAGTCATCAGGAGAAAATCATGGGTCAATACGTCGCGCCAATCCGGGATATGCAATTCGTTCTGCACGAATTCCTGAAAGTGGAAGAAGAACTGAAGTCGCTGCCGGATTACGCCGAAGTCGACGCCGACATCATCAACCAGGTGTTGGAAGAAGGCGGCAAATTCACCGCCGAAGTGCTGTTCCCGCTGAACCACTCGGGCGACCGCGAAGGCTGCAAGCACGACGCAGCGACCCACACCGTGACCACGCCTAAAGGCTTCAAGGAAGCGTACAAGCAGTACGTTGAAGCGGGTTGGGGCGCGCTGGCCTGCGATCCACAATACGGCGGCCAGGGCCTGCCGGTGGTGCTGAACAACTCGTTCTACGAAATGCTGAACTCGGCCAACCAGGCCTGGACCATGTACCCGGGCCTGTCGCACGGCGCCTACGAGTGCCTGAAGGAACACGGCACCGACCACCAGAAGGAAGTCTACCTGCCTAAGCTGGTCTCCGGCGAATGGACCGGCACCATGTGCCTGACCGAACCGCACTGCGGCACCGACCTGGGCATGCTGCGCTCGAAAGCGCTGCCACAGGAAGACGGCTCGTGGCTGATCACCGGCAACAAGATCTTCATCTCGGCCGGCGAGCACGACATGGCGGAAAACATCCTGCACCTGGTGCTGGCCCGCGTGCCGGACGCACCGGAAGGCTCGAAAGGCATTTCGCTGTTCCTGGTGCCTAAGTTCCTGCCGAAAGCGGACGGCACGATCGGCGAACGCAACCCGATCACCTGCGGCGCCATCGAAGAGAAGATGGGCATCCACGGCAACTCGACCTGCCAGATGAACCTGGACGGCGCCCGTGGCTGGATCATCGGCCAGCCGAACAAGGGCCTGAACGCCATGTTCGTGTTCATGAACGCGGCCCGCCTGGGCGTGGGCATGCAGTCGCTGGGCCTGACCGAGATCGCCTACCAGAACGCGCTGATCTACGCCAAGGACCGCATCCAGATGCGTTCGCTGTCGGGCGTGAAGAATCCTGACCAGCCAGCCGACCCGATCATCGTCCACCCTGACGTGCGTCGCATGCTGTTGACCGGCAAGGCCTTCGCCGAAGGCGCGCGCGCCTTCACCTCCTACGTCGCGCTGCAGATCGACCGCGAACTGCACCACCCTGACGAAGAAGTGCGCAAGGAAGCCGCCGACGAAGTCGCGCTGCTGACCCCGATCATCAAGGCCTTCATCACCGACAACGCCTGGATCGCCACTTCGGAAGCGATGCAAGTGTTCGGCGGCCACGGCTACATCTCCGAATGGGGCATGGAGCAGTACGTGCGTGACGCCCGTATCAACCTGATCTACGAAGGCACCAACACCATCCAGTCGCTGGACCTGCTGGGCCGTAAGATCCTGGGCGACAACGGCGCCAAGCTGCGCAAGTTCGGCGAGAAGATCAAAGCTTTCGTGGAAGACAACGGCACCGACGAAGCGATGAGCGAATTCGTCACCCCGCTGGGCGACCTGGGCGACAAGGTCACCAAGCTGACCATGGAAATCGGCATGAAAGCCTTCCAGAACCCGGACGAAGTCGGCGCGGCATGCGTACCTTACCTGCGCGTGGTCGGCCACATGGTGTACAGCTACTTCTTCGCACAGATGGCGAAAATCGCCCTGGCCAAAGAAGACAGCGGCGACAATTTCTACAAAGCCAAGCTGGCCACGGCGCGCTTCTACTTCGCCCGCCTGCAGCCAGAAACTGCAACCTTGATTCGCCAGGCACGTTCGGGCTCCGCCAACCTGATGGCGCTCGACGCCGACCTGTTCTAAGAACTTAAAGGAAACGACATGACCAATTTCATCGTTAAAAAAGTAGCCGTGCTGGGCGCCGGCGTGATGGGCGCGCAAATCGCCGCCCATTGCGTCAACGCCAAAGTGCCAGTCGTACTGTTCGACTTGCCGGCAAAAGAAGGTCCGAAGAACGGCATCGTGCTGCGCGCCATCGAGAACCTGAAGAAACTGTCGCCTGCGCCACTGGGCAACAAGGACCACGCCGCGCTGATCGAAGTAGCGAACTACGAGGACGACCTGGCCAAGCTGGCCGAGTGCGACCTGATCATCGAAGCCATCGCCGAGCGCATGGACTGGAAGCACGACCTGTACAAGAAGGTCGCTCCGCACATCGCCGCTAACGCGATCTTCGCCTCGAACACCTCGGGCCTGTCGATCACCAAGCTGTCCGAAGGCTTCGACGCCGACCTGAAATCGCGCTACTGCGGCGTGCACTTCTTCAACCCGCCGCGCTATATGCACCTGGTCGAGATCATCCCGACCGAGTTCACCAAGCCGGAAATTTCCGACCAGCTGGAAGGCTTCCTGACCACCACCCTGGGCAAGGGCGTGGTTCGCGCCAAAGATACGCCTAACTTCATCGCCAACCGCGTCGGCGTGTTCGGCATCCTGGCGATCGTGCACGAAGCTGAAAAATTCGGCCTGTCGTGCGACGTGGTCGACGACCTGACCGGTTCCAAGCTGGGCCGCGCCAAGTCGGGCACCTTCCGCACCGCGGACGTGGTCGGCCTGGACACCATGGGCCATGTAATCAAGACCATGCAGGACTACCTGCCGAACGATCCGTTCGCCGCCGTCTACAAGACCCCGGCCGTGCTGGCTGGCCTGGTGGAAAAAGGCGCGCTGGGCCAGAAATCCGGCGCCGGCTTCTACAAAAAAGTTGGCAAGGAAATCCAGCGACTGGACTTCGCCACCGGTGAATACGTCGCCGGCGGCGGCAAGGCCGCCGACATCGTTGCCCGTATCCTGAAGGAAAAAGATCCGGTCAAGAAGATGAAGGCCCTGCGCGAATCGACCAACCCACAAGGCCAGTTCCTGTGGGCGATCTTCCGCGACGCTTTCCACTACATCGCGATCCACCTGGACACCGTGGCCGACAACGCGCGCGACATCGACTTCGCCATGCGCTGGGGCTTCGGCTGGAACGTCGGCCCGTTCGAAACGTGGCAGGCGGCAGGCTGGTCGCAAGTGGCCACCTGGGTCAAGGAAGACATCGACGCCGGCCACGCACTGTGCAACGCACCGCTGCCAGCCTGGGTGTTCGAAGGTCCGGTCGCTGAAAAAGGCGGCGTCCACACCGCTGAAGGTTCGTGGTCCGCCGTGTCGAAATCGTTCGTGCCGCGCTCGTCGCTGGCCGTCTACGACTGCCAGGCATTCCGCGCACCGGTACTGGGTTCGGGCGCCATCGACGGCCGCACCGCCGGCACCACCGTGCATGAAGACGACGACGTGCGCCTGTGGCACTCGGGCGACGACGTGCTGGTGATCTCGCTGAAGACCAAGATGCACGTGATCAGCCCGGGCGTGATCGCCGGCTTCCGCAAGGCACTGGCCGAAGCCGAGAAGAACTTCAAGGGTCTGGTGATCTGGAGCGCGGACGCGGCCGACGGCGGCGCGTTCTCGGCCGGCGCCGACCTGCAATCGGCACTGCCTGCGTTCATGCAGGGCGGCGCCAAGGCAGTCGACCCGATCATCCGCGAACTGCAAGACACTTTCATGGCGATGAAATATTCGAACGTGCCGGTGGTGGCTGCTGTTGCTGGCCTGGCGCTGGGCGGCGGTTGCGAAATGGCGCTGCACGCGTCGAAGCGCGTGGCCTCGATCGAATCCTACATCGGCCTGGTGGAAGTGGGCGTCGGCCTGATCCCTGCGGGCGGCGGCTTGAAAGAAGCGGCTGTGCGCGCGTTCAAGGAAGCCAAGGGCACCGACATTCTGCAATTCCTGAAGACCGGTTTCACCAATGCCGCTACCGCCAACGTGTCGAAGTCGGCACTGGAAGCGCAGGCCATGGGCTACCTGAAAGAAGACGACGTGATCGTGTTCAACCCTTACGAGCTGCTGCACGTGGCCAAGGTGGAAGCGCGCGCCATGTTCGACAAGGGCTATCGTCCGCCGTTGAAGACCCCTGTGCAGGTGACCGGCCGCTACGGCTGGGGCACCATCAAGGCCCAGCTGGTCAACATGCGCGACGGCGGCTTCATCTCCGCCCACGACTTCAAGCTGGGCGAGATGATCGCCGAGATCGTGTCGGGCGGCGATATCGACCAGGGTTCGTTCGTGAGCGAGCAGTGGTTCCTGGACATGGAGCGTAAAGCCTTCCTGGAACTGCTGAACCATCCGAAGACCCAGGAACGCATCATGGGCATGATGCAGACCGGTAAGCCAGTCCGCAATTAATCGGTATGTCGATCCTGAAACTGGTATTCAAAGTTCTACTGCGCGTGAGGCCTAGCATGGTGTACGACCGTATCAAGCAACAAATGATGGACACCTTGCCCTTCGTGCGTTTGCTGGGGATCAGGATCGACGAGATCGGCAGCGGCACTTCGAAAGTGTCGATGCCGGAGGACCCGAAGCTCAATAACCACCTGGGCACGCAGCACGCCGGGGCCTTGTTCACGCTGGCCGAAACGGCTTCCGGCGCGGCCATGGCTGGCGGCTTCGCGGAGCTGATCCTGGGCTTGCGCCCGGTCGCCAAGGAATCGCGCATCCAGTACCAGAAAGTAGCCAAGGGCGCCACGCGCGCCGAAGGCCGCGTCCCTGGCGACCTGGCCGCGCTGAAGGCCGAGCTGAAAGAGCAGGGCAAGGTGGCGTTCCCGGTGGAAGTCGACATCTTCGACGCCGCCGGCACGCTGGCCGCACAGGTTCAAGTGGATTGGTATTTATCCGAGAAGCGGGCGTAACGTATTTATTACGATCCCGCTAAGTCTTCGATCAAAAATTTTCGAAAGAACAAAATGAGCAAACAAATTCAAGACGCATACATCGTCTCTGCCACCCGCACCCCGATCGGCAAGGCGCCGCGCGGCATGTTCAACAAGACCCGCCCGGACGACCTGCTGGTGCGCGTGCTGCAATCGGCCCTGGCGCAAGTGCCTGGCCTGGACCCATCGCTGATCACCGACGCCATCATCGGCTGCTCGTTCCCGGAAGCGGAACAGGGCTTCAACATCGCCCGTCAAGCGGTGCTGCTGGCCGGCCTGCCTAAGACCATCGGCGGCGTCACCGTCAACCGCTACTGCGCATCGGGCATCACCGCGCTGGCCATGGCCGCCGACCGCATCCGCGTCGGCGAAGTCGATGCGATGATCGCCGGCGGCGTCGAGTCGATGTCGATGGTACCGATGATGGGCCACCACCCATCGATGAACCTGAACATGTTCACCGACGAGAACGTCGGCATGGCATACGGCATGGGCCTGACCGCTGAAAAAGTGGCGACCCAATGGAAAATCTCGCGCGAAGCGCAGGACGCGTTCGCCGTTGAATCGCACCGCCGCGCCATCGCCGCGCAGCAGGCCGGTTTCTTCAAGGACGAGACCACCCCGGTCGAGATCATCACCCGCACGCCTGACCTGGCCACCGGCGAGATCAAGATCAAGACCCGCACCGTCGACACCGACGAAGGCGCACGCGCCGATTCGACCGTTGAATCGCTGGGCAAGCTGAAGCCAGTGTTCGCCGCCAAGGGTTCGGTCACCGCCGCCAACTCGTCGCAGATGTCCGACGGCGCCGGCGCGCTGCTGGTCGTGTCGGAGAAATTCCTGCGCGAGCACAACCTGACCCCGCTGGCCAAGTTCTCGTCGTTCGCCGTCAAGGGCGTGCCACCGGAAATCATGGGCATCGGTCCCAAGTTCGCGATTCCAGATGCGTGCAAAGCTGCCGGCATCACCCAGGATCAGCTGGACTGGATCGAACTGAACGAAGCGTTTGCGGCACAGGCACTGGCCGTCATCGGCGACCTGGGCCTGGACCCAGCCAAGGTCAACCCAATGGGTGGCGCGATCGCCCTGGGCCACCCGCTGGGCGCAACCGGCGCGATCCGCGCTGCGACCGTGGTGCACGCACTGCGTCGCAACAACCTGAAATACGGCATGGTCACCATGTGCGTAGGCGCAGGCATGGGCGCGGCAGGTATCATTGAGCGTGTATAAAGCGCGCGTGTAAACTAAGCACGGAATCATAAAGAAGGGCGCTGCGGTTCAACCACGGCGCCCTTTAATCATTTGGAGATCACATGGATATTTTGAGCAGCAAGACCAACGGCGTGCTGACGCTGGAATTCAACCGCCCTGAGCGCAAGAACGCGATCACCTCGGCGATGTACCAGAGCATGGCCGACGCCATCAACGAAGCGGAGCAGGACGCCGCCGTGCGCGCCATCCTGATCGTCGGCAAGCCGGAGATCTTCACCGCCGGCAACGACCTGGAGGACTTCATGAAGTCCGCGCGTCCGGCCGATGGTTCCGGCATCGAAGAGCGTTCGGTCTACAAGTTCATGATGGCGCTGAGCGGCTCGACCAAGCCGGTGGTGGCGGCGGTGGCCGGCGCGGCGGTCGGCATCGGCACCACGTTGCTGATGCACTGCGACCTGGTCTACGCGGCCGACAACGCCAAGTTCTCGATGCCGTTCGTGCAGCTGGGCCTGTGCCCTGAGTTCGCCTCCAGCATCCTGCTGACGCAGATCGCCGGCTACCCGCGCGCGGCCGAAAAGCTGATGCTGGGCGAAGCCTTCCTGGCGCAGGAAGCGCTGGAGATGGGCCTGGTCTCGAAGATCGTCCCGGCCGCCGAACTGCGCGCCTTCGCCGAAGGCCAGGCCGCCAAGCTGGTGGCCCTGCCAGCGAGTTCGATCCGCGCCACCAAGCAGCTGATGAAGGCCGCCCGCAAAGGCCCGGTGACGGAAGCCATCGCCGCCGAAAACAAATTCTTCGGCGCCATGCTGGCCGCCCCGGAAGCCAAGGAAGCGTTCACCGCCTTCTTCGAGAAGCGCAAGCCGGACTTCACCAAGTTCTCGTAGAAGACTGCCCTTAGCTTCGGATCTCAGATAAACAGGGTCTTAGCAGTAATCGCCCATATTGTTACGATATTCACGCGGTCAGCTAGGCGTAGGCCGATGTGGGCGAACTTTGCAAAGTTACCACGAACAATTTTGCGAATTCAAGTGCCGTTGTCGTTTGATTGGTTTGAGCGCCATGCACAAAACTACCCATCGCATCTCCGCGAATTGCAATGTCGTTCCCGAAGTTCGCCTGGGCCTGATTGGCGCAGGCGATGACCGTCGCATGATTCAAATGGATTGTTTTGGCGTGGTCGCGATGCGCGGAAACGCTTTCACTCATGCTCGGAATCCAAAGGAATTGTTGAGGGAGATATTCGACACGTACCGAGCTGATGACTGCGGACTGCGCTAAATCCAGGCACGTTATGATCGACTGGAGCCCGATCGGTGTATTGACCAAGGTGATTAAGTTGCCCGCATGTAGGTCTTCCTGCAAGAGTGGTGCCCCGGGATGGGCGAGGCGCACTGGGTTGAACTTGTCGTGCGTCCAGTTGCGCGATGCGCTTGGCGCGCGCAGCTTGACCGGGTTGCCGAGTCCGTCGAGCAGGTGGGAAATGTTTCGTACTTGGACGGAGCCGGCGATCGCTTCATGGAAGGAGCCGGCCACGACGAGTGCGATGCCGGTGCGCGACGAGCTGAGCTCGTTGGCTATTGCATCCCTGACCAACGGCGGAATAGTCAATTCAGGGAAAATGAGGACGTCAGCACCGACACTGGCCGCGCGCCTGACATGTGCTACTGCGTCGGCGGCTATGAGTGCTTCATTATGAAGTCCCTGGGCTGCCCAGTACTGGTTTTCGCCGACGACGGAGAACGTCGAGGCAAACTCTGGCGGGACCGCGAACTCCGCGACGTAGATATTCATACGGCCACGCGCCTGGATCTCCTGGCAAGCGTAGCGAAAAGTGCTTTCCGCGGAGACGATTTCAATTTTCCTTGCGCGCTGGCTCGGGTCGGGCGTGTCGGGCATGACGAACCAACGAGGCGTGAAACGGTGTTGCGATAGCCCCTGTTGGGCAATTCGGCCTTGCTTATCCCGATCACCTCGTCTGCGGACCAGATACGCATTCACCCAAAACGCCGGGAAGTCCAAGAGCCTAGCTACGTCAGGCCGGATCTTGCATGGGATGACGTCGCCGAGGTAGACCGTATTGCTGTAGGTGTGTGGTGCGCCGATCACAGGGCTGGCAAGGCGCTGGTCGAGCCAACTTAGGAGTCCAAGCGGCGACTTACGGACAAGCTCTAGAAGACCGGGGCCTCCACCGTCGAATTCGGTGCCGATCAGCTTGGCATCGTACTGAACTGAGCTTTCGCTCACGCCACGTTCGCAAAGCAATTTTGCGTAGTAGCTAGTGTCGCGCCAGGCGATGGCAAGGCCGGCATAACACAGTGCTTCGGCATGCAGATCCGCCCTGACCAAGGGTTCCACAATGCTCCACAACGCTTCCAGTTGATTGTCCGGCGGCATCATTTTTGTCCCCGAGTGTTGTTCTGCGATAATGTTTAGAAGACTTTAGCACAGTTACGAATAGTTTGTTGTACTTTCTAAGTGCTATGCTATGATGTAAATGGAGTCCTCCCTTTTTTATCCTCTGTTAACTGCTCGAAGGAGCGCCCGTGAATGCAATGAACTCTACTTTTGGAAAGCTAGATGCGATGGACTATGACGAGCTTTTTCGTCATGTCACCGCAGACATAGATTGCAAAGGAAATTGCTTTTCCTCAGAACTCGTGGAAGTCCTCGATACGCTATTTTCAGTCAAACTCGTTAGGCTGCTACGCGCGCCAGCTACGCCAGTGGACGCGTTTTATGATTTGGATGACCTGATTGCACGGATCGCGCGTGATTCCTATGAGAGCCAACTGAATGCTTTTCCGGAGCACTACGCTTCCCGCTGGAAGGCGCTACGGTATGCTATTACTCTCTGCCTGCGCATTCATGAAGCCGATAGTGAACAGGTCAAGGATGATCCATACACGCCATTGATGGTATCGACCCAGGCCGATCCTTGGGAGCTGGTGGCCGAGCAAGTATTGCTAGAGAATCAGCAAGTGACCTGGGGTAGCGTGAGAGATCTGTTAAAAACTCATGAGGTTGGACCTCAAAGTGGAGGGGGAGTTTCTCAACTGCTGGCGTCAATGCGAGCCCACGGCTGGATTGATTCTGTACCTCTAAGAGGTAACAAATCCGTCTTGATACCGGGGAAGAACATCTCCAAATCGCGTGCATGGCTGTCGCGACAAGACGCTGCGTATGAAAGTAGTGCATCGATATCGGCCGTTCGCCGCGATCCGCAACCGACGGACAAATCCTGGCGATATTTGCATAAATTCGCAGAATTCGCGCGCAAAGGCACATCCTTCAATCAAGCAGCGCTATTGGATTTCATGCATGTGGCGCATGAGCATCATCGCGAAATGCGGCTGGCGCTTGATGAGCTGGAGGATGCAAAGAGTCAAGATTCCCGGAGGCTGCTGGCTACTGTGTTGCACTTGAATGAATTCCTTTGCGAACGCACCGAGCAAACTGCACAGCAGAATTTTGAACTGCTGAGACAATATTTTCATGATCGGAATTCAGTCGCTCCCCGTATGTCAATTATTGTGAATTGGCAGCGTGAGGACGACGACGATATACTTACCCGTGCGGTTGCCAGAGACTCGTCTGTTGACTATGGTAGCGAGGCGAGAGTTGTCGAGAATTCAGGGTTCAAGCATGTCATCCACACGGGAACCTACTACTTAAATAACGACATTCCTTCTGCCATCCTGGAGGGTAGTTATTCGAATCCGCGCTTTGATCTTGAATATGTTAATAATTTAAGGAATCAGTATTCTACGCATGCGATTGACCAGCACGGAGGTGTTCGCCTAAGCGATTGGGAGCGAATTTGGAAAGACGGCAATTCGTCCATGGATTCTCGCAGCTGTTACAAGTCAACTTTGATCATTCCTCTCGCGCTACGTCACGAGAATCTCAGTCAGGAATTTAGGACTAGTCTCAAGGAGCGGTTTGCCGACTATGTTGGCGAGAATTCGCAAACGCTCGCCCCGCAGCTAATCTTTGGCTTCCTTTGCTTTGATCACCCCCGTGTAGAGTATTTCAATTCCGAGGAAGACATCGAAGTCGCTCACATCTTTGGGAGCTTATTATCCATGTACCTATTCAAGCGAATCATGCTTACGAATTTGTCGACGACATATAAAAAGGCTTTGAGCAAATTCACACCTGCGCAACGCAGGCGTGTCGCGAAAGCGCTGCGTGGCACGTCATCTGGACCGCAATCCGCAACTGGAGTAACGCTTCCTAACTTTGAACTAAGTGCTCGAACACAAAGTGATATTTTCCGATTGCGCGAAGTGTCGGATGAAATTCCCCATTGAGCGCTATACCCCATCCTCCAGTTTGGCTGCGTAGGCGGGGTGGCCTACGCAGGTCAGCTGGAAGGAGGGGCGTGATAACTACGTGGACAAACACCGAAGACGAGTAATCTGAAAAATTTCAGCTTACGCGAGATTTTTTCTGGTAAGTCATTGTTTTTGGTGGACTTGAATTCAACTTTGGAAACACGATATTGCCGTGCTTGATGGCAAGGATACCGTCACGTGTCCACAGCGGCATGGCTGGAGTCTTGATATCACATGCTAGTGACAGTGGATTAGTGCCGATCACTGCTAGCTAGTGGTGAGGCCATAGTCCGGATTGGAGCCATCTGATGGTAATATGGCTGAGTTAATAATGTCCGTTGAGACCATATGGCAAATGAAGATGCTGTGGCTAGAGACTGTTTCGCCATTATGCCCATCGCGGACGTTGATGGCTATTCCCAAGGCCACTTTCGGCGTGTCTATGAAGACATCATTGTCCCTGGATGCGCTGCCGCAGGGTTCAAGGCTGTCCGGGCGGACGAAGTCAAGGCGTCAAACCTTATCCATCTTGACATTCTTCGCAAGCTAATTGAGGCGCCGATCGCAGTTTGCGATCTCAGTAGCAGGAATCCCAACGTATTGTTTGAGCTTGGTATTCGACAGGCTTTCGATAAACCTGTCGTGCTCATTCAAGAAAAAGGTACCCCGCGAATATTCGACATTGCCCCGCTACGGTACCTTGAATACTCACAAGATATGAAGTATCACGAGGTACTCCGGACTCAAAAAGAACTCGCGGATGCAATCCAGGCGACCGTGGCAGCGGACTCCGACGAAGGGAACGTCAACTCGATTGTGAAACTGCTCGCGTTGGACAATGCGGCTCGAATCCCTGAGCTTAAGAACGGAAAGGAATTCTTTGCCATCGAGTTGGTCCAAGCGGAAGTGCGCGAAATGCGGAAGTTTATGGAAGTGACGATGCATGACAACCGCCGTCTCTCGAAACGTCCCTCGCTTCTGGCAGTGGAATATGAAAGAATTTCTAGTGCGCTGGAAAAGCTCTGCGCAAATAAGCGCATCTCTATGTCCGAGCGCATTGAGCAGCTACACGGCCTCATGCGTGACACGGAAATGATTATGCCAGAGTGCCGTGAAGAACAAGAACATCGACTTCTTCTGAATTTGATGTCGCGCATCCACCGCACGCTAGACAGCTCCAGTTCTAATTAATGCGAACACTCCGGATGCGAACGTACATCAGGAGTCTGCTCATCACCCGATTGCTAAGGAGTCGCGATGCTTAAGCTGCAGGAGGCATTTTGATGAAATTCAAGACAGTTTTGGCGGCGTTGTTGTTGGCCGGGCAGACGTTGGCCGGCGTGACGGTCCAACCGGATGACGCACAGTTGCAGTACACCGGACGCATCGACTTTGCCGACCGCGCGCGGCCCATGCTATCGTGGCCCGGCACCAGCATTGAAGGGAACTTCAGCGGCGCCAGCCTGGCCGTCAAGCTGGACGACCAGCTGGGCAAGAACTTCTTCAACGTCTACATCGATGGCGACCTGGCCAGGCCGGTGGTCATCGAAGCCGCGCAGGGCGGCAAGACTTACGCGGTGGCCAGCGCCCTGGGACCAGGCGCGCACCGCTTCCTGATCACCAAGCGCACGGATGGCGAGGAGGGCGGCACGGTGTTCCAGGGCCTGGAGCTGGCCGACGGCGGCAAGCTGTTGCCGCCGCCGGCGCGCAAGCGGCGCCATATCGAATTCTTCGGCGACTCCATCACCACCGGCATGGGCAACGAGTCGCCGGACGACGGGCCGGACCATCTGCTGAAGGACAAGAACAACTTCATGTCCTATTCGTCGATCACGGCGCGGGCGCTGGATGCGGAGGCGCACATCATCTCGCAAAGCGGCATCGGCGTGATGATCAGCTGGTTCCCGTTCACCATGCCGGACTTTTATGACCAGCTGAGCGCGGTCGGCAACAACGACAGCCGGTGGGATTTCACCTCGTGGACGCCGGATGTGGTGGTCATCAACCTGTTCCAGAACGACCGCTGGCTGATCGACCGCGAGCATCGCCTGTCGCCGGCGCCGGACGATGGGCAGCGTGTGCAGGCCTACCGCACCTTCGTGCAGAAGCTGCGCGCGCTCTATCCCAAGGCTTACATCGTGTGCGCGCTGGGCAGCATGGACGCGGTGCAGGAAGGCTCCAAGTGGCCCGGCTATGTGCGCACGGCGGTGGACCAGCTCCGGCAGGGCGGCGACCGGCGCATCGACACCATCGTGTTCCCGTGGACCGGCTTTGGCGGCCATCCGCGCGTCAAACAGCACCAGGCCAACGCGGCCCAGCTGACGGCGTTCATCCGCCAGAAAATGGGATGGTGAACGATACGGTCCGGATTGTGCGGATTTCGTCATCCTTTTAGCGGCGCCATCACAAGACGGCCGCCGTCTATGCACGTACATTGGTGGGTAACCGTTTACCATGAGGTACGTATGCATCGTCGACAGATATTGCGGGGCGCCGCCGGCCTGGGGGTGATCTCCGGCTGGAACGCCAACGCCAGGACCGCTCCGCTGAGTGACGTTCCCCCAACCGCCCAGGCGCTGCCGCTGTCGTCTGTCCGGCTGCTGCCCTCGGTCTACGCCGACGCGCTGCAAGCCAACCAGGCCTACCTGCTGCGCCTGAGCGCGGACCGTTTCCTGCACAACTATCACCGTTTCGCGGGCCTGCCGACCAAAGGCGCCATCTACGGCGGCTGGGAGTCCGACACCATCGCCGGCGAGGGACTGGGCCACTATCTGTCCGCGCTGTCGCTGATGTACGCGCAAACCGGCAACCCGGTACTGAAGCCGCGCATCGACTACATCGTCGCCGAACTGGCGCGCGTGCAGCAGGCGCATGGCGATGGCTATGCGGCCGGCTTCATGCGCAAGCGCCCGGACGGCACGCTGGTCGACGGCAAGGAAATCTTCCCGGAGATCATGCGCGGCGAGATCCGGTCCGCAGGCTTCGACCTGAACGGCTGCTGGGTGCCCTTGTACAACTGGCACAAGGTCTTCGCCGGCCTGTTCGATGCGCAGACCCACGCCGGCAACGAGCAGGCGCTGCAAGTGGCGCTGCGCCTGGCGGTGTATATCGACCAGGTGTTCGCCGCGCTCAGCGACGAGCAGGTGCAGCAGGTGCTGGCTTGCGAGCATGGCGGCATCAATGAAAGCTTTGCCGAGCTCTATGCGCGCACCAGTGACAAACGCTGGCTGGCGCTGGCGCAGCGGCTGTACCACGCCAAGGTGCTGCTGCCGCTGACGCAAGGCCGCGACGAACTGGCCAACCTGCATTCCAACACGCAGATCCCCAAGCTGATCGGCCTGGCCCGCCTGCACGAGCTGACCGGCCGCCGCAGCGACGCCGACGCCGTCGGCTTCTTCTGGAAGCGCGTCACGCAGCACCACAGCTACGTCATCGGCGGCAACGGCGACCGCGAATACTTCTCCGCGCCGGACAGCATCGCCGCCCACATCACCGAGCAGACCTGCGAAGCCTGCGCCAGCTACAACATGCTGAAGATGACGCGCCACCTCTACAGCTGGGCGCCCGATGGCGCTTACTTCGACTACTACGAGCGCACGCATTTGAACCACATCCTCGCGCACCAGAATCCGCGCACCGGCATGTTCACGTACATGACGCCGCTGATGTCCGGCGTGGCGCGGGAATATTCCAGCGAGGAGAATGACTTCTGGTGCTGCGTCCTGTCCGGCATGGAAAGCCACGCCAAGCATGGCGATTCGATCTACTGGGAGAACGGCGACACGCTGTTCGTCAATCTGTACATTCCATCGACGGTGGAGTGGAAGGCCACCGGCGCGCGGCTGGAACTGAACACCCGCTATCCATACGCAGGCGAGATCGAACTCAAGGTGCGCCGCCTGGCGGGGCCGCGCCACTTCACGCTGGCGCTGCGCATTCCGTCGTGGGCCAGTGGCCACCAGGTGCTGGTCAATGGCAAGCCGCAGACCGCCAGCAAGCAAAAGGGCTACTTGCTGCTGCGCCGGCGCTGGCGCGCGGGCGACAGCGTGCGCCTGTCGCTGCCGCTGGACTTGCGGCTGGAAGCCACGGCCGGCAACGAGCATGTGGTGGCGCTGCTGCGCGGTCCGATGGTGCTGGCGGCGGACCTGGGCGCGGCCGACAAGCCGTTCGGCGGACTGGCGCCGGCGCTGGTGGGCGCCAACATCCTGGCCTCGTTTGCGCCTGCGGACCAGGCCCGGGCCGTGTACCGCAGCGTGGGCAGCGGGCGGCCGGGCGACATGAAGTTTGCGCCTTTCTTTTCGCAGTACGAGCGGCGCGCGGCGGTGTACTTCAATGTCTACACGGAGTCTGAATGGGCCGCGTCGGAAGTCATCTTTCGCAAGGAGGAGGCGCGCCTCAAGGACCTGGCCGCGCGCTCGGTGGATGTCATGCACCTGGGAGAGATGCAGCCGGAGCGCGATCACGACCTGCAATCGGACATCTCCTATCCGGTTGCCTACCGTGGCCGCAACGGTCGCGATGCCCGCACCGGCGGCTATTTCAGCTTCCGCATGAAGTGCGCCGACGGCCCGCTGCTGCTGCAGGCGAGCTACTGGGGCGAGGAACGCAACCGCGATTTCCACATCAGTATCGACGGCGTACGGATTGCACGCGTCCAGCTCGACGGCGGCAGTCCGGGCCGGTTCATCGACCGGGAATATCCGGTGCCCGAGCATCTCACCAAGGGCAAGGGCAGCGTGGTGGTGCGCTTCGATCCGGAGCCAGGCCACACGGCGGGGCCGGTGTTCGGCGTCAGGCTGGCCACGCTTCCCTGACAGTGTCGCGCCCGCGAGACGCTCCCGACTTGCATAATAGTGAGCTGATGCTATCCTGATTCCTCATCTTGTCAATTTTATATTGCTAAAGGGGAAGACATGAAAGCTCTTGCGATTGCGCTGGCCTGCATGGCCTGCGCCGGCAGTGCGCTGGCTGACAACGTGGCGCTGAATGGCGCCGTGACGCTCACCGGTGGCGGTTTCGGTAACAGCGACGGCTGGGGGGGCGGCGCGCTGGCGGCCACGTCCACGGTCACCGACGGCATCTACCTGCCGATTGGCACGCAATGGAATACCGGCACCGTGTTCTGGACCGGCGCCGTCGGCGCCGATACCGTCATGGTGACGCTGAACCAGACCGCCGTGGTCAGCCAGCTCAAGCTGCAAGCGGACAACGACAACAATTACCTGATCCAGTATCGCGACACCGCCAATGTCTGGCACGACGCCGCCGTGATCTCGCCCAACCGTTCCTGGGGCCAGGACAACGGCAGCGTGGTGCTGGGCGCGCCGGTGACGGCCACCGCCTTCATGATTTCCGGCACCACCGGCGCCGGCGACAACCATTTCTCCGTGTCGGAGTTCCAAGCCTTCGGCAGCGTCGTCCCGGTGCCGGAGCCGGCAAGCTATGCGATGCTGGGCGCCGGCCTGGCCATGCTCGGCCTGGTGGCGCGCCGCAGGCAGCGCCGTTCCTGAGCGTCTATCTTCCGGCACATGCGCGTCCATGAGGGCGTCTCCAGAATGCAGGCTGGTTCATTTGCGAACCGCCTCATTCAGGAGACACCATGGACAAGACAGCTTGCACTCTCATACTCGCGGCGCTGGCCGCGTTGCTCGGCGGCTGCGGTAGCGGTAGTAGCGCACCGGTAGCGGCCACGCCACCGCCGGTCTCGGCGCCGCTTACGCCCACCGTGCCCACCGCGCCCACCGGCGTGGCCGATACCTCCGGCGCGCGCGGCGCCTTGCTGTTCAATCCGCCGCCGCTGGAACAGTCGCTCGACCCCGCCGGCCTGGCGCAGGCGCTGGGACGGCTCGGCACGGCGGGCGCGCAAATCCTGACCGCCGCCGGCCAGCCCAAGTGCAGCGTCGATTTCCATCACTTTGAATACAGCACCGTCGGCGCGGCCGGCGAAACCACCACCGCCTCCGGCTCGCTGATGGTGCCGAGCGGCGCCGATCCCGCGTGCAGCGGCAAGCGTCCGCTGCTGATGTACGGCCACGGCAGCTCGGCGCTGCGCAACGTCCGCCTGGGCGACCTGACACCGGGCGCGCCGTACGCCGAAACCAGCGCCACCGCGGCCGCGCTGTACGCGGCCCAGGGCTACATCGTGATCGCGCCCAACTACGCCGGCTACGACACCTCGACCCTGGCTTACCACCCGCACCAGGTGGCCGAGCAGCAGGCCAAGGACATGATCGATGCGCTCACCGCCGCGCGCAAGGCCTTCGCCAAGCTGCCGCACCCGGTGACGGAAAGCGGCAAGCTGTTCCTGACCGGGCATTCCGAAGGCGGCTATGTGACGATGGCCACCCACCGCGCCATGCAGGCGGCCGGCGTCAGCGTCACGGCGGCGGCGCCGATGAGTGGGCGCTACGCCGAAGGCGCCAGCTACGAAGCCACGCTCGGCTCGGCCGAGGCGCAGCGCGCCCTGACCCAGCTCTACGGCATCGCCATGCTGGAGTTCCCGCTGCAGTTCACCGCCTGGCAGAAGGCCTACGGCAATTTGTACGCGGCGCCGACCGAGCTGTACCAGCCCGCCTACGCGGCATCGATCGAGACGCTGGCGCCGACCCTGACGCCGATCTCCACCCTGATCGCGACCGGCAAGCTGCCGCCGCATCTGCTGGCCAACGACATGCCGGGCTACGCCAGCCTGCCGGCGGCCGAGCAGGCCGCGTATGGCACGCCGGCGCAGAGCCTGCTCCAGTCGCGCTACGTGGCGGCGCTGCTCGACGATATCGCCGCCCATCCGTGCCCGGCGACGTCGGCCGTCGCGCCGCTGGACTGCGCCTCCCGCCATCCGATGCGCAACGCCTGGTTCAAGAACGATTTGCGCACCTGGGTGCCGACCGCGCCGGTGTTGATGTGCGGCGGCCACGGCGACCCCAAGGTGCCGTTCTTCAACGCCACGCTGACCCAGGCCTACTTCAACGCCCACGGCGTCGGCGCCGGCCTGGTGACGGTGCTCGATGTCGACACGCCGGTGCTGGCCAACGATCCCTACGCCGGCGCCAAGAACCTGTTCGCGGAAGCCCGCCGGCTGGTGGTCGCCGCCAATGGCAATCCCGCCGACCCGGCCAACTACCACGGCTACATGGCCTTCGCCGGCTGCAACGTGGCGGCGCGCGATTTCTTCAAGACCTACCAGTAGGCCACGAACCAATTCAACCAGGAGACTCCATGAACCAGACCGGCCCCATCCTCTTATTGGCCACGCTGCTCGCGGCGCTCGGCGGCTGCGGTAGCGGCGGCAGCGCACCGGTTGCCGCCACGCCGGCGCCCAGCCCGGCGCCCGTGACGCCGACCCCGCCCACCGGCGTGGCCGACACCTCCGGCGCGCGCGGCGCGCTGCTGTTCAACCCGCCGCCGCTGGCGCAGTCGCTCGACCCCGCCGGCCTGGTGCAGGCGCTCGGCCTGCTTGGCCGCACGGGCGCGCAAATCCTCAGCGCCGCCGGCCAGCCCAAGTGCAGCATCGACTTCCACCAGTTCGAATACAGCACCGTCGGCGTCGGCGGCGAGACCACCACCGCTTCCGGTTCGCTGATGGTGCCCAACGGCACAGATCCCGCCTGCAGCGGCAAGCGTCCGGTGCTGATGTACGGCCACGGCAGCTCGCTGCAGCGCAACGTCCGCATGGGCGACCTCAGTCCCAACGCGCCGTATTCCAGCACCAGCGCCACCGCCGCCGCCGCCGCGCTGTACGCGGCCCAGGGCTACATCGTGATCGCGCCCAACTACGCCGGCTACGACACCTCGACCCTGAGCTACCACGCGCACCACGTGGCCGAGCAGAACGCCAAGGACATGATCGACGCGCTGACCGCGGCCCGCAAGGCCTTCGCCAAGCTGCCGCATCCGGTGGCCGACAGCGGCAAGCTGTTCCTGACCGGCTATTCGGAAGGCGGGTACGTGACGATGGCCACGCAGCGCGCGATGCAGGCGGCCGGCATCAGCGTCACGGCGGCGGCGCCGCTGAGCGGCAACTATGCCGAGAGCGTCTCCTACGAAACCAGCCTCGGTTCGCCGGACCTGCTGCGTGGCCTGGCCCAGCTCGGCGCCGACGCGATGCTCGACCTGACGCTGCAGTTCACCGCCTGGCAAAAGGCCTACGGCAATCTGTACGCGGCGCCGAGCGAGTTGTACCAGCCCGCCTACGCGGCCAGCATGGAGACGCTGGCGCCGACGCTGTTGCCGATCAACCGGCTGATCGCCACCGGCAAGCTGCCGCCGCACCTGCTGGCCAACGACATGCCGGGCTATGCCGGCCTGCCGGCGGCCGAGCAGGCCGCGTATGGCACGCCGGATACCAGCCTGCTGAAGTCGGCCTACCTGACGGCGCTGCTGAACGATATCGTCAGCCATCCGTGCCCGGTGGGCTCGTCGACCGCGCCGCTCGATTGCGCCCACGCGCATCCGATGCGCGCCGCCTGGTTCAAGAACGATTTGCGCACCTGGGTGCCGACCGCGCCGCTGCTGATGTGCGGCGGCAATGGCGATGGCGTGGTGCCGTTCAACAACGCCACGCTGACGCAGGCCTACTTCAACGCCCATGGCGTCGGCGCCGGCCTGGTGACGGTGCTCGATGTCGACACGCCGGTGCTGGCCAACGATCCCTACGCCGGCGCCAAGAACCTGTTCGCGGAAACCCGGCGCCTGGTGATCGCCGCCAACGGCAATCCCGCCGACCCGGACACCTACCACGACTCCCTGGCCTTCGCCGGCTGCAACGTGGCGGCGCGCGATTTCTTCAAGGCTTACCAGTAGGGGGCGGGGCAGGCCCTCAGTCGTACAGCGTGCCGATAGCCAGCGGCGCGCTGAGCGTCTGGATCTTGCCGCGCTGCGGCCAGTCGGCGTAGCGGTACAGCGCCACCTTGTAGATGCCCATCGAATTGCCTTCGAACGGATGGGCGTCGACCAGCGGCAGGGCGCCGCCGGGACCGTCGGTCTGGATGCGCACCTCCGGCGCGGCGCCGGCCGGATAGACGAACTTGATGCCCAGGCACTGCTTGCCGGACAGGCGCATGCGGTAGCCCGATTCGCGCTGCGCGCCGATCAGCTGTTCGCAGGCGGCGCGCAGCTCGGCCAGGTCGTAGACGCCGTCGGCGTGCTCGCGGATCGAGTAGCGGCCGCTGAAGTAGTAACTGCCTTTCTGGCGGTTCAGGCGCAGCACGGCGTCGTCCTGGTAGGCTTGCTTGAGCATGGGCAGCTCGGCGCGGCCGATGGCGTCGACCGCGATGACGGCGTCGGTCTTCTCGCCCACCAGGTGCAGGCTCAGGCCGTCGAGCGGGGTGGCCGGGTCGAGCGGGCGGATCTGCATGTGGGCCTGGATCAGCGGCCGGCTGCGGGTGTAGTAGGCGAAGAAGGCGGCCGCCTTGTAGGCGTGGCGGTAGCTGTTCCACTCCGAATCGCGCTCGGCGCTGATGACCACTTTGGGATCGTCGCCGGCGCCTGCGGCGGTGGCGGCCAGCGGCAGCAGGACGGCGAGCCATAACGGCAGTGTTTTCATCGGCGGACGCGGACGCGAGTTCAGGGACTGCCGATTCTAGGTCAAAGCGCGGCCGCGCGCTCATCCGCGAGCGGCCGCGCGTGGGGGAAATGCCACATGACTTCCGGCACTGTTGTTGCCCGGTGGCCTCGCGTATCATGGCCCGACTCATGCTCCCGCCAGGAACCCCATGTTGCATCGCTTCAAGAACAATCTGATCGGCATTATCGGCCTGCTGGGCTGCGTGGTCGGCGGCGCGCTCGACATCATCCATTTCCACCTCGGCGGCATCAAGGCCGACACACCACTGGGTCAGCTCGCGCTGTGGATCGCCAGCGGGTTCACGCCGGCGCCGTCGGCGATCCGCGCCGGCACCGACCGCGACGAGCTGACCGTGCTGCTGTTCCTGATCGCCTACGTGGCGCTGATGGTGCTGTTCGGGCTGCTGTTCTGGCTGCGCACCGGCGGCGCCGCCGCGCGGCGCCCGGCCTGGCAGGGCCAGGCGATGCTGGCGGCGCAGATGGCGATCGCGCTCAGTTATCCACATTCCCTGCTGTACCTGGTGGCCGCCGAGCTGGGCCTGGTGCTGGGCCTGCGCAGCGGCCTGCGCTGGCTGGCGCTGCAGCTGCTGCTGCTGGTGCTGCTGGTGCTGGCGCCGCTGCCCGGCAACGACACCACCCGCAGCGACGGCTGGGTGCGCGAGGTGCTGCTGGACCTGGGCACGATGGCGCTGTGGCAGGGTATCGCCTTCGGCATCGGCCACATGGCGGCGGTCGAGCGGCGCGGCCGCATCGAGCTGGCGGCCGCCAACGGCGAGCTGCGCGCCACCCAGCTGCTGCTGGCCGACACGGTGCGTTCGGCCGAGCGGCTGCGCATCGCGCGCGACCTGCACGACATCGTCGGCCACCACCTGACCGCGCTCAATTTGCACCTGGACCTGGCGCTGCGCCAGTCGGGCGCGGCCGCGCCGCCGGCGCTGGCCACCGCGCGCGCGCTGGCGCAGGGCTTGCTGGCCGAGGTCAGGGTGGTGGTCGGCAGCGAGCGCGGCATGCAGCGCATCGACCTGCGCGTGGCGCTGGCGGCCCTGTGCGCCGGCATCCCGCAGCCGCGCATCGCGCTGCGCTTCGCGCCGGGGCTGGAGATCGCCTCGCCGGCCGTGGCCCACACGCTGTTCTGCTGCGTGCAGGAAGCGATCAGCAACGCCGTGCGGCACGCCGCCGCCGGCCAGCTGGACATCGAGCTGGCGCGCGCGGACGACGGCCTGTCGGTGCTGCTGCGCATCGAGGACGACGGCGCCGGCAGCCGCGCCACGGAAGAGGGCAACGGCCTGCGCGGCATGCGCGAACGGCTGGCGCTGCTGGGCGGCGAGCTCAAGGCCGGCAACCGGCCGCGGCGCGGCTTCGGCATGGAAATCGTGCTGCCGGCTGGCGCGGTGGCGGCATGACGGCGCTCATCCGCGTGATGCTGGTGGACGATCAGATGCTGGTGCGCAGCGGCATCTGCGGCCTGCTGGCGCTGACGCCCGACATTCGCGTGGTGGCCGAGGCGGCCGACGGCGCCGGCGCGCTGGCGCTGGCCACGGCCAGCCAGCCGGACGTGCTGCTGCTCGACATCCGCATGCCGCAACTGTCGGGCATCGCGCTGTTGCAGCAGTCGGCCGCGCTGCTGCCGCCGACCATCCTGCTGACCACTTTCGACGACGACCAGGCGCTGCTGGAGGGCATGCGCGCCGGCGCGCGCGGCTTCCTGCTCAAGGACATTTCGCTGGAGCGGCTGGCCGACGGCATCCGCGCGGTGGCGGCCGGGGCCACGGTGTTCCGGCCGGCGCTGACCGAGCGCACCCGCAGCGCCTACGAAAGCAGCGCCGGCGCGGCGCCGCCGCAGGACGCCGGCGAGCGCCTGACCGCGCGCGAAACCGAGGTGCTGGCGCTGATGGCGGCCGGCTTCAACAACGGCGAGATCGCCACCGCGCTGGGGCCCAGCGAGGGTACGATCAAGAATCATGTGTCGAGCATCCTGGCCAAGCTGGGCGTGCGCGACCGGGTGCGCGCGGTGCTGCGCGGACTGGAACTGGGACATATCTGATGGCGAGAACATTGTTGCTGGCGGCGCTGCTGGCGTGTCGCGCCGCGCAGGCCGGCCCGACCCGCATGATGATGCCGGAGGATACGCAGGACATCTACTTCGGCCTGGCGCTGAACGACCTGGTGCACGAGAAGAGCGGCGACCGCAGCACCACCGTCTTGCCGACCTTGTGGGTGCAGTGGAGCAGCGGCGCTTTCCTCGACCTGAACAGCCAGGACGGCCTGGGACTGGGCTGGCACCTGTCGGACAACCCGGCCCTGGAATACGGCCCGCAGCTGCGCTTCAGTTCCAGGGAGCAGCGCAGCGACACGCCGGGCCAGCGCGGCGGCCTGGCCGCCGAGGGCGGGCTGTTCGTCACCTATCGCGTCGAGCACAACATCAGCGCCGGCGCGCAGCTCATGGGCAGCAGCGGCAACAGCGGCCGGGGCCTGAGGGCGCAGCTGTGGACCGAGGCGTCCACGCCGGTGGCGGCGCACCATACGCTGTCGCTGGGCGCCGGCCTGCTGCTGGCCAACCAGCGCTATCTGCAGGAATACTTCGGCGTGAGCGCGCAGCAGGCCGGGGTCGAGGCCCATCCGCTGTATGCGCCGCGCCAGGGTGTGTTGAGCATGTATCTGCAACCATCCTGGGGCTGGCAGATCGGCAACAAGTACACGCTGGACACCTGGCTGCGCGTGAGCCGGCTGGGCGGGCAGGCCGCCGCCAGTCCGCTGGTGGGCCAGCGCAACCGGGCCATCGTCAGCACTGCACTGAGCTACCACTACTGATGCGCAAAAACATGTGGTATAAATAAAGCATTACTGCCAAATGATTAATAATTCACGATGCGTTATTTCGCAAAAACGAAACTCATGACTTCCTTGCTGGCGGCGGGTGCCGCGTATGGCTGTTACGCGGCGGACGCCGCCGGCATCAGCGGGCGCTGGTCCTTGCCCTACGCCTTGTTGGGCGCCAAATCGGTGGTGATAATTGACTTGGATAAGCAAGTCGCGGTTTTCCATCCGGATGATCAAGATCGCTTTTTGCCACTGAAGAATCTGCATGAAGGGCGGTTTGTCGCGGACGTCGGCTTTGGGGAGACTGCGTTCCAGATCAAACGCACCGGAAGGCGCACGGCCACGCTTTGCCAGGTCGAGGAGGCCGGTCGCTGCGCGAAATTGACTGCCTTGCCGTAGTCCCGCGCCGCGCTGAACGACCACGACCGACGCTAGTGTGCGGCAACGAACGGTGGCGGCCGCGCCGATCAGCTATGTTGGACCCACGATTATTCTTCGAGTCCCATGATGGCAATCCGATCCCGACTCTTGCTGGCGCTGTGTGGCGCCGCCTTGTTCAGCGGCGGCGCCGCGCTGGCCGACCCGCCGGCGCGCGTGGCGCGCCTGGCCTATGTGGCTGGCGGCGTGAGCTACGCCGCCGCCGGCGTCGACGACTGGCAGGCGGCCGGCATCAATCGTCCGCTGGTGGCGGGCGACCGCCTGTGGACCGCCTCCGGCGCGCGCGACGAAGTGCAGGCCGGCCCCGCCGTCGTGCGCATGGGCGGCGAGACACTGGTCACGCTGCTCAACGCCAACGACCGCAGCACCCAGCTGCAACTGTCGCAGGGACGCCTGAACCTGCGCGTGCGCCAGCTGCGTCCCGACGAAGTGCTGGAGGTCGACACGCCCAACCTGGCGTTCAGCATCCGCAAGCCGGGCCACTACCGCATCCAGGTGGACGCCTCCGGCAATGCCACCCAGGTCGCCGTGCTTGACGGCCAGGGCGAGGCTTACGGCGACAACACCTCCTATCTGGTCGATCCCGGACAAGCCTATCGCTTCACCGGCACCGGCTTGCAGGATTTCAGCGTCAGCCAGCTGCCGCCGGCCGACGATTTCGACCAGTGGTCGGCGCAGCGCGACCGTCGGCTGGAGCATCCGGTCTCGGCGCGCTATGTGTCGAGCGACGTGGTGGGCTACGAGGACCTGGACGACAACGGCAGCTGGCGCGAGGTGCCGGGCTACGGCAATGTGTGGACGCCGGCCCGCGTGGCGGCCGATTGGGCGCCGTATCGCGACGGCCACTGGGCCTGGGTCGATCCCTGGGGCTGGACCTGGGTCGACGATGCGCCGTGGGGCTTCGCGGTGACGCACTACGGCCGCTGGGCACAGACGCCCGTCGGCTGGGGCTGGGTGCCGGGGCCGGTGGTGCAGCGGCCGGTGTATGCGCCGGCGCTGGTGGTGTTCGTGGGCGCGGCCTTGCTGCTGGGCGACCGGCCGGACCACCATGGCGTGGCTTGGTTCCCGCTCGGGCCGCGCGAGGTGTACCGGCCGTCGTACCGGGCCAGCCCGACCTATGTCACCAACATCAATACCAGCAATACGGTCATCAACAAGACGCAGATCACCAACGTCTACAACAACGTCAACATCACCAATGTGCGTTATGTGAACCGGCAGGCCGCGACGGCGATGCCCGCCGCGGCGTTTGCCCAGGCGCAGCCGGTGCGCCAGAATGCGGTGCGGGTGTCGCCGCAGGCCCTGGCGGCGGCGCCGCTGGCGGCCGTGCCGGCGGTACGGCCGCAGCGGCCGGCGCCCGTGGCCGGACATGGGGGCGCGCGTCCGGCGCCGGCCATCCTGGCGCGGCCGGTGGTGGCCAAGACCGCGCCGGCCGTGATCGCGGCGCCGCCGGTGGCGCACGCTGGAGCACCGGTTCAGGGCGCCGCCCAGGCCGCCGCCAATATCCGCATGGCGCGGGCGCAACGACCGAAGATGACCGTGCCCGCCGCGCCGCCGCGGCAACTGGCGCAGAAGGGCGGGGCGCATGACGCGCCCGTTCCCGCGGCGGCCATGCCGCCGCCGGCGCACGCTGGCAAGCAGGCGGAAATACCGCCGCAGGCAGCCTTGCGCCCGCAGCCGGTGCCGCGTCCGCAGGCGGAAGCCCGTCCGCAACCCGAATCTCGTCCGGCGCCGCCACCGCACCAGCAGCCGGAAGCGCATCCTCAGCCTGCACCGCATCAGCAGGTAGCGGCGCATCCTCCGCCCGCGCCGCATCCGCCGGCGGAAGGGCATCCTCCACCGGCGCCACATCCGCCAGCGGAAGCGCGTGCTCCGGTGGCGCAGCATCCTGCACCTGCACCGGCGCCGCATCCGCCAGCGCCGCCGAAAGCGCCGCCGCAAGAACTGGCGCATGCGTCGCCGCATCCACCCCCGGCCGCCCATCCCGAAGCACGCGCCCACCCCGAGGCGCAGCCGCGTCACGAGGCCGAGCGCAAGGATGGCAAGCATGAAACGCAGCGCGAATAGTCTTCCGCCGCGCGGCCGGGACGGCTACGATTCGCCGTAGCGGCTGCGGATTTCCGCCAGCACGCCTTGCTTTTCCAGCCGCTGGATGGCGGCGTTGAGCAGGTCGAGGTTGGCCTGGGTGGTGCTGCTCTTGTTGAGCATCAGATGCACCGGCGCCCGCAGCACGGTGAACGGCAGCGGCGCGATGGCGATGCCCTGTTCCCTGGCCTCATGCCGCAGGGCGGCGCTGTCGCCGAGGATCAGGTCGGCGCGTCCGGCGTCCAGCATGCGCAGGCCTTGCTGGAAGTTGAGGAAGGTGCTCAGCTGGCCGGCCTGCTGCAACTGCGGCTGCACGCGCGCGTAGGCCGCGCCGTACCAGCCCACCTTGGGCGCCAGCAGCGCCATTTTTGTCCCGGCCAGCGCGTCGACGCTGCGCACGTTCTGGTAGCGCGGCAGGTTGGCGGCGCGGGTGAAGATGCTCACCGATTCATAACGGTAGGCCAGGCTGAAGCGCGCGTACTTGCGCCGCTCGGCGGTGTCGGAGGCGGCCAGCAGCAGGTCCAGTCCGCCCAGCTCGAACTGGCGCTGGCGGCGCGCGGTCGGCAACTCGGGCAGCAGCTGCAGCGCGCAGCCGGCCTCCTTGAAAATCGCCTGCGCCAGTTCCAGGTCCAGCCCGGATGGCGGGCCGTCCGGCTTGGAATACACATACGGCGGCCATTGCTCCAGCGCCATCTTCATCTGGCATGGCGCCGCCAACGCCGGCAACGCGGACGCGTAAACGAACGCCATGACGTAACCGACGCACCCCGCTTGCATGGCGATACCCTTTCTCGTCTGATGGCTACAATTTGCCAGATGTGGCGCGAATGTCAAGGACATCGCCGTGCCGACGGGCAATTCTGGCAACGTTGCGCTATTGTGCGCCCCGCTATGGCACAGTTGCTACACTCTGGTTTTCTACCTCTGGAAACCCTATGCCGGCGCCATCGTCCTCCGCCCTGTCCACCGTCATGTGCGAACCTGTCTGGCGCTTTATCGGCGCCGGCACGCCCATGCGCGACATGGTGCGGCGCCACGCATGGGAGCACACCCCGCTGGGGCCGGTCGCGCAATGGCCGGCCTCGCTGCGCACCGCCGCCGGCCTGGTCATGCACTCGGTGCATCCGATGTTCCTGTGGTGGGGCGAGCAGCTGGTGCAGCTCTACAACGACGCCTACCTGCCTTGCTTTGGCGAGGGCAAGCATCCGGCCGCGCTGGGGCAGGGCGGACGTGAGTGTTGGCCGGAAACCTGGGCCATCATCGGCCCGCAGATCGACAGCGTGCGCAACGGCGGCGAGCCGCAGTGGTATGCCGACAACCTGGTGCCGATCCGGCGCAACGGCCGCATCGAGGACGTCTACTGGAGCTATACCTACACCCCGGTGTTCGATGAGGGCGACCAGGTCGGCGGCGTGCTGGTGGTGTGCACCGAGACCACCAGCGAGGTGCTGGCCGAACGGCGCCGCCACGCGCTGGACTTGCTGGCGCGCAGCCTGCTCAACTGCCGCGACGAGGCGCAGGTGCAGGCCAGCCTGGCCGAATGCGTGGCCGGCAATCCGGGCGACCTGCTGGGCGCCGCGCTGCGGCGCGGCGCGGCGGAGGCGGCGGCCGACGCCGAGGCCGGCGTGCTGCGCATCCACGGCGCCGAGCTGCAGCTGTGCGACGACCTGACGCTGGTGTTCCGGGTCTCGCCGCGGCTGCCGCTGGACCAGTCCTACCGCCAGTTCCTGGAGCAGATCACGGCCGCCGTGTGCGCCACGCTGAGCCGCATCGAGAGCGACCGCGCGCTGGCGCTGGCGATGGCTGAAAGCGAACGCCTGAACGTCGACCTTAACCTGTCGGCGCGCATCAAGGATGAATTCCTGGCCATGCTGGGCCACGAGCTGCGCAATCCGCTGGCGCCCATCGTCACCGCGCTCAAGCTGATGAAGCTGCGCGGCGCCGACAGCGGCCACGAGCAGGCCGTGATCCAGCGCCAGGTCGACCATCTGGTGCGGCTGGTGGACGACTTGCTCGACGTCTCGCGCATCGCCAGCGGCAAGGTCGAGCTGCGCAAGGAAACCGTGCAGCTGTCGGACGTGCTGTACAAGGCGATCGACATGGCCAGCCCGCTGCTCGAGCAAAAGCGGCACCGCCTGCTGGTCGAGGTGCCGAGCGTGCGCTGGCACGGCGATCCGGCGCGGCTGGCGCAGGTGGTGTCCAACCTGCTCAACAACGCGGCCCGCTACACGCCGGCCGGCGGCCACATCACGCTGAGCACGCGGCTGCGGCAGCAGACCATCCAGATCCAGGTCAAGGACGACGGCTGCGGCATCGTGCCGGCCCTGCTGCCGCATATCTTCGACCTGTTCGTGCAGGGCAACCGCCAGCTGGACCGCGCCAAGGGCGGTCTCGGCATCGGGCTGGCGCTGGTGCGCAACCTGGTGCAGATGCATGGCGGCGAGGTCGGCGCCGCCAGCGCCGGCGAGGGCTGCGGCAGCACCTTCACCATCACGCTGCCGGACGGGCTGGCCGAGGACGCCCCGGCGCCGCTGCCGGTGGCGGCGGCCGCCGCCGCGCCGCCGCCGGCCGCCGCCACCGGCGCCAAGGTGCTGGTGGTGGACGACAACCGCGACGCCGCCGATTCGCTGGTCGAGCTGCTGGCGGTGCTGGGCTACGGCGCGGTCGCGGTCTACGATCCGGTCGAGGCGATCGCCGCCGCCGGCGCCGCCATGCCGCAGGTGGCCATCCTCGACATCGGCCTGCCCGGCATGGACGGCTACGAGCTGGCCGGCCATCTGCGCCGGCTGCCCGGCGGCGCGCAGCTGAAGCTGCTGGCGCTGTCCGGCTACGGCCAGGAGGGCGACAAGGCGCGCAGCAGGCAGGCCGGTTTCGCGCTGCACCTGGTGAAGCCGATCGACATCGCCGTGCTGGAAGCCGTGTTACAGTTGCAGCAGTAGCGGCCTGCCGCAATAGACACCGTATGCCCGATTGGAACCCCTGTTGACCGCTCCCCTGGAAATCGCCGCCAACGTCGTCATGACGGTCTCCATCGTCCTGGCCGGACGCAACAATGTGCATTCGTGGTGGCTGGGCGTGCTGGGTTGCGCGATGTTCGCCGTGTTGTTCTACAGCGTCAAGCTGTACGCCGACGTCGCGCTGCAACTGTTCTTCATCGTCACCTGTTTCATCGGCTGGCTGCGCTGGCTGCGCGGCGCCGCCGGCGGCGCGCTGCCGATCAGCCGCGCCCGGCCGGCCGCGCTGGGCTGGATGGTCGGCGTCGGCATCGCCGCCACCGCCGCCTATGGCCTGATGCTGCAAGCCTATACCAACGCCTATGCGCCCTTCATCGACTCGGCGGTGCTGATGTTCAGCATCGTGGCGCAGTTGCTGCTGATGGGGCGGCGGCTCGACACCTGGCCGTTCTGGCTGCTGGTCAACACCATCTCGGTGCCGCTGTACGCCAGCCGCGGCCTGCATCTGACCGCCCTGCTGTACGCGGCGTACTGGGTCAACGCGCTGGTGTCGTGGGTCTTCTGGCAGCGCCAGATGGCCGCGCCGTCCCCGGCGCGCCCGCAATGAAAGGGTGACTTTCAGGCTGGCCCGCTCTATGATGATATTTCCATAAGGAATTACCAGAGGAGATACCATGCAATGGTTTTACGACTTAAGAATCGGCAAAAAGCTGATCGTCGCGTTCGGTGTAGTGATTGCGTTGACCTGTTGCCTGGGCCTGTTCTCGTTGAGCCAGCTGGCCAGGGTGAACCAGTCGTCGACCGACATCGCCACCAACTGGATGCCGGCGGTGCGCTACCTGGGGCAGATGCAGGCCTCGCTGTCGCGCTACCGCATCTCCGAAGCCACCCACATCCTGCTGATCGAAGAGGCCGAGATGGGCGGCACCGACAAGTCGATGGCGACCCGGCTGGAAACCTTGCGCAAACAGCAAGCGCTGTATGCGGCGCTGGTGTCCGAGCCGGAGGAGAAGCGCATCTACGCCGAACTGCAGAAATCGCTGGACGACTACCTGGCCACCAGCGGCAAGCTGGCGGCCTTGTCGCGGGCCGGCAACAAGGATGAGGCCCGCGCCTTGTTCCGCGGCGGCTCCAACAAGCTGTTCCGCCAGGTCAACGAGCAGCTCGACGCCCTGGTCAAGATCAACGACGACGGCAGCGCCGCGGCCGACCAGTCGGCCACCGATACCTATTCGATGTCGCGCAAGATGATACTCGGCACGCTGCTGCTGCTGATCGTGGTCAGCATGGTGCTGGCGACGGCGGTGGCGCGCATCGTCGCCGGGCCGCTGCAGGAGGCGGTGGGCATCGCCCGGCGCGTGGCCGAGGGCGACCTGACCGGCCACATCGCCAGCCAGAGCAAGGATGAAACCGGCCAGCTGATGCTCTCGCTCAAGGCCATGAACGACAGCCTGCTGCGGGTGGTGGGCGAGGTGCGCGGCGGCACCGACACCATCGCCACCGCCTCGGCCGAGATCGCCAGCGGCAACCTCGACCTGTCGGCCCGCACCGAGGGCCAGGCCAGCTCGCTGGAACAGACCGCGTCGGCGATGGAGGAGCTGACCTCGACCGTCAAGCAGAACGCCGACAACGCGCGCCAGGCCAACCAGCTGGCGCAGTCGGCCTCCGGCACCGCGGCCGACGGCGGCAAGGTGGTGGGCGAGGTGATCGCCACCATGGAGTCGATCAGCGCCTCGTCGCGCAAGATCGTCGACATTATTTCCGTGATCGACGGCATCGCCTTCCAGACCAACATCCTGGCGCTGAACGCGGCCGTCGAGGCGGCGCGCGCCGGCGAGCAGGGCCGCGGTTTCGCGGTGGTGGCCTCGGAGGTGCGCAACCTGGCGCAGCGCTCGGCGGCGGCGGCCAGGGAAATCAAGGGTCTGATCGACGATTCGGTGCAGCAGGTGGACAAGGGCACGGCGCTGGTGCAGCAGGCCGGCAATACGATGGAGCAGGTGGTGGCCAGCGTGCGCCGCGTCAGCGACGTGGTGGCCGAGATTTCCGCCGCCAGCGGCGAGCAGAGCACCGGCATCGAGGAGGTCAACCAGGCCATCGTGCAGATGGACGAGGTGACCCAGCAGAACGCCGCGCTGGTCGAGCAGGCGGCGGCGGCGGCCGGTTCGCTGCAGGAGCAGGCCGCCAACTTGGCCGGCGTGGTGGCCGTGTTCCGCCTGCGCTGACGCGCCGCGCGCCCACGAACAACGCCGCCGGCTTCAGCCGTGCGGCGTTTTTTTATGCTGGATCGCCTGGCGGAAGGCGCTCGGGGTCACCCCCAGCCGTTCGCGGAAGGCGGTGGCGAAATTGCCGGCGTTGTTAAAGCCGATCATCAGGGCGATGTCCTGCACGTCGATATCGGTGTCCTTGAGCAGCTCCTCGCCGCGCCGGATGCGGGTCTCGCGGATGAAGGCGAACACCGTCATGCCGGTCTGTTCGCGGAACACGTGCGACAGCTTTTCGCGGTAGGTGCCGACGCTGCGGGCGATGTCGGCCAGGCCGGGCAGGGTCGAAAGGTTGTCGGCGATCAGGCGCTTGGCGGCGTTGACGATGACGGCGTCCGGATCGGCCTCGCGGCCCTCGCCGGGCGGCGCCGCCGCGCGCGGCCGGCTGGCGCGGCGGGCCAGCTTCAGGTGCACCTGGATGCGCGCGGCCAGCTCGCCCGGCGAAAACGGTTTGGCGACGAAATCCACGCCGCCGATCGACAGGCCCATGATGCGCTCCTCGTCGGCGTCGGCGCCGCTGAGGAAAATGATGGGGATGTCTTCGGTGACGGGATTGGCCTTGAGCAGGCGGCAGGCGGTGTAGCCGTCCATATTGGGCATGCGCACGTCGAGCAGGATCAGGTCGGGATGCTGGGCCAGCGCCAGCTGGTAGCCTTGCAGGCCGTTGACGGCCACCGAGACCTTATACGGCAGTTCGCTCAGCAGGTCGACCAGCATGCGCTGCTCGAACGCGGAGTCGTCCACGATCAGGATGCTGGGTTGTCTGTCGCTGGCAGTCATGGTCCACCTTCGATACCTGGTTGATAAGGTTTTATCACGCCAGTAGCTATTATGCCTATGTTTTAGATTTGTTTTCCAGATTTAGCCGGCGCCGGCGTTTTCCATCCCCGGCTTGCAAGACTGTTGCAAATTGCGCCTATCCGCAAAATATTTTTAATAGATTTCTACGCAATCAAAACCGTGGTCTCCTGTGGCAAAAGCACATGTTTCTTGGATAGATAATAATGAAATCGCTGTGCTGTGCTAACCCCCTGGAACCAAGGAGTCAAAAATGAAACATACCGATTTTGGCCGTATGCCTTGCCCCATTGCCCGTAGTCTGGGCAAGGTCGGGGAGTGGTGGAGTATCCTGATCCTGCGTGATGCGTTCTACGGTCTGTCGCGTTTCGATGAATTTGAAAAGAGTTTGAAAATCGCCCCGAACATGCTGACCCGCCGCCTGGCCGGGCTGGTCGAGGGCGGCCTGATGGAGCGGCGCCAGTACAGCGCCCGTCCACCGCGCTACGAATACGTGCTGACCAAGTCCGGCCGCGCCTTCAAGCCGGTGCTGCTGGCCTTCATCGCCTGGGGCAACGACCACCTGGCGCCGGAAGGAGCGAGCCTGCTGGTGGTCAGCCGCGAGACCGGCAAGCCGGCCGACCAGGTGCTGGTCGACGCCAACAGCGGCCTGGCCATCAACGACGAGGATTATATGTTTGCGCCGGGGCCGGCCGCCACTGATCTGATGCGTTCGCGTTTGATCGAAATCAACAAACACGCCTGACAAGTCATCACAAAGCCGGTTCCAGCTGGGCGTAGACGGCGTTGGCCACGGTGGCCAGCGCCGCCTTGTCCAGGTTGCCGGACAGGGCATAGCCGAAGCGCCCGTCTATCCAGTAAAACACGCTGACCTGGCCTTCCTGCGCGAAGCGGAAGCCGGTTTCCTTGTTGTGGCTTTGTTCGGTTGACACGTACAAGGTCAGGCGCGCGCCGCCGGCGTCGCGGTACATGAATTGCGCCACCGGCCCGCTCTGGCCGGGCAGCAGCCTGCCTCCCTCCAGCGCATAGCCGTGCGCCGCCAGTTGCGGCGGCTTCAGTTGCGCCCCCAGCCGTTTCGACAGCCAGGCCACCAGGTGGGCCTGCTGGTCGGCGCCCACTTCGACCGGGTGCCGCACTTCCGGCGCGTAGACCACGTGCGCCAGCGCGGCGCGGCGCGGCAGCGCGGCCAGGCTGGCGGCGTCGGCCAGGCGATCGGCCGCGTGGTCGGCGGCGCCGTGCAGCAGCCAGCCGGCGGCGCCGGCCGACAGCGTCAACGCCAGCATGGCGGCCGCGCGCCACGCCGGCGGCCAGGGATGGCCGGGGCCGCCGGCTGGCTGCCGCGCGGGCACCATCAGGCGCGCGCTCATGGCCGGCGGCACCGGCTGCTCGAGCAGCGGCTGGTACAGCGCGCGCAGCGCGGCGTCGTGGTCGCGGTAGGCTTGCAGCCGCGCCGCGTCGGCCGGATGCAGCGCCAGATGGGCCACGACCGCGCCGCGCCGTGCCGGCGGCAGGCGGCCGTCGACCCAGGCTTGCAGTTCGGCTTCGGTAACAGGGGTATTCATTTGACCACCTTCAGCGTGGAGGGCAGGGGCTGGCCCTGCAGGATCAGGCGCAGCCTTTCCCGGGCGCGGGACAGGCGCGACATCACCGTGCCCAGCGGAATATCGAGGGCGGCCGCCACTTCCTCGTAGCGCATGTCTTCCAGCGCCACCATCAGCAGCACCTCGCGCTGCTGCGGCGGCAGTTGTTGCAGGGCCAGGTCCATATCGCGCAGCGCCAGGGCGTCGCCGCTGGTGTCGGCCGCGGCCAGCGGCAGTTCGTCGTCGAGCGGCTCGGTGGCCAGCGCCGGACGGCGCAGCTGGTCCACGTGCAGATTGTGCATGATGCCGAACAGCCAGGCGCGCATGTCGCTGCCGCGCCGCCAGCTGGCCAGCTTGTCCCAGCCGCGTTCGATCGTGTCCTGCACCAGGTCGTCGGCGTCCGCGCGTCCGCCCAGCAGCGCCCGCGCATAGCGGCGCAGGCGCGGGATGCAGGCGATCAGGCGGTCGCGCTCGTCTTGCATGGGCGGCGCTTAGTCCTTGACCACGTGCCAGATGTCCTTGAAGTTGTCGCCGTTGCGGTCGCCCGGCTTGGTGTCCTTCTTGAACAGGTACAGCGGCTTGCCGTGGTAGGCCAGCTGCTTGGCGCCGTCCTCGCGGGTGATCACCGAATACGGCGCGGCGACGTTGGCCGACGGCGCCACGGCCGGCCAGTTCTCGCTGCATGGACCGTTGCAGGCGCTGGCGCCGGCGGTGTCCTTGTCGAAGGTGTAGACGGTCATGCCGGCCGCATTGACCAGGATGCCGTCTTTCTTGGCGACGGTATCGGCATGGGCGGCGCCGGCCAGCAGCAGGGCTGCGGCGAGCAGGGTGGACAGGCGGGCGATGGTTTTCATGGCAGGGGTCCTTGACGAGTGGGTGGAACGGCGGCGCGAACCGGCGTTGTAATTGCGTAAACGTAAGGTACGACCGGATTATTCCCTCGACCGTAAAATAAGTTTTCCGATTCCTTGAACACGGGGAGATACCACATGAAAAATCAACTCATCCTGGCCGCCGGCCTGGCGTTGGCGGCCATGTCGCCATCCTACGCCCAAAACCTGAGCAAGGGCGATCAGCACATATTGGAACAGCTGGCGCAGGCCAATATGGCGGAAGTGGCGGCCGGCAAGATCGCGCTGGAAAAGGCGAGCAAGCCGGAAGTGAAGAATTTCGCCCAGCAGATGGTGGACGACCACAGCAAGGGCTTGCAGGCGGTGCAGGACGTGGCGCGCAGCAAGAACGTCACCCTGCCGAGCGAGCCGGACGCCAAGCACCGCAAAATGGCCGAGCGCCTCAACAGCCTGAGCGGCGACGCCTTCGACCGCGCCTACCTGAGTAACGCCGGCGTGCACGATCACCGCGACGCCCACAAGCTGGTGGCCGACGCCCAGAAAAAGGCCAGCGACGCCGACGTCAAGGCGCTGGCCGCCAAACTGCAGCCGACCGTGGACCAGCACCTGCACACCGTGCAAGCCATGATGGGTGGTAAAAACGCCACGTCGGAACAGTGAACACGCCGTCAAATAATTTCCATACGGAACTAAAATCCCTTTGATTTCAGGGACTTAACAAGGGCTGGCGGAGGGCTCCCCAAACTGTGGAATAATGCTGTAACAGCGCATACATGCGTTACGGCAATAGCGCCTGCCGCTCCGACCGGGAGCGGGTGGCACACAGCAAAAGGAAGTTATTTGGTGAATATGTTTGCGCTCGATGATGAGCTGGTGCGCTGGCAGGCGGAGTTGTCTGAAGCGCATGGTTCCTCACGCCTGCCGCTGTTGACTGCGCTCGCCTGGCATCTGCGCCAGCGCGACCCGCTGCGCGCGCAAACCTTGTCCGCCGAGATCGCCCCGCTGCTGGCCCTGCTGCCGGTGGCCGAGGCGGCCCTGCAGCGCGCCCGCCTGATGTTGATCGGCGCCGAGGCCGAATGGCTGAGCGGCCGGCTCGACACCGCCCAATACCAGGCCGAACAAGCCTTGCGGCAGCTGGAGCAGGCGGCCGACCTGCCGGCCAGGGCCAACCGCGCGCGCGCCGACGCCTGCTGGGTGCTGGCCTGGGTCGCCAACGACCGCGGCGACAGCGGCGCCGGCGACCGCTGGCTGGAACAGGCCGCGCTGGCGGCCCGCGCCGCCGGCGACCCGGTGCGCATCGATGTCATCGACGCCGCCTCCGGCATCTGCGACACCTTCAGCGACTGGAAACTGGCGCAACAACGCTGGAGCGGCCGCTTCGGCACCGACCTGGCCGATATGGCCGACCTTGCGCCGGTGGCGGCCGGCTGGATCAGCGACTTCTTCGGCACCTGCGCCTTCCAGCGCAGCGACTACGGCCGCGCCATCGGCCATCTCATGCTCAGCTACGAGACCGCGCTGGCGACCGGGCAGATACGGCGTGCCATCATCGTCGCCACCAACATCGGCAACGGCTTCACCAGCCTCAACGCGCACGAGGCGGCGCTGGACTGGATGCAGCGCGGCCTGGACCTGGCGCGTCCGACCGGCTGGCCGCTGAGCATCGGCATGTGCCTGATGCAGACGGCCGAAACGCTGCGCCAGCTGGGCCAGCGCGAGGCGGCGCAAACGCTGCTGCGCGAAGCCCTGAGCGCGCTGGCGCCCCTGTCCGGCTCGCGCGCCTACGCGGTGGCGCTGGAATACCAGGGCGACCTGGCGCTGGACCTGGGCAACCACGCGGCGGCGCTGGACAGCTTCACCCGCCTGGCCTCGCGCGGCGACGCGCTGGGCCAGACCGACTTCCAGAGCAGCGCGCGGCGCGGCCAGGCGCACGCGCTGTCGCACCTGGGCCGCACCGAGGAGGCGCTGGCCGCCGCGCAGGGCGCGCTGGCGCTGGCGCGCGAACATGCCGACGCCTCCAGCCAGATCGCCGCGCTCAACGTGCTGGCCGACATCCACGCGCGCCACCGCTTGCCGGCGCCGGCCGACATGCAGGCCGCCAACCCGGTGCTGCACTACCTGCAGCTGGCGCTGGAAATCGCCGCCACCATCGAAGGCTACACGGTGCCCGGCGCGCTGCTCGACGCCAGCGCGCGCGAGTACGCGGCCATCGGCGACCACGCGCGCGCCTACGCGATCGCCTTGCAGGCCAGCGCCGCGCGCGACCAGACCCACAGCCAGCAAGCGACCAACCGCGCCATCGCGATGCAGGTGCAGTACCAGACCGAACGCGCGCAGACCGAGGGCGAGCATCACCGCCAGCTGGCCGCGGCCGAGGCGCAGCGCGCCGAAGTGCTGCAACAGACCAGCGCCACGCTGGAGCACCTGAGCGCCATCGGCCAGGAGATCACCGCCCACCTGGACGCGGCGGCGGTGTTCCGCGCGCTGGACCGCCACGTGCACGGCCTGCTCGACGCCACCCATTTTTCGGTGTTCCTGCTGGAGCCGGGCGAGGAATGGCTGTCCTGCGCCTTCGGCGTGGAAGCCGGCAAGCCGGTGCCGCCGGTGCGCATGCCGCTGTCGGACCCGAACGCCAACTCGGCGCGCTGCGTGCGCGAGCGCCGCGAGATCCTGGTCGAACTGGGCGAGGCCGATGTCACGCCCAACCTGATCCCCGGCACGCTGCCGACCATGAGCCTGATCTTCGTGCCGCTGCGGGTGGGCGAACGCGTGCTGGGCGCGATGACGGTGCAGTCGCTGCTGGCGCATGCCTACGGCGAGCGCGAACGGCTGATCTTCCGCACCCTGTGCGCCTACGGCGCCATCGCGCTCGACAACGCCAGCGCCTACCGCCAGGTGGCGGCGACCTTGAAGACGCTGAGCGCGACGCAGGAACAGCTGCTGGAAAAGAACCTGGAACTGGAGCAGGCCTACAAGGCGCTGGAGGAAGTCAGCCTGACCGACCAGCTGACCGGCCTGCGCAACCGCCGCTTCTTCCTGCAAAACGTCGACGCCGACGTGGCCCTGAGCCTGCGCGCCTACGACGCCGGCCAGCATCGCGAGCTGACCGAGTGCGACCTGATCGCCCCCAACGACCTGGTGTTCTTCATGGTCGACCTGGACCACTTCAAGGAAGTCAACGACCGTTACGGCCACGCGGCCGGCGACTCGATCCTGGTGCAGATGCAGGAGCGCCTGCGCGAAGTGTTCCGCGAATCGGACTATGTGATCCGCTGGGGCGGCGAGGAATTCCTGGTGCTGGCGCGCGCCACGCACCGCGACGAGGCGCACGCGGTGGCCGAGCGCATGCGCCGCGCCGTGGCCGACCGCGAATTCGTGCTGCCGGACGGCGTGCTGCTGTCGCGGACCTGCTCGATCGGCTTTGCCTGCTTCCCCTTCCTGCCGCAGCAACCGCGCTTGCTGTCATGGTCGCAGGTGGTGGAGCTGGCCGACCAGGGCCTGTATGTCGCCAAGCGCTCCGGCCGCAATGCCTGGGCGGCGCTGTACAGCACCGCGGCCACGCAACCGGAAGGCATCTTCCCGCGCCTGATGCAGCATCTGGACCAGGCGGTGGAGGACGGCGAGGTGCGGCTGGTCAGCAACCTGACCGGACCGCTGGAGCTGGGCGGCGAACGACGCCGCGTCGGCCTCTCCAGCGATCTCGAAACCTAGACCGCCTCGACCACCACCTCGCAATTGAGCGTATTGGCGATGTAGCACTTGTCGTGCGCCTCGTGGTGGATCGCTTGCAGTTCCTCGGCGCCCGGCGGCGCGGTGCCGGCGAAGACGATCGCCGGCCGCAGCGCGATGCGCGTCATCGCCATCTTTCCCGCGGCGTTCTTGCCCAGCTCCCCGATCGCATGGTCGCGATAGCTGTCGACCGTGTGACCGCGTTTGGCGGCGATCGACAGGAAGAACAGCATATGGCAGCTGGACGCCGCCGCCACCAGCGCCTCCTCCGGATCGACGGCGGCGGCGTCCGACATCGGCAGCGGCACCGACAGCGGCGACGACGAGGCGGGCACCGTGGCGCCGCCGTCGAACTGCCATGCGTGCGCGCGGCTGTAGCGCTGTCCCAGGAAATCCTGCCCGTTGCGCGTCCATTCAATCTTTGCTTCGAATTGCATGCGATGCTCCGTCGATGAGATGGGCCTATATGATACCCCGCTTGATCCAGCGCTGCTTGCTATACTGGCGCCTTCTCCCCAATCTTCCTCCGCCATGAACAAGACGCGCTGCAGCTGGGCCAATCCGGCCAACCCCCTCTACCTTGAGTACCACGACAAGGAATGGGGCGTGCCTTGCCACGACGAGCGCCGTCTGTTCGAGATGCTCAACCTGGAGGGCGCGCAGGCGGGCCTGAGCTGGGAGACGATACTCAACAAGCGCGAGAACTACCGCGCCGCCTTCGACCAGTGGGACGCCGAAAAGATCGCCGCCTACGACGCCGACAAGGTGGCCGCGCTGCTGGCCGACGCCGGCATCGTGCGCAACCGCCTGAAGGTGGCGGCGGCGATCACCAACGCCCAGGCCTACCTGCGCCTGCGCGCCAGCGGCGCCACGCTGGACCAGTGGCTGTGGGCCTACGTCGGCGGCAAGCCGCTGGCCGCCGACGAGGGACCGCGCCCGGCCAAGACGGAACTGTCGGACCGCATCTCCAAGGACCTGGCCAAGCTGGGGTTCAAGTTCGTCGGCTCGACCATCATCTACGCCTACATGCAGGGCATCGGCATGGTGAACGACCATGCGCCCGACTGCTTCTGCCGGGCGCGCAAGTGATGACGCGGCGGGTGGTGCTGGACACGGAGTTCGGCCCCGGCGAGCGCTTCCTGGCCGAATGGCGCGCCTTGCCGCCGCAGGGCGTGCTGCACTACCTGGCGGTGACGCCGCAAGTGCCGTCCGCCGATGCGCTGGCCGATGCGCTGGCCGACGCCCAGCTGCGCGCCCTGTGGCCGCTGAATGTGCCGGGCTTCCATCGCATCCTGCTCGACGACGGCCGCGTCACGCTCGACCTGCTGGTCGGCGCCCTGGACGCGGTGCTGCCGCAGATCGCCGCGCGGGTGGACGCCTTCCATGTCGCCGCATCGTTCCCCGCAGCGCTGGCGCGCAGCCTGGCGAAACTGGCGGTGCTGGGCGCCACCCTGAACGCGCAGTCGCCGGGCGAAGCGCTGGCCTGGGCGTTGACGTCGGCGGGCTTTGCCTGCCAGGCTGTCGCCGGCACGCAGGACCTCGGCGCGGTCTACCAGAGCCGCAAGCCGCAAGCGGAAGCACCGCCGCCGCCGGTGCGCCGCGCGATCGTGATCGGCGCCGGCCTGGCCGGTTCGTCCGCCAGCCATCGCCTGTGCGCCAACGGCTGGCAGGTCACGCTGATCGAACGCCACGCGGCGCCGGCGCAGGAAGCGTCGGGCAACCTGGCCGGCATCTTCATGCCGCTGCTGTCCAGGGACGACAACATCCCCACGCGCCTGAGCCGCGCCGCCTACACCTTCGCGCTGCGCGAGTGGCGCCGGCTCGGCGGCGTCGGCCGGGCATTCGAGGGCGCCAGCTGCGGCGTGCTGCAACTGGCGCGCGACGCCGAACACGCGACGGTGCAGCAGGACGTGGTGGCCGCATGGGACTACCCGCCGGAGTACGTGCGCTGGCTGGAGGCCGGCGCCGCCGGCGAACTGCTGGGCGGCCCCACGCCGCACGGCGGCTGGCTGTTTGAACTGGGCGGCTGGGTGCGTCCCGCGTCGCTGTGCGAGGCGATGCTCGATGCATGCGGAGACCGTTTGCAGCGCGTGTTCGCGGCCGAAGCGCTGGAGCTGCAACGCGTGGACGGCGAATGGCAGGTGCGCGACATCGACGGCACGCTGATCGCGCAGGCGCCGACCGTGGTGCTGGCCAACGGCGCCAGCGCCATCAACATCGCGCAGGCGGCCGAGCTGCCGCTGTCGCGCTTGCGCGGCCAGGTCACCCACCTGACCGTCCCCGATGCAGCTCGCGACCCGCACGCGCCGGCGCCGCCGCAGCTGCCGCTGGTGGTCTGCCGCGAGGCCTACGTCACGCCGCCGGCCAACGGCATCGTCTGCGCCGGCGCCACCTACGACGACGACGACGACCCCGAACTGCGCGCCTCCAGCCAGCTGGAAAACCTGACCCGCCTGGCCGGGATCGTGCCCGGCGAGGCCGTCGCCGCGTTGGCCTCCAGCGCGCCGCCGGCGGGCCGCGTCGGCTTCCGCTGCGCCGCGCCGGACCGCCTGCCGCTGGCCGGCGCATTGCCCGACTACCCGTCCGCCGGCCGGCTCGAACGCCTGCGCGACGTGCCGCGCCATCCCGGCCTGCATGGCCTGCTGGGCTACGCCTCGCGCGGCTTGATCTGGGCGCCGCTGATGGCGGAACTGTTGGTGTCGCAGCTGGAAAACGCGCCGCCGCCGCTGGAATCGGTGCTGGTCGACGCGCTCGATCCTGGCCGTTTCCTGCTCAAACAGCGCCGCCGCAGCCAGTAGCCGTGGCCCTGTCTTCGTTGCGTTCGCGCAAACGCCGCGCCGCGCGGCGCCATCCCTGCTTGGGCGCCGCCAACTCCACAGGCTATAATGCAGCACTAATAACAATCCCAATCGCGCCTGGCGCCGTCCATGGAGAACCGAACGATGGATGAAGAAGATGCGCAGCACCACCAAGGGTCGCCGGAGCTGTTCATGTTCCTGGCCTCGACTGTGCACGACATGAAGAACTCGATCGGCGTCCTCAATGGCACGCTGGAGAATCTGATGGCGACCGCGCCCGCATCGTCGGAGCTGCCGGGCTACGAGCAGCTCGGACAAATGCTGTACCAGACCAAACGCCTCAACGACAACCTGATCCAGCTGCTGGCCTTGTACAAGGACGTCGGCAAGCCAGGCTATCCCTTCGACCCTGCAGCCTGCCGCATCAGCGAATTGGTCGAGCAGGTGGCGGGGCAGGCGCGCACGCTGCTGCATTCGCGCGGCATCACGCTCGACCTGGACTTCCCGCAGGACGCCATCTGGACCATGGACGAAGACCTGATCATCGGGGTGCTGGTCCACGCCATCAACAACGCCATCCGCTACACGCGCGACCGTCTGCGCCTGGCGGTCCGCGTGGACGGCGACTATCTCGAACTGCGCGTCGAGGACAATGGCGCCGGCTTCCCGCCTTCGCTGCTGGAGGCCGGCGCCAGCGCCATGAACAGCCAGCGCAGCGCCGTCAACTTCCTCAACAACAGCAGCGGCCTCGGTCTCTACTTCTCCAGCGAAGTGGCGAAGATGCACAAGTACCGCCAACGCAGCGGCGCCATCGCGCTGGAAAACGGCGGCGCCCTGGGCGGCGGCTGTTTCGTCCTGCGGCTGCCATGAGCGTGGACGCGATTACCGCCGTCGCCGAAGGCGCCGTCGACTGGGCCGAAAAGCGCTACCTGCTGGTCGACGATTTCGTCGGCATCCGCCAGCTGCTGCGCGAATCGCTGCGCAACCTCGGCGCCAAGCATATCGACCAGGCGGCCAGCGGCGGCGAGGCGATGGTGCTGCTGTCGAAGACCCGCTACGACGTGGTGCTGTGCGATTACAACCTCGGCGACGGCAAGAACGGCCAGCAGGTGCTGGAGGAAGCGCGCATCCGCAACCTGATGCTGCCCAGCAGCGTGTGGCTGATGGTGTCCGCCGAAAAAAGCGTGGAGTCGGTGATGGGCGCGGCCGAGCACCAGCCGGACGCCTATATCATCAAGCCGATCACCGAGGGCGTGCTGCTGACGCGCCTGAACCGCGTGTGGAACAAGAAGCAGATCTTCCGCGAAATCGACCAGGCCTTTGCCGACAAGGACTACCTGCGCGCGGCGCGCCTGTGCGACGAGCAGGTGGCCCACAATCCGCTGCACGAGATCGACCTGCTGCGCATGAAGGCCACGCTGCTGCTCAAGAGCGGCGAGCCGGAACAGGCGCGCAAGGTCTTCGAGCAGGTGCTGGCGGAGCGCGACTACAACTGGGCGCGCTGCGGCCTGGCCAAGATCCTGATGAACAACGGCGAGCTCGATGCGGCGCTGGCGATGTTCCAGGCCGTGATCGCCGACAATCGCTTCTACATCGACGCCTTCGACCAGCTGGCCAAGGCCTTCCAGTTGCAGGGCAAGACCGAGGAAGCCTTCGACGTGCTGGAAAAGGCGGCCAAGCTGTCGCCCAACTCGGTGCCGCGCCAGCGCGCGCTGGGCCAGACCGCGCTCAAGCTGGAGAATATCCCGGTGGCGGAGAAGGCCTTCCGCAAATGCATAGAGATCGGCGAGTACTCGGTGATGAAGACGGTGGACGCCTTCTTCGGCCTGGCGCGCGTGTGCGCGCAGAAGAACGACACCAAGGAAGCCATCCGCCTGCTGGGCGCGGCGGTGCACCAGTTCGGCGGCGACCAGGTCGAGCTGCGCGCCAAGATCACCGAGGGCCTGGTGTACCACGAGACCGGCGACTACCGGCGCGCGCGCAAATCCGGCGACGAGCTCGAAGCGATGCTGGCCGACGAATCCAAGCAGCGGCCCGACACCGAGACCTGCCTGGACATGGCGAGCCTGCTGTTCGCCGTGGGTGTGAAGGAAGCGCCGGTCGGCCTGCTATGCTACGTCACCCGCAACAACCACGACAACGTGGCGCTGCTGGAAGACGTGCAGAAGATCTTCGACAAGGCGCGCATGACCGACGAGGGCATGGAGCTGATCAAGGCTTCGCGCAAGGAAGCGGCGGACATGATGAACAAGGGCGTGCTGCTGTGGAAGACCGGCAAGCTGATCGAGGCGGTCGAGTGGATGCGGGTGGCGCGCAAGGCGCTGCCGCACAATATGCGCATCCTGTTCAACTCCGCGCAGATCCTGATCTCGCAGCTGCATCAAACCGGCTATGTGCGCGAGCTGGCGGACGAGGCGATCGAGGTGCTGATGCATGTCGACGCCATCGCGCCGGGGCAGCAGCGCTTCGCCCAGCTGATGGAGCAGCTGGCGATGCTGGCGCCGATGTCGGGCGTGGTGGCGGCGGCCGCCGCCAGCGAATACGAGGCGGCCAACGGCGCCATACAGGACAAGCATGCGGACGCCCATGAGTGACGGCTGGGCGCAACAGCAAGGCCCGCGGCGGCCTTGTTTCCGGGACAGCAAATGATTACACTGAATTTCGGCGCGGCCTGTCCGTGCCTTGATTCGCTGTCAATATTGAGAGCAAATAAAGGGCACTAAAATATGCGCGATATCGCAAAAGAAGTTTATACGAAAATGAAAGTCGGCAGCGTGGCCTGGATTCGTCCGGTCGCCGCCAAGGGCGACACCGTGGACAGTTTTCAGACCGCCCACGACAGCGCCAAACAGCTCGAAGAGGAAGGCCTGATCGACATCGAGAAGGTGCAGCGGCAGGCCGACGGCCTGATCGACGCCATCCGCATCCAGCGGCTGGCGTAATCAGTGCGGCGCGTCGTCAGGCCTCAGGCCTTGACGGCGGCCGGCTTGGCTTTGGCCGGCGCGCGCTTGCGGGCCGGGGCTTTCTTCGCTGCGGCCGCCGGTGCGCCGGCGGTGCCGGCTGCCGCCGGTTTGGCCTTGGCGGCCGCCGGCGTGGCGGCGGCTGCGGCGAACTTGGCCGCCGTATCGGTGGCGCGCGCCGCGGCCGTGGCCATCATCGATTCGGACGCCATCGCCGTCGACACGGCTTGCTTGAATTGATCTTGCAGCATATTCCACCAGATCGCCGGGTTGGCCATCGGTGCGGGGGCCGGCTTGTCCGCGGCTGCCGCTTCCGGCTTGTCGGCCGCTGCCTGGGCCGGGGCGGGGGCCGGCGTGGGCGCTGCCGGCTTGTCCTTTTCCTTGTCCGCTTCGCGGGCGTGGTGGAAGAAGGCCGACGCGTAGGGGTTGGCGTCGAAGATGGATTTGTGTTCCTTGCTTTGCGGCTGGTTGACCGCCGCCGCCAGGCTGGCGCCGACCGACTTGAGCGTGGCGATGGTGCCGCGCTGGACTTCCAGCGCCTGGATGCTACCGCGCAGCATGCTCATGTTGAGGTTGAGCCAGGCCTCGACGGCTTTCAGGTCGCTGATCTTTTTGTCCAGCTCCTCCACCGACAGCGTCGGTGCGGTCAGGCCGGGCACGCTCATGCTGCCCCACAGGTTTTTGACGAAGTCCAGCGTATCCGTCATTACTGCTGCGCCTGGTATGTTTGGCATTTGCGTATGGGCCATGGAAGTCTCCTGTAGGAATAACGTCCAGCGTAGCAGATAACGGCGCGTGCTTCAAAAGATTTTGACAACATTTCTGCCTGGGCGCGGAGTCGGGCCGAACACGTTAAACTAGCGGCATGAGCTTAAGTACCCATCTATTCCAACGCCGCCGCCTGCTGGTGTTATGCGCAGCCACGCTGGCGCTGCATTATCTGGCGATCGATTGGGTGGGCGACCGTCTCGCGACGCAGTCGCACCGGCCGTCGCCGCTGCCGCAGTCGCTGATGACGGCGCAGCTGCGCCTGGCCTTGCCCAAGCATGTGGAGACGCCGCCGGCGGCCGAGGTCCAGCCCTTGCCGCCGGCCGCCAAGCCGGCCCGCAAACGCAAGCCGGCGCCGGCGCGCGCACCGGAAGCCGCGCCCGAACCGGCCGCGCCGCCGCCTCCAACCGTGGCCGTGGCCGACACCGTGCCCGCAGCCGAGACGCCGGCCGCCGACAGCGGCGCCAGTGCCGGCGCGCAGGCCGGCGCCGCGCAGGCGCAGACCGGCACGCCGTCGCCGCCCGACACCAGCGGCCCCACGCCGGTCGCCGCCGTGCCGGTGGACGCGCCGCCGCCGCAGGGCATGCGGCGCTACAAGGTCAACCTGCCGCCATCGGCCAGCATGGACATGGACGTGGCGCGGGTCGACGCCGACGGCACCAAATGGAGCGGATCGGCCGTCATGACCTGGCACACCGACGGCAGCAACTACCAGGCCTCGGCCGAGGCGGGCATCAGCCTGTTGATCACGCGCCTGAACGCGCTGGTGATGCGCAGCGTCGGCACCATCGACGACTACGGCATCGCCCCCAACACCAGCACGCAGAAGCGCGGCCGCCGCGCCGAGACGGCGACCCACTTCAACCGCGACGCCGGCACCATCACCTTTTCGGCCACGGAACGCAGCTACCCGCTGATGGTGGGCGCGCAGGACATGGCGACGGTGCCGTTCCAACTGGGCGGCATCGGCCGCGCCGACATCAACCAGTTCGGCAGCGACATCGAGATGCAGGTCGGCGACGACCGCGAAGCGACGCTGTTCCGCTTCCAGCTGGTGGGTGAGGAAGAGTTGAACACCAAGATGGGCAAGGTGGTGACCTGGCATCTGAGCCGGCCGCCGCGCCCCGGCAGCTACTCGTCGCGGCTGGACATCTGGCTGGCGCCGGGCCTGAACTGGTACCCGGTCCAGCTGCGCAACACCGAAGCAAGCGGCGCGCTGACGACGCAAACCGTCTCCAAAATAACAATGACAGAATCCGGAAAATAATATGCAAACTATTTACACCAGGCGCCTGCTGGCCCTGAGCGCCGCCATTTTGCTGGGCAGCGCGGCCCACGCCGCCGAAGCTCCGGCTGCGGCCGGCGAGCACCCGAGCGTCAAGCGTCCCCACAGCCTGCCGCCGTCGGCCGACCTGTCGTACACCATCAAAGCCAAGCAGCACGGCTTGAGCCTGGGCGGCACGGCCACCGTGCAATGGCGCGCCGGCGACGGCAAGTACTCGGTCGCCACCGAAAGCCGCGCCGCGCTGTTCGGCAAGATCCTGGAAAACCGCAGCGAGGGCGAGATCGACGAATTCGGCCTGGCGCCGACCACCTTCTACGAAAAGCGCTTCCGCAAGGACCCGAGCACCACCACCTTCCAGCGCGACGCCAGGACCATCAGCTTCAGCGAAGGCGACGAGACCTACCCGATCAAGGGCGGCGAGCAGGACCGCACCAGCATCCAGTGGCAGCTGGCGGCGCAGGCGCGGGCCACGCCGGACAAGTTCAAGCCGGGCAGCGAATGGAAGTACTTCGTCGCCGGCCGCCGCGACGCCGAGCTGTGGAGCTTCAAAGTGATGAAAAATGAGGCAGTGCAGATCGGCACGGGGGAAGTCAACGCCGTCCACCTGGTCAAGGCGCCGCCGCCGGACGCGCAGGGCCAGCAGGTCGACCTGTGGCTGGCGCCGGCGATGGACTGGTACCCGGTGCGCGTGCGCTTCAACGACAACGACGGCGACTTCGTCGACCAGACGCTGGAAAAGGCGGTCAAAAAATAAAATGGGGGTCAAGTCTGACATTCGGACACGAGCTCCGCTGTAGGCGCCGCCTACAGCGGAGCTCGTGTCCGAATGTCAGACTTGACCCCCGCTTTTGCCTGTTATACTGACGCCCCCGCAATCTAGTCGTTGCGATGCGTACAGAATGGCAAAGAATGATAGAAATTATAACAAGTGAGCTGGATCAGCAACAGCAGCAGGACAGCCTGCAAGCCCACTTCCAGCCGAATTTTTCGGCCGACGAGATCGAGCAGGTCTACCAGCTGAAACGCGCGCAGCCGCTGCTGCAGGTGTTCACGGCGCTGTTCCACGGCGGCTTCGACGGCGTGCTGGTGCGCCTGCTGGTGCTGCGCGAGCTGGCGTCCGACGCCGCGTCGTCCACCTTCTCGCGCGCCGACATCAACACCCGCCTGGCCTACCTGCTGCCCGAGTCGCTGGAAACGGTGCTGATGCGCCTGCGCACCAACCAGCTGCTGGCCTGGGACGCGCAACAAGCCGTCTACCGCGTCACGCCGATGGCGCGCAACGTGCTGTCGGCCATCGACGGCCTGCTGACCCTCGGTAAGAACGAAGACACGGCCGACATGGGCTTCCTGCTGTCGCAGGTGGCCGGCGCCCAGGTGATGGGCGGCGTCACCGTCGACCAGCTGAACCACCTGCTGGGCCGCCTGGTCGACCTGACCGAGGAGTTCTCCGACGCCATCGCCTCCGGCTCCGAGTTCCGCCTGCGCGCTTCGCAGGCCAAGTGGCACACCGCCTGCGACTGGGTGGAGAAGGGCTCCGAGATCCTGCGCGCCATCCTGTCCGATGAAAACGCCGACGGCGCCACCCACAAGGCGGCGCAGGCGATCGGCCGCGCGCAATCGGCGCTGCTGAACATGCAGGGCATGTTCTCGCGCGCGCTCAACCAGATCGAGCGCCAGCGCGTCCACCTGGGCCAGTCCGGCCTGTCCACCACCGACATCAAGCGCTGGCTGCTGCTGCACGAAGACCTGGCCTCGCTGGCCGAAGGCGCGATCGACCAGCCGGTGGTGCCGCTGTTTATCACCCCGGCCGAGATGATCGACGTCGCCGAGACCGAACTGCTGCAGGACCGCGCCATCAGCGCCGTTTCCAACGGCCTTCCCGCCGGCACCGACGCCCCGACCACCATCAGCGACGGCCCGCAGATGCAGCGCGAGCTGGACGACTGGCTGGCGCGCCTGTCCGACTTCGCCGCGCTGGGCAACTTCCCCAGTGTCGCCGACGAGGGCCCGAAAGCTATCCCGGTGCAGGATTCGCTGCTGCCGGCGTCGTTCGCCGTGGCCTCCTACCGCGCCTCGCTGCTGCCGCTCTTGGGCGACGCCGACGAGGCCCGCCTGCAAGGCGCCACCGCCGAACTGGCGCGCCTGCCGGTCACCTTCACTCCGACCGACGAAATGATACAGCTGCCCGATTTGCACGTGGCGGCGATGTCCCTGGCCTCCCTCTCACTGTCTTTGAATACGGAAGGCGACAAGTCAGATGAATGACGATTCCCAAATCCTGATCGCGCGCCTGCTGACGCATCAAACCCTGCGCCGCGACGATAAACTGGTCAAGCGCGTGCTGTCGGACGAGTTGTTCCGCGCCGAAGTCGACGCCCGTTTGCTGGCCACCGGCCTCAAACTGCTGGACAACGTCTACGCCGACCACGTGACGATCGCGCTGCACCGGGCCATCGAGCCGAAGATCTTCGGCGCCCGCGACGTCTGGCAGAACAACAACTTCGGCCTGTCGCGCGACGGCGTGGCCCTGCTGGTGGTGCTGTGGGCGCAGATCATCCTGCCCAAGCGCGAACGCCAGGAGACCCACCAGCACGCGGACGACGACCAGAACGACATGTTCGGCGTCGAGAAGCCGCTGCCGCGCGCGGAAGACACCTCGATCGGCATCGCCTACAAGGCGCTGCTGGCCGACTTCGGCGACAAGTTGGGCAAGAAGACCCGCCTGGACATGAACCTCGGTATCCTGGCCAAGCTGGGCTTCATCGAGCGTCGCGGCGACATCATCGTCGAAGGCCCGCTGCTGGACCTGATGATGGATACCGACCAGCTGAAAGAGCGCATCATCAACGGCGCGCTGGCCGACGTGTTCAAGCGCTCGCCGGCGCAGATCATCCCGGTGCCGCGCAGCGCGCCGCCGATCGCCGCCAACGACGACGAGGTGGCCGACGACGCCGCCCCCGACTCCGAACTTCCAGCCGAGGACTAAACGTGTTTCACATTAAATCATTAGAACTGGTCCACTGGGATTACTGGCAGCGCATCAAGAACATCCCGCTGGACGCCAAGATCATCACCATCGCGGGCCAGAACGGCTCCGGCAAGACCACTTTGCTCGACGCCCTGCGCACGCTGTTCGGCCTCGATTGCTCGATGGGCCGCACCTACAAGCACTACGCCCGCCACAGCGGCCAGCAGACTGCCTGGCTGCGCGCCGTGGTCGACAACAAGAACGTCGGCAAGCAGTTGTCCAACCGTCCGTTCCGCAGCTCCGGCTTCTTCAGCGACGACGAAGTGACGCTGTTCTGCCAGATCCAGAAAAACGGCGGCGACTGGAAGCGCCAGTACCTCATGCGTCCCGGTAACGTGCAGATCGAAGACATCGGCGAGGCCGGCAACGACTGGCTCGGCGTCGAGAACTACCGCAAGCGCCTCGCCAACGCCGGCCTGTCGCCGGCGATGGCGAAAGTGCTGGCGCTGGAGCAGGGCGAGACCGACAAGCTGTGCGAATACGCGCCGCGCCAGTTGCTGGACCTGGTGTTCCAGGTCTTCGGCGACAAGGAAGTGCTGGATGCCTACGACGAAGCCAAGCGCCACCAGCGCGACACCGAGATCGAGCTGAAACGCTTCGAGACCGAGCTGGAAGCCTCCAAGACCAATCTGGAGGGCCTGCGCCTGCGCGTGGCCAATTACCACCAGTGGGAAGACCTGAACAAGGAGCGCCGCAATCTGCAGGAAGAAGTGCTGCCAACGCTGGAGTACCACGAGGCGCGCGAAAAGCACGCCAACATCAGCCGCCAGCTGCGCGACGCCCGCAAGCCGCTGATGCAGGCCGACGCCCAGCTGACCGACAAGCGCAACGCGCTGGCCGCGCAGGCCAAGGCGCTGACCGACGCGCAGCAGCACGAGACGGTGCTGGAGCAGGAATCGACCGCGCTGCAAAACCGCCTGAACCAGATCAACGGCAAACTCAAGCCGCTCGACAGTCTGCTGGAACAGAAGGTCCGCCTGCAAAAGCTGGCCGACGACGCCGGCGGCGACTTGGCGGCGGTGGCGCAGCAGTTGCAGGAAAAAGAAATCGAACTGGCGCGCCAGCGCATGGCGCGCGACGCCGTCGCCGCCAAGATCGCCGGCGAACTGTCGACCATCGCCGCCCTGCAGGGCAAGACCGCGATGCCGGAACCGGAAGCGCAACGCGGCATGCGCCGCGCGCTGAACGACGCCGGCATCAGCCACGCCATGCTGTCGGACATCGTCGAGGTGACGGATGCGCGCTGGCAGGGCGCGATCGAAGGCGTGCTGGGTGGCTATGCCTCGGTGGTGCTGCTGGATAAATCGTCCGACGCTTCGGCCGCGTACCGCCTGGCGGAGAAGGAGCGCTATCGCCACTTCATCGTGCCGGACCTGGTGCACGCGCCGACCGTCAAGGACGATTCGCTGATGTCGGTGGTGAAGTTCTCGGCCAAGGTGCCGTCCTGGCTGGTGGAGCAGCTGTCGCGCATCACCCGTGTGGACACCGTGGACGCCGGTGCCAAGCTGGGTAGCCACGACGAGTGGATCACGCCGGACGCCTACCACCGCGAACGCCGCGGCGGCCGCTCGCTGTTCGTGGAAGCTTCGCGCTACCGCTTCGGCTCCGCCGGCCGCACCCAGCGTATGGAAGCGATCCAGAAATCGCTGCCGGCGCTGGAGGCGCAGGAAGATGCGTTGACCTTGATCGTGTCCAAGCTGGCGACCGAAATCAGCACGCTGAAATCGCGCCTGGCCGGTGTGGACGCCGCCAAGGAACTGGCCGCCCGCCAGGAGGAATTCGACGAAGCGGCGCGCAACGCCGTGCCGCTGAAGGAAGAACGCACCGAAGTCGGTACCCGCCTGGGCGAGCTGCAAGCGCTGATCAAGAACGCCGTCGTCACGCGCACCCGCGCCGACACGACGTGGCAGAACGCGCGCTTTGCCTTGTCGGAATCGGAAGCCGGTCTGCGCCTGAACAACAAGCGCCAGATCGAGCAGCGCTCCGACCACGCGCGCGCCTTGCTCACGCTACGCAAGAACTGGCGCCACTTGCCGAAGAGCTGGCGTCGTCCGGACCGCCGCACGCGCCTGGTCAACGAGCACCAGAATTCGCACCAGGTGGTGTTGCGGGTGCACTCGCTGGAGGCCAGCCTGGCCCGCAGCGACTGGGAACTGGACGCCACCGTGATCGACCAGTACCAGCGCCTGAACGATCAGCTGCACGGCCGCCAGTCGGAAACCGAGGAGCGCCGCTACCAGAACAACCGCGCCATCGAGGCCACCGGCAACGCGCGCGGCGCCTACATGGAGCGGCTGCGCTACACCATCAAGACCTACTCCAAGAACATCAAGGAGCTGGGCGAGCTGGCGGGCATCGAGGTGCACTCCGATCCGGTGCGCCTGGAGAACGACGATACGCTGCTGTCGCAGGCCGGCCTGCACGTGCGCTTCAAGTTCGATGGCAAGGGCATCATCGGCATGAACGACGGCGAAGCTTCCGGCGGCCAGCAGGTGATGAAATCGCTGGTGCTGCTGATTGGTTTGCTGAAGTCGGAAGATGGTTCCGGCGGCTTCGTGTTCATCGATGAACCGTTTGCCCACCTGGATATCCGTAACATCCAGCTGGTCGGCGAGTTCCTGAAGAACACCGACGCGCAGTACCTGATGACGACCCCGCTGACGCACAACACCGACGTCTACGATCCTTCGGAACTGACGCTCATCACGAGCAAAAAGAAGAAGGACACGGAGTGGGCGCAGCCCATCTTCGTGCTGCAACGCCGTCCGGTGGAAGCGGCGAAGGTGGCTTGATCGTTCAGGCCTGGGCCGGCCGCTCGTCGAGCAGCCGGTCCAGCTGTTCGGCGAGGCTGGCGGCGGCGAAGTTGCCCTTGGCTCTTTGCACCGCGTCCAGGTAGGGCATGCGCAGTTCGCGCAGTTCTTCGACCGAGCTGGCTTTTTCCACCTTCAGCTGCAAGGTGAAGCCGCGCAGACCTATCGTGCTCTTGATGGTCTTGTTATAAAACTCGTACAGCGCCTGGAATTGACTGGCCTGCGAGACCGCCACCGGGGCCGGGGCCAATGGCGCGGGTTCGGCCACCGGCGCCACCGCCATCGTTGCATAGCTGGTTGAAAGCACGATAAGCCCCCCCTCCAACAGTTCGTCCAGGGCGGCGATCGTCAGTCCCAATCCCGCCACATTGCGCAGCAATTCTTCTTCCGTACGACGACCGTCGATCAATACCAGCAGGCTTCTGAGACGTGGTGCGAGCTGGTACTTGCGCGTCGCGATCTCGTCCCGGCCCTTGGCGGTCTTGTCGTAAATCGAAGTATTCATGAAAGTGCAAATTAGTTGCCCTGTGGATACTCTCAGAATACCACCAAACCTTCTCCACACAGCAGGAAATAAGATAGCACTGTCGTTAAAAAGACGTCGCCTTATAGAAGTTCGCCGGCATCGCCGCCGGTGTCGCCTTCATCCTGCACCCAGGTCAGGATGTCGCCGGGCTGGCACGCCAGCCGTTCGCAGATCTTCTCCAGCGTGGAAAAGCGCATGCCCTTCACCTTGCCGGATTTGAGCAGCGACAGATTCTGCTCGGTGATGCCGACATAGGCCGCCAGTTCGCGCGACTTGACCTTGCGCTTGGCCAGCATCAGATCGAGGTTGATCAGGATCGCCATCAGACAAAGCCCTCGTTCTCTTCGCGCAGGCGGCGGCCTTCCTGCATCAGCCGCGTGATCAGGTAGAACATGCCGCACACCAGGATCAGCATCAGCTGCTCGGAATTGACGCCGATGGCGAAGTGCTGCTCACCGTTGCCGGTCATGCGCAGAGCCAGCGTGCGCACCGGCAGTTCGACGATGGACAGCAGCGTCGAAAGCAGGGTGGCGCCGGCGAAGGCGCGCAGGTGGCCGATCGACTGCGCCGTGAACAGGTCCTGGCGGCGGAAGTTGAGCAGCAGCCGGTCCAGCCGCCACAGTCCATAGAACAGCACCAGCGTGATGGGCAACGCCAGCGCCGCGCCGATCATGCGCTGGGCCGGCGTCAGGGCCAGCTTGGCGCCGAAGGGCATGCCGATGGCGGTCATGTCGATGGTCATGGAGCCGATGCTGGGCGCGTAGGTGGTCCAGGCCAGCACGAAGAAGGCCGCTTGCACGGCTACGCACAACCACAGCAGAACGCGGATCAAGGTGATTTTCATATTTATCGTAATACAGTAAAAAATTATCGTTTTACATTAAAACTTTGTTGTTATATATTGTACATTCACTGGAGATAATTATGAAACTCATATTGGTACTAATAGTGGCGATGTTGTCGGGATGCGCGGTGCAGATCGGCGAGGGCAGCGTGGTGCGTCCGGACCGCGCGGGCGAGGCCAGGCCAGCGGGCCACGTCGGCGACGCCGGCACGGCGGGCTACAAACTGGCGTCGGTGTCGCTGGCGGCGGATGATGGACAGCTCAATGGTGTGAGCGCCACCGCCGCCGGTGGTGACGGCAACGCGCTGACGGTGCTGTACTTCGGCGGCAACGGCTTCCACCTGGACGAACATGGCGACCATGTGCTGGCCGCCGTCGGCCCGTGCCGCGCCGACGTGGTGATGATCGATTATCGCGGCTACGGCCGCAGCACCGGCGTGCCGACCATCGCCACCATGAAGGCCGACGCGCTGCGCGAGTTCGACCTGGTCAACGCCCAGGCGCCGGGCCGGGTGATCGTGCATGGACAGTCGCTGGGTAGCTTCATCGCCGCCTACGTGGCGCAGCAGCGGCCCGCCGTGCGTGGGCTGATACTGGAATCGACCACCACCAATGCGCGCGACTGGGCCAACAACATGCTGCCCTGGTATGCGTGGCCATTCGTGCGGGTGGAGCTGAGCGAGTCGCTCAAGGGGATAGACAACGTGGCGGCGGCTTCGGGCTTCGCCGGGCCGGCGCTGGTGCTGGAGGGGAGTGACGACAAGGTGACGCCGCCGCGCCTGGCGCGCCAGGTCTACGACGCCCTGCCGACGCAATCGAAGCGCATGGTGATGGTGCCGGACGCCGGCCACAATGGCGTGCTGTCCAGCGCTGCGGTGCGGCCGGCCTACTGCGAGTTCGTGCAGCAGCTGGCGGCTAAATAGTTCATTTGATATCGAAGATATCGATCGGGCGCGGCACCGGCTTGACGGCGCGGCGCCAGCGCAGCAGCAGCAGGTGGTAGCAGCCCCAGAAGCCTGCGGTCAGGCCAAACACCACTGCCGTCAGCGGATGGCCGATGAAGTCCGGGTCCAGCGGCAGCTGGTCGTGCATGTGCAGGTAGGCCTCGAACAGGCGGTAGATCAGGCGGCCGAAGAACAGCATCGTCACCAGCAGGCCGAAACGGCGGTTCTGCGTGTAGAAGAAGCCCTCGGCCGTGTTTTGCAGGCGCGTCAGCTTCATGTTGCGGTGGCCCAGCGCGGCGCCGACGGCAGCACCGACCAGCAGCGCGGCCAGCGCCTGCCATTTTCCGATCAGGACCACGGCCAGCACGGCCAGCGTCACGCCCGCCACCGTCGCGTAGGCGGCGTGGCGCCACAATTCGGATTTGTTGCGGCCCATCAGGCGTTTCAGGCGCGAGTAAATGCGCCAGACGGCCAGCGGCACCAGCAGCAACAAGACGATAGTAGGCATATCCATAAGCGATTCCAACGGCGTGATTCGAAGAACCGCGATTGTACGCCAAGCCGCCGCCGCGCCACAGCGTTACAGATTGTCACGCATTATCCGGCAGTGATTGACAATCCCGGATAGCATAAGCAAACTGATCTGAGCAGCCCCGCTTCTGGACCGAAAGGATATCCATGAACAAACCGTTAACCTTGCTGCCCCTGAATCTGGGATTGATGGCCGCCTCGCCGCAGGCCGGCGCGCAGGAGGATGGTTACCGCCTGCCACCTTCCGCCTTGCTGGACATTGTCGACGCGCCGCGCGCGCCGGCGCTCAGCCTGAGCCCCCAACGCAACCTGGTCGCCGTGGTGCAAACGCCGCCGCTGCCGGGCATCGCCGAAGTGGCGCAGCCGGAGCTCAAGCTGGCCGGCCTGCGCATCAACCCGCGCACCTGTTCCTCCTCCCGCTTCTCGTTCGGCACCGACCTTGCGCTGCTCGACATCGCCACGCAAAAGGAAAGCCGCATCCGCGGCCTGCCGCGCGCGCTGCGCCTGGCGGACCTGGCCTGGTCGCCGGACCAGCGCTACCTGGCGTTCTCGCACGTGGCCTACAAGGGCGAGCGCGGCGCGGTGGAACTGTGGCTGGTCGATATCGCCGCGCGCAAGGCCAGGCGCTTGTCGGCGCAGCCGCTGTCGGCGGTGCTCACGCGCGGCTTCAACTGGCTGCCGGACAGCAGCGGCTTGCTGGCGCACTGGCGTCCGGCCGGCATCGGCAAGGCGCCGCAGTCGGATGGCATTCCCTCCGGCCCGATCCAGCAGGACAGCGAACCCGGTGGCGCCGTGCGCCAGCTGCGCACCTATCAGGACCTGCTGAAGAACGAGGCCGACGCGCGTCTGTTCGAGTACTACATCACGGTGCAGATGGTGCTGCTGGACCTGCACGGCAAATCGCGCATGATCGGCGCGCCGGGGCAGTTCTCGCGCACCTCGATCGCGCCGGGCGGCCAGTACCTGCTGACGCAAAGCGTGACGCGCCCTTACTCCTACATCGTGCCGGCGTCGAGCTTCGGCGAGCGGGTCGAGGTGCGCGACCTGAATGGCGACGTGCTGCACACGGTGACCACGCTGCCGCTGGAAGAAGGCCTGCCGCAGGGGAATGACGCGGTGTCCGAAGGCGTGCGCCATGTGTCGTGGCGGGCCGACGTGCCGGCCACGCTGGTGTGGACCGAGGCGCAGGACGGTGGCGATCCGGCGCGTCCGGTGATCGACAACATCCGCGACGTGGTCTACATGCACGCGGCGCCGTTCCGCGAACCGCCGCTGGTGCTGGCGCGGCTGGCGATGCGCTACGCCGGCATCGCCTGGGGGCGCGGCGACGTCGCGCTGATCAACGAACGCTGGCACAAGACGCGCGACTACAAGCAGTGGATGATCGAGCCCGAACACCTGTCCACGCCGCCGGAGCTGATCTACGCCGGTTCGTACGAAGACCGCTACAACAGCCCCGGTTCGCCGGTGATGCGGGCCGACGCCAGCGGCTTCCCGCGCCTGTTGATCGGCCCCGGCACCACGGTGCTGCTGGACGGCGCCGGCGCCACGCCGGAGGGCGACCGTCCCTTCATCGACCGTCTGAGCCTGACCACCAAACAGAAGGTGCGGCTGTTCCAGAGCAGCGCGCCGTATTTCGAGAACGTGGCGGCGGTGCTGAACGACGAAGGCACGCTGTTGCTGACGACGCGCGAATCGCCGACCGAGCGGCCCAACTACTATCTGCGCGACCTGACCAAGCCGGAACCCGCGCAGCTGACGGCGCTGACCAACTATCCGCATCCGACCCCGCAGCTGAAGGATGTGCACAAGGAGCAGATCCGCTATCCGCGCAACGACGGCGTCGAGCTGACGGCCACGCTGATGCTGCCGGCCGGCTACGACGCCGTCCGCGACGGCCCGCTGCCGCTGCTGATGTGGGCCTATCCGCAGGAGTTCAAATCGGCCGGCGCGGCCAGCCAGACCACCGGTTCGCCCTACCGCTTCAACGCGGTCAGCTACTGGGGCCCGGCGGCCTTCCTGGCGATGGGTTACGCGGTGCTGGACAATCCATCCTTCCCCATCATTGGCGCCGGCGAAGCGGAGCCGAACGACAGCTATCTGCCGCAGCTGGTGGCGGACGCGCAGGCGGCGGTGGACGAGGTGGTGCGGCGCGGCGTGGCCGACCGTCACCGCATCGCCATCGGCGGCCATTCGTATGGCGCTTTCATGACCGGCAACCTGCTGGCGCATACGCGCCTGTTCCGCGCCGGGATAGCGCGCAGCGGCGCCTACAACCGCACGCTGACGCCGTTCGGCTTCCAGTCCGAGGAGCGGCCGTTCTGGCAGGCGCAGGAGGTGTACCAGGCCATGTCGCCGTTCAATAACGCCGACAAGATCAAGGATGCGATGTTGCTGATCCACGGCGCCGAGGACAGCAACACCGGCACCTTCCCCTTGCAGAGCGAGCGCATGTTTCAGGCCATCAAAGGGCTGGGCGGCACGGCGCGGCTGGTGATGCTGCCGAACGAGTCGCACGCCTACCGCGCGCGCGAGTCGATCCTGCACATGCTGTACGAAACCAATGCCTGGCTGGATAAATACGTCAAGCACGCGAAACCGGGGTAGGGCGGCGTAGAATGGGGGATCGTGTCAGCTCAAGGAGTACCGACCATGCACAACGTACACCGCGCCCCCGATCCCGTACCGGTGGATGATCCGGCGCCGCCGGCCATCCCCCATCCCGTGCCGCAGGACGACCCGGTGCCGGACCACAACCCGAGCTAAGGCTTAATCAAAGGCCCAGGTGTAGAGCACGTCCAGCGCGTTGTTGGTGCCGGTCTGGAATTGCAGCGAGATGCGCGGGTTCAGCTTGTATTTGAGCTTGACCAGGCTGGTCGCCGTGCCCGTGCCCTGTTCAAAACTCAGGTAAGCGCGCGACGACAGGCGCTTGCCCACCGTGACCACCGTGGTCTGCAAGCCGGTCGCCGCGCCGGACGCCGTGCCGGCGGCCTGGCTCACGCCCAGTTCATCCACGCCCAATGCATTGGCCAGCTTGCCCTGGCCGCCGCCGAACAGCGCGCCCGCCGCAGCGCTGAGCAGCGCCATGTCGTTGCCGCCGGTGTTGTCGATGCCGTGGCCCAGCACCAGCCAGGCCAGCTTGTCGCTGTCCGACACGGCCGGCGTCGACACCAGCTTGGCCACCGGCGCCAGCGCCGTGCCGCGCACTTCCACGCCCGCTTCCACGTTGGTCTCGCTGAGCGCTTCGCCTTCCGGTCGACGCCGCACGGCCAGGATGTTCAGGCCGGGGTTGTCGTAGGCGCCGGTGAAGTTGATCACGCCGCGGTCGATCGCCAGCTTCTGTCCGTAGGCCGCATAGGTGCCGTTCTCCACCCGGATGCTGCCGGTGACGCGCGGCGGCCGGCGGTCCGCCACGCGGATGCGCACCGTGCCGGCCAGTTGCGCGTCCAGGCCCTTGCCTTTGAGCTTGAATTCGTCGCCCAGGTCGGCCTCGAGGTCGATATTGAGAGGCTGGCCTTGCGCTGTCTTGACCGGCGCCGCGCCCTTGCCGATGATGACCACGTCGTCGCTGAGCGTCGGCGTGTTCTCGCCGGCCAGTTCGATGTTGGCGCGGTCGGCGCGGAACTTGCCGTCCAGCTGGAAGCGTTTGGCGTCGCGCACCAGCGTGCTCTGGCCGCTGATAACCAGGACGCGGTCGGGCCGCGCCAGCACTTCCAGCTTGTCGGCGCTGAGCTTGAGGCTCATGGTGGCTTCGTTGCCGGCGTAGCGTATCCAGCCGTCGGCCTGGGCGTGGCCCTCGGCGCCGTCGAAGGCCAGCTTTTGCAGTTGCAGCTGGTCGCCGGCGAGGCGCGCCTGCAACTGGCCGTTGCGCAGTTTGATGCCCTGGTCCACCCAGTTCAGTACCAGCTTGTCGCCGCTGATGTCGCCGTTCAGCTGCGGCGCGCCCAGCGTGCCGCTGCCGGTGACGGCCAGTTTCAGCGCGCCGTCGATTTCCAGTCCCGGCTGGCCGGCCAGCGGCGCCAGCCAGGCCAGCGATCCCATGCTGGCGGTGCCGTTCAGCGTGATGGCGCTGCTCTCGGTCAGGCGGCCTTCGTGCAGCTGGGCGGTGGCGTCGATGCGGGCCTGGCCGGCGCGGGTGCCGTCCAGGTTCAGTTGCAGGTGCAGCGTGCCGTCGTTGACGTCGACGCGGCCGTCCAGCGTGCGCAGGCCGAGCGGCTGCGGCAGGTCGGCGCCGGTGATGGTCAGGTCGCCCTGCTCGCGGTACACGTGCAGCATGCCGCCGAGGACCGGCGGGTTGCCCTTGCTGGCCGCTTGCAGGTTCATGCTCCATTCCGCGCCGACCGTCATGTTGCTGCGGACGTTGTCGCGCCAGGCGTCGGAGAGCTGGGCCAGGTAGTTGACCGGCACGCCGGCCGCCAGCCCTTTGCTGCGCCAGGCGGGGCCGGTTTTTTCCAGGCTGTCGATGCGGATGCTGCCGTCGGGGAGCTTGATGGTGGCGCTGCCCAGGGCGATCTGCTCGGGATGCAGCAGGCCGGCCACGCCGCTGCCTGCCGGCGCGGTCAGCTTCAGCGGCGCCGGCGCGGCCAGCGTCAGGGCGAAGCGGCCGCGGTTTTGCAGCGTGTCGATGGCGCCGGTCCAGCTGTCGTTGGCCCAGCCGCCCTTGACGCGCACGGCGGCGTCGAAGTCGGCGTTGCTGGCGCTGACCTGCAGCGTGTGGCTGCTGCGGGTGCCGCTGGTTTGCAGGCGCGCCTTGTCCAGCGTCAGGGCAGGGGAGACGTAATGGGTGATCTCGATGTCGCTCACCAGCGGGACGTCGGCGTAGCTGTCGCTTTCGGCGCGGACGCGGGCGCGTGCGCCCGGCGTTGCGGCCGGCGCTGTGCCGGCCGCCGTCGCGACGGTGCTGCCCAGCGTGGCGCTGCCGCGTATCGTGTCAATCTGCTGCTGGCCCGGCGCGCGCAGGTTGGCGCCATCCAGCGTGAGCGCCAGCGCCGGCTTGGCGGTGGTGCCGGACAGGGTGCCGCTGGCGCGCAGCGTGCCGGCGAACTGCGGACCCAGCGCGGCCAGCTGCGGTGAGTTGAGCTTCCATTCCAGCTTGTCGAGCGCGCTGCCGAAGCTGCCCTTCGCTTGCAGGCTGTTGGCAGCCAGCCGCAGATCGATGTCTGCGTTGCTGATGCTGTCCTTGTCGGCGTTCAGTTTCGCGTAGCCGCTCAACGGCGCGTTGGCGAAGGTCGATGGTTGCAGCGTCAGGTTCAAGCCTGCGCGCCAGTCGCTCGCCAGCCGGGCGTCGGCAGTGAAGGTGGCGTTGACGGCGCCCGCCTGCGCCGCGCCGAATGCGGCGGGATTGAGGCGCTGTATGGCGCCGTTCATTTTCAGTTCGGGCGTTTTCTTCGGCCCGGCCAGCGCGATGTCGCCGGCGGCGTGGATCAGGCTATCCGGCGTGGGGCGTTTGGCGGAGGCCAGGCCCAAGCCCTTGGCGTCCGCTTCGAAGGTGGTGCGCGGCGCTTCCATGCTGCCGCTGGCGATGCCGCTGGCGTTGACGGCGCCGATCAAGTCGGAGGCCACCACCGACAATTGGCGGGCGTCGACTTTCCAGCGCAGCTGTTCGCCCGGTGCACCGAAGCTGCCGTTGATGTCGGCGCTGCTCTGCGCCAACGCCAGGTGGGCGTCGACGCCGCTGAGGTGCTTCGCGTCGGCATTGAGCTTGCCGTTGGCGGACAGGGTTAGTCCTGCGAGCTTGCTGGCCTTGAGGTCGAAGCTCGCCGCGACCTGCCATGCGGGGACGAGGTGGCCGCTGGCGCCGATGTCGGCATTGAGGTCGGCGATCGGATAGCCGGTGCCCAGCGCGGACGGGTCGAAGTGCTCGGCGCGCAGCTTGGCGCTGAATTCCTCCTTGTCTTTCAGGCTGGCCTGGCCGGTGGCGGTGATGCTGCCTTTCTTCGCCAGCAGGCGCGCCTGGTGCAGTTGCAGCACGGCGTCCGCCAGCGTGGCTTGCAGGTCGAGGCGCAGGCCATCCTGCGACAGCCGGGCCTCCAGCGACTGTTTGGTCGGCGTGCTGGCCAGCGTGATGTCGCCGGCGACGCTGGTTTTGTTGATGCTGCTGTGGATGTTCTTCAGGTCCAGGCGGTCGGTGTGCAGCGTGAACCGCGCGGCGTCGATGCCGGCTTCGGGGCCGCTGCGCTTGACCTGGCCGCCGCCGGTGAAGCGTCCCGCTGCGCCCAGGTCGAGCAGCACGTTTTCCAGCGTGGAGGCGGTCAGCGTACCGGCTAGCTTGCCGCTGAAGGCTTGCAGGGGCAGGCCTTGCTGGTCGAGCGGTGCGGCCTTGTCCTGGTTCAGCAGGGCGAATTGGCCGGACAGCTTCTGGTCCGCCGTGATGGCGACGCTGGCCTTGAGGCTGAACTTGGCCTGCGGCCAGCCGGGATTGAAGCCGGCCGGATCGAGATCGCGGGCGTTCAGGTCCAGCGTGCGCAGGATGATGGGATCGAACGGCGCCAGCGCCACATTGGCGTTGCCGCTGGCGCCATTGGCGCTGCCCTGCGCCTTCAAGGTTATCAGCGCCAGGTTGCCGCCGGCTTCCAGCGACAGCTGCGCGGTGCCGGCGCTGGCAGCAGCAACTGCGGCTTGCGCCAGCGCCGCCTTGCCTTGCAGCGCAAACGGCTTGTTGGCGCCGATGGTCAGGTCGGCCCTGGCGTCGCCGAACGCGGTGTGCGCGCTGGCGTCTTCCAGGTGCCAGCTGCCCTTGTCGCCGTACAGTTTTAAACGCAGGCGTTCGATCACGTTGCTGCCGGTGGCGCTGGTCAGCGTAAGCTTGTCGAGCCGCGCGTCGGACAGGTTGAGGCGGAACGGTGCGGCCAGCGATTCCGGCATCTTGGCCGGCTCGGACGGGCCCAGGCTTTGCACCGTCAGCGCGGCTACATGCAGCTCGCTGATCGACAGGCCTTCGGAAAAATACTGCAACGGCGACCAGTTGATGTCGATGTTGTCGGCCGTGATGACGCTGTCCTTGCTGCGGTAGACCAGCCGTCCGATGTGCATGCGGTGGTACAGCGATCCGCTCACGCCGCTGACGGCGACCTGGCCGCCGCTGGCGTTGGCGATGCGCTGCACCAGCTGCTGCAAGGTCGATTCGCGGCCCAGCAGCCAGACGGCGCCGGCCAGCAGCGCCACCAGCACGGCCAGCGAAATGAGCACCCGTTGCGGCCAGCGGCGGCGCGCTGGCGCGGCCGGTGTTTGCTTGTCTTGGTTGTCGGCCATCAGAAAGTGAATCCCAGCGAGAAGTGCAATCGATATTTGCGTACCGCGTGGCCGTAGGCGACGTCCACGTTGATCGGGCCGACGGGGCTCTTCCAGCGGCCGCCGGCGCCGTAGCCGGACTTCGGATGCAGCGCGTTGAAGGTGTCGCCGGCGTTGCCGGCGTCGTAGAACAGCGCCGCGCCGTAGGTCGGCTTGAACCAGTACTGGAACTCGGCGCTGGCGGTGGCCAGATAGCGGCCGCCGGTGATCGCGGCGCCTTCGCGCACGCCCAGCTCCTGGAAGGCGTAGCCGCGCACAGACTGGTCGCCGCCGGCGCGGAACAGGTACACGGCCGGCACGCCGTTCTTGTCGCGCGAGGCCAGCGCGCCGAGCTCACCGCGCAGTATCAGATTGGTGCTGGTGGTCAGCGGCCGGTACCACACGGTGCGCGCGTAGCCGCGCACGAAGGCCTGGTCGGTCAGGATGGGCAGCAGCGCGCCGCCCAGCTGCGCGTTGAGCGCGTAGCCCTTGGTCGGGAACAGCAGGTTGTCCAGCTTGCGCCAGGTGACGCCGTAGGTCAGCGGCAAACTCTTGCTGGTGCTGGACGGGACGCCGTCGAGCGTCTTGGTCTCGGTCAGCAGCTCCAGCGACAGGCTGCGCTCGAGCAGCGGCGTGCCCCAGGCGCGCTTGCCGGCCACGCTGGCCACGCTGGTGACTTCGCCCGAAATGTCGCTGCGCTCGAACGAGGCGCCGAAGCTGTCGTTGTAGCCGTCCGCCGTGGTGGGGAAGTAGAAGTCGCTGCGCGCGGTCTGCTTCTTGGTCTCCAGCGTCAGCGCGCTTTTCATGCGCAGGCCGAATACCGACAGGTCGTCATAGCTCAGCGAGGCGCGGTTGCCGGTGTTGGTGCTGAAACCCAGACCGGCGCTGACGTTGCGGCGCTTGTTCTCGGTCACGCGCACCAGCAGCGGCAGCGGCGCCATCGCGGCGTCGGCATTTTGCGCCGGGGTGGCGGCGCCTGCCTCCAACTGCTCGTTGAGGACCGCGCCCATGTCGGCGCTCACTTCCACGCTGGCGAAGTAGCCGGTGTCCTGCAGGCGCGATTGGTAGGATTGCAGCGCGGCCTCGCTGTAGTAGTCGCCGGGATGGATCTGGTTCAGGTTGCGGATGATGCCGGCCGGGTAGCGCTTCAGGCCTTCGATGCGCAATTCGCCGAAGCGCAGTTCCGGGCCGCTGTCGAGCACCACCCGCAGCGCGGCCAGATGGTTGTCCGGGTCCACCGTGGCCTGGCTGTCGGTCAGCTGCGCGCGCGGGTAGCGCGTCTGCACCACCTGGCGCAGCAGGCCGCGCTTGGCCTGCTCCCAGTCGGTCTGGCGGAACACCTGACCTCTTTTCAGCGTCCAGCCGGCCTTCAGCGCGGCGGTGTCGAACTGCTGGTCGGCGGCCAGGCCGGGCACGGGCGCGAAGCCCTGCAGCACCAGGTCGATCTCGCCGACCCGCACCGGCTCGCCCGGCTGCACGCTGACCTCGACCCTGGGCGTGTCGCCGTCGCGGTCGAGGCGGGCGCTCACCACCGGCGAGTAGTAGCCGTCGGTGGCCACCAGCGTCTTGACCTGGGCCGGCGCGGCGCGCACCAGCCGCAGCAGCTGTTCGCGGTCCATGCGCGCGTTGCCGCGGAAGCGCACCAGGTCCAGGTTTTGCTCCAGCAGTTCCGTCAGCGCGCCGGGGGCGTCGATGTGGACCTCGTATTGCAGGCCCTGGGCGGCGGCGGGCGGCGCCAGGGCGGCCAGTAATGCGGCCAGGACGCCGGCCGAGATGCCCGCTATGGCGAGGCGGCCGGATACTTTTGTCACAACTTGTGCCAAAATTCGTGATCCTGCCAATATTTTTGCTGGCGATGCCGGTAACATGAGACTCCATCTGGGTGTACGCTGCTTGCCATGTTACCGGATTGCCCTAAAAGATGGCGTACTTATAACGTTGCAACGCCTTGCAAGTCCTTGAAAGAACAAAGTAATGCTGCCTACCGATACCGCCCTGGTCCTGTTTAGCGGAGGCCAGGACTCCACCACCTGCCTGGCCTGGGCGCTGAAGCACTATGCGCGCGTGGAAACCATCGGCTTCGACTACGGCCAGCGCCACGCCGTCGAACTGACCGTGCGCCCGACCGTGATCGAACGCCTGCGCGCGCAATCGCCCGAGTGGAACGCCAGGCTGGGCGAGGACCACATGATCGACCTGTCGCTGATCTCCGAGATTTCGCAGACCGCGATGACGCACGATATCGCCATCGAAACCCAGGCCAACGGCCTGCCGAACACCTTCGTCCCCGGCCGCAACCTGCTGTTCATGACGGTGGCCGCCACCGTGGCCTACCGCCGCGGCCTGACGGTGCTGGTGGGCGGCATGTGCGAGACCGACTTCTCCGGCTACCCGGACTGCCGCGACGACACCATGAAGGCGCTGCAGGTGGCGCTCAACCTCGGCATGGCCACCCGCCTGAAGCTGGAAACCCCGCTGATGTGGCGCGACAAGCGCCAGACCTGGGAGCTGGCGCAGGAGCTGGGTGGCCAGGCGCTGGTCGACCTGATCCGCGACGGCACCCACACCTGCTACCTGGGCGAGCGCGGCGCGCTGCACGACTGGGGTTATGGTTGCGGCACCTGCCCGGCGTGCGCCCTGCGCGCGCGCGGCTACCGGCAGTTCGCGGGCACCGAGGGGTAGATGTCACCCGCCGCCCAGGCACGGCTGCGCCGGCTGGTGCAGGACACGCTCTCGCCGGGCGTCCTGCCGCTGCTGGTGCTGACCGGCTGCCTGGGCGCGACCGGCGTGCTGTGGCTGGGCGCGCGCCAGCACGCCGACCAGCAGGCGCAGGCGGACTTCGACAGCCGGGTGCGCGAACTGGTCAACAACCTCGACCGGCGCATGCAGACCTATGTGCAGGTGCTGTACGGCGTGCAGGGCCTGTTCGCCAGCTCCGCCGCGGTCGACCGCGACGAGTTCCGCAGCTACCTGGCCGGGCAAAACCTCAACCTGCATTTCCCCGGCATCCACGGCGTCGGCTACATCGCGCTGGTGACGCCGGCGCAGCGCGACGGCCATGAGCGCGCGATCCGGCTGGGCGGCCATCCCGACTACCGCCTGCGGCCGGACGGCGCGCGCGCCTGGTACGCGCCCATCGTCTACCTCGAACCGTTCGACCCCAACAACCGGCGCGCCTTCGGCTACGACGCCGCGTCCGAGCCGGTGCGGCGCGGCGCGCTGGAGCAGGCGCGCGACTCCGGCCTGCCCGCCGTCAGCGGCAAGATCCGGCTGGTGCAGGAAGAGGTCGAACCGGCCCAGTCGGGCTTTCTGCTGGTGCTGCCGGTGTTTCGCCGCTGGCAGTCGGCCACCACGGTGGCGCTGCGGCGCGCCGCCATCGAGGGCTGGGTGTACGCGCCGTTCCGCGTCGGCGAGCTGATGGCGGGGCTGGGCGGGCCGCGCGCCGGCGCGCTGGACGTGAAAATCTACGACGGCGACGCCATCGCGCCGGCCGCGCTGATGTACGACAGCCATCCGGGCGCCGGCGATGGCCGGCGCAACAGCCTGCAGCAGATCAGCGTCGGCGGCCACCGCTGGACGCTGGACATCGCCGCGCGCGCCAGCGCGGCGCCGGAGCGCGACAAGGCGCAGCAGGTCGCGCTCGGCGGCGTAATGCTGAGCGCGCTGCTGGCCGGGCTGACCTGGCTGCTGGCGCGCGGCCGCGTGCGCGCGCGCGACGCCCAGGCGCGCGCCGAACGCCTCAGCGGCGAGCTGCGCGAGGGCCAGGCCGCGCTGCTGGTGCTGGCCGAGGGCGCGCAGCGCAGCCAGGCCATGTTGCGCAGCATTCTGGATTCGACCGTCGACGGCATCCTGGTCGACAACCTCAAGGGCGGCGTGCTCAACGCCAACCGCCGCTTCCGCGAACTGTGGAACCTGCCCGAGCACCTGGACTGGCAGGCCGACGGCGCCGCGCTGATGGCGCACATGGCGCAGCAGATGCTCCATCCCGGCCAGGCGCTGCTGCTCGAGCCGGGGCCGCAGCAGCTGGCGTTGCCGGGCCTGCAGCGGCCCAGCCAGCTGGAGCTGCTGCAGCTGAAGGACGGCCGCGTGATCGAGCAGCACACGCGCGGCATGCAGCTGGGCAGCGAGCCGGCGCGGCTGTGGTCGTTCCGCGACATCACCGAGCGCACCCAGGGCGAGCAGCGCGAGCAGACCCGGCGTCACGTGCTGGAGCTGCTGGCCACCGGCGCGCCGCTGCAGACCATCCTCGAGAGCGTGGTGCAGGGCGTCGAGGCGGGCAACGAGGAAATGTTGTGCAGCATCCTGCTGCTCGACGAGAGCGGCGAGCACCTGCTGGTGGGCGCCGCGCCCAGCCTGCCGGCCTTCTTCAACGCCGCCGTGCACGGGCGCGCCATCCGCGGCGCGCAGGGCGCCTGCGCCCAGGCGGTGCTGACGCGCAGCCGCGTGATCGTCGAGGATATCGGCCGCGCGCCGGCCTGGGGCGAGTACCGCGACCTGGCCCTGCAGGCGCGGCTGGGCTCGTGCTGGTCCGATCCGATCTACGGCGCCGGCGGCAATGTGCTGGGCACTTTCGCCATCTACCACCGCGACGCCCGCCTGCCCAGCCTGGCCAACATCGCCCTGATCGAGCAGGCCGCGCGGCTGGCCGGCATCGCCATCGAGCAGGCCCAGGCGGCGGTGGCGCTGCGCGCCGGCGAGGCCCGCTTCCGCAGCCTGTACGACCACGCGCCGGTGGCGCTGTGGGAGCAGGACTGGTCGGGCGTGCACGCCGCGCTGGCCGAGCTGGAATTGTCCGGGGTCGACGACCTGGGCCGCTACCTGCAGGCCAACGCCAGCCAGCTGCGCCGCCTGGCCTCGCTGGTGCGCATCGTCGACGTCAACGCCGCCGCGCTGGCGCAGGTGGGGGCGGCGCCGGGGCGCAAGGATCTCTCGCAGCTGAGCCTGGCGCAGAACTTCGACCTGGCCGCCATGCCCAGCTTCGCGCTGGCGCTGACTGCGCTGGCCCAGGGCCAGCATTTCTTCGCCTGCGAGGGCAGCTACACCCGGCTCGACGGCACGGTCCGGCTCAACGAGCTGACCCTGCTGGTGATGCCCGGCCATACGCACAGCCTCGATTTCGTCATCGTCTCGACCCTGGACGTGACCGAGCGGCGTCGCATGGACGACGAGCTGCGTGTGCTGGCCACCACCGATTTCCTCACCGGCCTGCCGAACCGGCGCGAGTTCATGCGCCGCCTGGAGGACCAGCACGCCCGCCTGCGGCGCGACCTCGACGCCTGCGCCGCGGTGCTGCTGCTCGATGTCGACCATTTCAAGCACATCAACGACGAGCACGGCCACGCGGCCGGCGACGCCGTGCTGCGCCAGCTGGGCGCGCTGCTGCGCGACGGCCAGCGCAAGATCGACATGCTGGGCCGCATCGGCGGCGAGGAGTTCGCGCTGCTGCTGCCCGGCGCCGGGCCGGACGCGGCGTTGGTGTACGCCGAACGCCTGCGTCTGCGCGTGGCCGGGGCGGCCATGCCGATCGACGGTGGGGCGGGCTTGACGGTGATGGTGACGGTGAGTATCGGCATCGCCGCGCTCGGCGGGGGCGACAGCGGCGGCGACGTGGCCTTGCGGCGCGCCGACCAGGCCTTGTACTGCGCCAAGCGCGGCGGCCGTAACCGGGTGGCGCTGGCGGATGAGGAAATCAGGGCGGAGGCGGATCGGCCGGGAGTTCAGGTCCCGGCCGCTTCCGGTTGAAACGGTGCGTACTGCTTAGACTGCGTGTTCCAGCATGGCGCGCTGCTGCTGTTTGCGCGAGCGCGAGCGGAAGATCATGTAGATGCCGACCGGGATCAGCAGCGGCAGCAACAGGGGCGAGACCGCCGCCGCCACCACCACCGCCAGCAGCACCATGCCGCTGATCATCAGGATGCCGAGGCCGGCGAACAGCACGCCGACGAACACGGCCGCGCAGGTGATGGCCACGGTGGCGATCAGCAGGCCGCCGCCGGCGAACAGGGTGCCGAGCAGGAAGCCGATCGGGCCGTCGATCTCGTCGCCGTCGATGTTGACGTGCATGCCGTCACCGAACACCGACTGCCATGCGGAGGCGGCCAGCAGGACGATAAAGGCGGCGAATACCAGTTTTTTAGCGGTGATTTTCATGGCTGACCTCGGTGGTTGGGTTGTTCCGTGTTTCTTCTGCCGTTAGGCATGGTTGAACTGTACCCAGCGCGCCCGGCAAGGGCCAGCGGATTGCGACAGAGCGGCAAATTGACGGGATGGAATGCCGGTCCGGCGCGATGAGCGGGGAATGTTCCTTGATTTAAAGTTATGCCCGCCTATACTGATAATCTACCTATTGCAGGGAGGGCTAGAACATGGCTTGGCTAGAATTGAGCGAGGGTCAATCGATATCCTCGATGTGCAAGCGGACTCGGCGCCAACGTAGCGTCCAGCAGCTTTCCGGCGGGGGACCGAAAGGCCCGCCATCGGCGCCGCCGACGATACCGCCCATCATCATCACACCGTTCAGTTACCACATGCCGGATCCAGCCATCGATCCGCGCATCACGCCGCTGCGGCCGCCGATCATGCCGCCGCCGCGGCCGTGCATCTCGTGCTGAACGCCGTCGGTTGACCAGTCCCCAGCCAGACGTAAAAAAAGCCCGCTCAACGCGGGCTTTGGTGCTGGGCGGGGTGCTTAAGCGCGTGCCTTGCGACGGCGGGCGATGACGCCCACCAGGCCCAGGCCGGCCGCCAGCATGGCGTAGGTCGTCGGTTCCGGCACCGGCGCGATCTTGTACAAGCCGGCGTTGGAACTGGCCTGGAGCGAGGTGTAGAACTTGTCCACGCCGCTGCCGGCGTTGAACTCGTAGAACGCCGTGCCGTTGCCGGTCGTGCCGCCATTGCCGAAGTGCAGGCCGACGATGACGTCGCCGGTCAGCAGTTGGGGGAAGTCATAGGTCGTGACGTGGGTGATGGGATCGGCGCTGACATTGATGGAGATGATGGGCGCGCCGCTCTGGCCGGTGAAGCCGAAGTCGGTCGCCAGGATGGCGCTGACGGTGGCGGTGGCCGCCGGCGAGCTGTTGATGACGTTGCCGGGAACGAAGCCGGAACATGTCGAGACCGACACGCCGGGGACATCGAAGAAGATGTCGGTCAGGCTGCATGGGGCGAGCACGCTGGCCGACGCCAGACCGGAGACCGACAGCAGGGCGGCGGCAACGAGTTTTGGAAGTGTATTTTTCATGGTGGGCCTAGTTTTGTGAGGATTAGTAAAAACGCGGGTTGCTCTTGTCTTGACTCCGGCGGCTGGAAAACACCAGCAGACCGAGGCCGGTCAATAACATCGCGTAGGTGCGGGGTTCGGGAACCGCCGGGATGTATGAGTGGTTGTCCGATTCAAAGGCGTTCTGATTGGCCGAGAATGTGACTTGGGTGATCGTGGTGCCACCGTTGGTATGGAAGTTCATGTAGAAGCCGACTTGCTGATTGCCGTCGGCCAGCTGGCTGGCGGCGGCCGCCATGTCGCTGCCGTTGATCTGTAACACCATCGTGTTGCCGCTATACATGGTGACGATGTTGTAGCTGTCGGGCGAACCCATGTAGTAACCAAAATAGCTGACGCCCAGGCCGCCGAAGCTCACGCTGGACGACGACGGCTGGCCGTTGCTCACGCCGACCGAGAAAAAGGCGGTGAGATCGCCCGGCGGCTCGGCGGCGTAGCCGGAATTGCCCGGCGCCGGGATCAGTGCGCCCAGTTGGTCGTAGGTGGCGAAGCCGACCGGCAGCAGGCCGTCGTCGAAGGTGTTGGTGGTGACGCCGCCGACGCCGGAGGTGAGGCCGGCGGTGGCGCTGTAGGTGACGGCGGCGCTGGCGCTGAGCGCGGCGCCGGCCAGGCCGAGGGCCAGCAGGGTTTTGGAGAGTGACATGTTGGCGTTCCTTATTTGAACCCGGTGAACGATTGCACCCGGCTTGAGCTTTTATTAACTACTGGAAACGGATGATTCAAGATTGATAATAGTAATGCTCCCTTGATAATGCCCGTCCAACTTTAGAGTGTTTCATCGGTTTATGTTAATTATGGTGCCAGTTTGTGATATCGGCGCGCCGGCGCCGGCGGAAATGCCGCTTTCAGCCCCTCAGTGACTAGCAAATTGCTGACCAGAAAGTAAAATTCGAGGCGTTGCTCTGTAACAATTCCGTGCAAAAAACAAACAGCCGGCCGCGCCGGGCCGGCGCCGGATGGTTTGCGCTTGATCTGCGACTTTTCTATTGTTGTTACGGGGCTGGCCGCTTATCATTTCACCCCCATCCCACTTTCACCACGAGTCCACAGCATGAGCGCAGACTACCCCGACACCGAACAGCAGCAGGACGACGACGCCCCGATCCAGGAGGCGCGCGTATGGCAGGGGAATGGCTGGACCGCGCGCGTCATCAAGAACGATGACGACGAGGGGTGGGCGGTGGCGATGATCAAGGATGGCGAGCCGGAGCCGGCGCTGGTGGGGCCGTGGACCATGGGCCGCGACAAGAAGAACCCCAAGCCGCTGGACGTCAACGCCTTCAACACCCTGGTCAAGACCGCCAACGAGGTGATCCGCCGCCACGAGCAGCAGCTGCACGCCCAGCTGCACAAGAATGTCTTCGTCAACGGCGACGATGGCCAGGTCAAGGTCTGCCTCGACATCGTGCCCGACGAGGACGACCCCTACGCCACGCTGAGCGCCTTCGACCCGTATGGCGAAGAGCTGGCGCGGGTGCGGGTGGCGCCGACCTTCAAGCTGAGCGTGGCCAGCGCGTCGGCGTGGATGGACAACGGCTACCGCAAGCCCTAGTTTCCGGCGTCATCTGTTCTTTATTGGAATTAAGATTTCGTTAAATAAACGTGTAAGTAGATGTAACATTCTATCGTGCGCGGCCGTCTGGAAATGACGAGACTGCTACATTTTGAACTCCCATTTTTTAGGAGTTAGAAATGATTAAAGTCAAAGCCCTGACGGGCGCCATCGCCATGGCCGGCGCCGCCCTCATGTCGCAAGGCGTGCTGGCGGCCGATATCAGCAATCCCGACACCCCGCTCGACCTGAGCGCCGGTGCGGCCTACGTCGGCCACTTGGTCACCGGCAACAACGCAGGCAATACCTTCGCCGACAAATACACCTTCACCCTGGCCGGCTCGTCGCTCATTTCGGCCGACGTGTATTCGCACTCGGGTCTGGCGAAGAACGGCCTCGACATCACCGGCCTGGCGCTGTACAACGCCGGCGGCCTGCTGCTGGGTGGCACCCAGCTGTCGACCGGCGCCACCGACCAGTGGCAGCTCGATTCGTCCATCCTGGGCGCCGGCAGCTACTACCTGCTGGTGAGCGGCAGCGCCATGTCCAAGTCGGCCGGTTCGTACTCGTCCGGCGTGACCGTGACGGCCGTGCCGGAACCGGAAACGTATGCCATGCTGCTGGGCGGCCTGGGCCTGATCGGCGCGATGGTGAGCCGCCGCCAGCGCAAGCAGGCTTAAGCCTTTACCGCACGGAACAACAGCCAGGGCATCGTCGACGCCCTGGCTGTTTTGGTTTCTGTGGCCGGGGCGGGCCGGACCTGCTAGTATTTCCTATGCGCATTACCTCACACTAGGAAAATCGATGGAAAGTCGTCTCACCCGCCTGGAAGCCGTGCAAACCATGCTGCTGGAAATCGGGCAGAAGTCGAGCAGTTGTACCGACATCAGCGAGTTCCTGCAGGCCGTGCATGCGGCGCTGGGACGCATCATGTATGCCGCCAATTTCTTCGTGGCCTTGAGCGACCGCGACGGACCGGTCAACCAGGTGCGCTTCGTGTATTTCGTCGACGAGGTGGACGACCCGCCCAGCCGCGACGCGCTGTTCGAGCTGGTCGAGGGCGAGTCGCCGACGGCGACCGTGATCGCCAGCCGCGAGCGCATGGTGATGACGGCCGCCGAGCACCAGTCGCGGCGCGAGGCCAACGCCGGCTTCGGCATCGGCACCATCGCCGAGCACTGGATGGGCTGTCCGCTGCTGGACCAGAACCACCAGTCGCTGGGCGCCATCGTGATCCAGAGCTACGACAAGGAACACACCTTCAGCGACGAAGACCAGGCGCTGTTCGCGCTGATCGCCAACCACGTGTCGAGCGCGCTGCAAGGCTTGCAGAGCATGGACCGGCTGGAGCGCGCGGTGCAGGAGCGCACCGCCTTGCTGGCGCACGAGGTGGCCGAGCGGCGCCGCGCCGAGAACATCCAGCGCGCGCTGTACGAGCTGGCCAACCTGTCGGCCACGGCCACCGGCGGCAGCCGCCTGAACATGCGGCTGCACCAGATCATCAGCGAACTGGTGCCGGCGCAGAATTTCCTGATGGCGCTGTACCACCCGGACACCAAGGAAATCAGCATCCCGTATTTCGTCGACCAGAAGGACGAGCAGGCGCCGGTCAAGCGCTTCGACTACGGCGTCGGCATGTCCTCGTATGTGCTGCAGCGCAAGCAGGCCATGCTGCTCGACCGCGCCGGCTTCCAGGCGCTGGTGGCCAGCGGCGAGATGGAGCACCCGCTGGGCAACGTCGACATCGCCAGCTGGATGGGCGCGCCGATGCTGCTGGGCGACGTGGCCTATGGCGTGATCATCGTGCAGAGCTACGACGACGCGGTAACCTACACCCAGGCCGACCTCGACATCCTGGCCTTCATGGCCAGCCACGTGGCGGTGGCGATCGCGCGCATGCAGGCCGACCGCGAGATCCGCCGCGCCAAGGAGGCGCTGGAGGAACAGAACGCGGCGCTGGAGAGCGCGCTGACCTCGCTCAAGGATGCGCAGGGCGAACTGGTGCGGCAGGAGAAGCTGGCCTCGCTGGGCCGGCTGGTGGCCGGCGTGGCGCACGAGATCAACACGCCGCTGGGCATCTGCGTGACGGCCACCAGCCACCTGGTGGAAGAGCTCAAGCTGACGCGCGAGGACATGGCGGCCGGCACCCTGGACGAGGACGGCCTGAACCAGTTCTTCGACATCATCTCGCAATCGCTGCGCATCATGACCACCAACACCCAGCGGGCGGCGGCGCTGGTGCGCAGCTTCAAGCAGGTGGCGGTGGACCAGTCGTCCGACGATATCCGCAGCTTCAACCTGCGCAAATACCTGGACGAGGTGCTGCTGTCGCTGCAGCCCAAGCTGAAGGGCAAGCCGGTCGCCGTCGAGATCGACTGCGACGAGCGCATCGAGATGGCCAGCTTCCCCGGCGCGGTGTCGCAGATCGTCACCAATATGGTGGTCAACTCGCTGGTGCACGGCTTCGAGGAGGGGCAGTCCGGCAAGATCAGGATCAGCGGCAAGGTCGACGGCGACTTCGTCGACTTCGACTACAGCGACGACGGCGCCGGCATGGACAACAGCACCCTGGCGCAGCTGTTCGACCCCTTCTTCACCACCAAGCGCGGCTCGGGCGGCAGCGGCCTGGGCGCGCACATCCTGTACAACCTGGTGACCGGCGCGCTGGGTGGCACCATCAAGGTGGTCAGCGCGCCGGGCATGGGCCTGCACTACAAGCTGCGCTTCCCCAAGGTCAAGCGCAAGTAGGCTTTACCCCGCACGGCGATGAACCGTTGGGGTCAGACCCCGTACGGGGTCTGACCCCGCTGTACCGGGTTACTTCGGGGCCTTGCTGATCTCCACTTCCCAGTCGACGCCGGAATCGATGTGGTGCTGTTTGGCGTAGTTGCCCTGGCTGACGGCGAGCGCCACATCCAGCAGGCTGTTCAGGTAGACCAGCGGCTTGCCCTGGGCGACGCCGCCGAAGGTGTGCTCGAACGGCGCCACCACCTGGTCCACCTGCTTGCCCTTGTGCAGGATGCGCACCTGCACGCGATCATGCACGCCGATGTCCAGTTCGTCGAACAACGCTTTCGGGATATTGGTCCAGACGTTGCCGTACTTGATGTCCAGCACAGGGATGATGCCGCGCACCACCTTGCCCTGGCGGACCGCCTTCTGGTAAGGGATCTTCACCACCGATGCGCTCGGCAGCACCGGGCCGACCTGCTCGAAATTGATCGCGCCCGAGGCCAGCCGCGCGCCGACGTAGGCGTAGACGTCGCGGCCGTGGAAGGTGTAGGACTCGCCGGAGCCGGGCAGGCGGTTGAGCTGCTCGTCGATCTCGCGCAGCTCGGCCACACCGTCGCGCTCGGCGATCAGGGTAAACAGGCCGTTGTCGGGGCCGACGAAGTAGCGGCCTTCCTTGGTTTTCAACACCACCGACTTGCGGGTGGTGCCGACGCCCGGATCGACCACGGCGACGAACACGCTGCCTTGTGGCCAGTAGTTGGCGGTCTGGTACAGGCGGTAGGCGCCCAGCCAGATGTCGTAGTCGGGGATGTTGTGGGTCAGGTCGGAGACGTTCAGCTTCGGGTCGACGCCGTAGGCCACGCCGTGCATGGCGGAGACGGCGCCGTCCGAGGTGCCGAAGTCGGTCAGCAGCACCAAAGCGTTGCTGGCGTGGGCTTGCACGGCCATCAGGGTGCTGAGGCAGGCGGCGGCGAACAGGGTGGAGATGCGGGTGAGCTTCATGAGGTCCTCGGGTTAGAAAGTGTAGCGCAGGCGGCCGTAGAAATACGCGCCGTTGACGCCGATCGGGTTGATGAAGTTGTACGGCAGCGCGCCGCCGTAGGTGGCGTTGTTGGTCTGGCGCACGCGCTCGGGATAGCGGTCGAGCAGGTTGTCGCCGCCGACGGCCAAGGTCAGCTGTTTGTTGAGCTTGAACTGCGCCTCCAGGTCGACCGACCACACGGCGCCGAACGATTGCGCGTGCACGCCCTCGTCGATGGGCGCGTCCTGGTCGTACGAGAAATCCTTCAGCGCGCCAAAGCGGGTAGCGCGCGCCAGCAGGCTCCAGCGCGCGGCCTGCCAGTCGGCGCTCAGCACCAGCTTGCTGGCCGGCGAGGCGTGGCGGATGCGGTACAGGCTGGTGTCGGTCAGCAAGGTCAGCGATGGATCGACGTTGGCCAGCGCGGCCGAGCTTTGCCGCACGTGGTCGAGGCGGGTCTTGTTCAGGTTGAGCGCGGCGCTCAGGTCCAGCTTGCCGCCGGCGAAGGGCAGGTCGTGGCTCAGCACCGCGTCCAGGCCGGTGGTGCTGGTGTCGAGCAGATTGGCCAGGTAGGCCACCGACTGGATGTCGCCGCGGCCGATGCCGGCCAGATAGGCGGTGGCGGCGTCGCTTTGCAGGTCGCTGGTGCGGGTGATGCGGTCGCGGATCTTGATGCGGTAGGCGTCCAGCGTGAAGCTGGTGTTGCGCTGCGGACGCCACGCCAGGCCCAGCGACAGGTTGGTCGATTTCTCAGGCTTGAGCGCCTCGGCGCCGAAGCTGCGCGCCAGCGGATCGCTGGCCGGCAGCAAGGAGGCGGTCTGCAGGCCGCTGCCGTCGCTGTTGAAGTTGAGCGTGGAGAAGCGGAAGCCGGTCTGCACCAGGGCCGGCGCGCGGAAGCTGTTGGACCAGGAGCCGCGCAGCAGGAAGGTCTCGCTCAGCTTGTAGCGCGCCGACAGCTTGCCGGTGCTGGCGCTGCCGAAATCGCTGTAGTGCGAGTAGCGGGCGGCCGCGCCCAGCAGCAGGCCGCTGGTGACGTCGCTTTCGACGTCGGCGTACACCGAGCGTATCGAGCGGCCGCCGTCGAAGGCGTCCTGCGGCCGCAAGCCGGGGCCGGCCTGCGCCCCCGGCGGCGCGTCGACGATGGGGCCGGCCGCGTAGGAGGCGGCGTCGCCCGGCGAGCTGCGGTAGGTCTCGTGCATGGCCTCGACGCCCAGCGCCAGATTGACGGGCGCGCCCAAGTTCAAGCCGAGGTCGAGCTCGCGCGTGAGGTCGGCGTTGAGCGCGTTCTGGCGGAAGTCGAAGCCGGCCAGGTGGAAGCTGGTCGGGCTCTGCGCGCCCAGCGAGGCGTTGGCCGAATGGTCGAGGTCGTAGCGGAACAGGTTGCCGCCGTGGCGGGCGCTCAAGTCCCAGTTCCAGCCGGCGCCGGCGAAGCGCGCGCCGGCCACCACGCTGACGTCGCTCATGTCGCCCTTGGTCACCGGACGGTAGCCGGCCGGGTACAGCGCCGGCACGTTGGACGGGTCGCCCGGATAGCGGAAGTAGGCGCTGCCGTCGGACTTGCGCTGGTTGACGGTGGCGAACGAATACAGATCGACGCCGTTGGCCAGCGGCAGCAGCGCGTTGTAGAACAGGTAGTTGTTGTTCTGCTGCGAGTCGCCGGACTTGAACACCACCTTGCCGTCCAGCGCCAGGTCGGCCGGGGTGGCGTTCCACGAGGTCCAGCCGGCGTCGCTGAAGCCGGCGCGCTGGGTCGGGGCGCGGCGGCGGGTGTCGAAGCCGAAGCGCAGGAAGCCGGCGTCGCCCAGCGGCACGCCGTAGTCGGCGCTGGCGGTCTTGGTCTGGCCGTCGGTCTTGGTTTCGTTGGTGGGCTTGAAGTCGGTGTGGTTGGCGCCGTAGCCGAGCGCGGCCGAGCCGCCGCTGCGGGCGTTCTTGAGCACGATGTTGATGACGCCGGCCACGGCGTCGCTGCCGTACTGGGCGCCGGCGCCGTCGCGCAGGATTTCGATGTGGTCGATGGCGCCGGGCGGGATGGCGTTGACGTCGACCGGCACCGTGCCGGCGAAGCTGCTCTCGGTGTCGAGCACGGCGCTGGTGTGGCGGCGCTTGCCGTTGATCAGCACCAGCACCTGGTCCGGCGCCAGGCCGCGCAGCTGGATGCCGCGCACCGAGTCGGCGGCGCCGCTCGATTCGATGCGCGGGAAGTTGATCGACGGCGCCAGGTTCTGCAGCGCCGCGCCCAGCTCGCCGCTGGACAGGGCGTGCTCCACCTCGCGCTGGCCGAAGCGGTCGATCGGCACGGCGCTGTCGTACACAGTGCGGTTGCGCGCGCGCGAGCCGACCACGGTGACCTGGTCGATGGCGGCGTCGCCGGCTGGTGCTTGCTGCGCCTGCCCCTCGGGCAGCGCGGCCAGCAGCAGCGCGCAGGCGAGCACGCTGCGGCGCAAAGGCAAGTGGAGGAGGGCGTGCGGACGGGCTGGCTGGTGCATCGTGGATTCCTTGCGTGGTCTGGACCGGACCACGATCTTAATGGCAAGGAATTAAGTTTAACAACAACCTATTGCGTATATGCTTATGTTACGGTCCACTAGTCCGGGAAGCGCTCGTTGATGGCGACCGCCTTGTCGATGTTCTGGCACAGCAGGTCGACATACACCGGGTCGAGGTGATGGCCGGCCACTTCGCGCAGGTGCTCGACCACCTTGTCGATCGGCCAGGCGTCCTTGTAGCAGCGCTTGTGCATCAGCGCGTCGAACACGTCGGCCACGGCGACAATGCGCGCGTACAGGTGGATGTCGTGGCCCTTGAGGCCCTGCGGATAGCCGCTGCCGTCGAATTTTTCGTGGTGCTGGTGGGCGATCACGGCGGCCGCCTTCAGGATAGGCCGCTGCGAGCCGTCCAGGATGGACAGGCCGACGGTCGGGTGCTGCTTCATGATTTCCCACTCGGCCGCGTCGAGCTTGCCCGGCTTGAGCAGCACCGCGTCCGGCGTGGCGATCTTGCCGATGTCGTGCATCGGCGCGGCGTGGCGCAGCACGGCCGTTTCGTCGTCCGGCATGCCGGAGGCCTGGGCCAACAGGTGGCACACTTCGGACATGCGGCGCACGTGGTTGCCCGCCTCGTTGGAGCGCGATTCGACCACGTCGCCCAGGCGCAGGATCAGCTCGGCCTGGGTGTCGGTGATTTCCTGGGTCAAGAGGATGTTGTCGAAGGCGATGGCGACGCCGGAGCAGAACACTTCCAGCAGCTTGGTGTCGATCTCGGAGATTTCCTCGACGCCCTTGAGCACCAGCAGCGACGCCTTGCCGCTGCTGTTGGGGAAGTAGCCGATGTAGGTGTCGCCTTCGACGCGCGAGATCTTGTTGCTCTTGGCGGCGTCGAGCTGGGCCAGCACGTCGGGGCTGAGCAGGGTGCCGTCCTGGTCGCCGATCTGGGCCAGGATTTCGTAGTCGTTCTCGCCGCTGATGGCGGTGGCGCCGCGCAGGCGCAGCAGCATGCTGTGTTCCAGGCGCAGCAGCGCCACCACTTGCTGCAGCAGGCCGTTGGCGAAGTCTTTCAGGTTGCGTTGCTGGAAGATGTGGGCCGAGGCGGCGATCACGCGCTCCAGGCCTTCGCGGTAGTTCAGTTGCTGGCGGCGCGCTTCCTCGACCTTCATGATGTCGCGGTAGGCGCGCAGCGCGGCGAAGGTGGTGGTGAACAGCTTGGTGCGGTCGAGCTCGGTCTTTTCCTTGTAGTCGTTGATGTCGTAGTTGACGATCACGCGTTCCTCGGGGGCCTGGCCGGGCTGGCCGGTGCGCAGCACGATGCGGGTGAACTGGTTGTCGAGGTCTTCGCGCATCCAGCGCGCCACTTCCAGGCCGCTGTCTTCCTTTTCCATCACCACGTCGAGGAACACCAGCGCGATGTCGGCTTCGCGCGCCAGCACTTCCTTGGCCTCGGCGCCGCTGTAGGCGTGCACGAAGCTCAGGGCGCGGCCGTCGAGGCGGAAGCGGCTCAGCGTCAGTTTGGTGATGTCGTGGATGTCCGGTTCGTCGTCGACCAACAGGACTTTCCAGGGCGCTAGCTTAGGCGAGGCAGAGGACAAAAAAGACATAGGGACGAGTTCCGCAAAATGGCACTACCAAATAGTTTTTCGATTGTAGTCTTACCCACTGCTCTTAACAACAGGCAACAAAAATTCCTGTTGCTTTGCACAACACTCCCGAGGCGATCCGGGCGCTCTGATTGTACGGCGCGTTGGACCGCGGCGGCGCAGCGTTAGTCTTCTGTAACGCCTATGTGCAGCCGAAACAATACTTCGTTTTTGGCAATATTGCTATCTCTGTGAGAATTATTTTATCGGGATGTGCAACAAAGCGATGCGTGGCTGTTGGACGGAGGAATTCTCCAGACGGTGTCTGGAGAATTTTGAGCATGAGCTAATGAAGAGGAATCATCAGGCCAGAAAAAGGCTGGGTACGTACAATGGACGACAGTATCGCCATCTCACTTTGCGCTTTGTGCGGGTCAATGCGGTCGTCAACAATAATGAGTGTCGATACTTGATCGGCGAAAGGGCCGTTCACGACATCGCCCACCTTCCTCATGACACCTCCAGTTGCTTGAGGGCTCGGAGAAATGATGTCGATGAGTTCCGTACCCTGCTGGAAGTCGAATATATGATCTGTCATGGAGGCACCGCGCACATGCACGTGTCGACGCAGTAGTATTCCCGGGCTGCGAGCAACGATATAGGGTTCCGCTTCTGCCACCAGATCATGTACTTCGGGATGGTCTTTTAGTTGCTCACGTGCCCACTGAGCCACTGCCAACAATCCTGTGATGCTTTTTGCAAAACTCCATGCTGCCTTTTGTTGTTGGGCGAGCATAGTAAAGTCACCATTTTCACTGAGCGTGATTCCATGTCCACTGACCACATCGCGCAATGCCCGCATTCTGGAATGATGTGCAAGGTCGATTCCCAGCGATGACAGATGTGCCAAGGTGTCGCCGTTGTCGCTGATCAGGATGTGTTTTTCGCCGGCCTCCATGAGATAGATATTAATTGCTGCGCCATCGGGGAGGCTAAACGGCGTTCCGATTCTCAGGCCGCTACTTCCGGTAATTCCGCGGACGGTTTTGCAGTCATATCTAGTGAGCGTCTGTGCCCATTCGCAGGTCAACATGGTTGCTCCAAAACGAAAGATTCAATATTGGTTCTCGATAAAAACCAAGAAAAACTACCCTGCCAGTTATCGCAGTCTACGCTTGTCTCTGAGACCGCGTAAACTTCCTCGTTTGGCATGTGCTCATGCGGGCCATAGATGGCGGGAACTCCGTTGTGACTGAGCTTATCGCGCGGGCAGACTTCTAATTGATAAATCCGCTGTCGATGAGAACCCATTCGTTGAAAAATGGAGAATGTCATCAAACAATCGCCGACCACGGTAGCGACGCGTAGTTCAATCTGGAGTGTCATGCCGACGATGAAGATGCCTGCCGCGTCAGCCAACAATGCTGTACCCATGATCAAACCCCGATGATTTTCTTTCGGACGAAAGCCGGACCAATTGCGCATCAGTTTCCTCTGTTGGAAAAGCTGATTCACTTTGCCTTGTTCAAAGCGCATTGGGTGTCTAGTTCTCGGGGGATTGCCAGAGTTTAGCTCAGCTTAGGATCTTTGTAGTAGGGGTGCTGAAAAAAGCCCGCAAGGAGCGTGACGCTCGTTGCGGGCCGGGACAGCTGGGGTAACTGTTTGCCGTGGCTTAGCTCAGGGTCGGCAGGCCGGTCAGGTAGCCGACGGCGGCGCCGAAGCGGTCGCGGTAGTTGGCGCGGATCAGCGGGTCCAGCGTGGTCTGCACCTTGCTGTGCAGCGCCGCTTCCCAGTCGCCTGGATGCTGGAAGTTGCTCATGATGTAGGCGAAGCCGTTCATGTCGTCGACCGCGTGCAGGCCGGTCGATTCGGCGCCGGCCGGCGTCGACAGCAGGCGCGTCAGCGCCTTGGTGTCGACGTTGTAGGCCCACAGGAAGTTGTTGACGTGCAGGCCGCTGTCCTCGCCGATGAACAGGGTGCGCAGCTTTTCCGAGAACTTGATGTTGTCCGGATTGGCGATCTTGTCCGGGTTGGCCAGGTTGCCCAGCGCGTCCGGCTTGGCCAGGTCCTCGCCCACCAGCGCCGGCACGGCGGCCATGTCGACCGGCACCCATTCGCTGTTGATGGCGGCGCCGCTGTCGTCCACCTGGCCGGCCTTCAGGTTCAGCGCGTAGACGATGCCGGCGCTCGGACCCTGGATCTTGATGCCGCCGGAGCCGTCCTTCATGGCGCCGTTGATGTAGCTCATCGCGCTGTAGGCGATCTTGTCCTTGGCGTTGACGGTCGTGCCTTCCATCTTGGTGAAGCCCATGCTGCCGCCCTTGAACGCGGCGTAGCGGTGGGTTTCCAGGAAGGCGGCGGCCGTTTCCTTGCCCGGCACGAGCTTGATCCAGTTGGTCTTGCCGCTGAACGGGATCTTGGTGTACGTGGCGTCGGCCGGATCGGTGGTCTTGACGCTGAGGATGTCGGCCGCCTTCAGGGTGTCGGCCAGGGCCTTGATCTCGGCGCTGGTGGCGCTGCCCAGCTTGATCCACGACAGCGTGGCCGAACCGCCGTTTTCGGCGGTCTTCTGGGTCCACTTGGCGACGTACAGGGTGCCGGAGGACAGGTCCTGCGCCTTGTCGGCGACGAACATGAACAGGCCGCCGTTGGTGGCGTCGTCGCCCATCAGCGCGGTGCGCTCGTCCGGCATCACTTGCACCAGCTCGTGCGAGATGCGGCCCATGCAGTAGTGCTTCTTGATGCTGCCGGTGCCGTCCGGGTTGACGGTGATCTCCGGCATGTGGCCGTAGTGGTAAGGGTTGGCCTTGGTGGCGTCGCCGTACAGGTTGGTGCTGAAGGCGGCGAACTGGGTGTTCTTGTCGATGACGGTCGCGTCCGGCTCGTACTCTTCGCTCGACAGGTGGGTGTTCCACGGCGAGCGGCTGGCGCCGCAGGTGATCCACAGGCCGTTGACGCCGGCCGTGTTGACGTTGTGGTACTTCACCAGCGACAGCGCGCCGGTGCTCTTATCCTGGTCCAGGGTCAGCACGGCGATCGGCGATGGCAGCATGCCGTACATCGAGTCGCCCTTGACGTTGCGGGTGGCGTATTCGAACTGCACCACGGCGAACACGGTGTTGCCCTTGACGCCGGCCACGGTCGGCGCGGCCAGCTTGAGCAGCGAGGTGCCGTCCGGGCAGTCGGAGAAGAACTGGCGCTGGGCGGCGTCGGTCTTGTCGACGATGGGCTGGTTGTTGATGTCGTAGTAGCCGCCGGCCAGCACGGTGCCGCCGCTGCCGTTGGAGACGTTGGCGCCGGTGATGAAGAAGGTCTGGTAGGCCAGCGAGTAGGGCTGGGTCTTGCCGTCGGAGTAGGTCATGTTCAGCGTCGAGCCGACGGTGGTGGTGGCCATGGCGGCGGCGTCGCTCAGGGATGGCGCGGCCATGCCGGTGAAGGTCACGGACAGCAGCTGCGGCGCTGCGGCGGCGGTGTCGCCGCCGCCGCAGGCGGCCAGCAGGGCGGCGGTGGCGCTGCCGCCGGCCAGCGGCAGCAGCGGCGCGCTGGACAAGAATTTGAGGATGCTGCGGCGGGACAGATCGAGCGACTCGGTCATGGGAAAAATCCTGTTGTAATAGTGGCCATTCCATGTGCGGCGCCGGGCGCGGCATCATGCGAGGTGGTGGCTGCACCCCGACGGGCGCAATAGTAGTGATTTGATATGACAGGGGCGTGACATGGGGGTAAAGTAAGTTCGGTAACAAAGCGATTCAAAGCGGGCCCGCCGCGGCGAAACGGGCTATATTGAAAGCATCAACCGTGAAGGAGAAGCACATGCGAGGACTCACCCGTACCATGCTGGCGGCCGCTCTGGCGCTGCTGGCCAGCGCCGCCTGGGCCGACGTCAGCGTCAGCTACGTCAAGCCGGACGACTTTACCGACGTGCCGCGCAACGCCATCGACCGCGAACGCGTGCTGAAGGATTTCAGCGACTATTTCGCCACCCTGAACAAGAAGCTGCCGGCCGGCCAGAGCCTGAAGATCGAGGTGCTCGATATCGACATGGCGGGCCGCATGTGGCCGCGCCGTCACGGCGGCGAGGATATCCGCGTGCTCAACGGCGGCGCCGACTGGCCGCGCATGCACCTGCGCTACACGCTGGAGCAGGACGGCACAACGCTGCGCAGCGGCGACGAGCAGCTGTCGAACATGAACTACATGCAGGGCGTCAGCCGGTTCAACGACAGCGACACGCTGCGCTATGAAAAGCAGATGCTGGACGACTGGTTCAACAAGACCATCGTGCCGAAGGTGGCCAAACGCTGAGCTGAGGCTAGGCCTCAGTCGAGGCGGTTTACCTTGGGGAACTTGGCCAGGAATTCCGGCGCCATCGGCGTCACCTGGCCGGTCTTGTAGTTGAAGAAGACGAAGCCGGACTTGGCCATCGCCACCAGCTTGCCGTCCTTGGGGCGGGTGATGCGGAAGGTGATGTCGCCGCCGTAGGCGTTGAAGTCCATCACGCCGATCTCGAACAGCAGCTGGTCGCGCGCGTGGGCCTCGGCCTTGTAGGTGGTGGCCAGGTCGGTGACGATGATGCCGACGCCGTCGCTGCCGGTTTCCTGCACGCCGAAGTCGTACAGGAAGCGGGCGCGCGCCTCGGAGATCATCGAGATCATCGAGTCGTTGCCCAGGTGGTTGGCGCCATTGATGTCGGTCACCCGCACTGTCAGCTGGGTGGAAAAGTAGTATTGGTCTTCCGGGAAGACCAGCGTCAAACGGGCCATTACAGCTGCTCGCCGATGAACAGCAGCGTGTTGCCGTGCGCCTGGGCGGCGGCGCGCTGGTGGTAGGACGCGCGGTGGTTGCAGTTGAAGCCGTGCTCGGCCTCCGGATAAATGTGGATCTCGACCTGCTCCTTGTCCTCGAAGCGCTCGGCGATGCTTTGCACGGCGGCCGGCGGGATGTGGCTGTCGGCGCCGCCGAAGTGCATCAGCATCGGCACCGTGATCTGGCCGGCGCGCTCGAGCGCGTTGTGGATGCCGCCGCCGTAGTAGCACACCGCCGCGTCCACCAGGCCGTTGGCGGCCGTGTGGTAGGACAGGCGGCCGCCGTAGCAGAAGCCGATGGTGGCGATCTTGTCGCCCACGCCGTCGATCGCGCGCAGCGCCTTGACGGTGGCGGCGATGTCGGACTGCGCCAGCGCGAAGTCGGTGGCGTTCATCAGCTCGACCGCGCGCGTCCAGCTGGCGTCGTCGTAAGCGAGTTCGATGCGCGCGCCGTGGCGCCAGAACAGGTCCGGCGCGATCACCACGTAACCGTCGGCCGCGTACTGGTCGGCGACGTTGCGGATATGCTGGTTGACGCCGAAGATCTCCTGCAGCAGCACGATGCCCGGCCCCTTGCCGCCGCGCGGCAGCGAGACGTAGGCGCCGAAGCCGCCGTCGGCGGTGGCGATGTCGATCCAGTGGCTGTTGGTTTCCATGGTGTTCCTTGTGCGAAGGTTGGCGGCAGCGGCCATCCTACCCTGTTTTGGACGGCCCCGCAGCGCCGTCCCGCCACCTAGCGCTTGACCTTGCCGAAGGCGTCGCCAGCCTTCCAGCTTTGCATGGCCGGTGCGTTGCCGACCGCGTAGCCCAGGTTGAGCGTGAACTGCGCCTGCTGCACCATGCCCGACAAGTCCCAGTCGGCGTGGTATTCGTCGCTGACCTGGTGGTAGTCCTTCTTGAAGGCGACCAGGCGCGCGGCCGATGGCGCCGGGTCCCTGACGAACTCGAAGTGACCGTCGCCGGAGAACACCGCCGAGCCGACGTTAAACGCCGGCACGCCGGCCTTGGCGAAGTTGAAGTGGTCGGCGCGGAAGTAGGCGCCGGACAGGTCGGGGATGGCCGGCGCCAGCTTCAGGCCCATCTTGCGCGCCACAGCGCCGGCCGCCTCGTACAGGCTGCTGCGCTCGGCGCCGGCGACGCCGATGTCGCGCGTCAGGCCGACGAAGTTCATGCTGTCCAGATTGAGGTCGGCCGTGGTCTGCGCCAGCGGCCAGGCCGGGTTTTGCACGTAGGCGGCGCTGCCCAGCAGGCCTTGCTCCTCGGCGGCCGGCCACAGGAAGACCTGGGTGCGTTTGGCCGGATGCTTGACCGCTTCGGCCGCCATCGCCAGCAGCGCGGCGGCGCCGGAGGCGTTGTCGATGGCGCCGTTCCAGGTATGGTCGCTGCGGTCCTCGCGGCGCACGTCTTCGTCCATGCCCAGGTGATCCCAGTGGGCCGAGTAGACCACCGCCTGCGCCTTCAGTTTGGCGTCGCTGCCGGGCACGATGCCGGCCACGTTGAATTGTTCGATCTGGCGGATCGCGCTGTGGACTTCGGCGTGCACGCTGGTCTTCAGGTCGACCGGGCGGAACTCGCGGGTCTCGGCCTGGGCGCGCAGCGCGTCGAGGTCGAAGCCGGCGGCGGCGAACAGCGCGCGTGCGGTGTCTTCCTGCAACCAGCCTTCGAGCGGATTGCCGGCGCCGGCCAGGTGGAAGCGCTCATGACTGAAGCCGTTGGCCGGCACGCTCCACGGATACGAGGCGGAAGGCGTGGTGTGGATCAGCAGCACCCCGGCCGCGCCCTGGCGCACCGCTTCCTCGTATTTGTACAGCCAGCGGCCGTAGTAGGTGTAGGCCTTGCCGGCGAAGCGATTCGGCTCGGCTGCGGTGGGCTGCGGATCGTTGACCATCATGACCAGGATCTTGCCCTTCATGTCGACGCCTTTGTAGTCGTCCCATTTCTCTTCCGGCGCGATGGCGCCGTAGCCGACGAACACCAGCGGCGCGTCGATGGTGACGTCGGCCTTGCCGCCGGCGGTGCCGAACACGATTTCGCTGCCGGTTTGCGGCGTGATGCTCTTGCCGTTGGCGTCGAACCGCACGACGCTGTTGGCCAGCAGTCTGGTGCCCTCGATCTTGACCGGCATGCGATAGCCGCCGCCGGCCAGCGGCTTGAGGCCGATGATGGCGGCCTGGGTTTCCAGGTAGCGCACCGCGAGGTCGCCGCCGCGCTGGCCGGTGCCGCGGCCTTCGAACAGGTCGTCGGCCAGGAAGGACAGGTGGGCGCGCAGCGGCGCTTCCGTCACCACCGGCGCCTGCTGGGCGGCGGCGTGGAGGGAAGCCAGGCCAAGACCGGCGGCGATTGCGAGGGCTGGAAGACGCATATTTTCTCCGTGATGTGCGATTCGGTGCAGAAGCGGGCTATCTTACTGCACTTGCCAAAATTATTTGCCCAAATAAAGGAGAGCCATGAAAGTCATCATCATCACCGGCAGTTCGGACGGCATCGGCGCCGAGATGGCGCGCCAGCTGGCGCGCAGCCTTGGCGGCGGCGTGGCGCTGGTGCTGGCGGCGCGCAACGCGGCCGCGCTGGAGCTGGTGGCCGCCGACTGCGCGGCGGCCGGCGCGCAGACGCTGGTGGCGCCGACCGACGTGTCGGTGCAGGCGCAGTGCACGGCGCTGGTGGCGGCCTGCGTGGCGCGCTTCGGCCGCATCGATGCGCTGATCAACAACGCCGGCCGCTCGGCGCACGCGCTGTTCGAAGAGGTCAGTGACCTGGCCTGGTACGAGGAGCTTATGAAGATCAACCTGTGGGGCAGCGTGTGGTGCACCCATGCGGCGCTGCCCTATTTGAAGCAGTCGCGCGGCAGCATCGTCGCGGTGTCGTCGCTGGCGGGGCTGGTCGGGGTGCCGGGGCGCACCGCCTACGGCGCCAGCAAGTTCGCCATGAGTGGCTTCTTCGAGGCCTTGCGCGCCGAATTGAAGGCGGCCGGCGTGAGCGTGACGATCGCCTATCCGGGCGTGGTGGCGACGCAGATCCGCTATCGCGGCTACAACGCGGCCGGCGGGGCGCTGGGCAGCAGCAGCCTGAAAGAAGACAAGGCGATGCCGGTGGCGGAGTGCGCGCGGCTGATCGTCGACGGCATGCAGGCGCGCCGGCGCGAGGTGGTGATGTCGGCCAAGGGCAAGCTGGGACGCTGGATGAAGCTGATCGCGCCCGGCCTGGTGGAGCGCATGGCGCTGGCGGCGCTGAAGGACGACGTGAAACCGCATTGAGAGTGGGTACGGCGAGTTGTAAGCGAGTGTAAGAATCGGTAAGAGCTTGTAATGGGCGTCAACTGATCGGGTGGCTGCGCCGTTTTTTGCTCATGCGACACGGGATAGTCCCGATGCCGAAACCCAGAAAAAGGAATACATCATGACCAAAATTATCGCTTCCCTGATCGCCGGCCTGTTCGCTACCGCAGCATTCGCACAAGCGCCAGTCGCCGCCACCACCGCACCAGCCGCCAAGCCAGTCGTGGTGAAAACCGAAGCGAAGACTGAAGTGAAAACCGAGGCCAAAGCTGAAGCGAAGACCGCGAAAACCCAAGTCCACCACAAGGCCAAAGAATCCAAAGTCGCAGCGCCAGTCGCTGCTGCGAAAGTAGACGCCAAAGTGGCAGCCAAGTAATTATATAAACTATATAAATCAATTTAAAGGAAGCACATCATGAAAAAAGTAATCGCTACCCTGGTCGCCACCCTGTTCGCCGGCGTCGCATTCGCCCAAGCTCCAGCCGCTTCGGCCTCCGCAACCGTGGCCGCGTCGACCCCGGCTCCAGCCGCATCGGCACCAGCGGCCAGCGCGCCGGCCAAGAAAGTGCATCACAAGAAGGCCAAGGCCGTCAAAGCCGCCAGCGCACCGGCAGCTTCGGCACCGGCACCGGCAGCGTCGGCGCCAGCAGCCAGCAAGTAATCCGCTGCCATCGCAGGACGCAGCATGGCTTCGGCCAGAATGCCGCCCAGTTCACACTGGGCGGCATTTTTCATTTCAGCAGCGCCGGTCGGGCGGCCAGTTGTAAGCGAGTGTAAGTGTTGGTAAGAGCTTGTAATGCGCGTCAACTGATTGGGGGGCTGCGCCGTTTTTTGCTTATGCGACACGGGATAGTCCCGATGCCGAAACCCAGAAAAAGGAATACATCATGACCAAAATTATCGCTTCCCTGATCGCCGGCCTGTTCGCTACCGCAGCATTCGCACAAGCGCCAGTCGCCACCACCGCACCAGCCGCCAAGGCAGCCGTGGTGAAAACCGAAGCGAAGACTGAAGTGAAAACCGCGGAAGTCAAAACCGAAGCCAAAGCTGAAGCGAAGACCGCGAAAACCAAAGTCCACCACAAGGCCAAAGAATCCAAAGTCGCAGCGCCGGTCGCCGCTGCGAAAGTAGACACCAAGGTTGCAGCGCCAGCCGCCGCGGCAAAAGTAGAAGCCAAAGTAGCAACCAAGTAATTAGCTAAACTATATAAATCAAATTAAAGGAACCACATCATGAAAAAAGTAATCGCTACCCTGATCGCCACCCTGTTCGCCGGCGCCGCATTCGCTCAAGCTCCAGCCGCTTCGGCCTCGGCAACCGTCGCCGCATCGACCCCGGTTCCAGCCGCATCGGCGCCAGCCGCCAGCGCACCGGCCAAGAAAGTGCATCACAAGAAGGCCAAGGCAGTTAAAGCCGCCAGCGCACCGGCAGCTTCGACCCCGGCGCCAGCAGCATCGGCGCCCGCAGCCAGCAAGTAAGTCGCACCCGCTAGCGCAGGACGTGCCGCCCCGGACCTCTGGCCTGGGTGGCGCAAGAAAACAAACAGGCTTCGGCCTGTTTTTTTTGCGCCCTGCGCTGGCCGGCCGCATTTTTTTCAAATTTACAACAAGAAAAATATACTCCCAAGCAGGCGAAAGAATAGTGCAATAATCACACTTTCGTTGTGCGTTTAATACTAAAACAAGGGGGATTGCATGAATCTGAAAAAAGGCCTGTTGGCAGTGGCATTGGGTATGGTTGTGAGCGCTGGCGCATCGGCGCAGACATTCAGCTACACCGGCTCGGTTGTAACCTGGACCGCCCCGACGACAGGCAGCTATGTTATCGACGTGATCGGCGCTCAAGGGGGCGCGGGCCTTATTTTTGACAGCAACTACGCCGGCGGCCTGGGTGCGGAAGTCAAGGCCACCTTCTCCTTCCTGGCTGGCGATACCTTGCAGTTGGCGGTCGGCGGCAAGGGTTCTTCCGGTCAAGGGGACTATAACGGCGGCGGCGGCGGCGGCAGCTTTGTAGTCGGCGGCAGCAATATCCCCATGCTGATCGCCGGCGGCGGCGGCGGTATCCGTGCCCAAGCGGGACAAAATGGCTTCGACGCTTCGATCACGCAATACGGCGTGTTGGGGTCGGTTGGCAGTTCGATGGGCACCTACACGGTTAAAACAACCGACCTGGGTGCGGGCGGCCAAGTCGGCGCCTACAGCTGGGGTAGCGGCGGCGGCGGCTTCTACACCGATGGCGCCAGCGATATCCCCTTCGGCACTGGTGGCCAAAGCTGGTTCAATGGCCTGGGCGGCGGATACGCCACCTCCGGCGCCCCTTGCCTGGGCGTTGGCGGCTTTGGCGGCGGCGGTGCGGGTGCCGGTTGCGGCGGCGGCGGCGGCGGCGGTGGCTACTCCGGCGGCGACGGCGGCTTCATTGGCGGCGGCGGCGGCTCGTTCCTGAGCGGCGCCTACCAACATGCGACGGCCGGCGCGGGCTATGGTGATGGTGTCATTCGCATCACGGCGGTACCGGAACCGGCGACCTACGGTATGCTGCTTGGCGGCCTGGGCGTGCTGGGCCTGATGCTGCGCCGGCGCAAATCGACCTGAGTTTTACCGCTCGTCTTCACCGTTCCAGCGGGAGCGGCGAAGACGACGCCGCGGCGTGATAAAGGGGGTTTTTAGGCAAAATCCGGCCCGAAGCGTCGATAGGGAGTAAACTACGCACAAATTTCTTTCGCAATTAGGCGATTCGAACATACTTGTGAGTGACGCCATGTCTGAAACCCCCGCATCCCCGATTACCCTTTTTACCGACCTCAATCTCAGCGCGCCCCTGATCAAAGCGCTGAAAGATGTCGGCTACGAGTCGCCGTCGCCTATCCAGGCCGCGACCATCCCTTCGCTGCTCGACAACCTGGACGTGCTGGGCCAGGCGCAGACCGGTACGGGTAAAACCGCCGCCTTCGCGCTGCCTATCCTGTCGCGCATCGATATCAAACAGACCACGCCACAGGCGCTGGTGCTGGCGCCAACCCGCGAACTGGCGATCCAGGTCGCCGAAGCCTTCCAGACCTACGCAGCGCACATCCCCGGCTTCCACGTGCTGCCGATCTACGGCGGCCAAAGCTACGGCCCGCAGCTGTCGGCGTTGCGCCGCGGCGTGCACGTCGTCGTCGGCACGCCGGGCCGCGTCATCGATCACCTGGACAAGGGTTCGCTCGACCTGTCCAAGCTGAAAACGCTGGTGCTGGACGAAGCCGATGAAATGCTGCGCATGGGCTTCATCGACGACGTCGAACGCATCCTGCAAGAGACCCCGGATACGCGCCAGACCGCGCTGTTCTCGGCCACCATGCCGTCGGCCATCCGCCGCATCGCCAACACCTACCTGCGCAACCCGAAGGAAATCACGGTCGCCGCCAAGACCGGCACCGCCGAGAACATCCGCCAGCGTTACTGGCTGGTGTCGGGCATGCACAAGCTCGACGCGCTGACCCGCATCCTGGAAGCCGAGAACTTCGACGGCATGATCATCTTCTCGCGCACCAAGCTCGGTACCGAGGAACTGGCCAGCAAGCTGCAGGCACGCGGGTTCTCCGCCGCCGCCATCAACGGCGACGTCCAGCAGCAGCAGCGCGAGCGCACCATCCAGCAGCTCAAGGACGGCAAGATCGATATCCTGGTGGCGACCGACGTCGCCGCGCGCGGCCTGGACGTGGAGCGCATCAGCCACGTGGTCAACTACGACGTGCCGCACGATCCGGAAAGCTACACCCACCGCATCGGCCGCACCGGCCGCGCCGGCCGCAGCGGCGAGGCGATCCTGTTCATCACCCCGCGTGAAAAGAACCTGCTCAAATCGATCGAACGCGCCACCCGCCAGCCGATCAGCATGCTGGAGCTGCCGACCATCCAGGCCGTCAACGACGTCCGCATCGCCAAGTTCAAGTCGCAGATCAGCGAAACCCTGGCACAGGGCGAGCTGGAACAGTTCCAGTCGCTGATCGAGGACTTCGAGCGCGAACAGAACATCCCGGCGGTCGAAATCGCCGCCGCGCTGGCCAAGATGGCGCGCGGCGACGTGCCGCTGCTGCTGGACAAAAAACAGCAAGTGGCCGCCGCCACCTGGGACGAGCGTCCGGGCCGTCAAGTCGGCTTCGAGCGCAACGACCGCAATGATCGCGGCGATCGCGGCGACCGTTTCGAGCGCGGCGACCGCGCCGAACGTCCGGACCGCAGCGAGCGTTTCCCTAAAAAGGAACGCATCGTGCGCGCCGCCGATCCAGGCATGCAGACCTTCCGCATCGAAGTGGGGTACCAGCACGGCGTCAAGCCGGGCAATATCGTCGGCGCCATCGCCAACGAAGGCGGCATCGACTCCAAGAACATCGGTCGCATCGAGATCTACGACGACTACAGTGTGCTCGATATGCCGGACAACCTGACCGGCGACGTGCTCGATCACCTGGCCGGCATCAAGGTCGCAGGCCAGCAGCTGCGCATCAGCCGCGATGGCGGCGAGGGCGCACCGTCGTCGGCGCCAGCGTCTGCAGCAGCGCCGGTCGCGGCCCGTCCGGTACCGCCACGCGCGCCGTCCGTTCCTGCAGCTTCGCCGCTGGCCAAGGCCGCGCGTGTGGAATCGGCCGAGGTGGAAGAGGAAGCCGCTCCGAAGAAGAAAAAGGAAAAGCCAGGCAAGGTCACCGTGCCGATGAGCGCTTTCCGCATCGAAGTGGGCAGCAACCATGCGGCCACGCCGTCCAACATCGTCGGCGCCATCGCCAACGAGGCTGGCCTGGAAGCCAAGCATATCGGCCGCATCGAGATCTTCGACACCTACAGCATGCTGGAGCTGCCGGACGGGATGCCGCCGGAGCTGTTCAAGCACCTGGGCAAGGTATGGGTCGGTGGCGCGCAGCTGAAGATCAGCCAGGCCGACCGCATGCCGCCGGAATCGGGCAAGGCCACGCCGCCTAAAAAGCCGGCGCCTGGCGCCAAGGCCGGGTTCAAGAAGAAGTATTGATCGTTAAGGTATAAATCGTTACACACCACAGGGCCGCAAGGCCCTGTTTTCATATGGGCCGCCCGCACGCGCACGGTGCGCCCGGCCGCCGCCTTGCACCAGAAGCAAGCTTGCCGCCGGCGCCGGCCGGTGCGGCCGGCATGGTGTTCATAGGAGCGCAGCCTCTGGCCCGTTTATTGCATTGGGGATAGGACCAACCGACAAGTCGTTGAGCAAGGAGCACGGAATGACCGCATTGTTTCTACACTCCCGCACACGAGGCGCCGATGCTGCTGCGGAATGACCTGCTGCACTACACGCACCCGTCGCCGCGCACCGTCCGCGTGCTGTGGATCGCCCCCGAGCAAAGCCACGCCTACGTGTTCGACGTGGCGGCGCGCTCGGCCGACGTCGAGCTGGTGACGCTGCCGGCGCTGCACGCCGACATCCACGCCGGCCACGCCCGCGTGCTGGCGGCCGATCCCTACCTGATGGTGGTCAGCCAGGAGCTGCTGCCGCCCAAGCACCTGCAGCTGCGCGCCCGCGCGTGGCAGATCGTCGAAGCGCTGGTGGCGCTGGAGCCGGGCATCTACGAGGCGCGCCAGCGCGGCCAGCTGGTCGCGCAGGCCACCGCCACGCATGGCGTCTCCCATCCGACCATCTACCGCTACCTGCGGCGCTACTGGCAGCGCGGCCAGACGCCCAACGCGCTGCTGCCCGACTACTGCAACTCCGGTGGGCGCGGCAAGGTGCGCCAGGCCTCGGCCGGCGTCAAGCGCGGACGGCCGCGCAAGAGCGGCGCCGACGATGGTCCCGGCGTCAACGCCGACGAGGAAATCCGCCGCACCTTCCGGGTCGCCATCGCGCACTACGCGGCCGGCCACGCCAAGTTCTCGCGGCTGGGCGCCTACCAGCAGATGCTGGCCGACTTCTTCTGCGAACGCCGCATCGACGCCGACAGCGGTCGCGTGCTGGCGATGTCCGGCGCGCAGCCGGACGCGCTGCCGACCTTCGGCCAGTTCAACTACTGGCTCGATCACGACGACGACCGGCCACCGGAAGTGGCGCGCCGCAGCGCCGCCGCCTCGGCGCGCGGCTTGCAGGCCGCCGGCGCCTCCGGCTTCGGCGACGACGCGCAGCCGCAGGCCATCGTTCCCGCAGCGCTGCCAGGCCGGCCCGGCGCCGGCTTCTACCTGGACGTGGTGCGCGCCGAGGTGCAGCTGGTCTCTCGTGCCGACCGCCAGCAGGCCATAGGCAGGCCGCTGGTGTACGTGGCGGTCGACACCTTCAGCGGCATGGTGGCCGGCGTCTATATCGGCCTGGGCGCGCCCAGCTGGCAGCACGCCATGCTGGCGTTGGCCAACTGCGGCGCCGACAAGCAGCGCTACAGCCAGCGGCACGGCCGCGCCATCGAGGCCGGGCAGTGGCCCTGCCGCCACCTGCCGGAGACCCTGTACACCAACGCCGCCCTGAACGGCGGCGCGCAGTGCGACACACTGCTCAACAACTTCAACCTTCGCTGCGTCGACGCCGGCGACGGACCGGCCGCATGGAAGGCGGTGCTGGAAAAACGCTTCCTGCTGCTGGCGGCGGGGGAGGCCGGCGCGCCCTGCCGGCTGGACGGCGTGCTCGATCTGGACCAGTTCACCCGCATCGTCATCGACGCCATCCTCTATCACAACAACAGCCGCCATGCCGGCAACGCCGCGCCGCGCGAGCTGTGGGAGTGGGGCGTGGCCCAGCGTGGCGGCAGCCTGAAGACCTATCCCGAGCAGCTGCTGCGCTGCAGCCTGATGCCGGCCACCCAGGCCACCGTCACCGGCGACGGCATCGTGCTGTTCGACAGCGTCTACACCTGCGCGCGCGCCATCAACGAGCGCTGGTTCGAGCGCGCGCGCCTGCGCGGACAATGGCAGGTGCGCGTCGCCTACGACCCGGCCGACATGGACATGATTTATTTGCTGGATGCCGGCGCGCCCATGCAATTCCACGCCTGCCACATGGCCGACAGCAGCAGCGCGCAGCGCCACCTCGCGGCGGCGGAAATCGCCTGCCTGCCGCAAGCCATCCCCGCCATCTCCGCACTACCCCTACGTAGCACTACGCACGCTGTCGCCAGCTTCGCTAACTGATTTTTAAAACCGATAGCACACGGCGCTGTCCAGCGCCGTGCATACCACTTCCATCCATTTCGGTGCACGCCTCCCGCTGGTGCGGTGCGCCTTTTTCGCGCTGGCGCAACCTTCAATTCGACAAATAAAGTCTGTCGCTGGAAACGCTTCTAAAGACGTCATATCACCTTATTCCATCAGGCTCGCTTCAACGGCGAAGCATGTTTATTTTGCTTGGATTTGTGGCACGGCGATTGCTAGATGAGGACTATGGATTCGCAAGTCACGAGAGGAAATCGATGAATAGTAAAATAGTCAAATCGTTTAAATCGTTTAGTGCATTGACACGGAGGGATTTCCTGTATCGGGCGGCGGCGGTGGGCGGCACCGGCCTGCTGTTGAACACCATGAACGCCTGGGGCATGGGCATAGGCTCGACCGCCTCCGCGCCGCCGGCGCTGAGCGGCAGCGGCAAAGGCAAGAAGGTGCTGATACTGGGCGCCGGCCTGGCCGGCATGACCGCCGCCTACGAGCTGGGTAAGCTGGGCTACCACTGCCAGATCCTCGAAGCGCGTGCCTTCGCCGGCGGCCGCTGCCAGACCGCGCGCAAGGGCTTCAGCCTGACCGAGCTTGGCGGCGAAAAGCAGACCTGCGAATTCGACGACGGCCAGTACATCAACCACGGCCCGTGGCGCATCCCGCTGCACCACCAGTCGACGCTGCACTACACGCGGCTGTTCGAGGTGCCGCTGGAAGTGATGGTCAACGATAACGACCACTCCTTCGTCTACTCGGAAAACGCCGGCCCCTACGCCGGCAAGCGCATGCGGGTGGCCGAGATCAAGGCCGACATGCGCGGCCACGTCTCCGAGCTGCTGGCCAAGTCGGTCAAGAGCAAGCAGCTCGACGCCGAGCTGACCGCCGACGACCAGCGCCTGCTGCTCGACTACCTGGCGCACGAAGGCCAGCTGGCCGGCTCCGACCTGCAATACAAGGGCCGCAGCGGCCGTGGTTTCACGGTCAACCCCGGCGCCGGCATGTCGCCGGGAGCGGGCACGCCGTCCGACCCGCTGGGCTTCAAGGACCTGCTGGCCTCCAAGCTGGGCAACGTCTACAGCGCGGTGCAGGACTTCCCGATGCAGAACACTATGTTCCAGCCGGTCGGCGGCATGGACGCCATCGCCAAGGCGTTTGAGAAGCGCGTCGGCAAGAACATCCGCTACCGCTCGGAGGTGCAGACCATCCGTCAGAACGACAAGGGCGTCACCGTCACCTACAAGGACACCGGCACCGGCAAGAGCGGCAGCATCGCCGCCGACTACTGCCTGGTGGCGATGCCGCTGTCGGTGCTGCGCCAGATCGACACCGACTTCTCGGACAAGTTCAAGAAGGCCGTCGCCACGGTGGCCTACGCGCCGGTCGGCAAGATCGGCCTGCAGATGAAGCGCCGCTTCTGGGAGGAGGACGAGCACCTGTACGGCGGCCATGTGCTCACCGACCTCAAAGGCATCAACACCATCTCGATGCCGTCCTATGGCTGGCAAAAGAAGAAGGGCGTGCTGCTCGGTTATTACCAGTACCAGACGGCCGCGATCGAGACCAGCGCGCTGTCGCCGAAGGAGCGCGCCGCCTTCGCGCTGGAGGCGGGGCAGAAGATCTTCCCGCAATACACGGAGAACTTCGAGACCGCGTTCTCGGTCGCCTGGCACCGCGTGCAGTACAACCTGGGCGGCTGGGCCGAGTGGACCGACAAGACCCGCGCCGCCGCCTATCCCATCCTGGTGGAGGGCGAGGGCCGCGTGCTGCTGGCCGGCGAGCACCTGAGCTACCTGACCGGCTGGCAGGCCGGCGCCATCGAATCGGCGTGGCAGCAGATCGCCAAGATCCATGAAAGGGCCAGCGCATGAAGGAGGTGTTGATCAAGGCGGCGATGGCGGTCATCGCCTTGCTGGCGGCCGGCGCCAGCGCGCCGTCGCGCGCGCAGGACTCGGCGACGGCGGACGGCAAGGCGCTGTTCATGAAGAACTGCGCGGCCTGCCACCAGGCCAGCGGCAAGGGCATACCGGGCGCCTTTCCGGCGCTGGCGGGGAACAAGTTCGTGCAGGGGAAGGGCGCCGACGTCGCCACGGTGCTGCTCAAGGGGCGGGGCGGCATGCCCGACTTCAGCGACAGCCTGAGCGACCAGGAGATCGCCGCCATTCTCAGTTTCGTGCGCAGCAACTGGGGCAACCAGGCCGCGCCGCTGAGCGAGCCCGAAGTGCTGGCGCTGCGCGACGCACTGCAAGTCGACCATTTTAGTAACGGCCAGATGTCCAACAAACACTGAAAGAAGAACGCATGAACAAAGCAATCGTCTCCCTGTTGATTCCGGCCGCACTGGCGCTGATGCCGGTCGCCGCCGGCGCCGCTCCCAAGGCCGCTGCCGCAGACATCGTCCGTCACAAGATTCCCGGCTCGGATTTTCCGATCGCGTTGGCGGTCACGGTGCCGTCCACCGCCACCATCCACTTCGTCAGCGGCCAGGTGCCCGCCATCGCCGACGCCGGCGCCGCGCCGGATTCGCTGGCCGCCTTCGGCGACACCAAAACACAGTCCGAATCGGTGCTGAAGAAGATCAAGGAAGTCCTGGAGGGCATGAAGCTCGACATGACGGACGTGGTCAAGATGACCGTCTACCTGGTCGGCGATCCGGCCAAGGGCGGCAAGGCCGACACCAAGGGCTTCATGGAAGCCTACACCCAGCACTTCGGCGGCGCGCAGACCAAGCTGCCGGCGCGCGCCGTGGTGCAGGTGGCGGCCCTGAGCAATCCGGGCTGGCTGGTGGAAATCGAAGTCGTCGCCGCAAAAAAATAATTACGTAGCAGGGTCTTACTTTCTTTTTTATTCAATGGGGATTAACTATGCATAAGGCCATACTCAAGACCGGCGTCGCCGCCGTGTTGTCCACCCTGTCGATGGGCTCCGCCTACGCCGCCGATGCGGCGGAAGCGGCAGCCGGCGACGCCACCGTCAGCGCGGTGATCGTCACCGGCACCCGCTCCAGCGGCATCAAGGTGGAGAACAGCGCCTCGCCGATCCAGGTGCTGGACGCGGCCTCCCTGCAGCGCACCGGCCAACCGGACCTGATCCAGGCGCTGGCGCAGAACCTGCCGTCGTTCACCGCGCAAGCCTTCGGCGGCGACACCGCCAACCTGACCTTGTCGGCCCGCCTGCGCGGCCTGAGCCCGAACAACACGCTGGTGCTGATCAACGGCAAACGCCGCCACGGCACCGCCAACCTGGCCGTGCTGGGAGGGCCATACCAGGGCGGCGCCGCAGCCGACCTGAACTACATCCCGGTCTCGGCGATCGACCACATCGAAGTGCTGCAGGACGGCGCCGCCGCCCAATACGGCTCCGACGCCATCGCCGGCGTGATCAACATCATCCTCAAGTCGAACAACCATGGCGGCACCGCCAGCGCCACCGGCGGCGGCTATTCCGACGGCGGCGGCCGCACCGGCGACGCCTCGGCCAACATCGGCGTCGAACCGTTCAAGGACGCCTACCTGAGCCTGACCGCCGAATCCAAGTACCACGGCTACAGCGACCGTGGCGGCATCGACCCGCGCGTGATCACCGCCGCCAACATGGAGAAGTATCCGGGCATGTTCCAGCAGGCCGGCTACCCGCACGTCAACCACATCTCCGGCGACGCGCAGTACCACCTGAACGTCCTGGCGGCCAACTTCGGCTACGACTTCGCGCCGGACAGCCAGCTGTACGCCATCGCCACCTGGGGCCACAAGGAAGCGCGCGCCTACGAGAACTACCGCCTGCCGAGCCGCCTGCCGAAGGTCTATCCGACCGGCTTCTCGCCGAAGGAAACCATGAAGCAGGACGACTTCGCGCTGACCGGCGGCGTCAAGGGCGTGCTGGCCGGCTGGAACATGGACCTGAGCTCCACCTACGGCAAGGACACCAGTAAGATCGGCGTCGCCGATTCGGGCAACGTCTCGCTGTTCAACGACACCGGCAGCACGCCGACCGTGTTCCGCGCCGGCTCCTTCATCGCCAGCCAGTTGACCACGTCGCTGGAAGCGAGCCGCGAATTCGCGGTCGGCTGGGCCAAGCCGCTGAACGTGGCGGCCGGCCTTGAGCACCGCATCGACAAGTACGAGATCGAAGCGGGCGACGCCGCCTCGCGCTACAAGGAAGGCTCGCAGTCCTATCCGGGCTTCTCGCTGACCGACGCCGGCAGCCACCGCCGCACCAACGAAGCGGCCTACATCGACCTGGCCGGCAATCCGGTCACCGACCTGACGCTGGACCTGGCGGCCCGCTACGAACACTTCTCCGACTTCGGCAACGCCAAGGTCGGCAAGTTCACGGCGCGCTACGACATTTCGCCGGTGGTGGGTGTGCGCGGCACCTTCAGCAACGGCTTCCGCGCGCCGACCCTGGCCGAGGAATACTACTCGGCCACCAACGTCGGCCCGACCACCGCCTTCGTGCAGCTGGCGCCGAATTCGGCCGGCGCCAAGCTGGTGGGCGTGGACGGATTGAAGCCTGAACGCTCGACCAACTTCAGCCTGGGCCTGGTGCTGAATCCGGCGGCCAACCTGGCCATCACGCTGGACGCCTACCAGATCAAGATCCGCGACCGCATCGTCGGTTCCGGCGCCTTGTACGGTTCGGGCGGATCGGTCAACTCGCCGGCGGTGGTGGCGGCGATCAAGGCCAACGGCAATGTACTCGACAGCACCGTCAGCCAGACCGGCATCAACATCTTCTCCAACGCGGTCGACACCCGCAGCCGCGGGCTGGAATTCGTCGCCACGCTCAACGAGAGCTACGGCACGGCGGGCAAGGTGGACTGGTCGGTGGCGGCCAACTACAACAAGGTGGAAGTGACCAAGATCAACCAGGCGCCGACCCAGCTGCTGCCGCAGACGCTGCTGGACCAGACCGCGATCTCGGATCTGGAGACCGCCTCGCCCAAGGTGCGCATCAACCTGGGCGCGCTGTGGAAGATCGGTGCCTGGACCATCAACCTGCGTGAAGCGATCTACGGCAAATCGTCGGAGTACGGCAGCGAGGACGGTTCGGTGTATCACCTGACCGAAATCTCGGCCAAGGCGATCACCGACCTGGAGGTGGGCTACAAGATCAGCCCGGCGTGGTCGGTGGCGGTCGGCGCCAACAACCTGTTCAACAAGTACCCGAACGGCGTGAACCCGTTGTTGCTGGCGGACGAGCGCGCGGCCGGCGACAACGCGGCGGTGACCGTGCTGCCATCGTTCTCGCCGATCGGCATCAACGGCGGCTACTACTACGTCCGCGCCAACTACAAGTTCTAACCCCCGGGGGTCAAGTCTGACATTCGGACACGAGTTCTGCCGTAGCGACCAATACGGCAGAGTTTGTGTCCGATTGTCAGACTTGACCCCGGTGTTTTTGCGTGTAGCATTGCGCTATTCTTTTTTTTGGAGCGCATCTATGTTGCACGCTATGGACGGGACTTTGCAGGCGCCGATGACCTTGCCGGAATATATGGCGCTGAGCGGTCCGGCGCCGACGCTGCACGTGGCTTTTGGCGCGGCGCCGTCGCAGTTCGCGGAGCTGTTCCAGCCGGCCGGCGATGGTCCGTTCCCGGTCGCGGTGATCGTCCACGGCGGCTGCTGGTGCAAGCAATACGCCGGCATCGCGCAGATGCGCAATATGGCCGGCGACCTGCAGCAGCAGGGTATCGCGGTCTGGAATATCGAGTACCGCCGCTTCGACGAGGAGGGCGGCGGCTATCCCGGCATGTACCTCGACGTCGCCACGGCGCTCGACCACTTGCGCGCGCTGGCGCCGCAGCATCGGCTCGATCTGGCGCGCATCGTGCTGGTCGGCCATTCGGCCGGCGGCCATCTGGCGCAGTGGGCCGCCGCGCGCGCGCGCCTGCCGCGCAGCAGCCCGCTGTACGCGGCCGAGCCGCTGCCGGTCCCCGTCGTCATCAGCCTGGGAGGCCTGGCCGACCTGCGCAACGAGGAACAACTGATCAAGACCAGCTGCGAACGCGACGTGGCGCAGCTGGCCGGCACCGCCAGCGCGGCGCGGCCGGATATTTTCGCCGATACCTCGCCGGCCGAGCTGCTGCCTTCCGGCGTGCGCACGGTGCTGATCCACGGCGAACTGGACACCATCTCGCCGCTGCGCGCCGGCCAGGACTACGCGCGCCGCGCCCAGGCGGCCGGCGACCAGGCCGAGGTGATCGTGCTGCCGGGCGGCAGCCATTTCGACGAGGTGGCCGCCACCTCGCCGTCGTGGACCATCGTCTCGGCGCAGATCCGCAAGGCGCTGCAGCTGCCGCCGCGCTGAGCGCCGGGCCGGCGCCGCCGTGGCGCGGCGGTGTATGCTGTCGCCATGGATTCCCTGATCGCCGCCTCCGCGCGCGCCCTCGCAGCCGGTGACGCGCTCGGCGCCCTCAAACGCGTCGCCCTGCGCGACGATCCGCCGGCCCTGGCCCTGCGCGGCATCGCCATGGCCCAGCTGGGCGAGCACACGCGCGCCCGCGAACTGCTGCGCCGCGCCGCGCGCGGCTTCGGCTCCCATGAAGAATTGTCGCGCGCCCGCTGCGTGGTCGCCGAGGCCGAGGTGGCGCTGGCGGTGCGCGATTTCGCCGGTTCGCCGCGCGCGCTGACGGCGGCGCTGGCCACGCTGGAGACCCACGCCGACCGCGCCAACGCGCTGCATGCGCGCCTGATCGCGGTGCGCCGCCTGCTGTTGCTGGGCCGTCTGGAGCAAGCCGGTGCGGCGCTGGCGCTGCTCGACGCGCGCGGCCTGCCGCCGGCGCTGGAGGCGGTGGCCGAACTGGCGGCTGCCGAACTGGCGCTGCGCTCGCTGCGCATCGCGCCGGGCCGCGCGGCGCTGGAGCGGGCCCAGGCGGCCGCCGCGCGCGCCGGCATCCCGGCCTTGCTGGCCGAGGTGGACGAGGCGCGCCAGGCGTTCGGACGCCCCGCCGCCCGCCGCCTGGCCGCCGGCGCCGAACAGATGCTGCGCCTGGACGAAGTGGCCGCGCTGTTGGCATCCAACACGCTGGTGGTCGACGCCTGCCGCCGCAGAGTTGGCGCCGGCGCCGAGTGGCGCGCGCTGGCGCGGCGGCCGGTGCTGTTCGCGCTGGCGCGCGCGCTGGCCGAGGCCTGGCCCGGCGACATCGATCGTGCAACCCTGATCGCCGCCGCCTTCAACACCCGCGATCCCGACAACACCCACCGCGCCCGCCTGCGCGTCGAGATCGGCCGCCTGCGGGCGCTGCTCAAGGCCCAGGCGGGCATCGAGGCCACCGCCGACGGCTTCATCCTCAAGCCGCTGGGCGCGGCCGAGGTGGCGGTGCTGGCGCCGCCGATCGACGGCGAGCAGGGCGCGCTGCTGGCGCTGCTGGCCGACGGCGAAGCCTGGTCGACCTCGGCGCTGGCGCTGGCGCTGGACGCCAGCCAGCGCACCGTGCAGCGCGCGCTGGCCGAGCTGGAAGCGGCCGGCCGCGCGCGGCCGATCGGCCAGGCCCGCACGCGGCGCTGGCTGGCGCCGCCGCTGGCCGGCGTCATGGCACAATACACGACAATCTTGTTACTCCCTGCCGCGCTGCCGTTGGCATAAAGTTCTCTTGCGGCGCCGATCCGCGGCGCACCAACCACCAGGAGGCAGCAATGAACGCGAACACCAACACCGCCCGGCTTCAAGCCAAGTCGCGCCCGGCCGAGATCGTGCGCGAATATGGTCCCTTCGACGGCGTCGAACGCATCCACGGCGTCACCCACGACGGCCGGCGCGTCTGGGCCGCCACCGGCGCCAGGCTGATCGCCATCGACCCGGCCAGCGGCGCCACCACCGGCGCGCTCGATGTCGCCGCCGACGCCGGCACCGCCTTCGACGGCACCTATCTGTACCAGATCGCCGAGCGGCGCATCGACAAGATCGACCCGGCCAGCGGCAAGGTGCTGGCCTCGATCCCGGCGCCGGGCGACGGCTACGATTCCGGCCTGACCTGGGCCGAGGGCAGCCTGTGGGTCGGCCAGTACCGCGACCGCAAGATCCACCAGATCGACCCGGCCACCGGCAAGGTGCTGCGCAGCATCGCCTCCAACCGCTTCGTCACCGGCGTGACGTGGGTGGACGGCGAGCTGTGGCACGGTACCTGGGAGGGCGACGACAGCGACATCCGCCGCGTCGACCCGGCCAGCGGCGAGGTGCTGGAGCGGCTGGAGATGCCTGCCGGCGTCGGCGTCAGCGGGCTGGAATCGGACGGCGCCGGGCTGTTCTACGCCGGTGGCGGCGCCAGCGGCAAGGTGCGCGCGGTGCGCCGGCCGACCTGAGGACGGTCAGTACTGGTCGTATTTGCGGGCGTCGCCGCGCACCTGGTCGGCCGGGTACTTGGCGGCGTTGAGCGCCATCTTTTCCAGCGCGGCGGCGTGCAGGTCGACGCCGCTCTGGTCGGCCAGCTGCACCAGGTAGAGCAGCACGTCGGCCAGCTCGTGGCGGATGCCGGTGCGGCGCGCGTCATCGAGCTCGGCGTCGGCGCCGGTCTGCAGCCACTGGAAATGCTCGGCCAGTTCGGCCGCTTCCACCGTCAGCGCCATCGCCAGGTTCTTCGGCGTGTGGAACTGCTGCCAATCGCGCTCGGCGGAGAATTGGCGGGTCAGGTCGCGCAGGGCGATCAGGCTGTCGGGGGCGGTGGCAGAGGTCATGGTCGGTGGCGGCGGGGCGGGTGGATGGCGTCATGATAGCACCCGCCGGCGGCGGATTTGAATCCCGGCTTTGCGCCGTCTGTTCCCCGTTTTCCGCCGTTCGTCGCACGGCGCGGACGGCGCGCCGACGATGGACTACAGTGGCGACACTATAACTTCAGGGACGACCCCATCATGCGTACTGCCATCTCCATCGCCGTCATCACCGCTTTCGCCACCCTCGCCGGCTGCGCCGTCATCGTTGTCCCGGACGACGGCAGCGGCAACGGCGGCGTGCGTTACAGCTCCGCTTTTGGCAGCTCGGCGGTGCAGGGCAACGGCCAGCAGGCCACCGAACGGCGCGACGCCGCCAGTAGCGACGGCATCGACATCAACGGCCCGATGCAGGTCGAAGTGCGGGTCGGCGACGCCACCTCGCTGCAGGTGGAGGGCGACAGCAACCTGCTGCCGATGCTGCGCACCGACGCCAGTGGCGGCATGCTGCGCGTCTGGATCGACGGTAACATCCAGAGCGCCAGTCCGCTGCGCGTGATCTACACCACGCCGCAGCTGCGCCAGATCGACGCCAACGGTTCCGGGCGCCTGACGGTGACCGGCTTGAACGGCGGCCCGCTGAGCCTGAGCCAGAAGGGTTCGCGCCAGATCCAGCTGTCGGGCAGCGTCAGCCGCCTCGACGTGCGCGTCAACGGTTCGGGCAGCGTCAGCGCGGCCGGCCTGCAGAGCGGCTCCACCGTGGCCAGCCTGACCGGCTCCGGCCGCCTGGACCTGGGCCGCCTGAACGGCGACACGCTGAACCTGGACATCAAGGGTTCGGGCGGCGTCAACGCCAGCGGCGCCGTGCGCAGCATGAACGTGCGCCTGTACGGCTCGGGCAGCGCCGACCTGGCCGGACTGACCAGCCAGAGCGCGGAACTGGTGTCCTACGGTTCCGGCAGCATCTCGGCCGGCGTCAGCCAGTCGCTGGTGGCCGACGCCACCGGTTCCGGCCACGTCACCGTGTATGGCAACCCGGCGCAGCGCAGCATCAGCGGCAAGCACGTCAGCGTGATGCAGTAAGCACGTCAGCGGCGGTCGCCGGTGCGCGGCCGTCGTCGTCATCTTGCGCCGCCTGCGCCAGCTGGCGGCGGAACCCGAGGTAGTCCGCCGCGTTGCGGCGCGGCGCCTCCAGCATCGGCAGGTGGCCGACGCCCGGCATCAGGATCACGCGGTGCTGGCCGAACAGCCTGGCCAAGGTGGCCGCGCCGGACGGATGCAGGATGCGGTCCTGCTCGCCCCAGACGATCAGCGCCGGCGTGCGCAGCCCCTGGTATTGTTGCTCCAGCAGCGGCGAGGCCACCACCTGGCGCATGATCTCGGTGTGCAGCGCGAAGTCGGCCGCCGCGCGCCGCGCCAGCGCGGTGCGCACCGAATACGGCAGGAAGAACTTGCGGTGCGCGGAATACGCCAGCAGCCGCGCGAAGTCGCGCTGCGTCGGCACCAGCAGCGGCATGGCGCCGCTGGCGCGGTACGCATTGAGCACGGCCGAACTCTGCGCCGCCGCCGTGCCCGCCGCATCGAGCAGCCACACGCTGGCCACCCGCTCGGGATGGCAGGCGGCGAACTGCGCGGCGATGTAGCCGCCCATCGAATTGCCCCCCAGATGAATCCGCCCCGGCGCATGGTGGTCGAGGAAGACGCGCAGCCGCTCGACCTGGTCGGCGATGGCGTAGCCGGCCAGCGGCGCGCGCCCGGCCTCGCCAAAGCCGGGCAGGTCGGGGATGAGGACGCGGTAGCGCGGCGTCAGGAAGCGGGCGATGCGGGTGAAGTTGTCCTTGTCGCCGGCGAAGCCGTGTATCAGCACCAGCACCTCGCCGCCGCCGCCCTCCAGGTAAGGCATGCTGAAGCCGGGCAGGGCGCCGTCGCGCCGCCGCAGGCCCGCGCGCCTGCGCTCGAGCGCCATGCCGAGGCGGGCCGCCGTCAGCGGCGCCGCCCGTTCAAACAGCAACAGCGCGGCGGCCAGCGCCGCCAATATGATGGTAACGGTATAAATGATATGCATCGTTGCGTGGTTCTCCCTTTAGCGCACCTTGAAGAAGGACATGGAACTCTGGAGCTGCTCGGCCTGGCCGCTCATCTCCTCGGCGGTGGCGGCCAGCTGTTCGGAGCTGGAGGCGTTCATCTGGGTGGTCTGGCTCAACTGGCTCATGGCCGCGTTGATCTGGCCGGCACCCGTGGTCTGCTCCTCCGACGCCGCCGTGATCTCCTGCACCAGGTCGGAGGTGCGCTTGATGTTGGGCAGCATGGTGTCGAGCAGGGCGCCGGCCTTCTCGGCCAGGCTGACGCTGCCGCTGGCGACCTGTTCGATTTCCTGCGCCGCCACCTGGCTGCGCTCGGCCAGCTTGCGCACCTCGGCCGCCACCACGGCGAAGCCCTTGCCATGTTCGCCGGCGCGCGCCGCCTCGATCGCCGCGTTCAGCGCCAGCAGGTTGGTCTGGTAGGCGATGTCGTCGATGATGCCGATTTTCTTGGCGATCTCGCGCATCGCCACCACCGTCGAGCGCACCGCCTCGCCGCCTTCGCCCGCCTCCTGTGCGGCCTTGCCGGCCATGCCGTCGGTGACCTTGGCGTTCTCGGTGTTCTGCGCGATCGAGGCCGACATCTGCTCGATGGCGGCGCTCGATTCCTCGGCCGCCGCGGCCTGCTCGCTGGCGCCCTGCGACAGCGATTGCGCGGTGGCGCTGACTTCCTCCGAGGCGCTGGCCAGCGCCTCGGCGCCGTCGTTGACCTCGGTCACCACCCGCGACAGGTTGCCCACCATGGTGTTCATCGCCGCCAGCAGGCTGGTGGTGTCGCCCGGCTTGATGCGCACCGTCAAGGTCAGGTCGCCGGCGGCCACGCGGTTGACCACTTCGGCGGCGTAGTCCGGTTCGCCGCCCAGCTGGCGCAGCAGCACGCGCGTGATGAAGGCGCTGATCAGCGCCACCACCACCAGCGTGCAGGCCGAGATGATGATGGAGGTGCGCATCGCCTTCTGCTTGAGCACCGTGGCCGCCTCCGCGCCTTGCTGGCCCAGTTCGACGTTGTAGTCGAAGTGGTTCTCGATCGCCGCCTGCATCACCTGGATCTCGGGGCGGGCCTTCTCCAGCAGCGCGCGCGCCTTGTCGTCGTGGTTCTGGCGCGACTCGATCAGCACCGCGTCGATTAGCGGCTGCACCTTGGCCCACGAGTCGCGCTCGCGCGCCAGGATGGCCTTGTCCTTGTCGTCGCTCAGCAGCTTCTCGTATTTTTTCAGGTTGTCGTCGACGCCCTTGCGCATGTCCGTGATCTGGGCGTCGATCTCGTCGAGTTTTTTGGGGTCGTCGTTGAGCACGTGCTGGCTGACGCGGATGCGCAGGCGCAGGAAGCTGTCGCGCAGCCGGTCCAGCGTGACCAGGCTGGGCACCGTGTTGACGGTCGAGTAGTTGGCGGCCTCGTAGACATCGCCCATCTGGTACTGGCTGACGCCGGCCAGCAGGGTGATGCCGGCCAGCGCCGATCCGGCCAGCACGATCATTTTCTGCACTACGCTTAGTTTCATCGCTTGTTCCCCCAGTTGTGCGTGGCTTATGCGGCGGCCACTGCCGTTGTTCCCTGTAATCGTTCGATCAGCGCCGCCAGCGGCATCGGCCGCGCGTACAGATAGCCCTGCATGCAGTTGCAGGCGTGGGCCACCAGGAAGTCGGCCTGGGCCTGCGTCTCCACGCCCTCGGCCACCACCCGCAGCCCCAGGTGGCCGGCCATGGCCAGGATGGACTGCACCAGGGCGCGGCTGTTGGCGTCGTCCGGCGTGTCCATGATGAAGCTGCGGTCTATCTTCAGTTCATACAGCGGCATTTTCTTCAGGTAGGCCAGGCTGGAATAGCCGGTGCCGAAATCGTCGATCGAAAAGCGCAGCCCCAGCGCCGCCAGCTGGTGCATGCGCTCGATGGTCTGGTCCAGCTTGTCGATCAACAGGCCCTCGGTCACCTCCAGCACCAGCATGGCGGCCGGGGCGCCGCTGTCGGCCAGGGCGCGCTGCACCAGCTCGACGAAATCGGCCTGGCGGAACTGGGTCGGGCTGACGTTGACCGACAGCGGCATGGCCAGTCCGGCGCGCTCGAGCTGCCGCACCGCCGCGCAGGCCTGGCGCAGCGCCCACGCGCCCAGGTCGACGATCAGCCCCGATTCCTCGGCCACCGGGATGAACACCGCCGGCGGCACCATCTGGCCGTCGGCCAGCGGCCAGCGCATCAGCAGCTCGCCGCCGACCGCGCGGCCGGCGCGGTCGACCTGGGCCTGCACGTGCATCTGCAACTGGCCGGCCGCCAGCGCGGCGGCCAGGTCGCGCTCCATGCTCAGGCGCCGCTCGAGTTCGGCCTGCATCGCCGTCTCGTAGAAGGCGATGCCGTTGCGGCCCTCGGCCTTGGCGCGGTACATCGCGGTGTCGGCTTCGCGCAGCAGGTCCTGCGCGCTCTGGCCGCCCTGCGGCAGCAAAGTCACGCCGATGCTGGCGGTGGAGTTGTAGGTCTGGCCTTCGATCTCGAAGTCCTGGCCGATGGCGGCGCGGATCTTTTCCGCCACGGTGGAGGCGGCGTGGGTGGCGCTGTGCAGTTCGTGCGCCAGGTGGCCCAGCAGCACCACGAATTCGTCGCCGCCGATGCGCGCCACCGTGTCGGCCTTGCGCATCAGCTGCGACAGGCGCCCGGCGGCATTGCGCAGCAGGGCGTCGCCGATGGCGTGGCCGCGCGCGTCGTTGATGGTCTTGAAGCGGTCGAGGTCGATGAACATCACGGCGCTGTAGGTGGCGCCGCGTTCGGAGCTGGCCAGCAGCTTGTCGATGCGGTCCATCAGCAGGCGGCGGTTGGGCAGGCCGGTGAGCACGTCGAAGAAGGCCAGGCGGTGGATATCGTCCTGCGATTTCTTGCGCTCGGTGATGTCGCGTTCGACCGCCACCCAGTGCGTGTTGACGCCGCCCTCGTCGGCGAACGGCACCAGCTCGGTCTCGACCCAGTACGGCTCGCCGGCCTTGGTGTAGTTGAGCAGCTCGGCGCGCACCGCCTCGCTGCGCGCCATGGCCCGCTCGATGTGTTGCAGCACCGCCGCCTCGGTGTCCGGCCCCTGCAGCAGGCGCAGGCTGCGGCCCAGCACCTCGCCGCGGCGGTAGCCGGTGCGGCGCTCGAAGGCCTGGTTGACGAAGATGATGTGCTGGCCCGCCTCGCCACCGGCGCCGTCCGCGTCGACCTGGGCGATCAGCACCATGTCGTTCAGGCGCGACACCGCGGCCGAGGTCAGGCGCAGCTCGGCGTTCAGCGCCGACAGTTCCAGCTGCTGGCCTTGCAGTTCGTCGAAGGAGCGCGCCAGGTGTTGCAGCAGCACCGCGCAGGACAAGGTCAGCACCGCCGTCATGAACATGAAGTTGAGCGTGATGATGGCGGCCTTGAGCAAGCCGTAGTCCGGCAGGCCCTCGATGCGCAGCTGGGAGTTTTGCTCGAAGCCGACCACCATCACCGCCAGCCCGGCCAGGCCCAGCGTCCACAGCGCCGGCCGCAGGCCCAGCAGCAACGCCGCCAGCACCGGGATGGCCATCAGGTAGATCTGGCTGACCGGCCCGACCTTGAGCAGCAGGCCGATGCCGACCAGGAAGGCGACCATCAGGAAGTTGACCACGCGCAGGGTGTAGGGCAGGCGGCGCCAACGCCAGATGCCGGCCAGCCACAGCAGCGCGACGATGTCGATCACGACGATGGACCACATGCCCTCGCTGGCCGCCAGCCCGATGCTGGGGATGGCCGTGGCCGTGCCCAGCAGGAAGACCACCAGCAGCAGCTTCGCAAAGATTTGCGCGCGCCAGTGCGCGATGTCGTTCGGCACAGCCACGTGTGAGCCTCCGAGGTGCGTTGCGGGTCTTGGTGCTTTGATATTACCCGCAATCGCCCCCTGTGTCAGCTAGGCAGGTCAGTCCCTGGCGTTGACGCTGCCGATGCCGGCCACCGACTTGTTGACGGTCTTCGGATGGCCGTAGTAGTCCAGTTCGCCCATGCCCTTGGCGACCGCGTTGAGCAGCTCGGTGGCGTGCACGCTGACGTGGCCCACGCCCTCGAAATTGACGTCGACCCGCTCGGCCACCAGCGATTTGGTATCGAGTTCGCCGACGCCCTTGGCGTTGACCCGCAGGTACTTGACCTTGCCGTTGGCCACCAGGTGGCCGGCGCCCAAGTAGCCGATGTCGAGGCGGTCGGTGTTGACCTTGTTGAGGATGGTTTCGCCCGCGCCTTCGACCTTGACCCGGCTCAGCGCCGGCACGCTGATGGTGATGCGCGGCTCGTTCTTGCTGGACTTGAAGCTCTTGTCGGGCATGGTGATCAGCAGTTCATTGCCGACCACCTCGGTCTTGAGCGCGCCGACGAACTGCTCGTCGCCGCTGACCACCACCGACTGGGTCTTGCCCACTTCCACCGTCATGGCGAAGGCGCCCTTGGCGTTGATGGCGACGAAGGATGGCAATGGACGGGTCGATTCGGCGGCCAAGGCGGCGGCGCTCAGGGCGAACAGGGCGGGGATCAGGACGGCGGCAGCGGTACGGCGCATGGTATTCCTCGATGGGTTGTTAATTTAAACAACATGAATTTTACTTAAGCTGGCGGCCGCCGCCGACAAGTTTGCGACAAACGGTCAAAATCCGGGCATGTGTTGCATTATGGCTACGTTTAATGGTGAAAAGGGCGGCGCCGTTGAAGGCGGAATGAAAGCAAAGCGGCGTATGATCGCCAAAAAACCGGCGGACCCGATCCGACCCGTATCCATAAAGTCAACACAGCGAGACACTCATGACTTCCTTTACTTCCTCCCATCGCCAGCAGTCGCATTTCAGCACGGTGTTCCGCGTCGTCAGCGGCAACTTCATGGAGATGTTCGACTTCTTCCTGTTCGGCTTTTACGCCAACGCCATCGCCAAGGCCTTCTTCCCCAGCGACGACGAAGTGGCCTCGCTGATGATGACCTTCATGACCTTCGGCGCCGGTTTCCTGATGCGCCCGCTCGGCGCCATCATCCTGGGCGCCTATGTCGACCGGGTCGGCCGCCGCCAGGGCCTGATCGTCACGCTGGCGCTGATGGCGCTGGGCACCCTGCTGATCGCCTGCGTGCCGGGCTATGCAGCGATCGGCTACCTGGCGCCGGTGCTGGTGCTGACCGGCCGCCTGCTGCAAGGCTTCTCGGCCGGCGTCGAGCTGGGCGGGGTGTCGGTCTACCTGTCGGAGATGGCCACGCCGGGCCGCAAGGGCTTTTATGTGAGCTGGCAGTCGGCCAGCCAGCAGGTGGCGGTGGTGGCCGCCGCCGCGCTGGGCTACGGCCTGAACCAGTGGCTGACGCCGGCCGAGGTGGGCGCCTGGGGCTGGCGCATTCCCTTCTTTGTCGGCTGCCTGATCGTGCCGGTGCTGTTCGTGATCCGCCGCTCGCTGCAGGAGACCGAGGAGTTCAAGGCGCGCAAGCACCGCCCGGAACTGAAGGAAATCTTCCGCTCCATGCTCAACAACTGGGCGTTGGTGATCGCCGGCATGATGCTGGTGGCGATGACCACCGTGTCGTTCTACCTGATCACGGTCTACACGCCGACCTTCGGCAAGACCGTGCTGCACCTGTCGACCACCGACGCGCTGATGGTGACCCTGTTCGTCGGCATATCCAACTTCTGCTGGCTGCCGGTGATGGGTTCGCTGTCGGACCGCGTCGGCCGCCGTCCGCTGCTGATCTGCTTTACCGTGCTGGCGATCTGCACCGCCTACCCGGCGCTGCACTGGCTGGTGCAGGCGCCCAGCTTCGGCCGCATGCTGGGCGTGGAGCTGTGGCTGTCCTTCCTGTACGCCAGCTACAACGGCGCGATGGTGGTGGCGCTGACCGAGGTGATGCCGGTGGAGGTGCGCACGGTGGGGTTCTCGCTGGCCTACAGCCTGGCGACGGCGGTGTTCGGCGGCTTCACGCCGGCCATCGCGACCGGGCTGATCGAGTACACCGGCGACAAGAGCGCGCCGGGCTGGTGGCTGACGTTCGCCGCCGTCTGCGGTCTGTGCGCCACGCTGGTGCTGTATCGCCGCCAGGCGCGGCAGCAGCGGCACGCGGCCGGCGCGACGGCGTAGATACGGACGCGACCAGCGCCGCCGTCATTCCCGCGAAGGCGGGAATCCATACTGAAGGTGCTCCGCTGGCGGTCTATCGATTCCCGCCTGCGCGGGAATGGCGAGGCGGCCTGGGGCGGCCGCCTTCAGCATTACTTGTTGCTCAGGCATTCCTTCATGAAGCCTTTGCGCTCGTCGCCTTTTTTGCCGGTGGCGTCGGCATTACATTTCTTCATTTTTTCCTGCTGCGTCACCTTCGGCGCCGGGGCGTCCGCGCTCAGGCATTGCTTCATGAAGGCTTTGCGCTCATCGCCTTTCTTGCCGCTCGCATCGGCGTTGCAGGTTTTCATCTTGCTTTGCTGGGCGGTCGGCTCGGCGGCGCAGACGGCGCCGCACAGGGACAGGATCAGGCTGGCAACGAACAGTTTTTTCATTTTCATTTCCTCGAAGGTTGAACGGAAGGATGGACAGGGTTTGCTTGCCGCATCCAGACTATACGACAATTGCCACTAGCCGGCCGCCGGGATGTATTCGAAACCGTTGCCGATCTTGCCGATCAGCGCGATCTGGTTTTCCTGGCTCTCGCTGAAAAAACCCAGCGCGTCGCCGCGGCTGACGCCGTCGTTGTGCATCACCTGCAGCCAGTACGCCTTGCCGCCTTCGTCCGGCGCCCGGTGCAGCACATTGCTGTAGAGCTGGGTGATGAAGGCATCGTCGCTGAGCTTGTCGCCGTACAGTTGCTGGAACTCGGCGCTGCCGGCAAAGAAGCCGGCCGCCGAGCGCACGCTGAGGCCCTGGTCCATGACATCGATCCAGTAGCCCAGGCCGCCCAAGTCCGGCGCGCGGTTGAAGGCGGCCTGGTACAGGCGGTAGGCCTGGCCGCCGACACCGTCGATGTCGAGCGCGATGCTCTTGTCCTGGAAATGCAGCCGTTCGACGCCGTCGAGGATGTCCTTGCCACCGTCGAGCCAGTGGTTGATCTCGGCGTGGCCGTCGTGCTGGACGATGTGGTACATCGAGCTGCGGTCGCCATACGCCACCGCGTCGACGCCGGCGCCGCCGTGGATCGCGGCGCCGTTGGACTGGCCGACCAGGAGGTCGTTGCCGCCGGTGCCGGCGCTTGCCGCCGCGACGGTGGTGAAGGTGGTGTGCAGGCCCGCGTAACCATTGCCGGCCAGGTCGACGATGGCGCCGGCCGCGATGTCCAGCGTGTAGGTGGCGCCGGGGGTGAGGTGCCACTGCGTGGTCAGGTCCAGGTGGGTGCCGGCGGGCGACGCGTTCGCGGAGGGGTTGAAGACGACCTCCTTGCCGGCGCTGTCCCGGAGCACGATGCCGCTGGCGTCGGATATCTTGATCTGCTCGGTAAAGTCCAGCGCCAGGAAGTGGAAGATGCCTGCGGCCGCACCGGTGTCGGGCTGCGCCGCCAGTTGCGGCGCGGCGTCCATCTTGCTGGCCGCCAGCGTGTAGCCGCCCGTGGCGTTGAGGTCGGTGACGTTGGCGTGCACGGACAGGTAATAGTTGCCGCTGCGGAGGGCCTTGTAGCCGAACGACCCGCCATACTGGGCGCTGGAATGGGCGACTTCCGTATCTTGGGCGTCGTACAGTTCCACGCCGTAGCCGTATTTCGCATTCAAGCCCTGGCTGGCGCTGCTCTGCAAGTTGAACTGGTAGGACTCGCCCTGATGCAGCGTCACCGTGATCAAATCACGGTCACCAGCATAGTTGAGCACGCCGCTCACCTGGGCACCGACCACCAGGTTGGTATTTTCGCCGTTGCGGTACGACGCGTTGTCGTCGCTGCCCAGCGACGTGGCGGTCAGCTTGTAACTGTTGGCGCCATCTTCCGGGCGCTCGCTGACGGTCAGGTAAATGTCGCCGGTGGTGTTGGCGAGATAGAGCTGGTAGGTGTTGTCGCTGTCGCTGAGGTGGGGGGTGTTGACACCGAGCTCATAGTGTTGTGCATCCGTGCCCTGCAAATCGGGCATCTTGCCGCCGGGGGCATGCTCCAGCAGGAATCCGTAGTATTGGCCCGCGACCACCGCGACCTTGAAGACGTCCTTGTCGATGGGGACTTCCAGCTTGCCGCTGAAGGCGATGCCCGACTCGAGCCGGGTCGCGCCGGCCGGCTGGTCGCTGACATCGTCGGGCGCGCTCAGCGCGGCGCTGACGACATAGCCGCCGGTTTGCTGGCCAGCCGCCACTTCGATGTAGTAGGTGCCGCTGGCGGCGGCGCGGTAGGACAGTGGCGAACCGCCGGCGCTGCGATTGACCTCCAGCCCCGCCTGCACCTGGCCTTGCGCGTCGACCACGTTCAATGTGGTGGCGTCGGCGCTGTCAAACAATGCCGACCCCGCGGCCGGTTTCAGCGACATCGCGTAGGTCGCGCCGGCCGCCATGGTGATCGCGAACCAGTCGCGGTCGCCGCCGTGTTCCAGCACGCCGCCGACGCTGCCGCCGACGGCGAGCTCGCCGGCGGCGGCGGTGGTGGCGCCGACATCGTCGGTTGGGGCGGTGGCGCTCAACGTGTAGGTGCTGCCTTGATCGCCGGAGACGCTGATGTAGTAGTCGCCCGTGGCGTTCGCCGTGAAGCTGGTGTTGGCCTTCGCATCGTGCTGGGTCTTGACGACCTGGTCGTACTTGTCGCTGACCTTCAGCGAGTTGGCGTAGCCGGCCTGCACGTTGTTCAAGGTCAGCAGGTAGGTGGTACCGGCTTGCAACGCGACCTTGAAGACGTCGACATCGTGCTCGAAGTTGATCTTGCCCGCGATGGCGGTGCCCAGCGTCATTGGCGTGGCGCTGCTCGTGGTGTCGCCAAAGTCGTCCGCGATCGGCTTGGATGCCTTGAGGGTGTACGAGTCATATCCGGCGTGACTTGCGCCGTAGTACGCGACCGAGACCTGATAGGTGCCGCTGGTGTCCGCTTTGAACGTCACGCTGCGGGCGTCGGCGTCGTTGGACAGTGGCGAAGTGGCCATCATCGTGCTTTGCGCGTCGAGGACGGAAAAGCTCAGGATGTCGCTGTCGCGCGCATCGCCCGACAATTCCAGCGTGTAGGCCTGCCCGGCGCTCACGCGGATGTTGAAACGGTCGGTGTCGGAAATGTAGTCCAGCTTGCCCGTAATCTGGCCGCCAGCCAACAGGATGCCGGCGCTGCTGTTGTCTTGGGAGTAGTCGTCGACCTGGTTGACCACCTGCAGCGCATAGTCGCCTGCGACGTTGCTGCCGACGGCGATAAAATAATCGCCGCTGATGACGGGTTCCAATGGGCGGTTATTATCAGTCAACTGCTTGCCGTTGACGTCGTAGATCCCGAAGATGCTTGGCGGGACGGAGCTGTTGGGGTAGGAGAAGGTGTAGTGCTGGCCTGCCTCCGCATGGAATTTGTACCAGTCCACATCGCCGGCGACGTCGAAGCGCCCGGTCATGGTGACGCCGGCGGCCAGTACGCCGGTGGTGTGGATGTCCGCCGATAAAGCGTCCGCTTGCTGGAGTGCTGCGGAGACTGCATAGCGGATGCCCGCGAAGTTGGCGCCGGACGGGTAGTACTCCGCCGACAAGAAATAATCGCCGCCGACGCCCGGCTTGTATTGGAAGGCAGGGCCGCCGTCGTCGCTGCCGTAGTGCCAGCCTGACAGGCTTAGGCCATTGGGATCTTTCAGCGCCAATATTGCATAGTTCAGCTTGGCGTTGCTGCCGGGCGCCGGCGTCATCGCGAACACATAGGTGGTTCCGGCATCCAGGTGGATCTTGAACCAATCCAGGTCCAACTCGTTTTCAAACATGCCGAGTGCGCTGCCGCCGACGGTAAGCGCACCTGTGGTGGATGGGGTGCTGCTGTAATCATCGGTATTGGACATGGGGTGAAGCGCGGCGCGTGGGAAAAGTCAAGGTTTCCATTTTAACATTTTTGTTGCTGCGGAAACTCACCAAAACCCACGCGCCGTCCGGCTTAGTTGTTGCCGGCCTCCTCCACGAACACCACGGCCGTGCGCGCGGCGACGCTGAACTTGCCGCTGGCGCTGACGTAGTTGCCCACGTGCGCGTTGCGCCCGCCGTCGGCGTTCAGCTGGATGCGGTGCACGCTCAGCTTGTGGCCCGCCAGCTCCGGCACGGTGACGGTCTGGCCCACCTTGTCGACGTTGAACAGCGCCACCACCAGCTTGTAGCGGGCGCCGTCGTAGCGGCTTGGATGCTGGCCGTCGATGCTCATGACGATCAGCCCCGGCACCTGCTGCGGCCCGGTGTTATGAAAGCGCAGCCGCTCCGACACGTCTTGCGCCGTGCGCAAGCGGAACAGGCTGCTGTCCTGGCGGATCGCCAGCAAGTCGTTGACGGCGTCGCGCGCGCTGACGATGGCGACGTTGCCGGCCTTGAGCAGCGGATTGGCCAGCAGCGGCGCCATCAGCGGCCAGTTGCCCTGGTTGACGCCGGCCATCGGCAGGCCGACGCCGAAGTTGTTCGACTGGTAGCTGTAGTCGAGCTTGTTGAACCAGTCGCCGGCGTCGTAGCTGTCGCGGTCCATCGACTTCGAGCGCAGCATTTCCTGGCCGGCGTGCAGCAAGGGCACGCCCTGCGCCAGCACGTTGATGGCCGCGCCCAGCGTCTGCACCTTGACGCGGTCGGCCATGCTGGTGCCGAGCGGCAGCTTGTAGGCGTTCAGGTCGTACAAAGTCTGGTTGTCGTGCGCCTCGACGTAGTTGATGGTCTCGGCCGGGTTGGCGGCGAAGCCCGCCTGCTGGCCGAAGTAGTCGATCTGCGAGTTCTTGCGCAAGGTGCCGGTGCGGTCGACGAAGCTGTAGTCGCGCAGCGTGCCCGACAGGCCCACCTTGACCAGGTCACCCAGGCGCAGCAAGTCGTCCCTGGTCTGCGTCGATTGCGCGTTCGGATCGGTGTAGGCGCCGTTGATGAAACCTTGCTGGCTGATCAGGCTGGAGCCGCTGTCGCAGCAGCCGCCGCCGCGCACGGTGTCGCGGATGCGGTCGTTGAACGAGCCGATGCCGCTGCCGAACATATTGGCCTGGCGCGCCTGCACGAAGCGGGCGTCGTTGCCGACGGTGCCGAAGTTCCAGGCTTCGCCGTACAGGTAGATGTCGCGCCCGGCCGCGTGGTTGACGGCCGTCTGCAGCCGCTGCATCACCGCCAGCGGCGTGAAGCCCATGATGTCGAAGCGGAAGCTGTCGACCCGGTAGTCGCGCGCCCAGGTGCTGACCGAGTCGATCATCAGCTTGGCCATCATGGCGTTCTCGGACGCGGTGTCGGCGCAGCAGCTGTCGTTGGTGATGCCGCCGCCGGCGTTGAGGCGGTAGTAGTAGGCCGGCACGATCTTGTCGAGCACCGACAGCGGACCCTGCTGCGAAGCGCTGGTGTGGTTGTACACCACGTCCATCGTCACCCGCAGGCCTTGCTTGTGCAGGCCCTGCACCATGGCGCGGAACTCGCGCACGCGCACCGCGCCGTCGTTGGCGTTGGTGGAGTAGCTGCCTTCCGGCGCCGTGTAGTGCACCGGATCGTAGCCCCAGTTGAAGCAGTCGCCGCCGCGCGTGGCTTCCACCGCCGCCTGCTGCGCGGTCGAATCGGCGGCCGCGTTGGGGATGGTCGGCGTGCTGCAGCCGGCTTCGTTGACGCTGGCGTAGTCGAACGACGGCAGCAGGTGGATGTGGGTCAGGCCGGATTTCTGCATCAGGCGCAGGTGGCGCATGCCGTCCGAGTCCTGGTCGGTGAAGGCCAGGTATTTGCCGCGGTGCGCGGCCGGCACGCTGGCGTCGCTGGCGCTGAAGTCGCGGATGTGCAGCTCGTACAGGGCGATGTCGGTCGGGCCGTCCAGGCGCGGCACCGGATGATGGTCCCAGCCGTCCGGCTTGAGCGCGGCGCTGTCCAGGTTGGCGACGAAGCTGCGCTGGCTGTTGGCGTTCAGGCTGAAGGAATACGGATCGGTGACGCTGTTGTCGACCAGCGTGTTGCCGGCCCAGCGCGACAGCACCTGCACCTGGTAGGTGTAGTAGTAGCGGTTGACCCAGCTGGCGTCCGGCGCGCTGTAGCTCCACACGCCGCTGGCGGCGTCGCGGCGCATGGCGCGCGTCTGCGTGCTGGCGCTGGTGGCGTCCGGGTACAGCTTGAGGCTGACCGACTTGGCGGTCGGCGCCCACACGCGGAAGGTCGGCGCGCCGTTGCGGTCGTAGCTCAGGCCCAGGGTGGCGCTGGCGGCGGCCGGGGCGAACACGCTGTCGAGCATGCCGCTCATCTGCAGCGAGGTCACTTGCACCAGCTTGCCGTTGGCATCCAGCTGGGCGACGGCGAACTGGCCGCTGGCCTTGGCCGCGATGCCGGCCGCGTCGGCGTCCGCCATGGTCAGCGCGGTGGCGCCGGCCAGGTGCGGATACTTTTGCTGCAAGGCCGCCGGCAAGGCGCCGGTGCTGAGCGCGATGCTGCCGTCGGCGCCGGTGACGCCGGCGCTGCTGGAGCCCAGGCCGCCATTGGCGGCGTAGTACAGCCGGTAGGTGCCGCCGGCGGCAGCGCCCGGCCACGCCAGGGTCGAGGCCGACAGCCAGTGCGCGCTGGCGTTGTTGAGGTTGCCGTAGCTGATGGCCGGCGGCGCGCTGTAGACGCTGCAGTCGCCTTCCAGCATCCACACTTCCTGGCCGTTGCTGGCGATGTCGGGGCTGAAGTTGGCCGACTGGTCGTTGCCGCAATTCTTGTTGCCGCTGCCGTCGGTCACCAGGAACCAGATCGCCGACTTGGCGGTGTTGACGGGGATGTCGACGTAGCCGCCGAAGTCGTCGCTCTGGGTCATCATGAAGCGGCCGCTGATCCAGCCGGGACTGGGGTTGACCGGGCCGTCCCACGAGTACACGCCCCACTGGCCGGCGTCGCCGGCGGCGCGGTGGAAGTGCATGCGGATGTTGGCCGGGGCCGGCGGCGGCGCCGCGCTCGCCAGCATCATGCCGCCCAGTAGTTTGGCGCTCGGGGCGGCGCTGCTGGCGCTGTCGCTGCCTCCGCAGGCGGCCAGCAGGGCGAGTACGCCCGTGGCCGTGATTAATTTCAGATGTGAAACTAAACTACAATGCAGTTTCATGCTGGTCTCCGTGTTTTATAGGTTTCTGCCTCCAATCGTCTGCGGACTGGATGGGTTTGTAATATTACTACCTAAAAAATGTGGAAAAGATAAATATTCAGCGGAGTGTTGTTGGGCGTGGACAGGCGAAAAAAAGCCACCCGAAGGTGGCGTCGCTGGCGCTGGTCTGACGTTCAGGCGGCCTTGGCCGATTCCGCCCGGCCGCAGTAGCGTTCCACATAGGCCTGATGGGTCGGCAACTGCACCACGATGCGGTCCACCCGCGACTTGATGCTGCCGAGAAAATGCTTGAGCTCGGCATCGCCCATCAGGTCGGCGGTCTGGTGGTGCGAGCGCGGCATGATGCCCTGGCCCAGCATCACCTGGATCCACGAGTTCTCCGCGAACAGCTCGTTCGGCACGCGGAACACGCGGCCGGTTTCGCGGAACAGGTCGATGCGGTGTTGCAGCGAGGCGGGGATGCCCATCTCGCGCGCCTCGGTCCAGAACGGCGAGTCGGTGCGGTTGTTGACATGGTAGTGCAAGATGATGAAATCGCGGATGTGCTCGATCTCGCTGTTGCACTGGTGGTTGTACTCGTCGATGTCGGCCTGGCTGATGCCGTCGGTGGGGAAGGTCTGCATCAGCCGCACCACGGCGCGCTGGATCAGGTGGATGCTGGTCGATTCGATCGGCTCCAGGAAGCCGCTGGCCAGGCCGATCGCCACCACATTGCCCTTCCACGTGTGCTTGCGCTGGCAGGGCTTGAACTGGATCACGCGCGGCGTGACCAGCGGCTTGCCTTCGATATTGGCCATCAGCTGCCGCATCGCCGCGTCGTCGTCCAGGTGGCGGCTCGAATACACGATGCCGTTGCCGACCCGGTGCTGCAGCGGGATGCGCCACTGCCAGCCGGCCTGGTGCGCCATCGAGCGCGTCAGCGGCACGGCGTCGCCCACCGACTCGGTCTGCACCGCGATGGCGCGGTCGCAGAACAGCCATTGCGACCAGTCCTCCATCGGCTCCTGCATGGCGTCGCCGATCAGCAGGCCGCGGAAGCCGGTGCAGTCGATGAACAGGTCGCCTTCGATCTCCTGGCCCGACGCCAGCACCACCGAGCGCACGTCGCCGTTGTCCTCGTGCCTGGTGTAGCGCACGATCTTGCCTTCGATGCGCTGCACGCCACGCGGCTCGCTCAGGCGCCGCAGGTATTTGGCGTAGCGGCTGGCGTCCAGGTGGTAGGCGTAGTTCATGCCGTTGTCCGGCAGGTGGGCGAAGCGGTTCTCCAGCGACGCCTTCAGCTCCAGGCAGTAGTCGCCGTAGTCGCCGGCCAGGCCGCGCTCGACGCCCTTGTGCCAGAAGTGCTGGAAGCCGGCGGTCCAGTGGTCGGTGCCGGTCATGCCGAAGGAGTGGATGTAGTCCTGTTTGACGTTGCGCCAGCCCTCGAAGCTGATGCCCAGCTTGAAGGTGGCCTGGGTCTCGGCCATGAATTCCTGTTCGTTGATCTCCAGCAGATTATGGAAGTTCATCAGCGTCGGTATCGTGGCCTCGCCGACGCCCACCGTGCCTATCTCGTCGGACTCGATCAGCTTGATGTCGAGCCGCTTGCCCAGCACCTTGGCGATGCCGGCCGCCGCCATCCAGCCGGCCGTGCCGCCGCCGGCGATGACGACGCGCTGCACCGGACGGCGTTGATTGGGATCTCGTGGGGTCATCGGTGTCTCCTTAGCGGTTCATTTTTTTAAGTGTCTGGGCGCGCAGCACGCGCGCGGCCTCGTCGTTGAGCGGCGCCAGCACATGGCGGGCGTACTCGGGAATATGGGCGGCCGTGCTGTCGTCGGCTTCGAAGATGTAGTGGCGGAAGATTTCCTGCCAGGCCTTGCGCTGCGCGGCCGGCAGGTCGCGCATGGTGAGGAAGGCCAGCATCAGCGCGCTGGTCGGCGTGTCCATGTAGTCGGGCGACTGGCGCCACCAGTAGTTGACCAGCACGTTGAATGGGTCCAGCGCCTCGATGTGGTGCCACCACATGCTGGGGATGAAGATGGCGTCGCCCGGTCCCAGCTCGGCGGTCTGCGCGTGCGCCAGCGCCTCGGCGAATTTCGGATACTTGTCGAAGTCCGGGTTCAGCAGGTCCACCAGGCTGACGGCCTGGCCGGCCGGCGTGAAGTCCAGCGGGCCGATGTATAAATTCTTCAGCTGCGCCGGCGGAAACAGGGTGAAGCGGCGATGGCCGGCCGCCACCACGGCCAGGTTGTCCGGCACGTCGTAGTGGGCGGCGATGCGGGTGCGGTTGCCGATCCAGATGCTGGCCAGCGCGTCGCGCCCGCCCAGGTGGATGTCGTTCTGTTCGCGGAAGCCGGGCAGGCAGGTCTCCACAGTGGTCGAGCCGACATAGACCGTGGCCGGCGTGGCATGGTGGCGCTTGGCTTCGATCTCGTCCAGCACGGCGGTCAGCTTGGCGTGCACCGGATAGAAGTTGAAGCCGCTCATGTCGGCGTTGTAGAAGAAGCGGCCGCCCGCTTCCGGCGGCCCCAGCATGGCGCCTACCGTGGCGTCGCGGTAGTGGCTGCGCAGGTAGGCATCGCCGCCGCGCTCGCCGGCCAGCGCGGCGCGCACCATCGGCCAGCTGGCGGCCAGGCCGCGCAGCACCAGCGGTTCGGTGGCGTTGAGGATGTCGTCGCCCAGGTCGTTGACGCCCAGGCCGCTGATCTCGCGCAGGGCTTCAGCCATGGGCGGCGTTCTTGCGGTCGATCAGCATGCGGAAGTTCGACAGCGAGGCCAGCACCATGTAGATGCTGTGCAGGTGCCCGGCCTGGTGCAGCGCGGCCACCGCGTCCGCGCCCAGCGCCGACAGCCGGTCCTCGTTGATGGTGTAGAAGCCGACCAGGCGGTTCTGCGAGCCGTCGTCCAGTTCGACGTCGAGCACGAAGCTTTCCAGCAGCTCGTGTTGCAGCAGCGCGGCCAGCAGGGCCGGCGTCGCCTGCAGGCCCTGGTGGATGGCCAGCAGCATCGAGCTGGCCCGTTCCAGGAACTCGCTGTTGCCGCCGTGCGGCAGGAACACTGGTTCGCCCTCGCTGCGGCTGACGCGCGGGTTGTCGACATCGACGTGCACCATCAGCTCGCTGCCGTTGACGCCGATCATGAAGGGCTGGCGTTCGATCATCATCGGCACGTAGGGCGCGTCCCAGCGTTCATCCTTGAGGAACAGGTTTTCCTCGTCCTGGAAACCGAACAGCGCGACCGGTTCGAAGCCCAGGCCGTCCGTGGTCTTGCGGAAGACGATCGGGTAGCAGGCCTGCACGTCGCGGAACTCGGACGGGAAGGTGACGGCCGACATCTGGCGCTCGCCGAACTGCGCGCCGTGGCGGGTGATGACGCGCAGATCCTTGTGGTCTACGTTGTTGAGCAATACGGTAGTCGACATATGGTCTCTCTAGATTTTCTGCAAGCCGTGGCGCTTGATGTGGTTGATCAGTTCGCGGTTGTCCGGCAGCGCGCCCAGCATCTTGCGGGTCAGCGCGGCCGCTTCGCGGAAATAGCCGTCGGCCAGCGCGGCCTGGCGTGGCTGTGGGTAGCTGAATTCGCTGCGGAAGCCCATGCCGTACAACACGTACTGGTAGCTGGCCGACGGGAACACTTCCTCGATGCGGTTGAAGTCGTTGCGCGATGGCGCGCGGTGGCGCCACAAGGTCAGCAAGTCGTTCAGCCGGTCGGGGATGGCGGCGGTGTTGTCGCGCCAGTAGTCGCTGTCGCGGCGCTGGCTCAGCACGTAGTGCAGTTTGAGGAAATCGATCACGCGTTCCCAGCGGTAGGTGAAGGCTTCGTTGAAGCGTTGGGCGACGATGTCCATCGCCGCGCGCGTGGCCGGCAGTTCGTCGCTGACCATCGCGGCCGACATTTCCACCAGCGCCAGGGCCGACGCCTCCAGCGGCTCGATGAAGCCGGCCGACAGGCCGATGGCCACGCAGTTTCGGTGCCAGAAGCGTGCGCGGTAGCCGGGGTTGAAGGTCAGCTTGCGCGGCTGCGGGATGTCTTGCGGGCCGCCGGTGTCGGCGATGTAGCGGCGCAGTTCGGCCTCGGCCTGGTCGTCGCCGATGTGGGCGCTGGAATACACGTGGCCGACGCCGCGCCGGGTCGGCAGGCCGATGTCCCAGATCCAGCCGGCGCTTTGCGCGGTGGACGAGGTTTGCGAGGCGATCGGATAGTTGTCGTCGGGGTAGGGGATCTGCACCGCCAGCGCCGAGTCGTTGTACAGCACATGCTGTTGCGAGATGAAGGGCACCTCGTAGTGTTGGCCCAGCAGCAGCGATTGCATGCCGGTGCAGTCGATGAACAGTTCGCCTTCAAGCGCGCCGTGTTCCTGTGTTTGCAGCGCGGCGATGTCGCCGTTGTCGTGGCTGCTGACGCCGACGACGTTGTCAGGCACGTAGTGCACGCCCAGCTTTTCCAGGCAGTGTTTGCGCAGGAAGGCGCCGAACTTGCCGGCGTCGAGGTGGTAGCCGTAGTTGGCCACCGAGGAAAATTCCGGCGTCACCACCTGCTTGGGCGCACGGCCGTTGACGCACAGGTGCGGCTGATAGCTGACCAGGTCGGCGAACGGAATGTCGGGATGCTGCGCCTGCCATTGCTCCGGCAGGTTCACTTCGCCATAGCCTTGCGGCAGCACGAAGGGATGGAAGTAGTAATCGTTGTCCGCGCCATTCACCCAGCGGTTGAAGCGCGAACCCTGCTTGAACGAGGCGTCGCACTCGCGCAGGAAATCGGCCTCGGACACGCCGATGCGGCGCAGCGTGTCGCGCATGCTGGGCCAGGTGCCTTCGCCGACGCCGATGGGCGCGATGTCGGGTGATTCGATCAGGGTGACCTGCAGGGACGAGCCCTGGTGGTCGGCGGCGATCAGCCCGGCCGTGAGCCAGCCGGCGGAACCGCCTCCCACAATCACGATGCGTCGGACCATATTGCTCGCCTTGTGTTGAGGATGAGATGGCTTAAAGTCTAACCGAAAAGGGCCGCTGCCAGGCAGCGGCCCCGGAACGATCAACGACCGCTTAGAACTTGTAGCGCGCGCCGATCATGTAACGCGGACCCTGCTGCGTCACCGATTCCAGCTGCTGCTGGGTACGGCTGTGCGTGCGCTGGATCGAGTTGCCGACGTTGATGCCCTCGAACTGCAGGCTCAGCTTCTCGTTGACGTTGTAGCCGATGCTGATGTCGACCTGGCCGTAAGCCTCGACGTACTGAGGGTTCGGGCCGGAGCCGTCAAACGTCGACGACAGGAACTCGCCGCGCCAGTTGTAGGCCAGGCGGGCGGTGAAGTTCTTGTCCTCGTAGATGCCGACCACGTTCGACGAGTTCGACAGGCCTACCAGCGCGAACTGCTCGCCGAGCTTGGCGTTGTCGTACTTCAGGCCCGAGTGCACGTAGGTGTAGTTGGTCGACACGCCGAAGCCGCTGTTGCCGAACATATGCTGCAAGTTCACCTCCAAGCCGTTCAGGCTGGCCGCCTTCTGGTTGGAGAAGGAGTTGATCTTGAAGTTGGCGATCGGATCGCTCGGCTGGCCGACGATGGTGCCGGTGGTGTGTGTGTCGGCGCCTGTCCCGGTGTCGGCGCCGCGCGTCACGCCCGGCGCGCCGTTGTGATTGCGGAAGATGTAGTCGCGGATGCAGGTGGTGTCGGCGCCGGCGCAACCGCTGGCCAGCGCTTCGTTCCAGTACTTGCCGCCGACCGGGGTGTGCAGGTTGAACGGCGTAGCGTCGAACTGCGACTGGCCGGCGTAGTTTTCCAGGTTCTTGCGGAAGTAGCCCAGCGAGAAGAAGTTCTGCTTGCCGTAGTACCACTCGTAGGACAGGTCCAGGTTCTTGGACTTGACCGGCTTCAACGACGGGTTACCCTGGTTGCCGGTGCCGCCGTCGGCGCGGGTCAGCGAGTTGAGCGTGGTGCCGCCCTGGATCTGGTCGTAGCGCGGACGGCCGATGGTTTCACCCAGGCTCAGGCGCAGCTTCTGGTCCTTGGTGAGCTCGATGTCGGAGTCAAAGCTCGGCAGCAGGTTGTGGTACTTGCCGGTCAGCGTGGTGAAGGTCGGATCGCCGAAGGTGATCGGCAACTCGTTCTGCGAGACCCAGCTGATGCCCACGGCGGCCGGCACCAGCGCGGTCGAGGTGACGTCGGTGGTTTCGTAGCGCAGGCCGATCGAGGTGCGGATCGGCAGTCTGGTGTCCCAGTCGGTGTTGAACTGCAGGTAGGCCGACTTCGATTTCTCGGCGGTGCGGGCGTCGTTGTCGAAGGTGGTCTTCGGCAGGTACAGCGCCGGCTTGCCGGAGGCATCGGACGCCAGCTGGCGCACCTGGGCGAAGTTGAAGGTGTAGAACTGATTGAACAGGTTGGGGCTGCCGCTGCCGTCGATATGGTCGAAGTACTGCGCCACCGACGCCGGATGGAACACGCTGGCCGGATAGTCGGACGCCTTGGTGGCGCCGCTCCAGGTGTCGCGCTGCTGGTTGGAGAAGGCCGAACGGTTCTTGACCTCGGAGGAGGCGGCGCCGAATTTCAGCTCGGACGCTTCCAGCACCTTCCATGCACCCTTGACCTGGGTTTGGTCGACCTCGCCCTTCATGTAGCCGTTGGTGAACACCGAGCCGGTGACCTGCTGTGGCGCCTTGGTGAAGTCTGCGCCGACGATGCTCAGCACCGGAAAATCGTGGCTGAAGTCGGCCGTGGTGTCGCCGCGGCTGAAGCTGGCCGTGCCGAGCGTGTTGCTCGAACCGAAGGGGCTGTCGGCCTTGGACTCGGCGCTCGAGTGGTGGGTGTCGAGCTCGAAGCGCAGGTCGGTGGTCGGCTTCCAGACGGCGTTGAAGCCCAACGATTTGTTCTGCGTCTTGGTGGCGAAGTCGGCCGCGCCCATGGCGATGTCCGAGGTCGAGATTCCGGAGTCCTTGCCGGGTGGGAGGAGTTCCTTGTAGATCAGCGGGCTGGAGACGGGGCCGCTGGTCCACGAGCTGGTCGACTTCCCGAAGTTGAACCAGGCCGAGATATCGTTGCGCTTGGTCTGGATCTTGTTTTCGGAGTAGGTGTAGTCCAGCGTGGTGACCAGTTTGTCGGTCGGCTTGTATTGCAGGGTCAGCTGGGCGTTGGTGCGCTGGCGCTTGACGCCGTTGAAGTTGTAGTTCAGGTTTTGCGGCACCGAGTACAGATTGGCGCCGGTCGGGCGGTTGATCGCGCCATCCTGCGGGATCGTGCCCCAGGTGTTTTCATCGCCGCGGAACGGGCCCTTCCAGCCATTGGAGACGGCCGCAGTGTTGTAACCCAGGTTGCGCTCCTGGTAGCTGCCGGTCAGCGCCACGCCGAACTTGTTGTTGTCGAAGGTGTTCGAATACAGGCCGGACAGTTCCGGCGTGGTCGAACGGCTGGCCTTGACGTCGCCCGGCAGGTTGCCGTTGGTGCTGTCGTACACGCCCTTGACGCCCACGCTCGAATGCATGCCGGGACGGTCGAACGGCCGCGCCGTCATCACGTTGACGGTGGCGCCGATGCCGCCGGTCGGGGTTTCGGCGCGGCTGGTCTTGTACACCTGCAGCTGCGAGATCGCTTCCGAGGCCAGGTTGGCGAAGTCGAAGGCGCGGCCGTTGAGGTCGCCCAGGTTGGAGGTCGGCATCTGGCGGCCGTTCAGCAGCACCAGGTTGAAGTCGGGGCCGACGCCGCGCACGGTGATCTTGGAGCCCTCGCCGATCGAGCGGTCGATCGACACGCCGGAAATGCGCTGCAGCGATTCGGCCAGGTTGGTGTCGGGGAACTTGCCGATGTCCTCGGCCACGATGCCGTCGACGATGCCGTCGGAATTGCGCTTCAGGTTCATCGAGGACAGCAAGCTCTGGCGTATGCCGGTGACGACCACGCTCTGGACTTCCGGTTCGGCTGCCTTGACGGATGCTTCCTGCGCCAGTGTCTGCCCGGCCGCCGCCGCGCAGGCACTGGCCACCGCCAGGCTGATTAATTTCTGTCGTGTCTTTGGATAATGCATGTTATCTCCTGTGTTTTTATGAACAGCTCGCTGTGCCACTTCCCGCCACCCAGATTTGGAAAGGTTTCCATTTCGTGTGGCAAATATAGCACCGAACGAATTTCAAAGTCAATTTGCAATGCCGCATAAGCCGGCCCCGGTTTTCGTTGACAGAGGAAATCAAGCCGTGCACCATGTCTGGGAACGTTTCCAAAAAGAGACACTTTTCAACCATCAGGGAAATGCACAAGCCGTGGCCACCATCAAAGACGTAGCCCGCCTCGCGGGCGTAGGACTGGGAACCGCTTCGCGCGTGGTCAGCGGCAAGGGGTCGGTGTCGCCGGCCACGCTGGCCAAGGTCAGGGCGGCCATCGCGCAGCTGGACTTCCGGCCTTCGCACGCGGCGCGCACCTTGCTGTCGGGCTCGAGCCAGATGATAGGCGTGTACATCCCGGTGCTCAGCGGCACCTTCTACACGCCCATCCTGCAAATCATCGACAACGAATTGCGCGCCGCCGGCCTGCACATGGTGGTGGCCTTCGGCGCCGGCCTGGGCGGCGCGCGCCAGCAGGCGATCGAGGGCATCGCCTTCCTGATCGAACGCGGCTGCGACGGCCTGATCCTGATGACCAATGTGCTGCAGGAGGAAGACATCGGCGCGCTGCGCTTCAAGCACGAGCGCATGGTGGTGCTCAACCACAGCTTCGACACCATCGCCGGCCAGTGCTTCACGGTCGACCACACGCTGGGCGGGCGGATGGCGGCGCGCGCCTTGCTCGACCACGGCCACCGTCAGATCGCCGTGGTGGCCGGCCCGGCCAGCCTGCCGGACAATGTGGTGCGGGTCGACGCCTTCCTGGCCGAGCTGCGCGCCAACGGCGTCGACACCGGCCAGCTGTGGCTGACCGAACGCGACTTTTCGCCGGCCGGCGGCTGGTCGGCGGCCAAGGAATTGATGGACTCCAGGCACCCGTGCAGCGCGCTGTTCTGCGCCAACGACGAGATGGCGGTGGGCGCGCTGTCGTATTTCCAGGAAGCCGGCATTCGCGTGCCGCACCAGCTGTCGGTGATCGGCTACGACGATACGCCCAGCGCGGAATTCTCGGCGCCGCGCCTGACCACGGTGCACATGCCGTGGCGCGAGATGACGCAGAACGGCATCAACGCGCTGCTCAACAGCTGCTACGACCTGCGGCGCCCGGTCACGCGCGGCTATCCGGTGACGATGACCTTGCGCGCCTCGCTGGCCGCGCTGGCGGCCCCGGCCAAGCCGACGCGCCGCCGCAAACCGGCCTGAGCGCCGCGCCTGGAAACAATGTTCAAATGCCAATGGGAAAACGTTTTCATAGTTGTTAATTTGCCGCATGAATCTTGATTCATGGTGAAGTTTAGTGGAAACAATAGACGGTTAGTAATGATGTCTATACATTCAGCCGTAGCAACAATCATCAGCCAGCTTTCACGTTGCTATCAACAGCTACTCAACATTACGAAAATAAAAGAGATCGCACATGAAGAAGAATTTCCCATTTGCAGCGTTGTTGTTGTCCGCCAGCCCCTACGTCCTGGCGCAAGCCCAGGCCCAGGCCACCGCCGTCGCTCCAGCCGCCGCCGCCCAGACTGCCGCCGCGGCCGACGCGACGCCGGACGATATCCAGAAAGTGGTGATTGTTTCCACCGGCAGCCGCGGCGCCCAGCGCACGCTGGTCGACACCCCGGTCCCGATCGACATCATCGGTGCGCGCGACCTCGGCAAGACCGGCCAGGCCACGCTCGATAAATCCCTGCAATTCCGCGTGCCGTCCTTCAACACCGTGCAGACCCCGGTCAACGACGCCACCTCGCTGCTCGATCCTTACGAGATCCGCAACATGGGCCCGAGCCGCGTGCTGATCCTGGTGAACGGCAAGCGCAAGAATTCCAGCGCGCTGATCTACACCCAGACTTCCCCCGGCCGCGGCGAAAGCGGCGCCGACATTTCGGCGATCCCGGTCGACGCCATCAAGCGCATCGAAGTGCTGCGCGACGGCGCTTCGGCCCAGTACGGTTCCGACGCGATCGCCGGCGTGGTCAACATCATCCTCAAGGACAATGCCGAAGGCGGCTCGGTCACCGCGCGCGGTGGCGTCACCCACGAGAGCGACGGCAAGATGGGCGGCCTGTCGCTGAACCAGGGCCTGCCGCTGGGCGGCGACCGCGGCTTCTTCAACTACACGCTCGACGTCTCCAAGGTCGGCCTGTCCAACCGCCCCGGCATGGTTGACCCGCGCGGCGAGGCCAGCGACTTCAGCGATCCGAAGCACGGGGTCCCGGTCTCGCAGGTGCTGGCGGCGGCGCAGGCCTTTGTCAAAACCCATCCTGACGCCGGCAACATCAACGGCTCGCCGGAGACCCGCTCCGCCAAGGCCGAGTTCAACACCCGCTACGACCTCAGCGACACCACCAGCCTCTACGGCAACGCCGCCTACGTGAACAAGAAGGTCAACTCCTACGCCAACTACCGCACGCCGTACTGGCGTCCGACCGACTACGGCCTGCTGCACGGGCCGCAGTACGCCTATGTCGGCTATGTGCCAACCTTTGTCGGCACCTTGGACGACTACAACGCCACCGGCGGCACCAAGTTCCTGGTGGGCGACTGGAACGCCGACGTCAGCCTGACCTACGGCGGCAACAAGCAGGGCTATGCGGTCGGCAACTCGGTCAACCGCGGCATGCAGGAAGACTACCTGGCGCACATCATCACCACGCCGTCGCCGACCAGTTTTGACGCCGGCGGCGTCAAGTTCAGCCACTGGGTGCTGAACGGCGACATCTCCAAGCAGCTGAGCAAGGACGTCAACTTCTACGCCGGCACCGAGCTGCGCCACGAGAACTACGAAACCATCGCCGGCGACGCCGCCTCCTACTACGGCAGCGGCGCCGATTCCTACGCCGGCAATGCGCCGGCCAATTCCTTCGGCTCGTCGCGCTCGAACTACGGCGCCTACGCCGGCGCCACCTGGGACATCTCGCCGGCCTTCCTGGTCGACGCCACCGGCCGCTACGAGAAGTACACCGACTTCGGCAGCGCCTTCGTCTGGAAGACCTCGACCCGCTACAAGATCAACGAACAGTTCACGCTGCGCGCATCGGCCTCGACCGGTTTCCGCGCGCCGTCGCTGGCGCAGATCTACACCCAGAAGGCGCAGTATTCCTTCGTGCCTGGCAAGGGCATCCTGGTGTCGGGCCTGGTCAACAACGTCTCGACCGCCGCCGCCGCCCTGCAGGTGCCCAAGCTGAAGGCCGAGAAGTCCAACAACATCACGCTGGGCCTGGGCTTCAAGCCGGACAACAACACCAGCATCACGATCGACTACTACAACATCAAGGTCAAGGACCGCATCGTCCTGAGCACCGAGATCAAGCCGATCTGCGACCCTGCGGACTTCACGTCGGATGACCTGTACAAGGCCTGCGTGGCGGCCAGCCCGCTGGACCAGCAACTGGGCAAAGCCAACATCGTCTCGGCCAGCTTCTTCGTCAACGCGCTGACCAGCCGCACCGAAGGCATCGACTACGTCGCCTCGCGCAAGAACATTGCTTTCGCGGACGGCAAGGTGACGCTCAACCTGTCGGGCAACGTGTCGCTGAAGAACGAACGCGATGGCGCCGTCAACAATCCGGGCCTGATCGCCTCGGCCAACCAGTCGGTGCTCAACGCCACCACCGAAGCGCTGATGTTCACCTCGCGTCCGAAGTTCAAGACCATCATCGGCGCCGATTGGGATTACAAGCAGCTGAACCTGTCGCTGAACAACACGGTGTTCGGTCCTACCCACTTCCGCAACGCCGGCATGGATGAGAACCTGGAAGTGGCGTTCAAGACCAAGATGGTGACCGACTTCGCGGTCACCTACGCGCTGACCCCGAGCACCACCCTGTCGTTCAACATCAACAATATGTTCAACACCACGCCGAGCTGGCACTTCAACGCCCGCAACGCCAAGGGCCAGGCCATCCTGGACAGCAAGGTGGTCGACGCCGCGACCGGCATGACGCCGTATGAGGCGCAGACCAACCTGGTGACCTTCAACGGCCGCTACTCGATGGTGACCTACGATGGCTCGCAGTTCAGCCAGCTGGGCCGCACCTTCGCCGCCTCGCTGAACTATCGTTTCTAAGCGGCACGCCGCAGCTATAATGAGGTCCGCGGCTTCGCAAGGGGCGGCGGACCTTTTTTTATGGAGTGGTACACATGGTTTCGTTACAAGATCAATTGCTGAAGGCCGGCCTGGTGGCCAAGAACAAGGTCAAGGTCGCCAATCAGGAAAAGAGCAAGCAGAAGAAGGAAGAGCGCCGCTCCGGCACCCAGAGCGTCGACGAAGCCAAGCTGGCCGCGCAGGAGGCGCAGCGCAAGCTGGCCGAGCGCAACCGCGAGCTGAACGCGCAGCGCGACGCCGCCGCGCAGCAGAAAGCCATCCTGGCGCAGATCGCGCAGATGGTGCAGCAGAACCGCCAGGACAAGGGCCGCAACGGCGACATCGCCTATAACTACACGCACGGCAGCAAGATTGAGCGCATGTTCGTGACGGCGGCGGTGCGCGAGCACCTGGTGGCCGGCCGGCTGGTGATCGTGGTGCTGAACGGCGTGGCCGAACTGGTGCCGCGCGTGATCGCCGACAAGATCGCCGAGCGCGACGCCACCTTGGTGGTGCGCGTCAACAAGGGCGCCACCGTGGTGGAGGAAGACGACCCTTACGCCGCCTTCCAGATTCCAGACGACCTGATGTGGTAATCAGGCGCTGATCCGCGCCTTCAGCAGGTTCAGGCCCTGCGCCAGCAGGCCGTCGGCCGGCACTTCGCCGTGCGGCGTCAGCTGGTCGATAATCTGCGGCAGCAGGCCGGCCAGGCCGGACGCAGCCTGCTGCGGATCGATGCCGGCCTGGCCGGCGATCTGCCGCAGCTGGTCCGCGCCCAGCGCATCCTCCAGCTGGCCGCCGGAAATGGCCTGGTTGGCGCCGGTGCCCACCCACGACATGACCTGGTCGGCCAGGCCGCTCTGCTTGAGTTTTTCCAGCACCGCCGGCACGCCGCCGGCGTTGTCTATCATCGCCATCACACCCGACAGCAAGTTCCCTTGCTGCGCTTCGCCTTGCTGGCCGCCCAGCGATCCCAATACTTGTCCTGCCAGTTGATCCAGTAAGCTCATCATGTTCTCCGGTGGGGTAAGGCAATGGAGATATCATTTTTGCACTGAATCAACGGCAGAGCAAGCGCCTTTTGCGGCGGCGCAGCATGGGCGGCCGCGTCAGGCCAGCAGCTGGAGCAAGGCCGCCGCCGCCGCTTCCGACGAGGCCGGATTCTGGCCGGTCACCAGCAGGCCGTCGGTGACGGCGTAGGCTTGCCAGTCGGCCAGCTTGGTGTAGAGGCCGCCGTGTTCCTTCAGCATGTCCTCGACCAGGAAGGGCACGACCTGGGTCAGGCCGACCGCTTCCTCCTCGCTGTTGGTGAAGCCGGTCACCTGCTTGCCGCGCACCAGCGGGCTGCCGTCGGCCGCCTTCACGTGGCGCAGCACGCCGGGCGCGTGGCACACCGCCGCCACCGGCTTGCCGGCCGCCAGCATGGCTTCGATCAGCGCGATCGAGGCGCGGTCCTCGGCCAGGTCCCACAGCGGGCCGTGGCCGCCCGGATAGAACACGGCGTCGAAGTCGGCCGCCGAGACCTCGGCCAGCTTGCCGGTGTGGGCCAGCACGGCTTGCGCTGCGGCGTCGGCCTTGAAGCGGATGGTGGCCGGGGTTTGCGATTCCGGCGCGTCGCTTTTCGGGTCCAGCGGCGGCTGGCCGCCCAGCGGCGACACCACCGTCAGTTGCGCGCCGGCTTCCTTCAGCGCGTAGTAGGGCGCGGCGAATTCCTCCAGCCAGAAGCCGGTCTTGTGGCCGGTGTTGCCCAGCTGGTCGTGCGAGGTGAGTACCATCAGGATGTTCATGGGGAGTCCTTGTGTGTGGGGTGGAGGGGCTTACAGTGCAGCTTCAAGAATGCGGCGGCTGCGCGCCAGGTCGATGTCGCGGTGTTCGCCCAGGCTGGTCATGCCGTGCGCGGCCAATTGCGCCAGCACGGCTTCGACCGCTTCCTGTCCAAGCTGGTAGGCCGACAAACGGGTCGGGATGCCGAGGCCTTCGAAGAACGCGCGGGTGTGGGCGATGGCGGCGTCGATGCGCTGCTCCTCGCTGCCGTCGCGGATGCCCCACACGCGCTCGCCGTATTGCAGCAGCTTTGCGTGCTTGGTGGCGCGCTGCACGTCCAGCAGCGACGGCAGCACCAGCGCCAGGGTGCGCGCGTGGTCGATGTCGTACAGCGCGGTCAGTTCGTGGCCGATCATGTGGGTGGCCCAGTCCTGCGGCACGCCCGCGCCGATCAGGCCGTTCAGCGCCAGGGTGGCGGTCCACATCAGGTTGGCGCGGGTGGCGTAGTCGTCCGGGGCGGCCAGGGCCTGCGGCGCGATCTCGACCAGCGTCTGCAGCAAGCCTTCGGCAAAGCGGTCCTGCGCCAGCGCCTGCACCGGGTAGGTCAGGTATTGCTCGACCGTGTGGACGAAGGCGTCGACCAGGCCGTTGGCCACTTGTTTGGTCGGCAGCGTGAAGGTCTTGGACGGATCGAGCACCGAGAACTGCGGGAACAGCAGCGGGCTGCGGAACGGCAGCTTGGTGTGGGTGGCCTTGTGGGTGACCACCGCGCCGTTGTTCATTTCCGAGCCGGTGGCCGGCAGGGTCAGCACGGCGCCGAAGGGCAGGGCGCGGCGCACCTTGGCGCCGCCGCTCTGGGCGATCTCCCACGGCTCGCCGTCGTACAGCGCGGCGGCGGCGACGAACTTGGTGCCGTCGATGACCGAGCCGCCGCCGACGGCCAGCAGGAAGTCGATCTCATCGCGGCGCACCTGTTCGACCGCGCGCATCAGGGTTTCGTAGCTGGGGTTGGGTTCGATGCCGCCGAATTCGCGGCTGACGCGCGCGCCGAGCGCGCGCCGCACCTCGGCCAGGGTGCCGGTCTTTTCGGCGCTGGCGCCGCCGTACAGGATCAGCACGCGGGCGCTGTCCGGCACCAGCTTGGACAGCCGGGCGATGGTGTCGGCGCCGAAGACGATCTTGGTCGGGTTGTGGAATTCAAAATTGTTCATGCGAGCTCCTGTTATTAGACTGGTCGTCTAGTGATGCGCTAAAAAAACGGGGTCAAGTCTGACATTCGGACACGGGCCCAGCCGTAACGGCTGTTACGGCTGGGCCCGTGTCCGAATGTCAGACTTGACCCCCTTGGGTTTCGGTTGGCAGGCCCAGCATGGTTAGCGTGGTCTGCCAGGCGGCGCGCAGGGCGCTGGGCTCGCGCCGCAGTTTGGTCAGCAGCGCCGCGCCCAGCCACAGCTGGTACAGGGCCAGCGCGGTGAGCTTGGCGTCGGCGACCTGGCGCAGCGAACCGTCGGCCTGCGCCTGCTCGACGCACACCGCCAGGCGCGCGACGATGCGGTTGGTGCCCTCCAGCAGCGTGACGCGCATGGCTTCCGACATGTCCGCCACCTCGCCGCTGAGCTTGACCACCAGGCAGCGGCAGTCGCAACTGTCCGCGTCCAGGTCGTCCCAGCTGGCCCAGTAATCCATCAGCGAGCGCGCGGCGCTTTGGCCGGGCTGGCTCAGCACGGTTTCCATCTGCGCCAGGTATTGCCCGATATAGTCGTCCAGCAGCGCCTCGCCGAACAGCTCCTTGGACTTGAAGTAGTGGTAGAAGGAGCCCTTGGGCACGCCCGCCGCCGTCAGGATCTCGTTCAAGCCCACGCCGGCAAAGCCTTTGCCGGTGATGATGGTCTTGCCCGTGTCCAGGATGTGCTGGCGGACGTTGTGGTGTTCTGTGGTCATGGTGGACGCATCATAACACAATTAGACCAGTCGTCTAGTCCTGCGGGCCAGCGCGCCGACCACGCCCAGGCCGGCGAGCAGCATGGCGTAGGCGTCCGCTTCCGGCACCGCGCGCACCACCAGTTGCTCGCCATACGCAGAGGCGCCCGGCGCGCCGGCCCAGGGGCCGAACGGCTGGCCCTTGCCGTCCTGCCAGTCGCAGTTGCTGTAGCTGCTGAAGTAGGGCGCGGCGCAGGCGGCGGCGCCGGCCAGCTGGCCGTTGATCGCGGAGAAGTAGGCGCCGCTCATGGGGTCCGTGCCGCCCAGCGGCACGTTGGCGCCGGCGAACAGGAAATCGCTGGCCTGCGGGGCGTCGGCCAGTTCGGCGGCGGTCGGCAGGCGCCAGCCGAATTGCGACTGGTAAGACAGGTCCAGTCCGCTCGAAGCGGGCAGCGGCGAGGCCCATGCCCAATCGAGCTGGTTGCGCGTGATGTAGGCGTTGCTGGCGAGCGGCGCGTCGATCTGGGCCGCCACGGCGGCGCCGACGGTGGCGCACAAGGCGGTGGCGATGGTCAGGCGTTTGACGAATAACATGGCTTCCTCGATTCGATGGGCGGCGTAGGGAGAAAAATGTTACATCGACAACTGCCAAAAAACAATTAGAATAATTGAATTAAAATTAAGTTTATGCCACCGCAGCAGGAATCTACACAGGAATCGCCATGCCGCTGTCCGCCGCCATGCCCAGTCAAGACCAGCTGCACGCCTGGCTGCCGCCCTTTGCCGCGGCGGCGCTGGCGTGGAACCTGCTCGCGCTGTCCGGCGCGCTGGCCAGCCATGGCGACGCCCAGCAGCATGGCACGGTGCATGCCTCGTTCGCGCTGACGCTGCTGCGCTTTGTGGCGCAGCACTTGCCGCTCGTTGCGCTCAGCCTGGTGCTGGCGGTCGGCTTTTATCGCGCGCAACGGCGCGCGCCGCAGTTGGCGCAGCTGTTGCCGGCCTATCTCGGCGTGCTGGCGCTGGGCGTGCCCTTGCTGTGCATCTGGCAGAGCGCGATCAACGGCGTTTTCAGCGGCAGGGGCCTGGCCTCGCCGCTGGCCTTGCTCCAGCAGCAGGGCGCGCTCAGCTGGTGGTTCCAGGCCCTGCTGCTGACGCTGGCGTTCTGCGCCCACCTGGCCTACAGCGCCTGGCGCCACGCGCATGCGCAGGCGCTGGCCTGGCAGCTGGCGCAACAAGCCAACCTGGCGCTGCGGCTGCGCTTGTTGCAGGGCCAGCTGGAACCGTATTTGCTGTCGGGCGCGCTGGCCGGCATCGCCCGCCTGAACCGCCAGGGCTTGCGCGAGCCGGCCACGCGGGCGCTGGCGCGCTTGAGCGACCTGCTGCGTTATGCGCTGCGCGCCAGCCGCTCGGACTGGCAAAGCGTGGCCGACGAGGTGCGCTTCCTGCGCGACTATGTCGACCTGCAGCGCATCTGCCGCGACGCCGGCCTGGACGTCGCATGGCAGCTCGAAGCGATCGACTGGAGCGGCTATCGCTGCCCGCCACTGCTGCTGTTGCCGCTGCTGGAGCAGGCGCTGGAAGCGGCGCCGCCGCGGCTGGCGGTGCGCATCGTCCGCCAGCCAACGGAGGCGGGCAGCCTGGTGCTGGTCGAGCTCAGCTATCCGCACGGGGCCCGCGCGGGCAGGGGCGCGGCGCTGGTCGCGCTGGAGGCGCGCCTGGCCTTGCAGTACGGCGGCGCCGCCACGCTGGCGCTGCAGACCGATGGCGAGCTCACCCATCTCCGCCTGGCCTATCCGGTGGCGCGCCATGATGATTGACGCCATCGCCGTGCCGCAAGCCGCGCCGGCGTCCGCGTGGCCGGCGCCGCGTGCGCTGCGCGCATGGCGCCCGTGCCTGCTGATCCTGCTGGGCTGGCAGTTGCTGGCGCTGCTCGAAGCGCTGGCCAGGGCCATCGACGCCAGCCACGCCGGCCGCGCGCTGCCGCTGCCGGCCTTGCTGTCGACGTTGATGCTGCAATACCTGCCGCTGGTGTGCAACAGCTGGCTGCTGGCGCTGGTGTTCCACCGCTGGCCGCAGCGGCTGGCGCGGCGCTCGGCCTTGCTGCTGGCGCTAGTGCTGTCGATGGCGGTTTTCCTGCCACTGCTGACCGGCGTCGATATCCTGGTCGTGCTGCTGCGCGACGGCCGCCCGCTGGCCGACTTCCCCGCCATGCTGGATCAGGTCGGCCGCATGACCTGGTGGTACAACGTCTTCGTGGTGGGCCTGGCCTTCCTGGCGCAGGCCGGCTACAGCGCCTGGCGGCGCGGCCGGCAGCAGGAACTGTCGGCGCAGCGGGCGCAGACGGAGCACCTGCAACTGCGCCTGGGCCTGCTGCAAGGCCAGCTCAAGCCGCACTTCCTGTTCAACGCGCTCAACAGCATCAGCGCGCTGGTGCGCACCGCCGATCCGGCGCTGGCCGACCAGGCGCTGGGCCATCTGGAGCAACTGCTGAACTATGCGCTGGCGGTGGGCCAGGGCAAGCCGGCCAGCGTCGCCGACGAGCTGCATTTCCTGCGCGGCTACCTGGCGCTGCAAAGCCTGCGCTACGGCGACCGCATGCAGCTGGACTGGGCGATCGAGCAGCGCGACTGGAGCCGCCATGCCTGCCCGCCGCTGCTGTTCCAGCCGCTGGCCGAGAACGCCGTGCATCACGGCGTCGAGGCGCACCAGCAGCCTTGCCGCATCCACATCGGGCTCGAGTATGCCGCTGGCATGCTGCGCCTGCGTATCGCCAATCCGGTGCTGGCCGCCTCGCGCGCCGGCACCGGCCTGGGTTTGAGCATGACGCGTGAACGCCTGGACATCCTGTACGGGCCGCGCGCTGAACTGAACATAGACGCCGATGAACACCACTATGCGATCGAACTACGCTTCCCCGTCGACGGCCCGGCCTAAGACGGTCCTGATCGTCGACGATGAACTGCCGGCCATCGCCAACCTGGAATGGCTGCTGGCCCGGCATCCGCAATGGCGGGTGCTGGAATCGTGCCGCTCCAGCGAGCAGGCCAGGGCGCGCTTGCAGGGCGCGTCGGTCGACCTGATCCTGCTCGACATCCAGATGCCGGGCCAGTCCGGCCTGGAGTTCGCGCGCGAGCTGTGCCAGCGGCCGGGCGCGCCGCTGATCGTGTTCGTCACCGCCTACGACGAGCACGCGCTGAGCGCCTTCGACATCTTCGCGCTGGACTATATGCTCAAGCCCTTTGACGACGAACGCTTCGACCTGATGCTGCGGCGCGCGGCGCTGATGCTGGAGCTGAACCAGCAGGCGGCGATGAACGGCGCGGTGCACGCCTACCTGCGCGACCGCGCGGCCGACGAGGCCGGATACAGCGCGCCGCCCTTGCTGCAGGTGGTGGTGCGCACCGCCGCCGGCCTGGAGCGCATCGCCCTCGACGATGTGCTGTGGCTGGGCGCGGCCGGCAATTATGTCGAACTGCATCTGGCCGGGCGGGTGGTCCTGCACCGCAGCACCATCACCGCCATCGTCGAACGCCTGCCGGAAGATGAGTGGGTGCGGGTGCACCGGACCGCCGTGGTGCGGCGCAGCGCCATCGCCGGCCTGCGCAGCGACAGCGACGGCTATTACGCGGTGCGCCTGGCGCAGGGCGATACGGTGCGGGTCAGCGCGCGTTACCTCAAGCAGGTGCAGGCCATGTTCGCCTGAATGCCCGGTTCGTCCCGGAACTGGCGCGATTGATCACATTGTCATAGCCGACAGGTTTACCTCCGTGGCAAGCTAGCTTCACCTTATGGCTTACCTCAGGAGGAACACCAGAATGAACAAGATCGGTATCAAACTGCTGGCGCGCATGGCGGCGATGATTTTCGCCTGCGCCGCGCTGGGCGCTCACGCGCAGTCGCTGGATTCGGACAAGTCGCTGGAGCGGAGTGTCAAGATCGTGCGCGTCCATAATCTCGATTTCCCCGTACTCGACGTCGGCAAAGGGCCTGTCGTCTTGCTATTGCATGGCTTCCCTGATTCGCACCGCGTGTGGCGTCATCAGGTGGCGCCATTGGTGCGCGCCGGCTACCGCGTGGTGGCGCCGGACCTGCGCGGCTTCGGCGACGCGCCGATCCTGCCGGCCGTGTCCGACTACACCATCGGCAAGGTGCTGGGCGACGTGACCGGCCTGCTCGATGCGCTCGACATCAAGCAGGCGCGCGTGGTCGGCCACGACTGGGGCGCGGTGGTGGCCTGGTACCTGGCGGCGTTCTTCCCGGACCGGGTGGAGCGGCTGATGGTGATGTCGGTGGGCGCGCCATGGAACCCGGCGTTCAACAGCATCGAACAGCGCGAAAAGTCCTGGTACTCGCTGTACTTCCAGTTTGAAGGCGTGGCGGAAGCGCGCTTCCGGCAGAACGACTATGCCTTCTTGCACGCCCTGAGCCGCGACGAAGGCGACATCGACGCGGCCATCGCCCACTTCAAGCTGCCGGGGACCTTGACCGCGGGGCTCAACTGGTACCGCGCCAATTCGAAGCCGTCGATGCCGCCGCCGGACGGCACGCCGGCGCCGCCGACCCCCAAGGTGCATTGCGATGTGGTGGGCGTCTGGAGTGATCGCGACCACTACCTGACCGAGGAACAGATGCAAGCCTCGGTCGACGACGTCACCGGCAAGTGGCGCTACCACAGGGTGGACGGGGCGGGCCACTGGATGATGCTGGAACATCCCCGTCGTGTCAGCGAACTGATACTCGATTTCCTCGAGCGTTAGGTCAGCCGCGGCGCACCAGTTTCATGCCATTGGCGCGGCCCATGTAGGCCACCATGCCGGTGATCTTGCCGGCCTTGTTGCGTTCCAGCCTGACCACGATGCCGCTGGCGCTGAAGGCGTCGGCGAACGCATTGCTCATTGGCTGCTCGCCGAAGCGCGGCACCGCCATCCACAGCTTGCCGTCCTTGAGCCTCATGTCGAAGGTGGCGTTCAGTTCGGCGCTGAAGTAGGTTCCGGCGACGGCGGCCAGCTGTTCCGGCGTCATGCTGCCGGCGGCCACCTTGTCAAAGCGGGCCGCCGGCTCGCCCGGACGCTCCACCACCAGCGTGCGGTCGGTGATGACGGCGGGCTTGGCGGTGCGCTTGGGGTCGCGCATGAAGCGGCCCTCGCCGACCGGCAGCAGTTCCTGCTTCATGCCCGGGCCGGTGTACCACAGCTTGCCGTCCAGCGCCTCGACCCGGCGCAGCATGCCTTCGCGCGCGTTCCAGTAGACGCCGGCGTAGCGGGCCGGATCGGCCAGCGGCACGGCCTGCGCTTCGGCGGCGGCCGCCACCGGGAATTCGCCGGCCGCGTAGATGTCGGCCACCCGGCGCGCCAGGCCGCTCGGGTCGAGGTCGGGACGGTTGCACAGCACGGCCACGCCCAGCTTCAGCTTGGGCAGGCGCAGCAGCTCCGCCTTGTAGCCGGCGAAGGCGCCGGCGTGCGACACCACGTCCAGCCCGCGATAGCTGTCCAGCATCAGGCCGCGCCCATAGTTCAGCGGGGTGCCGTCGTTGAGCTTGCCTGCGGCCTGCATCTGCTCGACCAGCTGGGCGCCGCCCACGATAGGCTGGTAGAAGTTGGCGTCCCACTTGGCCAGGTCGGCCACGGTGGACTGGACCGCGCCGTCGCCGGTCTGCTCCCAGTTCGACATCAGCCGCGCGAAGCTGGCGGGGCCGTTTGGACGGTAGGCGCTGGCGCGGCGGGCCACCACCGTGTCGTGGTCGTCGAGGATGCGGGTATCGCTCATGCCCAGCGGCTCGAAGATGCGTGCCTTGGCGAAGGCGGCCATGCTGCCGCCGCTGACCTTTTCGACGATCTGGGCCAGCAGCAGATAACCGGTGTTGCTGTAGGCGTAGGCGCTGCCGGGCTGGAAGTTCAGGCCCTGCTGGCGCGCGACGGCGGCCAGGGCGTCGGCGCTGGTGCTGACGTCGCCCAGGGCCACGCCGCCCAGGTTCAGCAGCACCATATAGTCGCGCAGGCCGCTGGTGTGGTGCAGCAGGTGGTCGATGGTGATCGGCGTGCCGTAGTCCGGCAGTTGCGGCAGGTAGTGGCGGATGTCGTCGTCCAGTTTGAGCTTGCCGTCCTGCACCAGCAGCAGGATGGCGGCGGCGGTGAATTGCTTCGAGGTCGAGCCGAGGTCGAAGACGGTGTGTTGCGCGTCGATGGCGACGCCGTACTCAAGGCTGGCGGCGCCGTAGCCTTGTTCCAGCAGCGGCTTGCCGTCGCGCCAGGCGGAGACGGCGCAACCGGGCGCGTCGGCCTTGGCGTAGGGGGCGAACAGGGTCGCGACCTGCTCGACGGGCGTGGCGGCGCCGGCGGCATGGGCCAGGACCAGGGCGGACAGCAGCAGGGACAGGCGGCTAGGGTTTTTCATGGCGATCTCCGTTGTGGTTAGGTGTTGTAGTGAAGTATAACACCGGCACTGATGAGGATGTCAACATTGAAATTAATTAATTTGTGGAATGGGGTATGCTGGCGACATGCCCCATTCGAACGCCAAGCCCGGTCCCTGTTTCTGGCGGGACGCCAACCTGCCCCACATCGAGGCGCGGGCGGTGGGCGATGGGCGCAAGCTGGGCTACGCCAGGCACTCGCACGAGACGTTTTCGATCGGCGTGATCCGGGACGGCCACACCAACTACCTCAACCAGTCATCGCGGCAGCTGGTGGGGCCGGGCGCCGTCGTGCTGATGAATCCGGGCGATGTGCACGCCTGCAACCCGGTGGGCGATGAGACCTGGTCGTATCGCATGCTGTATGTCGACCGCGGCTGGCTGGCCGGTTTGCAGCGGGAATGGGGCTTCAGCGCCAACACCGATTTCCGCCCCTACGCGGCGACCATGAGCACGGCGCCGGCGCTGTACGCGGGCTTCAACCATTTTTACGAGTTGTTGACCGCCGGCGGCTCCGACCATCTGCTGCGGCAGTGCGCGGCGGTGAGCTTCTTCGAGCAGGTCCAGTCCGGCCTCGATCCGGCCGCCATCGTCGAGCGCGAAGCCAACCGCAAGCTCGAACGCGCGGCCGACTACATCAACGACAATTGCGCTGCGGCGCTGAGGCTGGAGGATATCTGCGCCGCCGCCGGGCTCTCGCCCTCGTACCTGATCCGCGCCTTCAGGAAGCGCTACGGCATGACGCCGCACGCCTACCTGCTGAACCGCCGCATCCAGCTGGCGCGCGGCTTGCTCAAGGAGGGCAGGGCGATTGCCGAGGTCGCGCTGGAGACGGGCTTTGTCGACCAGGCGCATTTCCAGCGCATCTTCAAGCAGCTATTGGCGGCGACGCCGGGACAGTACCTGCGCTGAGCAGCAGGTAGGCGGCGCTGGCCGCCAGCAGCAGCGCCATCGCGCGGTTAAACCAGCGCATGACGGCGGGATCGCCCAGGCGACGGCGCAGGAAGGTGCCGGCATAGGCCCAGCAGGCGATCGACAGGTAGCAGATCACGAAGTACAGCGCGGCGAACTGCCACACCAGCACGGCGTCGCCGTCGGCGGCGAACGCGCCCATGCCCGCCACCGACGCCACCCAGGCCTTGGGATTGAGCCATTGCATGGCCGCGCCAGCCGCCAGCGACGGCCCCCTGGCGCCGTCGGCCAGCGACAGCGCGCCGTCGTCGCGCGCCAGCTTCCACGCCATGAACAGCAGGAAGGCCACGCCGGCCAGCTGTATCGCCCGCGTCAGGGCCGGCAGTTGGATCAGCAATTCATGCAAGCCCAGGCCGGTCAGCAGCAGCAAGGCGGTGAAGCCGACGGTGGCGCCGGTGACGTGACGCATGCTGGCGCGCAAGCCATGCTGCGCCCCGCTGCTGAGGGCGACGATGTTGACCGGGCCGGGGGTGATCGACGAGGCCAGGGCGAAGGCCGCCATGGAAATCAGGATGCTCATAGTTGCGTCTCTCCGGTAAGAATGAATCATGCCGGAGCGACGATACGCGGCGCGCGCTGTGCCGTATTGTAGAAAACAACCCTTCAGCAGGCGCGGATCACGCAGCCGTGCGCGGCCAGCTTGCCGTGCGCCTGGTCCCAGCCGTCGGCGTACAGCACCGGGCCGATCGCGGCCGCCAGCGTCACCGGCCGCTCCGACAGATTGGCCAGCACCGCGATGGCGCCGGCGCCGCTGCCGCGCCGCATGCCGATCACGCCTGGGGGCAGCTCCTCGATGAACGCGGTGGCGTCCTGGCGCAAGGCCGGATGCGCGCGCCGCAAGGCCAGCAAGGCGCGGTAGTGGCTGTGCATGCCGGGGTTGAAGGCGCTCCAGTCGAGCCGGTAGCGGTTGAACAGCACCGTCCAGTCACGCCAGCTCGGTTCGTCGAACTCCTGGCCCATCAGGATGTGCGGCACGCCGTCCATGGTCAGCAGCAGCGCCGCCGCCGCGCGGTGGGTGCCGGTGCCGAGCACCTTGCTGGCGCGCGGCTGTTCCTTGTCTTCCAGCCAGCGCATGCGCAGCGCGCCGCGCGGGAAGCTGTAGGTCGACTCTTTCCAGTACTGGGCAAAGGCGGACGCGTCGGCCTGGCCGCAGGCGACACGGCGCAGCATCTCGCGCGTGCCGCCTTCGTAGGTCAGGTCGCAGCTGTGCAGGTGGTGGAATTCGTCGTAGGACTGCGAGATCAGCGCGATGTCGGGCCGCAGCGCCGCCAGCGCGCTGCGGATCTCGACCAGGAAATCGGTGGGCGTGATGTCGGAATCGTCCAGGCGCAAGCCGTCGAAGCCGTAGCGGCCGACCCAGCGCCGCATGGCCGCGAGCAGCTCGGTGCGCAGCGCGCGCTTGCTGAAATCGAAGCCGGCGAAATACTCGCGCTGCGGCACCGCGTAGTAGACCTGGCCGTCGGCGTCGCGGGTGTACCAGTCGGGATGGGCGGCGGTCCAGGGATGGTCGGCGCTGCTGCGGTTGAGTGTCCAGTCGAACACCACGCGCATGCCGCGCGCGTGGATGGCGTCGACCAGCGCCTGCAGGGCGGTCGCGTCGCCCAGCGCCGGATCGATCGCGTCGAAATCGGCCACGGCGTAGGGATCGCCCAGCGTGCCGCGCCGTCCCTGATGGCCGATCGGATGGATGGGCATCATCCAGATCACGCTGACGCCCAGTTGTTCCAGATAGTCGAGGCGGGCGCGCACGCCGTCGAAATCGCCGCCGAAAGCGGGCACCGACAGCTGATAGATCACCGCCTCGCGCAGCCACGCCGGACTGGCAAGCGCCTGATGGCGACGGTACAGCGGGCCGGCCGCGCCGGCGTCCAGCCCGCGCTGGCGCATCAGCACTTCGCCATGCTCGTCCACCGTCAGGCAGGAATTGTTCTGGCCATCTTCGGAGATCCAGGGATTGGCGGGGTCCGGTATCCAGTGCCTGTCATCGACGACGAATTTGTACAGGTGGCGGCCGGCGGCGATCGGCAGCAGGCATTCCCAGCGGCCGGGCGCTACTTGCTCGAACCGGCAGACATCGCCTGCCCAGCAGTTGAACGTGCCTGCCAGCGCGACGCTGCGCAGCCCTGGCGCGCCCTGGTAACGAAAGCGGATGCCTTGTGCGCAGCGCTGGGGCAGCTGCTCGGGGGAGGTCTCGAATTGGATGTTCATTGTGTTATTCAACTACAAAAATGTATTTAAGTAAATATTTATCCGCTTGTTTGCCATATTTCCATTTGTTGTCAGTGTAGTTTAGGTACTTTTTGCTGCATATTTGATAGGGCGCAAGTGTGATTATTCGAGAGTTTTTACTGAGCAGAAAGCGCACATACTTAACGTCTTGCCCGGTGGATGATTCTTCGAGGTGATACCTATGATGTTCAGCAACATGTGGGAACGCCGCCTGGGTTCGCCGTTCGCCCGCCTCCCTCCACGCCTGCCTGTCATGTACCTGGCCATCTTCTTTGTGGTCCTGGTGTGCAGCTCGCTGATCGGCATCCATGTATGGCTGACCGCGCACGCCCGCAGCGTGCAACTGGGCGAATCGGAAGTCGCCGCCGCCAACCTCGCGGAAGCCCTGGGGCAGCATGCCTATGACACCATCAAGGAAGCCGATACGGTCCTGGTCGGACTGGTGGAGCGGCTTGAAAATGACGGCAAGCTGGAGCTTGAGCTCGACCGCTTCCATACCCTGCTGGAGCACCGGGTTGCGGAGTTGCCGCAGCTGCACGGCTTGTTTGTTTACGGCGCCGATGGCCGCTGGCTGGTCAATTCCCAAGCCGTGCTGCTGAAGGGTAAAAACAACTCGGATCGCGAGTATTTCATCTACCACCGGGAGCATGCGGACCGGGGCGCGCATATCGGCCCGCCCGTGCGCAGCAAATCAACCGGGGATTGGATAGTCACGGTGTCGCGCCGTTTCAATCAGGCGGACGGCGCCTTTGGCGGGGTGGTGTTGGCGACCATCAATATGGACTATTTCCAGAAATTCTTCCAGCGTTTCAAAATCGGCCAGGATGGCGCCATTCAGCTGGTGCTGGATGACGGCATCATGCTGGTGCGCCGCCCGTTTAACGAGAAATCGCTGGGCCGGGACATTTCCAAGCTGCCGCTGTTCCATGATTACTTGCCCAGGGCCTCGGTCGGCACCGTCACGTTCACCTCGGCGCAGGACGGCGTGACGCGGATAAACAGCTACCGGCGCCTGGAAGCCTATCCGCTGGTGATCTCGGCCGCCTTGTCCAGGGATGAAGTGCTGGCGCAATGGCGGGCCGATGCCTATTTCTACAGCGGCGCCGTGGTCATCCTGGTGCTGGCGATCTGCCTGCTGGGAATCCGGCTGGTGCGGCAGATTAATCTGCGGACACGGGCGGAGGCGGAACTGGTGCGTGCGCGCAATTCGCTGGTGACGCTGAATCAAACGCTGGAGCGCCTGGCGATGCAGGATGGCTTGACCGGCCTGTCCAACCGCCGCCATTTTGATGCCTCGTTGAAGAACGAATTCAGCCGGGCGATGCGCGGCGCCAACTCGCTGGCGCTGATCATGATCGATGTCGATTCCTTCAAACAGTACAACGATATCTTCGGCCATGCCGCCGGCGACGAGTGCCTGAGGGCGATCAGCAAAGTGATCGCCGACTGCAAGCACCGGCCCGGCGACATCGCCGCGCGCTACGGCGGCGAGGAGCTGGCGGTGCTGTTGCCGGGGACGGATGTGGCCGGGGCGCTGGCGGTCGGCGAAACCATCCGCGCGGCGATCGCGGAACTGAACATCAAGCATCCCGGCAGCGCCACCGGGCACGTGACGGTCAGCGCCGGGGTCGAAGCCTTCGCGCCGGTGCGCTTCGAGACCGAGCCGCTCGATCTCGTCAAGGCTGCCGACCAGGCGCTGTACCGGGCCAAATCGCTGGGACGCAACCGCGTCCATTCAAACATCATCGATCGGGAAGTGCGCTTGGCTTCCGGCGTGGGTGTGGCCGGGTAGGCGTCGCAGTAACTTGGCCGCCGCGGGGCCTGCGTTTGAATGCAAGGTGAAATTGCATTACACTTTGATGCATCAGACGACGAGGACGACATCATGGCGGTATTGATTGTTACTGCGCGCGGGCAAGTTACGCTGAAGAAGGAAGTGCTGCAGCATTTGGGCATCAGGCCCGGCGATAAAATCGAGCTCGACTTGTTGCCGAATGCAAGAGGCATACTTAAGGCCGCCCAGCCAGATGGAACGATAGCCGGGTTTGTTGGCCTGCTCGCCGAGCGGACAAAGAAAGTCGCGACCCTGGAAGAAATCAGCGAGGCGTCCGAACAAGGCTGGGCCGACAACACATGAAGGTAACGGTCGATACGAACGTCCTCGTTCGGGCTGTTGTCCAGGATGAACCCTTGCAAGCACAGGCCGCAGCCAGGATATTGACAGATGCGACACTGATCGCGGTCGGCGCGCCAGTTGTAAGTTGGCTGGCCGGTCACCGTTCCCGACAACGAGGACGCTATTCCTTGGACGTCGGCGAGATCGTCTTGCTGACTTTGCCTGCCTCGTCCAGCATCTGGATCTCGGCATTGCCCTCGGCGCTGACCACCAGCTTCATGCGAACCCGGCCTTGAGCGTCGTTCAGTTGCAAGGCCGCGCCTTTGTCGCCGGTGCTGCCCAACCAGATGCGGTTGTTGCCCAGGCGGCCCTGTTGGTTCAGTTGCTGCCAATAGGCTTGCCGCTCGGAGGGCGGCAACTTGTCGGCCGCCTCGTGAAAGCGCTTGTTGTCCGCCAGCGAGGTGACCGTATAAAGGGGAACGTCGTTGATCTTGATGACGGTCTGCTGATGGCTCGCGCCGTCGTGGTTCAACAATTGCAGGGCCTGGTCCTGGCGGAAGCGGTCGAAGGTCAGCGACAAGCCGGAAGAAATCTTGCCGTCGGCGCCGATGCCGCCTTTCTGGATCAAGCCGCCGTTCTCGGTGCCTTCCTCGTTGATGAACAGCATGCCCGCAAAGCTGTTGCGATCGGGCCGGGCGCCTTCCTTGCCCTGCATGAAGTCGCCGGGGAACTGCGCCTTGTTGGAAATGACGATGCGCTTGGTGCCGTCCGGTTCAACGATGTTGATACGGCCGACCGTGATCTCGTCGAATTTCTCGTGCCGGATCGGTTCCCTGGCCCCGGCCAGGAAAAATACCGCCGCCAGCGCGCTGGCCATCGTGGTGGCACCCGCCAGGAATGTTCTGATTTGCGACACTGTGCCTCTCCTTGGGTTATTTCAAATCGTTTTTGATCGCCGCGCTGGCTTTGCGCATGCGCCATTCCAGCACCACAGTCAGCGCGCCGCAGAATGCCAGCAGCCCGTCCAGGTATTGCAAAACCCGGTTGAGCGGCGAATGCTCGTAGTGCACCTCGGCCAGTTCGAACGTGCGCCGGCCGTTGCCGGCGCTCTCGAAGAACACGCTGCCCCGGTTGTCCCGGGTTTCCAGCGTCGTCAGCTTGACCCGCTCGGATTCGAACTCCGCCAGCAAGCGGGCGCGTTCCTCGCGGCTGATGGTGTTCGCGGCCAGCCTCAGGTCCTGGATTTTTTCGAACTGCTCAAAAATGGTGTCCGATTCATTTTTGAGCAGCACGCCTTTCGAGACGTATTTGTAGCGATGATTGGACGAGAAAATGCCGTCGTTGGCGGCCAGCATCAGCGCAAACCCGAGGGCGCCGGCGGCGGCGGCGCCGAACAGCCATGTGCGCGCGTCATGGACGCGCTGGGTGACGGCGCCATTCAGGAATTGGCTGACCTCGGGGATGTGGCGCAGCGAGGTGTGCAGGACATGCTTGTTGATACCGCTCAGGAATTCCCTGGCGTCGAGGTCCAAGGCGGTGACGATGGCGCTGAACATGTCGGCCGAAGGCTGCGATTTATCGTTTTCCAGCTTGGACAGCTAGGACTGCTCGATGCCGATGGCGGCCGACATCGGCGGCTGCGTGAGATTTCTTTCCGTTCTGATTTGCTTGAGTCGCTCGCCAAAATTCATCGCGGGGGGGCCTTTTTCAAATGGTGTGGGCATATTCTTGGGGATGCACCCATGAATGAGAAGGTGAATATGCTGGAATATCGAGGAATGTTGCGGTTTTGGCAGTAATTTTTCGACGGACGCAAAAAAGGGCTGGCCAGTTTGCACTGGGCAGCCCTGTTTGGGACAGCGTCGCCTGGACGCCGCCGCCGGTGGGATTAGCGTTGCGGGACGACGATCACGGTGTCGCCGGTCTGGCCGGTGGCGCCGGTGGCGCCAGGTGACTGCGCCGCGGCATGCGGTGGTCTGAATGCAGCATGCGCCGACCTGCCGTGCTGGTCCGTGCGGTTCAGTACATAGCGGACTTACCCGGTAAAACGCTGCGAGAGGGGCAGATCGGTGGCGTCGAGCACAAATTCGCGCGCGTCCGCGAATGCGGCGCCAAACGCCGGCCGCTTCGCGATGAGCGCGAGGTAGCGCTGGAAGATCTCGTCGCCGCACAAGCCATAGCCGCGCGCCCAGAAAACAGCGTGCCCGACGATGTAATCGGCCGCTGTAAATGCCTGCCCGCAGATATACGGCGCCCGCTCCAGCCGCGCAAGCAGCTGCGGTTCTATCTCCTCGCGAAACTTCTTGCGGTAGCGCGCCACCGTGCGCGGGTCGCGCTCCGTGACCGGCAAGACATGCTCGTGGGCGCGAATTTGCCACAGCATCATGTCCACCCAGGTCGATCCGAAATGCAGCATCTGCAGATAGTCGGCCCGCTCCGGCGATGCCGCCGGGGCGGGCGCCAGCGCGGCGTCCGGGTACGCGTCCGCCAGAAAGGCGACCATGGCGGCGCTCTCGAGCATGCGCTGCGTTGCGCCGTTGTCCCAGCTAATCTCCAGCACCGGCACATTGTGGTTGGGATTCAGGCGCAGGAACTCGGCGGAATACTGCACGGCGCCGCTCAGGTCTATTTTCTCGACCTCAAAGGCATTGCCTACGACTTCGTGCAACATCCACTTGATGCGGGTGCTGCGGCTGGCCGGGGAATGGTAGAGCTTGATGTGTTTAATTAACAAGATGGTCTCCTTGGGTAGAAGGCCACAGTCTGGCGTTTCGAAGCTTGGCGGTGAAGTATCATATTTGACATTTTTTATGTCAAAATAGACAAATGAAGATCATCACGGTTCTGGTGTTGGACGGCGTGTTCGACAGCAGCTTGTCGATTACGCTCGATACCTTGCATGCGGCGCAGTCGATACTTGCGGCGCGCAGCGGTGCGCCCGCAGTGCAGGTCCGGACCATCGCCGCCAAGGCCCACGTCACGACCGGCGCCGGCATGCGGATGAAGGCCGACCTCCAGTTCAAGACCGCAGGCCAGGGCGTGTCGGACTGGATCATTGTTCCAGGCCTGGGCCACCGCTCGGACCAGGCGCTGAGCGACGGTTTTGCGCGCAGCGATACCAGACAGGCGATGGCCTGGCTGGCTGCGGCGGGAACCGGCAAGACCAGGATTGCGGCCTCATGCAGTGCGGTGTTTCTGCTGGCGCAGGCCGGCCTGCTCGACGGCCGCAAGGCGACCACGGCATGGTGGCTGGCCCCGGCGTTCCGCGCCCGTTATCCGGCGGTGACGCTCGACGAAGCGCGCATGCTGGTGCGCGACGGACCGTGCCTGACGGCGGGCGCGGCCTTGTCGCAGCTGGATTTGATGCTGGCCATCGTGTCGGAGGTGTTTGGCGAGTCGGTGGCGCATTGGTGTTCGCGCTATTTGCTGATCGACCAGCGTGCGTCGCAGGCGCGCTACATGATGCGCGACCACCTGGAGCATGAAGACCCGGCGGTGATCGCGGCGGAGCGCTGGATCGACGCGCGTCTGGCGCAGCCGATGACGGTGACGGCGCTGTCGTCGGCACTGGCGCTGTCGCCCAAGACGCTGGCGCGGCGCATCGAGGCGGCGACCGGCGTCTCGCCGATCAAGTTCATTCAACGGCGCCGCTTGTCGCGCGCCGCCCATCTGCTGGAAACGACGTCGCTCTCGATCGAAGCGGTCGCGGCGCAGGTCGGGTATCAGGACAGCACCGCCCTGCGCAAATTGATCAAGCGCGAGTTTGGCGTGACGCCGAGTACCCTGCGCTGATAGCATGCGCGCCCGCCAGGCGCTGCCCATGCTGTTGCAGCCATGCGCGCGGCGAGTGGCCGGTGCGCGCCGCGAACGTGCGCGACAGCGCCGACGCGTTGGCGTAGCCCAGCTCGCCGGCCAGCACGGCGATCGAACGCCCGCCGCTCAAGCCGGCCTGCGCCAGCGCGATGCGCCAGTCGGTCAGATAGTCGGCCGGCGTTTGTCCCAGCACCTGGCGGAACAGGTTGGAAAACGCGGTGCGCGACATGCCGGCGCAGAGCGCCATGCGTTCCACCGGCCACGCCTCGGACGGACCACGGTGCATCGCCACCAGCGCGCGCGCCAGGCGCGGATCGGACAAGCCCATGATCATCCCCGCCTGGATGCCGGCTTCCTGCGGGTGATCGAGCAGCCAGCGCAGCAGCTGGATCAAGACCACTTCAAACAGGCGATCGGCCAACAAAGGCTGGCCGCAGCGCGCCCGCTCCGTTTCGGCGAACAGCAGCGCCAACGCCGCCTCCAGGCCATCGATGCGCGCCAGCGGCAAGGCGATCAGCGCCGGCAGGGCGCGCGCCAGCGGGTTGGCCGGCCCGCCCTCGAAATTCACCGTCGCGCAGGTGAAGTCGGCGCCGTCGAGCGGCGGATTGTGAAACCAATGATGGGCCGGGCGCGGGTAGAACAGCAGCGTTGGCTCGCTCAGCACCATGCGGACCGGCAGGCTGGCCTCGCCCGGATGGCTCACTTCCAGGCTGCCGCGCCGCAGCACATGCAGGTAGCCGTGGCCGCCGGCGGCGTCGAAGCGCTGCAAGCCGCACAGCGTGCCGGAATAGGACAAGCGGGCCCGCACCCGGAAATGTTCGAGCAGGCCGGAAAGGCGGTCGATGGTTGGCGGCGTCATATTGTATGAATTGGTATGTATCGTGAACAATTGGTATCCAATTGTACGCCCGGCGTCAGCATACTGCAGGTTCCCAACCATTCAATTCCTGGAGAACCATATGAAAAAGAACGTATTGATGCTCACCTCGCTGGCACTGTGCTGGTCCGTTTCGGTCGGCGCCGCCGCGCACGACAGCCACCGACTAGGCATCCAGGCGGCAGGCAACCAGGCCGTCACCGCGCCGTTCGACATCGTGCATGCCAAGATCAGCACCGAAGGCAATGTCGCCACCTTCCACCTCGCCGTCACGGGCAACGCCGGGGCCAGCAAGCCTGCCGCGACGGGCGCGCTGGCCGGCAGCCGGGTCTTCAGCTATGTCTGGCCGACCACGCTCGATCCCTCGGTGGTGGGCTTTGAAGCCAAGAGCGGCATCCTGGCCCTGGCGGTGACCTCGCATCCGGACTTCGACGACACGCCCTTGTTCCCGGCGCCGCTGGGCGCCTGGCACTCGCACTGGGTGGTGCTGCAAAACGACGATAGCTGCGGCAAGGGGGCGCTGAAGGTGGTCGACATCCCGGCCGGCAGCAAGCCCAAGCTGCCCAAGACCTGGCCCGGCTTGCCGATCCTGATCGACAGCCCTGGCTGGGCGCCGGTGTTCAAGGACGACAGCCTGGAGGTGCGGGTGCCGTTTGACGACATCGGCGTGCTCAGCACAGCCCGTTTCGATGGCGTGACGGCGGGCTTGCGCGTCAACGCCAGCGTCCACGCGCCGCTGCTGTGTGTCGCCGACGTGTTCAAGATTGCCTCGGGCGACTTGTCGCTGCCGGGGAAGGTTAATCAATAGGGCGGAAACTGCGCTATCCTCGCAGTATTACTCTTGCCTATGTGAGCCGGCGATGCTGACTGTATCCTGCGTTTCAACCCATGATTTGCACGGCGAGCGACGTGTCGCACTGGTTCGTGACACGGCCGCGCACTACTTCAACCTGGACGTCAACCTGGGTGATGCCGTGCCGGCGGCGGTGTCGGCCGACATCCACATCGCGCGCGGCGCGCTGGCCGGCGTGATGGAGGTGAACACGTCATGGAGCATGGTCGAGCGCAACCGGGCGCGCGCCAGGGCGGCGCCCTCCAATAATCTGCTGGTGTATTTGATCAAGCAGGGCGGCAGCGGCTTCGAGAATGCCAAGGGCGAGCAATTCGTCACGGCGCCCGGATCGGTGGTGGTCGGCAGCCAGGACGCGGTCTACAAGGGCGTTGCCGCCCCAGGCCAGGACTGGCGCTTCCACGCGCTGAGCATACCGGAACACCTGCTGGCGTTTTCCGCCCCGGCCATCCAGCACGGCGGCTTCCAGCAGGTGCGGCCGGATACGCCCTTGAGTGGCCTGCTGACATCCTACCTGACCGGCCTGAGCCAGGAGTTGCCGCGGATGGACGCACCGGCCGCCGCCGCCGCGCTGCGCGCGCTGGACCAATTGCTGGCGGGGGCGCTGGCGTGTGCGCCACGGGCGCCGGAGGAACTGGCCCGCGTGGTGGAGCAGGAGCGCCTGGCGCTCGCCCTGAAATATATCGACAGCCATCTGGAATCGCCCATGTTGACGCCCACCGCTATCGCGCTGAACCTGGGCGTCTCGCTGCGCCAATTGCACCGCGCCTTCGAAGGCGCGGGCCACAGCGTTGCCGACGCGATCCGGCAGCGGCGGATTGAACGCGCCCGGGTCCTGGTCCTGACGCGCCCGGAGCTGTCGATTACCGAGATCGCCTTGTGCTGCGGCTTCGATTCGCTGGCCACCTTCTACCGCCAGTTCAAGGCCCGGCTGGGCGTGACGGCGTCGGAGCTGCGGCACTAGCCTTGTCGCGCATTGCAAGTCCGGGTGGCGCGCGATGCGACGCCGGCGGTAGGGATCTGTGGCATCTTTGCAATGTCTTTTTCCCACCCTTTAACGCGACGATTGAGGAGTACCTCCCATGGCACACTGGCGTTTGCTTTTAGCCTCCCTGTGTATCGGCCTGCTGGCGCAACCCGCGCTGGCCCAGCAAGCAAGTTATGGGGCGCCGATTGCGCTCGAGCTGGCCAAGCGCGCAGCCGCCGGCGCGGTCGCCGAAGCCAGGCGGCTGAAACTGTCGGTGGCGGTCGCCGTGGTCGATACCCACGGCACGCCGGTGTATCTCGAAGTGCTGGACGATACCATGACGGCCAGCCCGAATTTCGCATTGCAGAAGGCGCGCACCGCAGCCACGATGCGCCGCCCCAGCAAGGCCCTGGAAGACGGCGTCGCCGCTGGCCGCAATGCGCTGCTCAGTTTGCCGGATCTGCTGATGATCGAGGGGGGCGAGCCGATCCTGGTCAATGGCAAGGTGGTCGGCGCGATCGGCGTCTCGGGCGGGGCCAGCAGCCAGGACGGCCAGATTGCCCGCGCCGGCGTGGAAGCGAGCAAGTAAGACTTGAATGGCAGGCGAACTTTCCCGGAGAAGCCGCATGCAAGGCAAACACTGGAAGCTGTTGATATCCCTGTTGGCCGCTTTTGCCGCACTGACGATATGCGTGGAGATGGCGCACGGCATCCCCGCGCTGGCCAGGGGCACGCAGGGCAGCCTGGGTTATTCAGGCCACGATGGCTATGCCAACGGCGGGCACCGGCGTGTCATCGACAGCCTGGTGCCGGGTTCGCAGCTGGCGCTGGCCGGCGCCGTCGCCGGCGACGTCCTGGCCTTTGACGACAACACCGCCCGCAAGACGGTGCGCACGCCCGGCGATATCGTGGGCGTGACCTTGTTTCACGGCGCCGCCCCCAGCCACCTGATGATCACCGCCACCGAAACGCCGTTCACCAGCAGCGATATCACGGGCTATGTGCTGGTTTGGGCCGCCATGTGGCTGGGGCTGGCACTGGGCCTGCTCACCGGCCTGCGCAAGCCTGACGGCAAGTGCTACCGGCTGCTGTCGATCTACCTGGTATTGGGCACGCTGGCCAATTACGTCAATTTCACGCCCCCGGGGGCATTGCGCATGATGCTGTGGCTGCCATGGATGTTGCTGTTTTGGGCGCTGGGACCGCTGCTGCCATTGTTCGCCTTGCGCTACCCGGACGACCAGCCGCGCGGCGTGCGTGGATTGCTGTTTCGCCAGCGCTGGCTGCTGTATGCGCTGGCAGCCGTGGCAACGGCCTTGATGGTGGCCAAGCACACGGATCTGTACGAGTCGGCATGGACGGGGCGCGTGTTCACGACCAACAGGCTGGTCGAAGGGCTGGTGCTGTTGGCGGCCCTGGCGGCTGGATGGTGGGAAAACAAGGGGCCGTTGCGGGTGCGGTTTGGCTGGTTGCTGCTGGTGCTCTCCGTCGGCTACCTGGCCGACATCTTCGTGCAGTGGCCGCCGTTCGAGTTGCAGATTGGCAGTTTCACGTCGAGCTGGAATATCGTCAACGGCCTGGTATGGTCGGTCGTGTTCAGCATGCTGACCTATGCGGTGCTGCGCCACCGCATCTTCGACTTCGGCGTCGCCATCAACCGCACGCTGGTCTATTCGGTCACCAGCCTCCTGTTGCTGATCACCTTCGGCCTGGTCGAATGGCTGGTCGGGCATGTGGTCCACGTCGACGGCCGGGAGAAAAATGTCTTGCTCGACGGCGCCATCGCGCTCGGCGTGTACCTGGCGTTTCACCGGTTGCGGCATGGCGTCGAGCATTGGATCGAACGCCTCTTTTTCCAGGCCTGGCATCAGGCGGAAAACGCCTTGCGTCAGTTCGTGCGGGAAGCGGCTCATGTCCGTTCGCGCCGCGCGCTGATCGAGCAGACGACGCTCGCGTTGGAACGTTTTTCCGGCACCCAAGCCCGCTTGTACCGGCTCAAGGCGGAGTCGTTTGTCAGCGCTGGCGGTCTGGCCATCGATGTCAACGATCCGCTGGCGACGGCGTTGGCTGAAAGTCGCAAACCCTTGCTCGTGGCGGAAACCTTGAGCACACAGCCTGGCGAACTGGCCGTGGGCTTGCTGCATCGGGGCGAGTTGCGAGGTTTCGTCCTGCTCGACGCCAAGCCCGGCGGCGTGGCATATCGCGCCGATGAATTGGACGTGCTGGACTACGCGGTGCACCAGATCGGACTGGACCTGGCGGCGCTCGATAACGAGGCGCTCAAATCCAACCTGGCCCGTGCCGAGGCCGAGGCCGACGCCATGCGCGTCCGCTGCAATACCCTGATGGAGGTGATGCGCATGCTCGGCGCCCGCGTTGCACCGGATGGCGTGCCGGCGGTATCGGCGGATGCACACAACTAAAAAAGAGGGATATGACATGACACAACTTAAGCGCAGGGTAGCTGGATCGATGTTTTTTTTTGCTGGCCTGGCCGGCGCGGCGCCGTCGACGGCCGCCGATGCGCAAGCCATAGTCCAGCAGCAATTGAACGCGTATAACGCCCACGACATCCAGGCCTTCATGGCGACCTATGACCCGAATGCGGAGGTGTATGAATTTCCGGCCAAACCGCTGATGAAAGGCGCGGCGCAAATCCAGGAGTTCTATGCAACGAAGCGCTTCAACGATGCCCGCCTGCATGCCACGGTGGACAAGCGTATCGTCATGGGCAACGTGGTCATCGACTACGAACAAATCACCAACACCCAAGCCGGCGGTCCGGGCCGGGTGGAAGCGATCGCCATCTACGAGGTCAATGACGGCAGGATTGGCAAGGTGACCCTGATACGAGGCGCTGCGACGTTGGACCGGCAATGAGCCGCGCGCGCTACGCCATGCTTGAGCGCCTTCTCATTGCCGCGCTGGTGGCGTGCTGTCGCCTCGCCCATGCGCAGCTGCCGGCCGAGCACCAGCAGATGCGCGACATTTTTCAGCAGCTGGTGGAAATCGACACCACCGATTCAGCCGGCAGTTGCACCGACGCGGCGCAGGCCATGGCGCTTCGGCTCAAGGCGGGCGGCTACGGCGCATCGGAGTTGCAGTTGATCGTGCCGCCAGGCGGCCCGCGAAAAGGCAACCTGGTGGCCACGCTCAAAGGCGACGGCACGCGCCGCCCGCTGCTGCTGCTGGCGCATCTCGACGTGGTCGAGGCCAAACGCGCCGACTGGACACGCGATCCCTTCAAGCTGATCGAAGAAAACGGCACTTTCTACGGGCGCGGCGTCATCGACGACAAGGCCATGGCTGCCGCCCTGGTCGTGACGATGCTGCGCTTGAAACGCGAGCAAGTTCCGCTCAGGCGCAATGTCATCCTGGCGCTGACCTGCGATGAGGAATTGGCCAGGCTGGACTTTCGCGGCGTCGACTATCTGTTGAAGCACCATCGCCCGCTGATCGACGCGGAACTGGCGATCAACGAGGGCGCCTACGGCATGCTGGACGCGCATGGCAAGCGGGTCGCCCTCGGCGTGCAAATCGGCGAGAAGGCGACCCAGTCCTACGATCTGGACGTGGTCAATGCCGGCGGCCACAGTTCGCTGCCGGTCGATGACAACGCCATCTATCATCTGGCCGACGGCCTGTCGCGGCTGGCGCGCTGGCAATTCCCGCTGCACCTGCTGCCGTCGACGCGCGCCTATTTCGAGCAGCTCAGCCAATTGGAAAGCGGTCCGCTGGCAGCCGACATGCAAGCCACCCTGCGCCAGCCACCGGACGCCGACGCGGCGATGCGGCTGGCGCAGGCCGATCCCAACTACCACGCCATGCTGCGCACGACCTGCGTCGCCACCCAGGTCGACGCCGGCCACGCCGCCAACGCCCTGCCGCAGCGCGCCCACGCCGTCGTCAACTGCCGCATCTTGCCGGGTGAATCGCAGGAAGAAGTGCAGCAGACCCTGGCGCGCGTGCTGGACAATCCGAAAATCAAGCTGACGCCCATCGGGATGGCGCTGGTGGCGCCCACGCCGCCGATCAATCCGCAACTGATGCAAGCCATCGCCGCCGTGGCGGCCGAGCTGTGGCCCGGCACGCCGCTGCTGCCGACGCTGTTCGTGGCGGGCAGCGACGGGCGATTCCTTAACAGCGCCGGCATCTGGACGTACGGCGTCACCGGCATCTTCGTCGGCGCCGACCGGGGCAATATGCATGGACTGAACGAAAGCGTGCCGGTAAAATCGGTCTATGAAGGTCAGCAGTTCCTTTACCGGCTGGCCCGCAAGCTGGCCGCCGAGTAGGCCGGCTGCGACCCGTCTTCCCATTTACCCTCCAGGATTCCCTCGTGCGCCTCCGTCCTTACACCGCGCTGTTCAAACGCGGCGTGCTATTGCTATGTCTGTGCAGCGCCACGTCGCTCTCGCAAGCCGCCGAACAGCGGGTGGCCGTTGCCCCCGAAGTCAGCGGCGCCTGGCTCACCCCGGATGGCGCATGGGACGGCCGCGCGGTGCTGATGCTGCACGGCTTTGCCGACGATATGGACGGCGCCGGCGACCTCAGCAAGCGCATGGCCGGGCAGCTCGCGACAATGGGCATCGCCTCCTTGCGCATCAACTTTCGCGGCGAAGGCGATCGCATGCGCAGCAACATCGAATCGACGCTGCAGACGCGCGTGGCCGACACCGAAGCGGCCCATGCCTTTTTGCTGGCACAGCATGGGGTCGACGCTGGCCGCAGCGCGGTGCTGGGCTGGAGCCTGGGCGCGAGCACCGCGCTGGTAGTGGGCGGGCAGCATCCGGGCTGGTTCCGCAGCATGGTGCTGTGGTCGGCGCCGAGCGGCGAACAATACACGCAGATGAGCGCCAATCCGGTGGCCCAGAAAGCGCTGCGCGAAGGCACCGCCACCGACGTCGTCCCCGGCTGGAAGAGCATCACGACCAAGCGCGAGTACTATGAAAGTTTTCGCGGCGTCGACCTGGACCAGTCGCTGGCCAGCTATCCAGGCGCCTTCCTGACTATCCGCGGCAGCAGGGATTTCCTGCCGCAGCGCGACGCCCAGTTGCTGAAGATCGCACCGGGCAAGCGCAAGGAGGCCGCGCTGATCGGCGACGCCGATCATGTGTTCAATGTCTTCGAGCCCGGCAGCGAAGCGCCGCAACGGGTGCTGGACCTGACCGCGGCCTGGCTGGCGCGCTCGCTTTAAGCGGCTGACGGTATATCATGGCGGTCGTTTCAACGATAGGACCAGGCATGATCATAGCGACACATAGCGGTAAGTTTCACGCGGACGACGCGTGGGCGGTCGCCGTACTGAAGATATTATTCCCCGACGCGGACATTATCCGGACGCGCGAACCGGCCGCCATCGAGGCGGCCGACTTTGCCGTCGACGTCGGCGGCATCTGGGACCCGGCCACCGGCCGCTTCGACCACCATCAAAAGGGCTTCAGCGGTGCACGGCAAAGCGGCGTGCCGTACGCCAGCGCCGGCCTGGTCTGGCGCGAGTATGGCGCGCGCTGCGTCGCGGCGCTGGCCCTGGCGCACGACGGGCACCAGTTGTCGGACGATAAGGCGCGGGAAATGGCCTACGGCATCGATGCGGACGTGGTGCAGTACCTCGATCTGTCGGACGTGGGGGCGGCCAAGAGCGCGCCGGGCGGCTATGGCCTGTCGGCGGTGATCTCGGGCTACAACACCAACTGGCTCGACGAGCAAAGGCTGGGCTACGGCGAGGCGGCCGACGCCTACCGCCTGGACCAGTTCCGCCGCGCGATGGCGGTGCTGACCGACGTCATGGTCAATGCCGTCAAATACCGGCTGGGCGCCTTGCTCGCGCTGGAGCAAGTGCGGCAAGGGGAGGCGCTCGAAGGCGGCAGAGTCCTGTTCCTGAAAAACGGCGCGCTGCCGTGGAGCCAGGTGGTGCGCAAGGAAATGCCGAAGGTGCTGTTCGTCATCAGCCATAACGTCGCCGAGCAACGCCACATGTTGCACACGGTCTCGGTCAGCCCGGAGAGTTTCGACGCGCGGGCCGACTTGCCGGAAGCGTGGGCGGGGCTGCGCGATGCCGAGCTGGCGGCGGTCACCGGCGTGGCGGATGCGGGCTTCTGCCACAACGGCAGGTTTATCGCGTCCGCCAAGTCGTACCAGGGGATACGGACGATGGCGGTGCTGGCGCTGGCTGCCGTCGACGAAGGCGCGGGCTAGACGGCGCCGCAGATGGTCCTATGCGGACAGACGCTCCGATACGCCGAATGCCGCCATGATTTCGTTGGCCAGGCATGCGGCGGCCGGTGAGCTGTTCTGCCGGCCTTTGATCAGGACAATCTCGAGCGGCGTGATGGGGGAGAATCCTTCCGCTTTCCCCAAGCGCTGCAAATGCGCTGGTACGCTACACTCCGCCAGCGCGGCGACAGCCAGTCCAGCGTCGACCATGGCCAGTATGCCCAGCAAGCTGGGACTGCTGTAGGTGGCGTGGAACGGCCGCGCCATTCCTTCCAACGCCGCCAACGTGTGTTCGCGCGCGACACAGCCCTTTTCGTAGAGTGCGATCGGGAGCGGCGTTTTCTTCCAGGCCGCGTGGCGCTGCGACCCCACCCATACCATCGGTTCGCGCCGGACGAACTGGCCATCCAGGCCGGCGCCGCGGGTGACGAAGGCCAGATCGATCGTCCCCTTGCGCAGCATGGGTTCGAGCAAAATGCTTTGCAGGCAAACCAGTTCGATCTCGACTTTTGCGAACATTCTTGAAAATCGCTCCAGCAAGGGCGGCAACAGCGACGCGACGTAATCGTCCGGCGCCCCCAGCACGACGCGGCCGACGACTTCCTGTTTGCGCAACGCCGCCATCGTCTCTTGTTCCAGCTGCAGCAACTGGCGCGCATAGTGCAGCAAGGTGTCGCCGGCGCGGGTCAGGACAATGCGCCGGGTATGCCGCTCGAACAAGGGCTGGCCGACCGCGGCTTCCAGTTTCATGATTTGCATGCTCACCGCCGCTTGCGAGCGATGCATGGTTTCGGCCGCGCCGATGAAGCTCAAGCCTTCGGCCGCCGCGACAAAGGTACGTAGCTGGTTGAGATTCAGTTCAGGAAACGTCATGATTCATATAATCGAATGAAATAGTTAATTTTAAGTAGTTTGTATAAATAAAACTAAACAACGATCATAGCGTAAATCATTGATCGGAGTACCCCATGGCGGAGATGAATCGGCGTGCGAACCAGGCGGGGCATGCAGCGTGGTGCTATGTCGGCGCAATGCTGATGTTGGCCACGCTGGGCATTTTTGTGCGTGAGCTTGCACTCGATTCCGTCACCACCGCATTTTTCCGCTGCGTCTTCGGCGCGCTGGCGCTGACGCTGTTTTGCTGGCGGGAGGGACTGTTCAGGCGTCCCCATTTCGCAGCGGGGAATGTCAGGCGGGCGCTGTTCAGCGGCGTGCTGATGGTGCTCAACTGGGTAGTGTTCTTTGAATCGATCGGGCGCGTCGGCATCGCCGTCGCCACCATCGTGTTTCATGTCCAGCCTTTCTTCGTGCTGGCCCTCGCCGCGCTGCTGTTCCGGGAAAGGATCGCGGCCCACCAGTTGGCATGGATAGCCGTGGGTTTCATCGGCCTGATACTGGCGTGTGGCTGGACCGGCGGCGCGTCGCCGGCGTCGAGTGGCGCTGTGCCTGGCATCGCCTGCGCATTGCTGGGAGCGTTGGCATATGCCGGCGTGACACTGACCACCAAGTCGATGCGCGGCATGCCGCCGCCGCTGATCGCGCTGATACATTGCTCGGTTGGCATCGTCGCGCTGGCGGCGTTCGTCTCGATCCCGGCCTCCGGCATCCGTCCGGCGCAGTGGGGCTGGATGGCGGGACTGGGCGTGATACCCACGGCGCTCGCCTACGTGCTGATTTATGGCGCCTTGCCGAAAATGGCCACCGCATCGGTGGCGGTCTTGACGTTCATCTACCCGGCGGCGGCGGTAGGCGTTGACTTTCTATTCTACGGTCACCGGCCAGGGGTGTTCCAGGCCGCCGGCATGGGGATGATCGTGATGGCGGGCCTGGGTGTCGGCGCCGGCTGGCGCTGGCGGCGCTGGCCGCTCGCGCGCACCTGAAGCCCACTTTATTTTGAAAGGAGTTCGAATGCATCAGTTCGCAAACAGACGTGCCCGCCTCGTCGAGCACATGCGCAGCAATGGCGGTGGTGTCGCCGTGATCCCGACCGCGCGGGAAGGGCTGCGCAACGGCGACGTCGAGTATCCATTTCGCCACGACAGCTATTTTTACTATCTGTCCGGCTTTGAAGAGCTCGATGCGCTGATCGTGCTGGCAGTCGATCCCAGTCCCGGCGCGCGCGCGCAATGCATCTTGTTTTGCCGGGAAAAAGACCCTGAAACAGAGCTGTGGCATGGATTTCGGCATGGCCCGGAAGGCGCCCGCGCCGTCTTCGGCTTTGATGCCGCCTTTCCGATCACGACGCTGGAACAGCGGATGCCGGCATTGCTGGCCGGCGCGCCGGCGCTGTACTTTTGCCTGGGGCAGGACGCCGGATGGGATGCGCGGGTCGCCTCCTGGCTGCATGCGCTGCGTGGACAAGCCCGCTCGGGCGTCAGGCCTCCTGCCGCGATCTACGACGTCCAGCTGCTGTTGAACGAGATGCGTGTGGTGAAGGATGGCAGCGAACTGGCCAGCATGCGCCGGGCCGCTGACATTTCCGCCGAGGCGCACGTGCGGGCGATGCGCCGCACTCGACCCGGCATGACCGAATATCAGATCGAGGCGGAGTTGCTGCACGCGTTCCGCCACCACGGCGCCGCCGGTCCGGCCTATCCGTCCATTGTGGCGGCCGGCGCGAATACCTGCGTGCTGCATCACAATCCCGGCGCCACCGTGCTGCAGCCTGGCGACCTGGTGTTGATCGATGCAGGTTGCGAATATGAAAGCTATGCGGCGGACATCACCCGCACCTATCCGGCTGCGGGGAAGTTTTCCGGTACCCAGAAAATGCTGTATGAGATAGTGCTGGCGGCGCAGATGGCGGCGATCGCCGAAGTCAAGCCGGGCAGTCGATTCATCGATCCGCATGAGGCGGCGGTGCGCTTGCTGGCGCAAGGGATGCTCGATACCGGACTGCTCGACAAGAACAAGTACGGTTCGGTCAACGATGTGATCGAGAATGGCGACTACCGGCGCTTCTTCATGTGCAAGACCAGTCACTGGCTCGGGCTGGATGTGCACGATGTCGGCGACTATGGCGAGGCGGTTGAAGGGGGAAGCGTCGCGGCCGGGCGGCCGTCGCGCATCCTGCAAGCGGGCATGACCATGACGGTGGAACCTGGCATCTATATACGGCCGGCGCCCGATGTGCCGGAGCAGTACTGGCATATCGGGATACGGATCGAGGATGACGTGCTGGTCACGGCCAACGGTCACGACGTTCTCAGTCATGGCGCGCCGAAGACCATCGCCGAGATTGAGCGTTGCCTCGAACGTTGACGGCGGTGATTTTTTGTCTGGTGACGCCAGCCGCACAAGCATGCCAGCCCCAATAACAGCATCGCGCCCGCGGACGGTTCGGGCACCGGGCTGGCCAGCGTCAGGCCGACGTCGGCCAGCACCGCCTCGTCGAGCGCGCCGATGCCATAGCGCTGTCCGTTGTAGAACACCCAACCGTTGAACAGGTCGTTGACCAGGTCGGCGCCAGGGCGCCCGCTGGCCGGCGCATTACCGAAGTGAAAATTGTTCCCCGACGTGACAGGCACCGGCGCGCCATACACGCGCATCGCGTTCGGCCCGTTGAAGAACATATTGGCGCCGTCGTAGCTGACATACTGGTCCCAGGTCGACATGCCAAAGCCGGTCGGCGTGCGCCCGGTGAGGCGGTCGCCCCAGCCGTTGAACGCCAGCGCGTGGCCGATTTCGTGGATGAACACCGATTCCGCATCGGTGCGGTTGCCCGGCACGGCCGCCGTGCGCGCATACGGATTCGGATCAAACCACAGGGTGTTGGCCATGTAGTTCGGATTGAGATCCAGGATCACGTCCGGCGCGCTCCCGTTCGGGTCGATCCCGCTGCTGATCTTGTAGGCCATGCCCTGCGCCCACAACGCGCCTCCGGCCGCCTCGCCCACGTAGGCCGAGGTGGCGGAATGCCCCGACGCGTACGCTAGATTGGTCGACATGCGCACCTCGATGTCGATGTCGGCGTTGCCGGCCAGGTGAGTGCCCCAGGCCGCCACGGCGGCGCCCAATTGGGCGTCGATCTGTGAGCGATAGCCTGCCGCCAGATTCAAGGGGTCGTTGAAGCTCACCGTGTAAGCCAGCGTGGCATGCGCCGCCATCGGCGCCGCGCTCATCAGAGCCAGCAGGGCCGCGCGTGAAATGTTCCGTTTCATATTGGGTTTTCCTCGGAAAGTACGGCCGTCGCTCAACCGTTGATGTTCATGCGCTGGGTATGCGTCCACTTGTGGTCCGATGCCGATACCGCCGAGTCGTAGGTGGTCCAGGTCCAGCCCTCGCCCGGCCACGGATTCATGATGTAGACCCAATACGGGCCGTTGCTCGCGTCGTAGCCGCTGCCGACGATGATGTGGCCGCCGCCGTTGGTCCAGCCGTAGCGCATCACGAACGGCCGGTTGGCGTTGATGTCCCACATCACCGAAGCCCACGACGACGCCCAGTTGTAGGCCGTGTTGGAGACGCCCCAGGCGGACAGGATGCTCTGCACGCTGCCGCTGGTGCCGTACATGCTGTTGGGCTGGTTGGCGTTGCTGTTCCACCAGAAGTCGGTATTGCCACAGGCGTAGTTGATACCGTAGGCCCAGTTGACGATCTGGCACTGGCTAGGCACCTTGTTGTAGTAGTTCAACACGGCCTTGCTCGATCCTGCCCAGCACCACTGGCTGTGTTCCTGGGTGACCAAGGGCACGTACAAGGTGCGCCACTGGGCCAAGGCCAGCGGCATGGCCAGCAGCAAGCTTGCGCCCAACAGGGCGCGTTTCATGAATGATTGCATGAGAGATTCCTTCACGGTCGGGATAGGGGAGGGCGCCGCTTAGCGGAACGCATCCAGGTTGGCCTTGACGGCGCCGCGCAGCGGATCGAGGAAGGCGGCGGCGTCCATCAGGCCATCGTCCGGCTTGCCTGCCTTGGCGGCGCGCTGCTGCATCTGCAGGGACTGGCGCGCCGAATGCAGCGGCGCAAAGCGGGCCGTGCCGTTTGCCGCCACCTCGAGAAAGTCGGACTGCGCCTGGTAAATGCGGATAAACCGCAGATTGCTGCGATCGGCATTGCCGTGGAAGGCCATCAGCGCCTCGACATCCTGAGCCAGCGTGCTGGCGCCGAACGCCACGGCTTGCCAGTGGCCGTTGACCTGCTCGACCGTGACCAGGCCGATCGGGCGATCATGCAGGTTGAGGACGAAGCGCCAGACCGGGCTCGGCTTGGCCATCGCGCTCAGGTCGGAGCGGCCGGCGACCAGGTCTTGGGGATCGACGGTGTAGATCTGGAAGCCATGGCCGACGCGCGCATCCTTCAGGTCCTGGACGTCGCTGACGTCGAGTGGAAAGCCGGCTGGCAGCGTGCCAGCATGGCGGGAGGTGCTGGATGCGACGAATTGGGCGAAGTCGCGCCGCGCCGCCGTGAGCGCCTCGCTGCGCTGCGCTGCCGTGGTCGGCGCGCCTGGCGCTGCCTGGATCGACTGCGCCAGCAGGGGCGCATGGGCGAGCGCCATCGTCATCCCAAGCAAGAGTGCCAGCAAGGTTGCTCGCGACGATAAAGTTCGAAATGGAACATCGGTACGCATGACAGTTTTCTCCTCTTGCTGGTTGGGGTCTGACCTCGTGATAAATTTGACCTGTGCTTCATCGTGATCGAGTCGCGTTGAATTTTCTATATTGTTTTATGAGTCAAACTTATCTAAAGCAGCATAGGCATGCAAAATTTTCAGCATCGCGATGTCGCGATGCTGACGGCACCGAAGAAAAAAATCATCTGGAAGAGTGAAGGCCAGGAAATGGCTTGGCGTTCTGGCCGAACGCAGCATTTCCGGTAGCGGACTTAGCCCGCGTCGTCGACAGGAAAACCGTAGTCCGGCAACCAAGGCCAGTCCGAGCGCTTTGCGATTGCCTGCCGAGCGGCGGTGGCTTCCTGTTCGGTCAGCAATATTCCGAAAAGATCGTCGCGCGCTACCAGCGCATGGTCGGAATAAAATCCGCAAACGCGCGCAGCGGCGCCGGCAGATAGCGCCGGCCCGGATAGTACAGCGAGGGGCCGCTAAACGATGGCCACCAGCGCTCCAGCACCGGCTCCAGTTCACCGCGCTCCATGTAGGGCTTGAGCCAGTCTTCAAACAGGTACACCAGGCCGCTGCCGGCCAGCGCCGCGTCCACCTTCAAGTCGGCGCCCGCGCCCAGGTTGACGATCAACGGACCGGCCGGTTTGATGGCGACCTTCTTGCCTTTATGCTCGAATTCCCAGTCCGGCATGGCGCCGCTGGAAAAGCGCCCGCGCAGGCAGATATGTTTCAGCAGGTCTTCCGGCCGCTTGGGCATGCCGTGCTGCCGCAGATAGTCGGGCGACGCCGCCAGCGCAAAACGTTGCCTGCGCGGTCCGATCGGAATCGCCACCATATCCAGCTCCATGTGTTCTTCGTAGCGGACGCCGGCATCGCAGCCGGAGCGCTGCAGATCGACAAAGCTGTCATCGACGATGATCTCCAGGCAGATGTCAGGATACGCGGCGATAAACGGCGGAATGATGCGCGGCAGGATCAGCTTCGATACGCTGAGCGGCACGTTGAGCCGCAGTCTGCCGGCCGGACGGTCGCGAAAACCGTTCACCACATCCAGCGCCGATTCGACCGCGTCAAGCGCCGGCATCAGTTGCTCCAGCAAGCGCTGGCCGGCGTCGGTGGTGGCCACGCTGCGGGTGGTGCGGTTCAGCAGGCGCACACCGAGGCCGGCCTCCAGCCGTCGCACCGCTTCGCTCAGTTGTGACGCGCTAGTGCCCGTCATGCGCGCGGCGCCGCGAAAGCCGCCGTGTTTGGCGACCGCGACGAAGGCGCCGATGTCCTGTAGATCAGCCATTCATCATTGTCCTGTATTCGGCACAAGTTGTGCCATTGCGAAGTATTGTCGCACAAAGTTTTAGCACCTAGACTGTGTTCATCAACCCATCTTTCAGGAGAACATTTTGAGCACCTTCCAACTTGGCGATCTGGCTGTCAACCGCATGGGCTATGGCGCCATGCAACTCTGCGGCCCGCACGTCTTTGGTCCGCCGAAGAATCGCGAGGAAGCGCTGGCAGTGTTGCGGGAGCTTGCTGCGCTGGGCATCAATCACATCGACACCAGCGATTTCTATGGCCCGCATGTGACCAACCAGCTGATCCGCGAAGCGCTGCATCCGTACGCGGACGATCTGGTGATCGTCACCAAGATCGGCGCCGCGCGCGGCGCCGACGCTTCGTGGCTGCCGGCCCAGTCGCCGAAGGAGCTGGAAGCTGCGGTGCATGACAACCTGCGCAACCTCGGTCTGGAACGGCTGGATGTGGTGAACATGCGCCTCATGTTTGACGTCATGGGTCCGGCGGAGGGCGACATTGAAGCCCACATCACGGCGCTGGCGGAACTGCAGCAACGCGGCCTGATACGCCACATCGGTTTGAGCAATGCGACCCTGCGGCAAGTGAGGCAGGCGCGCGGCGTCGCCCGCATTGTCTGCGTACAGAATCAATACAACCTGGTCCACCGCCACGACGACGCACTGATCGACGAGCTGGCACAAGACGGCATCGCCTACGTGCCGTTCTTCCCGCTGGGTGGATTCTCGCCGCTGCAATCGGCTGTCCTGTCCGACGTCGCCGCGCAACTGGGGGCTACGCCCATGCAGACAGCGTTGGCCTGGTTGCTGCAACGTTCGCAGAATATTCTGCTGATTCCGGGCACCTCATCGGTTGCCCACCTGCGCCAAAATGCCGCCGCTGCCGATCTGCTGCTGCCGGCGGAAGCTGTCCAGAAGCTGAATGGCATCATCACGGCGGCATAGCGGTGTCTCCATAAAGCGAAAACGCCAACCGGTGACGGTTGGCGTTTTGTTTGACACTGATCTTGGTGGCCCGGGCGGAATTGCGGTGGTCCACTACAGGCCTAGGGGCGAAATCTAACCAACATCACCAAGGTTTTCAAGACGAGTGTCGAGCCGGTTTCATTGTAAATGGTCGCTTTAAAAATTCCTGAACAAATGGCATGAACTGAACGGCCAGTTGTAGCATTCACGGGCCTTGTTTAGCAGGACGTGATTTGATTTTTCGTAATTCTTGAGGTGAACATCGGAGGCATAATTTACTGACGGCAACGTCGCCGTTCCAAGTAGCGTTCGAAACCATTGGAGGGAATGTGATGGAATATAACGAGCAGGACGGGCAACGCCTGGCTGCCGAGTTTATGGCGAAGTTGGCCTCCCGGCGCATCAAGGCGACCTATGACCTCGCTACGCTAGGTGCAAAGACTCGGCAAGGCGGGGAAATCGTTACGGCCGGCACGGATATGGAGATGGACGGCCACCGAATCGCTTGCGTAGGCGATGTGGTACGTTACCCTGATGGGACCGAAAGCAGGATCGTGTCGGGTGCCGGCTCCGCTCTGGCCTGCAACGACCAGCCAGTGGCGATTGTGGGCAGCGCCACCGACAATGGCGACATTATTACCAGCAGCTTGCAAAACGCCGCTCAGATCCGGGAGTATGCTGACGACGGTGGAATACCTGGCCTGTTGCAACCCGGCTATGTAGCGCTGTCCGGGAGAGAGGCGTGAACATTATCGGCTGGATTCGCGAAGGCGATATGGCTGCTTGTGGCGGCAAAGTAGCGGAAGGCCTCGACACTTGCACTAGTCGCGGCGTGCCGTATACTTTCCAAGGTGCTCGAATGGCCTGCCGCAACAATTGCTTGATTGCAGAAGGGTTCTCCCGCGCTACGCTTGCCAACGGCCGCAGCCGGGTTATTCATGGAATGAAGAGCAGCGGCGGGTGCCCTATTTATTCCACTCTTAACGACATTGATGGAGTGGGTAATGAGAGCGGTAAGGCAATTCCTCTCGGCTTCATACAGTGTCATGGCGGTCAATGGGCGGGCAATACAGCGGGCGTCAGTTCGTCATTCCGACAGAAGTACGACGAGCAATTTTTATTGCTCGATGGAGACGGCTGTCCGTTGGCTAGTACCTATTACACCGCAAAGCTAGCATCTGGCGAGTTCTTACACGGCGAAACAGACGAGGAAGGCAAGACACAGCGTTTCTACACGCCTAGCGTGCATCACATCGAAATTTACCTGGGACATTTAGACGATTAGGGACTCTTTATGCCTGATGCACTGGAACGCAACTCCACACCTGTCGTTGCGGGAACGACTAACACGGCCATCGATTCCGTCAAGACGGGATCTACTGCCCGGCTTGGAAAGCCTTGGATAGTTTCAGAGAATTTGCTGCAATTTCTTGGAACTTGGGAGAATGGCGTAATGAATGGCAAAAACTTTGCGCATCAGGTCGTCACGAATGGATTTATTCTGAAGGTTTATAAAGACAGCCGAAGTTTGCCAACGGTCGGGTGTGGTCACCTCGTTGTGGCAGCGGACAAGCTCAAGGTTGGCGGAAAAATCTCAGAAGAGCGTGCCAAGGAACTGCTGAAAAGTGATCTTGCCACGGCAGAGGGAGCAGTCAATAAGAACATTAAAGTTCCAATGCATCAGTATGAATATGACGCGCTTGTTTCCTTGACTTTCAATTGTGGCGTGAATGGAGCGTCGAAACTGTTCGATGCTGTCAACAAGGGAAAATATGAGCTGATTCCGGCGACTATAGAGAAATTTAGAACCGGCGGAGGCAATGAGGCGCGACGGGAGTCAGAGGCGGAGTTATTTAAAACAGGAGTCTATGATGCTAGCCATTAAAATTTCAGCCTGCATCGTCATGAGTATCTCCAGTTACTGTTATGCATCGACGGACCCAGAATGCCTGAAGCATTTAGGCGGCGCATTCGGTGATGTTGAGTGTTTCAATGGCTTATCCAATGACCTCAAACAAGAAAACAGGAAACTTGCGGCGGATGTCGCGTCCACCATTCCGAAGGGAAACGGAAACAGAGTCCTCCTGAAGAGATATTTACAAGATCAAGTTAATGCCAAAAATTTCTGCGAACTTGGTCGGGCGTCAATGACGAACTGGACCCGCGAAGCAATGACCGTCAATCCTCGCTATCACGACTATGACGTAGCCTACTATGAATGCGCGTACATTCTTTTGGAGCAAGAAAACAAGTTCTTGAAGAGTTTGTTCAGAAACGCCAACCAAAAATGACTATGCCCGGTGAATCGGGTGTACTCTGAGTAGCCGGTGTGCCGGGGGTGTACTGGATTCTGTGTAAACGGGTTTTCGTTTAAGTCTGCGGCACCCGGTCTTCGAACTGGATGGCGAAGCGGTTCAGCGCTGCTTTCCAGTCCCGTATCGGCATCGTCCACTTCTTGCTGATGTTGTTCAGCGCGAGGTAAAACAACTTGCTGACGGCATCATCGGTCGGGAAGGAACTACGGGCTTTCGTGACTTTTCGCAGGCTCATATTAATCGATTCAATCGCGTTCGTGGTGTAAATCACCTTGCGGATTTCCGGCGGGTAGTCGAAGAACGGTATGACGCGAGCCCAGTTTCGGCGCCAGGACTGGCTTATCGGTTTATACTGTTTATCCCATTTAACCTCAAATTCCGTAAGCCTGAGTTCAGCCTCGTCGACGGTTGCCGCGCTGTAGATAAGCTTCAAATCGGCGGCCACTTCCTTCTGCTCTTTCCAGGGTACGAAGTTCAAGCTGTTACGCACCATATGGATAATGCATAGTTGAACAGCGGCCTGCGGATAGACCGCCTCGATGGCGTCCGGGAAGCCTTTCAGGCCATCGACACAGGCAATGAAGATGTCCTGCACACCGCGATTTTTGAGTTCGGTCACCACCTGCAGCCAGAACTTGGCACCCTCGGTTTGAGAGATCCACAGGCCCAGCACCTCCTTGTGACCTTCCATGTTGACGCCGATGGCCAAGTAGACCGCCTTGGTGCGCACCGCGCCGTTGTCGCGCACCTTGACGTGGATGCAGTCGAGATACAGGATCGGGTACACGGCGTCGAGCGGGCGGGCCTGCCAGAGCTTCACATCCTCGCTAACGGCGTCCGTGACGTTGGAGATGAGGGTGGGTGACACCTCGGCGCCGTACATCTCCTCAATGTGGCTTTGGATCTCCCGCACGCTCAGGCCGCGCGCGTAGAGCGAGATGATTTTGTCATCGAACCCGGCCCAGCGGGTTTGGTTCTTGACGACGATCTGCGGCTCGAACGTCCCCTGGCGGTCGCGAGGAACGTCCAGCGGCAGCGAGCCAAAATCGCCCTTGAGGGTCTTGGTACTATGGCCATTGCGGGTGTTGGCGGTGCCGTTGGTCACCTCGCCGCTCTTGTCGTGGCCCAGGTGCCCGGTCATCTCGACCTCCAGAGCGCGTTCTACCAGCATCTTGGTGAGCTGCTTGAGCAGGCCGTTTTCGCCGATCAGGTCCTCGGGTTTCTGGTAGTTGGCCAGCAGGCTGTCGGCCAATTTGAGCAGTTCTGGATCGGGCTTGGCCCGCTTGTTACGCTTTACTACGGTCATTGTGGCTCCTTGATGGCGGCAGTGTCCTGCCAAATGACCGTTTACACAAAATTATTTACACCCTCGGTGTGCCGCAAGGATTTTCAAGACTTGTGTCGGCTCTCCAGCGTTCACGCTGCCAATGCTTGGCCGTTGTCGCTTCCGACGTTACGCGGCTCGATCTCATCGATAATTTTCTTCATTGCCGGCCTGGCGGCCATTTTCAAATCATATGCCTGTTGCAGGTTGAGCCATGATTGCGGATCGCCACCGAAGTAGCGCGCGAGCCGCAGCGCGGTATCCGCGGTGACGCCACGTTTTTCGTTGACGATGTTATTGATGTGCGATGGCGTCACATGAAGCGCCTTCGACAGCGCATATGGCGTCATCCCTAGCGGGGCAAGAAACTCCTCCCGCAAGATTTCGCCGGGATGGATGGGGCGCAGCTCATTCTTTGTCATTTCACAGCCTGGATCGGTTAGTGATAATCAATGATTTCCACGTCTGTTGGCCCGTCTGATGTCCAGACGAAGCAGATTCTGAACTGCGCATTGACTCGAATGCTGTACTCGCCTTGGCGCTCGCCGCCGAGCGCCTCCAGATGATTTCCTGGCGGAGAGCGCAGGAAATCCAAGGTGACTGCACTGTCCAGTAGCTGGAGCTTCCGTTCCGCACTGGTTCGGACGTTTGCGAACCGGGGCACTACCTTTCCTTCAAACAGCTTTTTGGTCTGCTTACACTTGAAGGACAGGATCGCCATATTGTATGCCGTTTATCGGAGCACGATAAGCAAACATAGCGACCTTTAAGTATGCTGCGGATGAGCTGCGTCAGTGCCGTAAACCGCAGGCGGCTGGGGCCGTCGTGACGTCCCCAGAAACGACAACGCCCACTTGCATGAGTGGGCGTTACGTGAGGTATGTTCTTGGTGGCCCGGGGCGGAATCGAACCACCGACACAAGGATTTTCAATCCTCTGCTCTACCAACTGAGCTACCAGGCCAAGGGCCGCAATTATAGCAGACGCTCCCAGGGGTTTGGCAAGGCCCCGACAGCACTTTTATTGACAGTAACATTTCATGGGTATAAATTTAGTCGCTTTGGCATGACCTCGATAGGGACACTATGAAGCGGGCGACTTGGCTGGTGGCGGGATTGACGGTGGCGGGCGCGGCGCATGGCGCCGATTTGACGCCGGTACAAAAACAGATGCGCGAGATTTACCAGGAACTGGTGGAAACCAATACCACCAATTCGACCGGCTCCTGCACGGTGGCGGCCAACAAGATGGCCAAGCGCCTGAAAGCGGCCGGCTATCAGGACGCCGACCTGCACCTGATCGTGCCGCCGGGCGGCCCGGCCAAAGGCAACCTGGTGGCGCGCATCAAGGGCGACGGCAGCAAGAAGCCGCTGCTGCTGCTGGCCCACATCGACGTGGTCGAGGCCAACCGCGCCGACTGGGTGCGCGATCCGTTTAAGCTGGTCGAGGAAGACGGCATGTTCTACGCGCGCGGCGCCTCCGACGACAAGGCCATGGCCGCGTCCTTCGTCGCCAACATGATCCGCTACAAAAAGGAAAAGCTGGCGCCCAAGCGCGACGTCATCATGGCCCTGACCTGTGACGAGGAAATGGTGCCCAGCAAATTCGACGGCGCCGAATACCTGTTCAACCACCACCGCGCGCTGATCGACGCCGAGATCGCGCTGAACGAAGGCGGCAGCGGCCTGCTGGACAAGCAGGGCAAGCCGGTGCGCCACGGCATCCAGGCCGGCGAAAAAATCTACCAGACCTTCCAGCTGGAAGTGACCAATCCCGGCGGCCACAGCTCGGCCCCGTATCGCGACAACGCCATCTACCACCTGGCCGACGGCCTGTCGCGCCTGGGGCAGTTCGCCTTCCCGTTCAAGCTGTCGGCCGTCACGCGCGCCTATTACGAACGGATGTCCAGCGTGGAGCAGGGCCAGGTCGCTGCCGACATGAAGGCCATCCTCAGCGATCCGCCCGACGCGGCCGCGCTGGAGCGCCTGTACGCGGTCAGCCCGGTGCACAACTCGACTGTGCGCACCACCTGCGTGGCGACCAAGGTCGATGCCGGCCATGCCGACAACGCGCTGCCGCAGCGCGCCCGCGCCACCGTCAACTGCCGCATCCTGCCGGACGAGAAGGTCGATGATGTGCAGGCCACGCTGCAACGCGTGCTGGCCGACGACCAGATCAAGATCACCCGCATCGGCGAGGGCCTGAGCGCGCCGATGCCGCCGTTGACGCCGGCCCTGATGAACGCAGTGGAAGAGATCAGCAACGATATGTGGCCGGGCGTGCCGGTGATCCCGACCATGTCGACCGGCGGCACCGACGGCCGCTTCCTCAACAGCGGCGGCATCTGGACCTACGGTATCAGCGGCATGTTCGGCGGCCCGGAAGGCAGCGGCGCGCACGGCTTGAATGAACATATCCGCGTGAAGTCGCTGTACGATGGCCAGGAGTACCTGTACCGCCTGGGCAAGCGCCTGGCCACCGAGTAGCGCTTATTCGGGCACGACGATGCGCCAGCGCCACGGCTTGAGCACGGCCGGGCCTTCGTCGCCGGCCAGCTTGTACTTCTGCAGGGTGGCGGTCGGGTTGACGATCACCCGCACGCTGTTCTTGCCCTGCGTGCGCTTGAACGCAAACAGCTGCTCGTTGCCGACGTCGAGCAGCTGCACCACGCCGCCGCTGGCGCCGTTCCACAGCGCCTGGTTTTCCTTCTTCAGCTGATTCAGGCCGGCGTAGAAGCCTTCCAGCTCGTAGCTCTTCCAGTCGACCGGATCTTTCTCGAAGAATTCCAGCTTCTTGTCCAGCCGTGCCTCCTGTCCGTTGTAGACCAGCGGGATGCCGGGCAGGGTGTAGCTCAGCACCGCCATCGCGCCGTAGGCCGGGCCGTACAGCTCCTTGTCCGTGCCCTGCCACGAATTGATGTCGTGGTTGTTGGTGAACTGCAGGCGGTAGGCGTCGCGCGGATACGCCTTGGGCGGATTGGCCACAAAGGCTTTCAGTTCAGCCGCTCCGGCCTGGCCCTTGCCGATCTTTTTCATGATCTCGTTGAGCGGCCAGTCGTAGCTGGCGTCGAAGGCCTTCTCGTGCAGCGCCGGCTCGTTCCACTCCGCCAGCATGAACACCGGCTTGATCTTGTCGAGTTGCGCGCGCGCCTGGTTCCAGAATTCGGTCGGCACCAGGCCGGCGGCGTCGCAGCGGAAGCCGTCGATGCCGGCCTCGCGCACCCAGAACGCCATCGCGTCGGTCATGCCCTTCCACAGCTCCTTGTTGCCGTAATCGAGGCCGATCACGTCGGTCCATTCCTCCGTGCCGCCCGTTTCGTTCTTGAAGGTGACGGAGTGGATTTCGCCCTTGTTGTTCTTCTTGTACCAGTCGGGATGCTGGGTGGCCCAAGGATGGTCCCAGGCCGTGTGGTTGCCCACCCAGTCCAGGATCACGTGCATGCCCAGCGCATGCGCCTGCTTCACCAGCTTGCGCAGGTCGTCCATGCTGCCGTAGTCCGGGCTGACGGCGGCGTAGTCCTTCACCGCGTAGTAGCTGCCCAGCGTGCCCTTGCGGTTTTGCTGGCCGATCGGGTGGATCGGCATCAGCCACACGATGTCCACGCCCATCTGCTTGAGGCGCGGCAGCGTGGCGGAGAAGGCGTTCAGCGTGCCTTCCTTGCTGTACTGGCGCAGGTTCACTTCGTAGATGTTGGAACTGCGGGACCAGGCCGGGTGTTTCACGCCGGTGGTGTCGGCATGGGCCGCGAGCGGTCCATGCATCAGTGCTACCAGCGGCAGCAGGGCGGCAAGCTTTTTCATGAAGTTCCTTATGGTTTCAGCGTGCGTTCAAACAGCTGATAGATGCGGCGGTATTCGTCGTACCAGCTTTCCGGATGCACGAAGCCGTGACGCTCCAGCGGATACGGCGCCAGTTCCCAGTTATCCTTTTTCAGTTCGATGAAGCGTTGCGCCATGCGCACCGAGTCCTGGAAGAACACGTTATCGTCGATCATGCCGTGGGCGATCAGCAGATTGCCTTGCAGCTTGTCGGCGTATTCGATCGGCGACGAAATCTTGTAGGCGTCCGGGTCCAGCTCCGGCGTGTTGAGGATGTTGGCGGTGTACTCGTGGTTGTAGGTGGTCCAGTCGGACACGGGACGCAGCGCGGCGCCGGACTTGAACTGCTCCGGTGCGCGCAGCAGCGCCATGAAGGTCATGAAGCCGCCGTAGCTGCCGCCGTAGATGCCGACGTTCTTAGGATCGCCCTGCTGGTTGGCCACCATCCAGTTCAAGCCGTCGATGTAGTCTTCCAGTTCCGGGTGGCCCATCTGGCGGTAGATCGCGGTGCGCCATTTGCTGCCGTAGCCGAGCGAGGCGCGGTAGTCCATGTCCAGCACGATGTAGCCTTTTTCCACCAGCAGGTTGTGGAACATCTGCTCGCGGAAGTAGACCGGGTAACGCTTGCTGACGTTTTGCAGATAGCCCGCGCCGTGCACGAACATCACCACCGGATATTTTTTACCAGCTTCCAGCGTGGCCGGGCGATACAGCTTGGCCCACACCGGATCGGCGCCATGGGTGGACGGCACGGCGACGATTTGCGGCGTGATCCACTCGCGCGCCTTGAAGTCGGCGCTGCGGGTGTCGGTCAGCTGGGTGGCGGCGCCGCCGCTGCTGGCGACGGTGGCGATCTGCGTCGGCATGTAGGCGCTGGAGTAGCGCACCAGCAGCTTGCGACCGTCCGGCGACAGCGCGAAGCTCTCGACGCCGCCCAGCGAGGTCAGTTCGTGCAAGGCGCCGTCCTTGGTGGAGGCGGAGCATACCTCGTAGGTGCCCGGCAGTTTGGGATTGCACAGGAAGTAGACGATGCTGCCGTCGGCGTTCCATTCGATCTCGCTGGCTTCCCACCGCCCGGAGGTCAGTGCGCGTGCTTTGCCGTCAGCCGTTTGCGTGTACAAGTGGGCGTAACCGCTTTCCTCCGACTGGTACCACAGCGTGCTGTTGTCCGGCTGCCAGCCGAAATCGTTGCCGCGGTTGCTGACCCAGGCGGCGTCGCTCAGGTGGTGCACCGGTTTCAGTTTGGCGCCGGCCAGGTCGACGGTGGCGATCCAGCGGTCCTTGTTGTCGATCGCCTGCGCCATCACGGCGACCTGCGCGCCGTTGGTGCTCCAGCGGATCGAGTCTTCGCGGTTTTCGAAGCGCAGGCCGCGATTGCCCTTGAGCGGGTCGAGCTTGTGCGCCGCGCGCAGTTCGGCCAGCGGGTCGACGGCGATGCCGGGCAGGGTGTCGAACGACAGCTCGGTCACCTTGCGGGTCGACAGTTCAACCAGTTTCAGTTGCTGCGGCAGCGGGCCGGTGTCGCTGACGCGCTTGCGCTGGTCGTCGCTTTCTTCGTAGCCCGATTCGGTCACGTACTTGGCCAGCTTGCCGACGCGGCGCTTGTCGCCGTCCTTGGCGCTGGTGACCACCAGTAGGTAGTGGCCGTCCGGCGACAGCGCGCTGGTGTCGATGACGACCTTCTCGCCGAGGTAGACCGGCAGCGGTGCGCGCGTCGGGTCGGCGCTGCGTTCGGCGTTGCGGCGGTCGCGCGTGGCGTCCTTTTCTTCCTTCAGGCGCGCCAGCGTGGACAGCAGGCGCAGTTGCAGGTCGCGGCGGCTGTCGGCGTCCGGCGCGGCGTCCGGGTCCTTGGCGGTGCGCAGCAGCGCCACCGGCGACACCAGGCGCTCGGCGCGGTTCCAGCTGAACCAGTCGGCGCCGACGCGGAACTGCACGTGGGCGCCGTCGGCGGCATACTGCGGATCGACGGCCGGCGTGGTGCCGCGCAGGATCTGCGTCAGCGCGCCGGTCTTCAGGTCGCGTTCGAACAGGTCGCCGTTGCGCAGCAGGATGGCGCGCGTGTGGTCACGGTTGTAGACCGGCGCGGCGGCGTCCAGGTTGGCCAGCTGCTTGTCGTCGACCAGTTTGGCCGCGCCGGCGGCGATCTGGAAGGTGTCGCGCAGCGGCGAGCCGGCGCGTTTCTGCTTGTAGTAGACCTGGCGGCTATCCCAGCCCCACCATGCGGCTTCCACCGGATTGCCGATCCAGTCGGGGTTGGCCATCGCCTGGTCCAGCGTGATCGGGGTGGCGCCGGTGATGGATGCTGCGCCGGCGCTGGCGGCGAACGAGCCGGCCATGGCGGCGGCTAAGAAAGGCAAGACAAAACGCATCGGTAGTTTCGCTTTGAGGTTGGGTGAACGGGAGCGTCGGATCGCGACGCGACCACGATTCTAGCCCAAGCCTCAGTGACCTGTAATGCTTAAATCTTCAGTTGCGGGCCATCTTGTCGCTGCTGCCATGGCGCGCGTCCGGGCCGCCGTGGCGTGGCGCCAGCCGCAAGGCCAGCAACAGGATGGCGCCGGCCGCCAGGGTCATGGCGATCAGCACGGCCAGCATGGCGGCGCTGCCGCCCCACGCCAGCAGGCGCGCGCTCAGTACCGGCGCGAACGCCCCGCCCAGCAGGCCGAAACTGAGCACCAGCGCGATGCCGGCCGGCGCCCGCCGGCGCGACAACAAATCTGTGACGATGGCGATCAGCAGCGGCGCCGCCGAGGCGATGCCCAGCGACGCCAGCACCAGTCCGGCCAGCGACCAGGCCATGCCGTCGTTGGCGGCCAGGGCCAGCGCCAGGCCGCCGGCGGCCAGCACCATGCAGGCGACGAAGTGGCCGCGCCGCTCGCGCCGGCGGTCCGAGTCGTAACCGATGGCGATCATGCCGACCACTCCCGCCAGACTGGGGGCGGCGGCCAGCAGGCCAGGCTGCATATGGCTTGCTTCGGCCCAGCGCTGCATCAGCGCCGGCGCCCAGGACAGCAGCGCGTAGCTGGCGCCGATCAGCAGCAGGTTGGCGGCGGCCAGCAGGCACAGGGCACGCTCGCGCAGCAGCGAGGCGATGATGTCGGCGGTGGAGGTGGCGGGCGGCGCGGCGTCGTCCGGCGCCGGCTGGCCGGGAGCCAGGGCCGCCTGCAGCTGAGCTTCGTCGCGTTCCAGGTCCTGCTCGACCATCAGCTGTTCGAACGGCGACAGCCAACCGGCATCGTCGGGACGTTCATCCAGATAGCTGTAGACGACGGCGCCCAGCAGCACGGCCGGCAGGCCTTGCGACAGCAGCAGCCATTGCCAGCCTTGCAGGCCGGCCACGCCCTGCAGGACGGCCAGCGTGGCGTCGCACAGCGGACCGGCGGCGACGCCGGCCAGCAGCGCGGCCGAGGCGAACACCGCGAACGCGCGCGCGCGGCGCGGCGCCGGATACCACCAGCAGAGGTAGAGGATCACGCCGGGAAAGAAGCCGGCTTGGAACGCGCCCAGCGCGAAGCGCAGCGCGTACAGCTGGAACGGTGTGCGGACGAAGGCGGCGGCGGCCGACACCACGCCCCAGCCCAGCATCAGGCGCAGCAAGGTGCGGCGGGCGCCGGTTTTTTCCAGCAGTAGGTTGGCGGGCAGGGCGAACAGGCAGCAGCCGGCGAAGAACAGGCCGGCGCCCCAGGCATAGACCTGGTCGTCGAACGCCAGGCTGGCCTGCATCCGCCCTTGTGCGTAGCCGAGGTTGATGCGGTCCAGGCAGGCGACCGCGTAGCACAGCATCAGCAGTGGCAGCAGGCGCCAGCTGATCTTGCGATAAATGGCGTCCATGCCGGCGGCGCCGCGAAGGTGCAGTACGGTGGCGGTATGGGTCTGCATGCAGACGATATTATCTGCACGATATTGCTTAGGCAAGCTTTAGCGGCGCGCGTCGGAACTCAAAACAACAGTGCTTCGTCGCCGCGCTCAGGCCGCCGCCGCGCCGGAGCCCAGGTCGTAGATGCGGGCGCGGCGCGGACGCAGCTCCGGCTGGGTGGCGGCGCCGTTGTCTTCCTGCGCCAGGAACTGGCTGCCGATCTCGAACCATTCTTCGCTGGAGATCACTTTCTGCGCCAGCGGCAGCAACTCCTGTTCTTCCTTGTCGAGGCGCTTGAGCAGGTTCTGGCAATACAGGTCCACCGTGCGGCACAGGAACTTGCCTTGCGTAGCGCTGCGGCGCATGGCGCGGCGCAGGCATTTGTGCACGGCGTTGAGCATGGCGCCGCCGAGCCGGCTCAGCGATTCGAGGTCGTTCATCAGCGCGCCGCAACTGGCGTCGGCCGCGCGCACGGCCGGCATCAGGCACACCTCGACCTTGCGCTGGTGGCGCGTCTCGGCAAAGGTGGTCAGTTCCTTGAGCTGGGATTCGATGAACACAGGATCGATTTCCTGCGGGCGGCGCGCGATCGACTGCACGTATTGCAGCAGACGGGCGATAAAGTGGCGTTCTTTTTTTTGTTCGATGGATAGTGTCAATAAGACATAGGTGGCAGTGAGCATAACGTTTCCCGTATTTCGTCTGACTTCGGCTGCGCGGCAAGCGTTGAATGACGGACGCGCCCGAGGTGAAGGCTGCTACCTTAGCGCGGTGACGGACTCATTCAACGTCGATTTACAATTGTTCACAACTGGTCGTGTGGCAATAACAGTATCGAAATAAAATCGCGAAGATTACCGGCGGGGAAAACGAGTTGACTACACGCCATGCCGGTCGTGAACGTGCGGTCTCTTCCTGACTGAGTAGGAAATTATGCACCCATTTTGACGTTGAAAATACGTGATTTATTGCGTCGATCAAAAATATTTTGTATCTGGCCACGCCGATGTTTCACCGCGGCCAGATTGCTGCGCTGCGGTGGCTATCAGGCCGCGCGCGGCTGGCCCAGGTAGGCGCTGCGCGGTGCGGTGAAGCCCTGTTTGACCTGGCGCGCGGTGTCGTCGGCCAGCACTTCGTCCTGGCCCGCCTCCAGCGCGGTGACGATGGCCAGCGCGACGTCGGCCGGGGCCGCTTTCGGCGCGTCGACGCCGTCGGTCATGTCGGTGTCCATATAGCCCATGTGGGCGCCCAGCACCTGCGTGTTCTGCGCCTGCAGCTCGCCGCGCAGGCCGTTGGTCAGGGCCCAGGCGGCGGCCTTGGAGACGCTGTAGGTGCCGCTGGTCGGCAGGCTGATCCAGCTCAGCGCCGACAGCACGTTGACGATGGCGCCGCCGCCGTTGCGCTTGAGCGTGGCGGCGAAGGCCTGGCTCAGCGCCATCGGCCCGAACAGGTTGGTCTCCAGTTCGGCGCGCGCCGAGGCGACCGCGTCCGGCGTGGAGACGCCGCTGCCGGTGAAGATGCCGGCGTTGTTGATCAGGATGGTCACGTCGGGCAGGGCCTGCGCGGCGGCGGCGATGTCGGCGCCGTTGGTGACGTCGATCTTGACCGGCGTCACGCCGGCCAGCGTGACGGTGGCGGGATCGCGGGCGCCCGCGTACACCTTGCGCGCGCCGGCGGCGAGGGCCGCTTGCGCCAGCGCCTTGCCCAGGCCGCGGTTGGCGCCGGTGATGAAGACGACAGCATCTTTGAAGTTCATGGTGATTCCTTTCAGTGGGTAAGATCAAAAAACAATATGACCGGTCATCTTAAAAATGGCCGAAAAAAAAGCATCACAGCAAAATACGGTTCAGCACCATGTCGGCGTAACGGTCCAGCGGCGCGCGGCTGTGGGACGCCTTCGCGTGCAGCACCGCGCCCTGCCAGGCGTCGATGACGAAATGGGCCAGCTCCAGCGCCGGCTGCGGGGCGGCGATGCTGCCGTCGCGCTGGCCTTCGGCGATGACCCCCGTCAGGGCGGCCGCCCATTCGTCGTAGGCCAGGTGCAGTGCGTCGCGCATGGCCGGGATCTGGGTCGACAGCTCGCTGCTGAAATTGCCCAGCAGGCAGCCGCAGTTGTAGTCGGTCGCGGTGTTGGCGCCGATCAGCAAGTCGAAATACGCCCGCAGCCTGGCCTTGGGCGCCTGGCTGGCGTCGTCCAGCACGTCGAGATAGCCGGCCGCCGCCGCGCGGTAGCGCTGCAATACTTCCAGCCCCAGCGCTTCCTTGCTGGCGAAGTGGTTGTAGAACGAACCCTTCGGCACTGCGGCAGCTTCCGTGATGTCCTGGACGCTGGTGGCGTTGAAGCCCCTGCTGTGCAGCAGGTTCAAGCCGGCGGTGACGATTTGCTCTTTGACGTGTGGTTTAGCCATGCGCTAAATATGACCGGTCGTCTTAAAAAAGTCAAGCATTGTTTCTGCGGCCGTTGCAAGGCGTCCGGGCGATGTATCCGCAAGTAACAGCCGGGTAACAGTTTTGCTTGCTGCACTGCGATCTTGGTATCATGCCGGCAGCCGGCCACCAGCCGGTATTTTTCTTATAACGTCGGAGATCACCGAATGAGACTATCACTGCTGCTGTTGGGGACCGCGATCGCGGCGTCCAATGCCTGGGCCGCGCCGCGCGGCTTTACCGTTGAAGACATGGTCAAGATGGAGCGCGTCGGCAGCCCTGTGCTGTCGCCGGACGCCACCCGTGTCGTCTACACCGTGCGCTCCACCAACCTGGACAAGAACCGCGGCAACACCCAGCTGTGGATGCTGGACCTGCGCGCGCCCAAGGCCGCGCCGGTGCGCCTGACCCAGGCCGACGCCAGCAGCAGCGATCCCGAATGGTCACCCGCCGGCGACGCGGTCTACTTCCTGTCGGCCCGTTCCGGCGCGCAGCAGGTGTGGCGCTTGCCGCTGGCCGGCGGCGAGGCGGCGCGCGTGACCGACCTGGCGCTGGACGTGGAAAACTTCCGCCTGTCGCCGCAGGGCGACCGTCTGGCGCTGAGCCTGGCCGTGTTCCGCGATTGCGCCGACCTGGCCTGCAGCAAGGCGCGCCTCGATACGCAGGGCAAGGCCAAGGCCAGCGGCAAGGTCTACGACAAGCTGTTCGTGCGTCACTGGGACACCTGGGCCGATGGCCGCACCAACGTGCTGTACGCGGCGCCTATCGACGCCAGCGGCAAGGTCAGCGCGCAGCCGGTCAGCCTGTCCGGCATGCTCGACGGCGACGTGCCGTCCAAGCCCTTCGGCGACCACGACGAATACCATTTCAGCCCGGACGGCAAGACCGTGGTGTTCTCGGCCCGCATCGCCGGCAAGACCGAGGCCTGGTCGACCAACTTCGACGTCTACACCGTGGCGGCCGAAGGCGGCGCGCCCAAGAACCTGACCGCCGACAACCCGGCCTGGGACACCAGGGCGATCTACTCGCCGGACGGCAAGACCCTGGCCTACCTGGCGATGGACAAGCCGACCTTCGAGGCCGACCGCTACCACCTGGTGCTGCTCGACGTCGCCAGCGGCAAGAAGCGCACCGTCGCCGACAGCTGGGACCGCTCGATCGCCGACTACCGCTGGACCCCGGACAGCAAGACGCTGCTGGCGACCGCCGACGACATCGGCCAGCACCGGCTGTTCGCCATCGACGCCGCCAGCGGCAAGGTGACGGCGCTGACCGGCAACGGCTACGTCAGCGGCTTCGACGTCGCGCGCGACACGGTCGTCATGGCGCAGGCCAACCTGGCGTCCGGCGCGCAGCTGTTCAAGTTCAAGCTCGGTGGCACGGCCGACAAGGCGCAGCAGCTGACCACGCAGAACGCGCAGGCGCTGGCCGACGTCAAGTTCGGCGAGTACGAGCAGTTCTCCTTCACCGGCGCCAACGGCGAGACCGTCTACGGTCACGTGATGAAGCCTTGGAACGCCCAGCCCGGCGTGAAGTACCCGATCGCCTTCCTGGTGCACGGCGGCCCGCAGGGCAGCTTCGGCAACTCGTGGAGCTATCGCTGGAATCCGCAGGTGTACGCCGGCGCCGGCTACGCCACCGTGTTCATCGACTTCCACGGCTCGACCGGCTACGGCCAGAAGTTCACCGATTCGATCAGCGGCGACTGGGGCGGCAAGCCGCTGGAAGACCTGCAAAAAGGCCTGGCCGCGGCGGTGCAGAAGTTCCCGTGGCTGGACCGCGAGCGCAGCTGCGCGCTGGGCGCGTCCTACGGCGGCTTCATGATGAACTGGATCGAAGGCAACTGGGCCGACGGCTTCAAGTGCATCGTTAACCATGACGGCGTGTTCGACACGCGCGGCATGGCCTACGCCACCGAAGAGATCTGGTTCACCGAATGGGAAAACGGCGGCGCCTACTACGACGTGCCGGAACTGCACGAGAAGTTCAACCCGGCGCTGAAGGTGAAGAACTGGAAGACGCCGATGCTGGTGGTGCAGGGCGACCTGGACTTCCGCATCCCGACCACGCAGGGCCTGGGCACCTTCACCGCGCTGCAACGGCGCGGCATCCCGAGCCAGCTGCTGATGTTCCCGGATGAAAACCACTGGGTGCTGAAGCCGGCCAACTCGCTGCTGTGGCACCACACGGTGATCGACTGGCTCGATACCTACCTCAAAAAATAAATCCAGTTTAACGATGCAACGCCCGCAACCACTGCGGGCGTTGCCTCATTCAAGGAACACCGATGAAAAAATACATGATCGTGGCCGCCATCGCGCTGGCCTACGGCGCCGCGCAGGCCGCTGCCGCACCAGCGGCTCCGCGCGCCGAGAACGCCTTCCTGTCGCAAGCCGACGCCGCCGCCCGCTCGGCGCGCGTGGCCAATGTCGACTACACGCTGGACTTCACGCTGACCGGCAAGGAAACCTTCTCCGGCACCACCACGCTGGGCTTCGACCTGAGCGACGCCGGCGCGCCGCTGACGATCGACCTCGACAAGGCCACCATCCTCAGCCTGAACGTCAACGGCAAGGAAGTGGCGCCGCAATACAACCAGTGGTTCATCACCATTGCCGCGAGCGAGCTGAAGGCCGGGCGCAACAGCGTCACCATCAGCTACACGCGCCTGCACAGCACCAACGGCGAGGGCTTGCACCGCATGGTCGACCCGGTCGACAACCGCGTCTACACCTACTCGCACTTCGAGCCGGCCGCCGCGCACCAGATGTTCCCGGTGTTCGACCAGCCCGACCTGAAGGGCACGTATGAGATCACCGTCACCGCGCCGGCCGACTGGGTGGTGTCGTCGACCAAGCGCGAGACCGGCATCCAGGACATCGGCAACACCAAACGCTGGACCTTCCCGCGCACCAAGAAGCTGAGCTCGTACAACTTCGCCATGCACGCCGGCCCGTACAAGGTGTGGGAAGACCACGGCGGCCCGTACCCGATGCGTTTGTTCGCGCGCCAGTCGGTGGCGTCGCAGGTGTCGCCGCAGGACTGGTTCAACTACACCCGGCGCGGCCTGAAGTTTTTTGACCAGTACTTCGGCGTGCCCTACCAGTTCGAGAAATACGACCAGCTGCTGGTGCCGGACTTCCTGTACGGCGCGATGGAAAACGCGGCCGCGATCACCTTCGCCGAACGCGGCTTCCTGTACCAGGACGAGATGACGGCGGCGCAGAAGCAAAGCCTGGCCGGCGTCATCATGCACGAGATGGCGCACCAGTGGTTCGGCGACCTGGTGACCATGAAGTGGTGGAACGGCCTGTGGCTCAACGAAAGCTTCGCCTCCTTCATGGGCACGCTGGCCACGGCCGAATCGACCGAGTTCAGCAACGCATGGCAGGGCTTCTACTCGGGCGCCAAGCAGGGCGCCTACGTGCAGGACCAGCGCGTGACCACGCACGCGATCGAAACGCCGGTGCCGTCCACCGCCAACGCCTTCGACAACATCGACGCCATCACCTACTCCAAGGGCGCGTCGACCCTGAAGCAGCTGCGCCACCTGCTGGGCGAGGAAGTGTTCCGCCAGGGCGTGCACAACTACCTGGTCAAGTACTCGTACCAGAACGCCAGACTGGACGACTTCATCGGCAGCCTGGGCGAGGCCGCGCACCGCGATTTGAGCGGCTGGACCAGGCAGTGGCTGTACGAGCCGGGCGTGAACACCATCGCGGCCGAATTCAGCTGCGCCGGCGGCAAGATCAGCAAATTCAATCTGCGCCAGAGCGCGCCAAGCAAGGCGATGCCGACGCTGCGCGAACAGCGCGTGCAGCTCGCCCTGTTCAACCTGGGCGCGGACGGACTGAAGCTGGGCAAGAACGTCGCCGTCACCTACCAGGGCGCCAACACCGCCGTGCCGGAACTGGCGGGCGCGGCCTGCCCGGACCTGGTCTATCCGAACTACCAGGACTGGGGCTACGCGCAAGTGCAGCTGGACAAGAAATCCTTCGCCACCGCGCAGTCCAGCCTGGCCAAGGTGGACGATCCGCTGCTGCGCTCGATGCTGTGGCAAAGCCTGTGGGACGGCGTGCGCGCCGCCAAGCTGCCGCTCAACGAGTTCCTGAACACCGCGCTGGCCAACGCGCCGGGCGAGAAGGACTACACGCTGCTGGGCGACGTCACCAGCAAGATCCGCAGCGCCAGGGCCTACCTCGATGAGATGGGACCGTCGGCGTCCGGCTACCAAGGGCAGATGGCGACGCAGCTGGAGCAGATGGCGTTCGCCGCCACCCAGGCCGCCAGCGGCGACCACAACTTCCAGCGCCGCTGGTTCGCGACCTATCTGGACATCGCCAGCACCCCGGCCGCGCTGGCCCAGCTGGCCGACATCCTCAACGGCAAGTTGGTGGTGCCGGGCCTGAACGTCAGCCAGGACGTGCGCTGGGACATCGTCAACCGCCTGAACCGCTACGCCCATCCGGGCGCGGCGGCCTTGCTGGCGGCGGAACAGGAGCGCGACCAGTCCGACAGCGGCCAGGCCGCCGCGCTGGGTGCGACCGTGGTCCAGCCGGACGCCAAGGTCAAGGCCGAATGGCTGGCCCAGATCACCGACCCGCAAACCAAGCTGCCGTTCTCGAAGATCCGCCGGGCGATGGAGAATATGTATCCGCCTGAGCAGGGCGCGTTGAGCGAGCTGAGCGCCAATTCGCGCCTGGCGCAGCTGGCGCAGGTCGACCAGGCCGCCGGCCCGGTCTTCATGCGCTCCTATGCCAACATGATGATACCGGCCAGCTGCACGCCGGCCAGCGTGCAGCGCCTGCAGGCGGCGGTGGGCAAGTTGAAGGACTTGTCGGCCGGCACCCGGCGCGCGCTGCTGGTGACCCATCAGGAAGACGAACGTTGCGTGGCCATCAAGAAGGCGATGACCGTCAACTAACATCGACAGCTGAAAAACGACCCGCGCGCCGCAATGCCCGCGGGTTTTTTTATGGCTGGGCGTTTTCCAGGTTCAGCACGCAGCGGCCGGCGCGGCAGACGGCGCCGGGGTCCACCGCCAGCATGCAGTTCGACAGCACGTGGCTGCGCTTGTCTTCCTCGACGCGGGCGGCCGCGTGTTGCGCGACCAGCTGCTTGAGCTGTGCGCCATCCTGCGCGCGCTCGGACCAGGCGATGTAGCGCTCCGGTCCGCCGCAAGCCTTGGCGCCGACGGCGATGCTGTGGCATTGGCTGTCGCGGTCGCAGCCGGTGTCGGCGTTCTGGGCCTGGATTTTTTGCCACAGCGATGCGGTGCTTGGCGGGGCGGGCGGCGCGCTGCCGCAGGCGGTGGCGATCATCATCAGCGCGCCGGCGGCGGCCAGCCGCAGGGGGAGGAGGTAGGTTTTCATGTCCACATCATGATCCTGTCCGGCAGGCTTTACAAGCGCTCGCTCCAGCGCGCCTTGCGCGCCATCCGGTCCGGGCCGAACAGGATGACGAAATCGGCATAATGCGCCTCGCCATCCTTGGCCGGCCTGAGCGACGGATAGCGGTAGCGCCACACCTGGTAGCCGCTGTCGAAGCGGATCACGCTGGCCGGCCCCAGCGCGGCCTGCATCTGCTGCGTGCTGCGGTGGTCGTCGGCCACGGCGATGTCGGCGGCGCCGGGCGGATCGTCCTGGTAGCTCAACTCCAGCAGCGTGTCGTCGGACCAGCCGTGATCCCACAGCGGCGCGTAGAAGCTGCGGTCCAGCAGTACCTGGCAATCGCAGAAGGGCAGGGTGGCCGGCGTCTGCGTGCCGCCGGCGTACAGCAGGTCGAACGGCAGCGCTTCGCTGCGGGCGACCAGGGCCGCGTCTTCCTTCAGCGCCTGGGCGTTGAGTTCCAAGGTGAAGGTGTGGTCGGGCGCCACCGGCACCGGCAGCGACACGGTGTCGCCGGCCACGCGCAGGGTGATGCCGGCTAGCCGGGTGGTGGGCAGGCGCGGCAGCAGTTCGAAGCGCAGCGTGGCCTGCGGCGCCAGCGCATGCTCGCGCGCGAAGCGCTGCGTGCCGGCGATCATCTTGCGGTAGGATTTATCGACCGGGTCGCGCGTGGCCGTGACCGTCACGCGCGGCGGCGCGGCGTCCTGGCCGTGGGCGGCGCCGGCCAGCGCCGCGGCCAGCAGCCATGCTTGGACTAGCTTGCGCATCGCCGCTTCCTCCGCCTAAAACTCCATGGTAGAGCCCCAGGCGGAACAGCGGCGCACCGCTGGCCTGCTTACAGGTGGCTCAGCTGCCAGGTGCCGGTGCCGCCGCCCGGCTTGCTCCACGTGCCATGGATGCTCAGCGGCGAGTCGAACCTGCCGCTGAACGAGGGGCCCGTACTGCCGCCCGCGCTCAGCGAGAACGTCACGTTGCCATAGGCGTCGATCAGGCCATGGATGGTGAACTGGCCGCCGGCGCAGCTGGCGTCCAGTACACCGTCGAGGGAGACCTGGCCGGTGCAGCTGCCGTTGTCGGGGCCCGCGAAGGAGCCGGTCCAGTCGCCGGCGAAGCGCTGCACATTGAGCAGGCTGCGTCCGGTCCCGGCCTGCGCATAGCCTTGCAGTTCTGTGACGAAGCTGGACGTGTCGACTCGGCCAGACTGCGTGGTGTGGATTCTGCTGGTACTGGTTTTGATGCGGCGGCCGCTGATCGTGTCGAGCCAGCTGGTGCTTTCATCGGCGATGGCTCCACCGGAGGCATACTTGTAGCTGGCGCGGATGGACACTTTCGCCGTCTTGAAAGTACCCGCCGCCACCGTCACCGATTCCAGCGCGAGCACGGTGGTGTTCACGCTGCCGGACGTCATCGGGCTCTTGCCGCAATCGCCCTCAACGGTGCCGACTATGTTGCGGGTCCAGCTGGCGCCGACCACCAGTTCGCGCTGCTTGGCGCTGTAAGTCGACTGGAAGTTGTGTGTACAGCCGTTCTGGACGGAGCGGTCGCCGTCGCCACCGCTGTCGGCCAGGAAGTGCTCCTGTGTGTACGGCGTTGACGGGCCGTCATCCACGCTGATCTCGGTCCAGGCCCCGCTCGTTTCCACCGCGGTTACGACGTTGGTGTACGAGTAGGGCGTGCCGATCGGCGTGCCGGTGACGTCGCTCGTGCTGGTCCCTTTGTAGGAATAGAAGTCGCCCAGCGACAGCGTCGGCTGCGCCGCTGGACGGGTGTCGATTATCGGCGCGGTGGAGGCGTTGGAGGCGCCGCCACCGCCGCCACAGGCGGTCAACAAGGCGGCAATACTCAGGAGGGAAACGTGACGTAACATGATGGCCTTTTTCGGAAAGGGCATCATCTTAAGCGCTGGCTCGGATATTGTCTAGTTTGCAACCTGCTGTTCGATCCAGCGCAGCAGCTCCCGGCCGAACACGCGGGTGCGGGCGGTGTCGAGCTGGCGTTTCTTGTAGGCGTCGTGGCTGGCCGGGCCGGTCAGGCTGCGCTGGTAGCTGGCCTCGTCCATCAGCTGGATCTCGTACTCGAAGAAGAAACCGACGTCGTAGTCCTGCTCCGGCCCGGCGTCGAGCTGCTGTACGTGGATCATCTTGCGCACCGTGACCTGGATGCTGTTGAAGCCGCTGCCGCTGTGCGGATTGTCGCAGCGGGTCTGCGGCTGCGCCAGCTCGGCCAGTTCGGCGTCCATGGTTTGCAGCAGTTCTGCCGGATACTCGTCGCTGTGCTCGAGCCGGGCGCGGTATTTGTTGAAGATCAGCTTGGCCGCCTCCAGGTCCAGCAGGGTGTTGCGGGTGCGCTCGGCGTCGACGTTGGTGACCGACAGCAGGTGCGCCCGCTGCAGCGTGCGCAGCGCCAGCAGGCATTCGAAGCGGGTGGCGAACACCAGCCGCACGCCCAGGTGGTCGAAGATGTCGGCCGCCAGGTAGGCGGCTTTTTGCAGCAGCTTGAGCAGGATGCTGCCGCGGCCCTTGTTGTCCTTGCGGTCGTAGTGCAGCATCGGCAGGCAGACTTCGCCGTCGGTCAGGTAGTGGCGGTCGCCGTCGTGGCGTATCACCTCGTCCAGCGAGCCGAACACCTGGGCACGGATGGCGTGGAAGTGGCGCAGCTTGAGATTGTTGTCGATGTAGAAGATGCCGTGCATGACCTTCAGCACCGCGCACGACCACATGCGCCGCACGTCCACATGCTGGCCGCGCAGCGAGGCGTACACCAGCAGTTGCAGCGGGTCGTCGGGGTGGCTGACGTCGGCCGGAATCAGCGCCGCCTGCTCGGGCGTGAGGAAGCTGCCGGTGATGAAATCGATGGCCTCGCGGTGGGCGCGCTGGATCAAGGCGGTCGCGGCGGGCTGGTCCAGGTCGAAGCCGTACTCGCGCACGAACTGGTGGGCGTCGTGCAGATTGCGCAACGCCAGCGCCCCCAGGTCGATTGCCGACACCCCGTTGGCAATCGCGTTGAGATAACTCCAGTTGAGCGAGAACTTGCCCCCGCTCTTGAGCGAGGCTTTGAGTGCGGTCATGGCGTCAGGCAAGGGCTGCGATGATTCAGTATCGCAGTGTGTTTGACCAGCGTCAATGCTGCACCGCCGCACCCGGCGCCTCCGCTGGCATAGTGCGCGCTCTGCTTTCAGGCCAGCTACGCCGCCGCCGGTTTATCTCTACAATGAGCCGATTCCAATTGAACGAAAGGAGTCCGCATGTCCTTCCTGATCGTGCTTGCCGCACTGGTGTTCCTGATGTTGGCCGCGTATCGCGGCTACAGCGTCATCCTGTTCGCGCCGGTGGCGGCGCTGGGGGCGGTGCTGCTGACCGATCCGGGCGCGGTGGCGCCGGTGTTCAGCGGCATCTTCATGGAGAAGATGGTCGGCTTCGTCAAGCTGTACTTCCCGGTGTTCCTGCTGGGCGCGGTGTTCGGCAAGCTGATCGAGCTGTCCGGCTTTTCCGAAGCCATCGTGGTGGCGGCGATCAGGTACATCGGCCGCTCGCGCGCCAACGCCGTCATCGTCGCCGTGTGCGCCTTGTTGACGTATGGCGGCGTGTCGTTGTTCGTGGTGGTGTTCGCGGTCTATCCCTTCGCCGCCGAGCTCTACCGCCAGAGCAACATCCCCAAGCGGCTGATGCCGGGCGCGATCGCGCTGGGGGCGTTCTCGTTCACCATGGACTCGCTGCCGGGCACGCCGCAAATCCAGAACATCATCCCCACCACCTTCTTCAAGACCACCGGCTGGGCGGCGCCGTGGCTGGGCGTGATCGGCTCGCTGTTCATCCTGGTGGTCGGCCTGAGCTTCCTGGAATGGCGCCGCCGCGCGGCCATGGCCAAGGGCGAGGGCTATGGCGCCAGCGCCGCCAAGGACACCGTGCGCGCCGCCAGCACCGGCTTGCCGCATCCGCTGCTGTCGGTGGCGCCGCTGCTGCTGGTGGGCGTGGCCAACTTCATGCTGACCAAGCTGATCCCCGGCTGGTACGGCGACAGCTACGCGCTGACCATCGAAGCGCTGCCCGGCCTGCACGCGCCGGTGGCGGTGCCGGTCAAGACCGTCATCGGCATCTGGGCGGTGGAGGGCGCGCTGTTGCTGGGCATCCTGCTGGTGGTGGCGACCGCCTTCGGCCGCATCCGCGGCACCTTCGCCGAGGGCACCAAGGCCGCGGTCGGCGGCGCGCTGCTGGCGGCGATGAACACCGCCTCCGAGTACGGCTTCGGCGGCGTCATCGCTTCGCTGCCGGGCTTCCTGGTGGTCAGCGACGCCTTGCGCAGCGTGCCCAATCCGCTGGTGAACGCGGCGGTGTCGGTCAGCTCGCTGGCCGGCATCACCGGCTCGGCCTCGGGCGGCATGAGCATCGCGCTGGCGGCGATGGCGGACGCCTTCGTCAAGGGTGCGCAGGCGGCCAATATTCCGCTGGAGGTGCTGCACCGGGTGGTGGCGATGGCCAGCGGCGGCATGGACACCTTGCCGCACAACGGCGCCGTCATCACGCTGCTGGCGGTCACCGGCCTGACCCACCGCGAATCCTACCGGGAGATCTTCGCCATCACGCTGATCAAGACCACGGCGGTGTTCTTCGTCATCGCGGTGTACTACCTGACCGGACTGGTCTGACCGCCGGCGACCCGGCCCGGCGGCCGAGCAGGTAGTACAGCCAGGCGCCGCCGGCCGCCAGCGCGACCAGGATGACTTTCTTGAACGCCAGCATCAGCGCGACCAGCTTGCCGAACAGGCCCGGCTTGGCCGCGACGGCGCCGGCCACCAGCGCCGCCAGGCCGTAGTCGGCCAGCTTGTCGGTCTTGCCGTCGAAGTCGGCGTAGCGCTTGCCCGGCGTGAAATCGGTGAAGGCGGTGACGTTCCGCATCTCGCTGCTGACCTGCGCGATCTGGTCCATGCCGGCCACGGCGTTGAGCACCAGCACGCCTTCGCGGCCCAGCACCCGGATGTGGTAGTTCAGGCCGTTCTCGTTGCTGCCCTCGGTGTGCAATTCCTTGGCCCAGAACAGCTGGTGCCGCGCCGCGTCGTAGCGGGGCTGCTCGGCCCAGCCGATCAAGGTTATCGCCGCGTAGCCCTGCTCGCGGCGCGCGGTGTTGTTGTCGGCCACCGCGTCCTTCAACTGCGCCAGCAGCTCGGCGTAGTCGATGCCGCCGGCGTCGTCGTCGCGCACGTGGCCGCCCCGTTCATAGCTGACGATCACGCCCCAGCCGGTCGCGCCCAGGGGATCCACATTGGTCGGCAAGAGCATGCCCAGGGTCGGCGCGCCCGGCGGATTGCCCCAGCCGTCGACCAGCAGCTTGTGGCTGTCTTGCGGATTCAGATAGCGGAAGTGCGGCGGCAGGTCCAAGGTGGCGATGCCGCCCGGCAGCGTGACCTTGCCGGTCTGGAAATGCAAGCCCGCCAACAACTGCTCCGGTGGCGTGTCGGCGGCGCCGGCCGGCAGCGCTGCGCACAGGATCAGGCACCACAGGGCGGTCAGGACACGGCGCATCGTCACTCCTTGTTAGAAAGGCCATATCCTACAGGAAATAATTGCGTATTTGGTAATTATTTCAAACCGTGTGCGGTGTGGCTGAAACGGTACGCCCGGCATGCGCCTGCATGATTGCCGGTGAGTTGATTTCATGTCAGTATTGCCTCGCAGTTTTAATTAAAATAAATCGGAGACAGATTTGAAAAACACCATGCTCATTTGTTCGCTGGTCGCCGCCGCTACCGCACAGGCAGCCAGCGTTCCGGAGTTCGATGCCAGGCATTTGTCGCAAGACGTCAAAGTGCTGGCGTCGGATGAATACGAGGGCCGCGGCCCGAACACGGCCGGCGAAACCAAGACCGTCAACTACCTGATCGAGCAGTTCAAGGCCGCCGGGCTGCAGCCGGCCGGCGACCTGCTCAAAGGCCAGAAGACCCAGCGCAGCTGGACCCAGGATGTGCCGCTGGGCCGCTTTGAAATCAAGGGCCCGGTCAAGCTGGTGCTCAGCGACGGCGCCACCCGGCAGGAACTCAAACAGGGCGACGACATGGCCGTGCGCGCCGCCATGAACGGTAGCAAGCAGGTCGACTTCCGCAACGCGCCGCTGGTGTTCGTCGGCTACGGCGTCAACGCGCCCGAGCGCAAGTGGGACGACTTCAAGGGCTTCGACCTGCGCGGCAAGCTGGCCGTGGTGCTGATCAACGATCCCGATTTCGAGACCGGCATCGGCGACTTCGGCGGCAAGGCCATGACCTACTACGGCCGCTGGACCTACAAGTATGAGGAGATGGCGCGCCGCGGCGCGCTGGGCACCATCATCGTGCACGAGACCGCGCCGGCCTCCTACGGCTGGGCCACGGTGAAGAACTCCAACACCAACGTCATGTACGACATCGTGCGCAAGCAGCCGGCCATGGCGCACGCGCCGATGGAGGCGTGGATACAGCGCGACCTCGCGGTCGACCTGTTCAAGCGCGGCGGCCAGGACTTCGAGGCGCTGAAGAAGCTGGCGCAGACCCGCAACTTCAAGCCGGTGCAACTGAAGGGCGTGAACCTGAGCGCCAGCTACGCGGTCGACGCCCAGACCATCGTGTCGAAGAATGTGGCCGGCCGCGTGATCGGCAGCAGCGCGCCGGAACAGACGGTGCTCTACAGCGCCCACTGGGACCACCTGGGCGTCGGCCTGCCGGACGCCAGGGGCGACAAGATCTACAACGGCGCGGTCGACAACGCCACCGGCATCGCCGCCCTGCTGGAACTGGCGCGCGCCTACGGCAAGGCGCCGGCGCCGCAACGCAGCGTGGTGTTCCTGGCGGTGACGGCCGAAGAGAAGGGCTTGCTCGGCTCCGAGTACTACGCCGCCTATCCGCTGTATCCGCTGGCCGAGACGGCCGGCGTGATCAACATGGATGCGCTCAGCCCCTACGGCCCGGCGCGCAACTTCACCATCTCCGGCAGCGCCAAGCTGGACCTGCTGGACCAGCTGATCGCCAAGGCCAAGCAGATGGACATGGCCTACGCGCCCGATCCGAAACCGGAGGCGGGCCACTTCTTCCGCTCCGACCACTTCCCGTTCGCCAAGCGCGGCGTGCCGGCGATTTCCTTCGGCTCCGGCGACGACTGGATCGACGGCGGCCAGGCGGCCGGCCACAAGGCGGAAGAGGACTACAACAGCAACAACTACCACCAGCCATCGGACGAGTGGAGCGCGGCCTGGCCGTTCACCGGCATGGCGCACGACCTCGGCCTGTTGTACGGCCTGGGCCGCGATCTGGCCGATTCCGGCGCGTGGCCGAACTGGGCCCAGGACGCCGAATTCCGCGCCATCCGCGACGCCAGCTCGGCCAAGCGCAAATAGTCGCCAATTTAACTAAAAAGCAATAGAATGCTTGCGCACCCGCTTCAATGCCGGTGCGCTTTTTTTTGCAGCCTGCCTTTCCCTACCGAGGAGATTCCGCATGACCCTGTCACTACGCCGCACCATCCTGGCGGCTTCGATCGCGCTGTTGTCCGCCGGCGGCGCGCTGCACGCGGCCGAGCCGGCCAAGTCCGTCAAATCCGATATCGCCATCCCCGATATCGCGTACACCAAGTTCGTGCTGAACAACGGCCTCACCGTGCTGGTCCATGAAGACCACAAGACGCCGGTGGTGGCGGTCAACACCTGGTACCACGTCGGTTCCAAGAACGAGAAGGCCGGCAAGACCGGCTTCGCCCACCTGTTCGAACACCTGATGTTCAGCGGCAGCGACCACTTCAACCAGGGCACCTTCATCAACGCCATGGAGCGCATCGGCGCGACCAACCTGAACGGCACCACCAACACCGACCGCACCAACTATTTCGAGAACGTGCCGACCTCGATGCTGGACTACACCCTGTTCGCCGAGAGCGACCGCATGGGCCACCTGCTCGGCGTGCTGGACCAGAAGAAGCTGGACCTGCAGCGCGGCGTGGTGCAGAACGAAAAGCGCCAGGGCGAGAACCAGCCCTACGGCGTGGCCTACCAGCTGCTGACCGAAAACACCTGGCCGGCCGGCCACCCGTATTCGTGGACCGTGATCGGCTCGATGAAGGACCTGGACGCGGCCTCGATGACGGACGTGCAGGAATGGTTCAAGACCAACTACGGCCCCAACAATGTGACCCTGGTGCTGGCCGGCGACATCACGCCGGAACAGGCGCGCGAGAAGGTCGAGAAATACTACGGCGAGATCCCGGCCGGCCCGCCGCTGGCCAGGCATGAGGCGTGGATCGCCAAGCGCAGCGGCACCCACCGCGGCACCGTGCAGGACCGCGTGCCGCAGGCGCGCATCTACCGCGTGTGGAACGTGCCGGGCGCGAACACCGCCACCGAGCCGCTGCTGGACCTGGCCGCGCACGTGCTGGGCGGCGGCAAGACCTCGCGCTTCTACAAGCGCCTGGTGTACAAGGACCAGCTGGCCACCAGTGCCAGCGCCAGCAACGACTCGTCGGAAATCGCCGGCCAGTTCGACCTGACCCTGACCGCCCGTCCCGGCCTCGACACCCGCAAGCTGGAGCAGGCCGCCGACGAAGAGCTGCGGGCGCTGATGAAGTCCGGCCCCAGCGCGGCCGAACTGGAGATCGCCAAGACCGCGCTGCTGGCGCGCTACACCCGCATCGTCGAGCGCGTCGGCGGCTTCGGCGGCAAGAGCGACCTGCTCGCTTCCTGCGCTACCTACACCGGCTACCCGGACTGCTACAAGGACTACCTGAAGGCCATCAAGGCGGCCACGCCGGCCGCCGTCAAGCAGGCCATGAACGAATGGCTGGCCGATGGCGACTACGTGCTGGACGTGCAGCCCTTCCCGACCAAGCTGTCCGCCGGCGCCAAGCTGGACCGCAGCGCGGCGCCGGCCCTGGGCCAGCCTGAATCGCTGAAGCTGCCGGCCATGCAGAGCGCCACCTTGTCGAACGGCCTGAAGGTGGTGCTGGCCGAGCGCCACAGCGCGCCGGTGGTCAACCTGTCGATGATGGTCGACGCCGGCTACGCGTCCGATGCGCAGGACCTGCCCGGCCTGGCCAGCCTGTCGCTGCGCATGCTGGAAGAGGGCACGCCGGCGCGCGGCTCGCTGAAGATCAGCGAAGAGTTCGAGGCGCTGGGCGCCGAGTACTCGGCCTACAGCAACCTGGACGGCGCCTTCGTCCAGCTCAACGCGCTCAAGGCCACGCTGCCGAAGGCGCTGGACATCTACGCCGACGTGCTGCTGCATCCGGCCTACGCCCAGAATGAGCTGGACCGCTTGAAGAAGGACCGGCTGGCGGCGATCGCGCGCGAGAAGAGCAATCCGCAACTGATGGCGCTGCGCGTGGTGCCGGGCCTGATCTACGGCCAGGGCCACGCCTACGGCCTGCCGCTGACCGGCTCCGGCACCGAGGCCGCCGTGGCGCGCATGACCCGCGACGACCTGGTCAAGTACCACCAGACCTGGTTCAAGCCCAACAACGCCACCCTGCTGGTGGTGGGCGACACCACGCTGGCGGAGATCACGCCGCTGCTGGAAAAAACCTTCGGCGGCTGGAAGGCCGGCGCGGTGCCCAAGAAGAACGTGGCCCAGGTCGCGCCGGCCGACCAGCCGGTGGTCTACCTGATGGACAAGCCGGGCGCGCTGCAAAGCGTGATCTACGCCGCGCAGCTGGCGCCGCCGCGCAACGCGCCGGAAGCGGTGCCGCTGCAAGTGGTCAACAACATCTTCGGCGGCAGCTTCAGCTCGCGCATCAATATGAACCTGCGCGAAGACAAGCACTGGTCGTATGGCGTGAACGCCGGCCTGCAGCCGGCCGTGGGTCAGCGCCTGTACCTGAGCACCTCGCCGGTGCAGACCGACAAGACCGGCGCGGCCTTGCAGGAACTGGTGCAGGAGTACGCCAACATCGCCGGCGCCAAGCCGATCACCGCGGCTGAGCTGAGCAGCGCGCAGGAAAACGAAACCCTGCGCCTGCCGGGCTCGTTCGAGACCGCCGGCCAGCTGGCCGGCGCCTACGGCACCATCCTGCAATACCAGCTGCCGGCCGACTACTTCAACACCTTCACCGGCACCGTGCTGGCGATGACGCCGGCGCAGGCCAACGCGCTGGCGGCGCGCACCATCACGCCGGGCAAGCTGACCTGGCTGGTGGTGGGCGATATGAGCAAGGTGGAAGCCGGTGTGCGCGCCCTGAACCTGGGCGAAGTGCGCAAGATCGATACCGACGGCCATCCGGTGCCCTAAGCGCCCGGCGCGCTAGCGTCACAGCCGGCCCCGGCCGCGTCGCCCGACGTGTCCGGGGCCGGCTTTTTGTGTGGCGCGAATGCAGCGGAACATTTACTGCATTGTAATTTTAATTGTATTTTGATAATTTTAATGTACGAAATGCATCAAATATGATCTACTTGAATCTCTTGGCCTCATCCGGTTTTTGTCCCACTTCGCAAGGAGCACCAGCTATGAACAAGAAGATTCTCGCCGCGTTGATAGCGGCTTCGGCCGCATTGAGCATGGGCGGCGCCGCGCAGGCCGCCAACCTGGTGGTCAACGGCAGTTTTGAAGACCCCGGCTTTGCCCTGCCGATGGGCTCCTACTGCTACCTGGGCGGTCCTTACGATTGCGGCAGCGTCAACGGCTGGACCGGCGGCTTCCCGCTGATGCTGACCAACAGCGGCCCCTGGGGCAATCCGAACACGCCGGACGGCAATGTGCTGATCGGCATCCAGGGCACCAGCTTTATCCAGCAGACGTTGAACCTGGCCCCCGGCACTTACAAGCTATCCTGGATGGACGCCGGCCGCGGCAATTATGGCGGCCCGACCGAGACCTATCAGGTCGTCGTCGGCGGCAACGTGATGAGCGTGGAATCGGTCAACTACGGCGCCGGCTGGACGACCAAGTCGCTGACCTTCAGCGCGACCGGCGCCACCATCTTGAGTTTCGCCGGCCAGACCAACTACGACGCCACCGCCTTCATCGATAAGGTGGAAGTCAACGCCGTGCCGGAACCGCAAACCTACGCCATGCTGCTCGGCGGTCTGGGCCTGGTAGGCTGGGTGGCACGCCGCAGGGCCCGCGCCGCGGCCTGAGCACGACGCTGTCGCCGGCCCACGCCGTCCAAGCCCGTAAGCCGAGTGCCGGCTTGCGGGCTTTTGTTTGGGCGCGGACGCCAGGCCGATACCGAAGCGCGTATCGGCGGCGGTAAAAATGTGATTGGAGGGATTTTCATTCGCCCCGTAGCATGCGATGAAAACATAACGAGAATTGCCCCTCAATCGCAACGGAGACAACCATGAAGCGTCTACTGTCTTGCCTGGCCATGCTGCTCAGCCTGGCCTGTTCCCCCTTGTCCGCGCACGCCGCCATCACCATGAACACCAGCGTGCAATACCAGATCAAGAACGTCAACAGCGGCCTGGTCCTGGGTATCGACGGCGCCAGCCAGGCCGCCGGTTCCAAGGTGGTCCAGTGGGCCGACAACGGCACCGCCGACCATCTGTGGCACTTCATGCCGATGGGGAATGGCCAGTACAACATCGAGAACATGCTGACCCACCAGGTGCTGGGCGTGGCCAACGCCGGCACCGCCGACGGCGCGCAAATCGTCCAGTGGGCCGACAACGGCACCAGCGATCACCTGTGGATCGTCACCCAGGCGGCCAGCGGCAACTTCCTGATCCAGAACGTCAACAGCGGCAAGTACCTGGAGGTGTACCAGGCCAGCAACCTGAACACCGCCACCATCGACCAATGGGCGTTGACCGGCTGCACCTGCCAGGAATGGCAGCTGGTCAATACCAAAGTCAGCCCCTACCCGGCGCCGCGCACCGTCAGCGGCGACGGCAGCTTCGTCCACGACCCCTACATGTTGCGTGACGCCGGCGGCAAGTACTGGCTGTACGGCAGCCACCAGACGCTGGCCACCTCGACCGACCTCAACACCTTCACGCCGTACACCAACTGCACCACCACCCAGATGGGCGGCTATGCGCCGAACTGCCCGCCGATCGGGCCGGACTTCAGTTCCTGGAGCGGCCTGCAAACGCCGAAGGGATGGAACAGCGGCGCCAACACCGACATCTGGGCGCCCAGCCTGCTGCTGGTGAACGGCACCTATTACCAGTACTACTCGATTCCCTACCTGCCCAGTTCGGGCGCCGAGGCGGTGATCGGCGTCGCCACCAGCAGCGCGCCGCAGGGACCGTGGACCGACCGCGGCTTCGTCACCAAATCCTGGACCAGCAGCAGCACGCCGCCGTCCGGCTTCACCACGACCACCGACAACGCGATCGATCCGGCGCCGTTCACCGACGCCAGCGGCAACTGGTGGATGGCCTGGGGCTCGTGGACCGACGGCACCCACCTGATGCAGCTCAATCCCGCCACCGGCCTGAAGTCGACCACCAACACCACGGTCTACACGATCGCGCGGCGCGGCTCGCCGACGTCGGCCGAGGAAGGGCCGTTCATCTACTACTACAACGGCTACTACTATTATTTCGCGCCGATCAACGCCTGCTGCAGCAGCACTTCGCCTTACCGCACCATCGTCGGCCGCTCGACCAGCGTGACCGGGCCGTATGTGGACCGCGGCGGTGTCGCGCTGACCGCCGGCGGCGGCACGATACTGCTCAGCACCCACGGCAACATCATCGGACCCGGCGGCGGCAGCGTGTTCACCGACGCCGGCCACAGCAACCGGCCAACCTTCGTCTACCACTACTACGACGGCAACAACAACGGCCGGCCGACGCTGGGCATCAACCCGCTTGGCTTCACCAGCGACGGCTGGCCGTACGTGATGGCGAACTAGCCGAGGGCCGGGCGCGGCTACAGGTAGCGCGCCAGCAGCGCGCGGTCCAGCGCCGGGTCGAGTTCGATATGCACGAAGTGGCCGCTGCCCGGCGCCACCGCAATGTCGGCGCCATCGTCGGCGCGCAGGCGCGTCAGCGTGAGGTCGCGGTTGCCGCCGGGATGGATCACCTCGATCCGGTCGCCGACCGCGAAGCGGTTCTTGACCTCGACCCGCGCCCAGCCGTCCTGCACGCCCAGCACGTCGCCGACGTACTGGCTGCGCTCGGCCTCCGAGGCGCCGCGCATATAGTTCTGGTGCGCCTGGGTGTGGTGGCGCTGGTAGAAGCCGTCGGTGTAGCCGCGGTTGGCCAGCCCTTGCAGCTGGCCCAGCAGGCCGATGTCGAACGGCCGTCCGGCCACCGCGTCGTCGATCGCCTGGCGGTAGACCTGGGCCGTGCGCGCCGCGTAGTACAGCGACTTGGTGCGGCCCTCGACCTTGAGCGAGGTGACGCCGATCTTGACCAGCCGCTCGATGTGCTCGACCGCGCGCAAGTCCTTGGAATTCATGATGTAGGTGCCGTGCTCGTCCTCCAGGATGGGCATCAGCTGGCCCGGCCGTTCGGCTTCCTCGATCAGGTAGGGCTGGTCGGCCAGCGGGTGGCGCGGCTGCTGGTGCAGCGACGACCACGGCCGGTTGGCGTCCTCCAGCGCCTGCTGGAACCGCAGCGGGATGATCTGCGTCGGCCCGAGGTCGCCGCTGGCGTCCTCAAAGGCCGGCTGCACCTTGTAGTCCCAGCGGCAGGAATTGGTGCAAGTGCCCTGGTTGGGATCGCGGTGGTTGAAGTAGCCCGACAGCAGGCAGCGGCCCGAGTAGGCGATGCACAGCGCGCCGTGCACGAACACTTCCAGCTCCATCTCCGGGCAGCGCTGGCGGATTTCCTCGATCTCGTCGAGCGACAGTTCGCGCGACAGGATCACCCGCGTCAGGCCCATGCGGTGCCAGAACTTGACGTCGGCCCAGTTGACCGCGTTGGCCTGCACCGACAGGTGCACCGGCACCTCCGGCCACTTGTCGCGCACCATCATGATCAGGCCGGGATCGGCCATGATCAGCGCGTCGGGCTGCATCGCGATCACCGGCTCCATGTCGTGCAGATAGGTCTTGAGCTTGGCGTTGTGGGCGAAGATGTTGGACGCCACGAAGAACTGCTTGCCGCGCGCGTGGGCGCCGTCTATGCCTTCCTGCAAGGCTTGCAAGGTCGAGAAATCGTTGTTGCGCACGCGCAGGCTGTAGCGCGGCTGGCCGGCGTAGACGGCGTCGGCGCCGAAGTCGAAGGCGGCGTGCATCTTGGCCAGCGAGCCGGCGGGAAGGAGGAGTTCGGGAGCTTGGAGCATGGCGGTTGGGCAAAAGCTGCACAGTCTAGGCCGGCCGCCGCCGGATTTCCTTGTCCTAGATCAAAATTTCCCGGATGGGCTCACAGCGTCTTGCTGCACAGCCGGAAGTCCGGATCGTCCTCGTAGGGACGGATCTGGAAACCCAGGCTGGCCATCAGCTTGAGCATGCCGCTGTTCTTGCACAGCACCAGGCCGTCGATCTCGCTCAGGCCCTTGTCGCGCGCCACGTCCATGATGCCCAGCATCAGCCGCGTGCCCAGGCCCTGGCCGCTGTAGCGGTCGTCCACCAGCAGCGAGAATTCGCAGCTGCTGAGGTCGGGGTTGGCGATGTAGCGCGACACGCCGATGATGCTGTCGGTCTCGACAAAGTCGCCGTCCGGGCCCGGCGCGCGCTGGGTCAGCACCGCCACCAGCGCCATCTCGCGGTCGTAGTCGATCAGCGTGTAGCGCGCCAGCATCGGCACCGACAGCTCGCGCAGCGAGGAGGCGAAGCGGTAGTAGCGCGACTTCTCCGACAGCCCGCGCACCAGCTCCTGCAGCATCGAGGCGTCGTCCGGCTGCACCGGGCGCAGCGTGTACTGGCCGCCGCCGCGCATCGGCCATTCCTGTGTGTAGCTGGACGGGTAGGGCAGGATCGCCAGATGGCCGTAGTCGTGCGCCGACGCCGGCGCGGCGTCGATCACGATGCGGGCGTCGACCGCCAGCGCGCCGTGCTCGTCGACGATCAGCGGGTTGATGTCCATCTCGCGCAGCTGCGGCAGCGCGCACACCATCTCCGACACCCGCAGCAGCATCTGCTCGACCGCCTCGCGCTGCGCCGGCGGCGCGCCGCGCCATTCGCCCAGCATGTCGGCCGAGCGCACCCGGCCGATCAGGCGCTGCGCCAGGAACAGGTTGAGCGGCGGCAGCTCGACCGCGCGGTCGTTGATCAGCTCGATCATCGTGCCGCCCGCGCCGAAGGTGATCGCCGGCCCGAACAGCTGGTCGGTGACCACGCCGATGTACAGCTCGCGGCCGTTGCGCTTGCCGGCCATCTTCTGCACCGTGACGCCGTTGATGCGCGCCTCCGGCAGCAGGCGCCGCACGGTGGCCATCATGTCGCCGTAGGCGTCGCGCACGGCGGCGGCGTTGAGCAGGTTGAGCACCACGCCCTGCACGTCGGACTTGTGGGCGATGTCGGGCGAATCGATCTTCAGCGCCACCGGGTAGCCCAGCTGGCTGGCGATCAGCATCGCCTCGCCGGCGCTGCGCGCCAATATCGTTTGCGTGATCGGGATGTGGAAGGCCGCCAACAGCGCCTTCGACTCCATCTCGGTGAGCACCTTGCGGCGCTCGGCCAGCACGCCCTCGATCAGCAGGCGGGCGCCGTCCAGGTCCGGCTGGGCCAGTTGCGACAGCGGCGGCGGGGTCTGGTGCAGCAGCTGCTGGTTCTGGTAGAACGAGGCGATGTTGGAAAAGCCGTCGACCGCCGCCTCCGGCGTGCGGAAGGTGGCCACGCCGGCGGCGTTGAGCAGCTGGCGCGCCTCGGCCACCTGGCGGTCGCCCATCCAGCAGGTCAGGAGCGGCTTGCCGAGGCCGGCGTTGAGGGCGCCGACCGCCTGCGCCACCGCGGCCGGATCGCCGCCCAGCTTGGGCGAATAGATCACCAGGATGCCGTCCACCTGGCTGTCGTGGCCGCAGGCCTGGACCGCCGCGCCGAAGGCGGCGGCGTCGGCTTCCTCGGTCAGGTCGAGCAGGTTGGCCAAGGTGGCGTGCGGCGGCAGCGACGGCGCCAGCGCCTGCGCGCCGGCCTCGGACAAGGTCGCCAGTTGCAGGCCCAGCTCGGCGATCCAGTCGGCCGCCAGCACGCCGGGGCCGCCGCCGTTGGTGACCACGGCCAGCCGCGGCCCGACCGGGCGGTAGCGCGAGGCCAGGCATTTGGCGGCCGAGAACAGCTGCACGAAGGTTTTCACCCGCACCGCGCCGGTGCGGCGCAGCGCGGCGTCGAACACCTCGTCGCTGGCGACGATGGCGCCGGAGTGGGTCAGCGCCGCCTGCGAGGCGGCCGCCACCTTGCCGGCCTTGAGCACCACCACCGGCTTGGTGTTGGCGGCGCCGCGCAGCGCCGACAGGAAACGGCGGGCGTCGGTCACGCCCTCCATGTAGATGACGATGCTTTGCGTGGCCGGATCGGTGGCCAGGAAGTCCAGCGTCTGCGCCAGGTCGACCGCGGTGTTGGCGCCCAGCGAGACCACGGTGGAAAAGCCCACCGCGTTCTGGCTGCCCCAGTCGAGGATGGCGGCGGTCAGCGCGCCCGACTGCGAGATCAGCGCCAGGCTGCCCGGCTCGGCCAGCTGGCCGGCGACGCTGGCGTTGAGGTGCAGGCGCGGCCGCTGGTAGCCCAGGCAGTTCGGCCCCAGCAGGTGGATGCCGTGCTTGCGGGCGATGCCGTGCAGCTCGTGGGCCTGCGCGCCGTCGACGCCGGTCGACAGGATCAGCGCGGCGCGGCACTGGATGCGGCCGGCCACTTCCAGCGCGAAGCTCAGTTCATCGTTGGGCAGGGCGATCACGGCCAGGTCGGCGCGCGAGTGGGCCAGGTCGGCCAGGGTGCCGCTCATGCCGACGTCGAGATAGGTCACCGGCCCGGTGTAGCCGCCTTGCTCCAGCTGGGCGCGGATGCCGCGGCCGTAGCAGGTCTGGCTGTCGGGCTGGTCGGGCTTGCCGGCGAACACCACGATGGACTTGGGGGAGAACAGCGGCGTCAGGTAGTGGGTTTCCATGGATGCTTTCGTGAGGGCTTAGTCGTCCATGCCCAGCAGGACCTTGACATGGGCGGCGGCGCTGCGCGCCAGCGACGACAGCTCATAGCCGCCTTCCAGGCAGGAGACGATGCGGCCCTGGCTGTGGCGCGCGGCGACCGCGACGATCTGTTTGGCGATCCACGCATAATCCGCCTCGACCAGGCCGAGGTTGCCCATGTCGTCGTCGCGGTGGCCGTCGAAGCCGGCCGAAATGAAGATCAGCTGCGGCCGGAAGCGCTCCAGCGCCGGCAGCCATTGCTCGCTCACGGCCTGGCGCATCGGTTCGCCGCCGGAGCGGGCCGGCAGCGCCACGTTGACCATGTTGGCGCCGCGCGGCGTGTTGCCGCAGAACGGGTACAGCTTGTCCTCGAAGATGGAGCACATCAGCACGCGCTCGTCGTCGCGCAGGATGTCCTCGCTGCCGTTGCCGTGGTGGACGTCGAAATCGACCAGCGCCACCCGCTCCAGCCCGTGCACAGTGAGCGCGTGGCGGATGCCGACCGCGACATTGTTGAAGAAGCAGAAGCCGCCGGCCGCCGCGTACTCGGCGTGGTGGCCGGGTGGGCGCACGTTGCAGAAGGCGGTGCCGGCGCCCTCGGTCAGCACCAGGTCGGTGGCCAGCACGGCCGCGCCGGCGGCGCGCAGCGCGGCCCGGTAGGTGTGCGGGTTCATGCTGGTGTCCGGGTCCACCTGCACCGTGCCTTGCTTCGGCGACTGCGCGGCGATGCTGCGGATGTACAGGCTGGAGTGCGCCTGCGCCAGCTGCTTTTCGGTGGCCAGCGGCGCCTCGCAGGGTTGCATGAAGTCGAGCAGGCCCTTGATCAGCAGCATGTCGCTGACCGCGCCGATGCGCTCCGGACATTCGGGATGATGCTCGCCCATGGCGTGTTTCAGGCAGTCCGGGTGCGAGATGTAGGCGGGCAGCATCGTGGCCTTGGTGTGCGTTGACGAGGATGTAAGGAATATAACTTGAATCGAGTGTAATGAGCGCCATCAAATTTTTCGTTGATCCAAGTCAAAGCCTACCTACGGAAACGTGCTTTCGCGCTGCAACTGGCAAATCTTGACGCTGTACTCGGAAAAAAAGCTGCCGCGCCCCAACTTCTTGGCGGCCACGTGCTCGGGGTGCGTCGCCCAGGTGCGCATCGCCTGCTCGGTTTCAAATTCGACGATGGTGACGCGCTCGCCATCCTGGGCGGTAAAGCCCTTGTGCGAAACATGGCCGGGGATGTCCTTGGCCAGCATGCTCATCCGGGCAGCCCATTGCTGGTACTCGGCCTGGTGCTCCGGGTTCAAACGCGATCTGAAGACGACGACGATCATTTTCCTGCTCCTTGTTTGAGGTGTTGCAAGAATGATAGGCAGCGGCAAAGAATAAGGAAAGCGAATGATTTTGATAGAATCAATCAATTATCTTGATGGGATGGCGACATGGAAAACGATATCGACATCGCGCTGCTGCGCGCCTTCCTCGCCATAGCCGAAGGGGGAAGTTTCACGGCCGCTGCGCGCCGGCTGAACCTGACGCAGTCGGCGGTCAGCATGCAGATCAAGCGCCTGGAGGACATCGCCGGCGGCGCGCTGTTCGAGCGCAACTCCCGCAACGTGACGCTGAACCGGCGCGGCGAGCTGCTGCACAGCCACGCCCGGCGCCTGGTCTCGCTCAACGATGAAACACTGGCCCGCATGCGCGACGAAAGCTTTACCGGACTGGTCAGGGTAGGGGCCATCGAGGACTACGCCGTGCATGCCTTGCCGGCCATTCTGGCGCAGTTCATGGCGGCCCATCCGACGGTGGCGGTGGAAGTCGAGACCGGTTTTAGCCGCGCCTTGCTCGATCGCCTGGGCGATGAATTCGACCTGGTGCTGGCGATGCACCCGGCCGGCGCGGCGCGCGGCGAGCTGGTGCGCAGCGAGCGCGCGGTATGGCTGGGGTCGCGCCAGCATGGCTGCCATGCGCAGGCCGTGCTGCCGCTGGCCTTGCATCCGGCCGGTTGCCAGTTCCGCGCGGCGTCGCTGGCGGCGCTGGACCAGGCCGGGCGGCGCTGGCGCCTCGCCTACATGTCGCAGAGCCTGGGCGCCATCGACGGCGCGGTCGGGGCGGGGCTGGCCGTCACCGTGGGCAAGGCGGGATTCCAGGGCCAGGGCCTGGACCTCCTGACCGAGGCCGACGGCCTGCCGCCCTTGCCGTCGTTCGAGATCGCCCTGCACCGCGCGCCGCGCCGCGAAAACGCCGGCGCCAGCGCGCTGGCCGAGCTGCTGCTGACACGCCTGCGATCGGTATAAACGATATGGCTCAAATGGGCTGCGGCGCCTCGCTCGGCGAGGTCATGGAATTATTTTGAATTGTGAAAGCGCAAGAATATAGTCTGGGCGGCACGGTTCAGAATCGGATCGCGGATCGGTGGCAAGTGCGGCGTCAACCGATTGGAATGGCGTAGCGCATCTGCGAGCGCTCGGACAGGGGATCGAAGCTGGCGTCGTAGATTTCCAGGTCGGGGCCGCCGCTATGGCGGTAGTCGGATTGGCAGAGCCAGTTCGAATAAATGAAATCGACAGTACGGTCGACCAGCTTGCCCAGGCCGCAGTGCAGGAAGGTCGCATACTGCGCAGCCGGGATCGCTATCCGCTGCATGCCGGCAGGCAGCGAGTCCGCCTCCCGCACTTCGATGGCGGCGTAGTACTCCAGTTCGTCGGAGTCGCCCGACACTGGCAACACCACGCCATAGCAGCAGTCCCGCACGGTATGCTCCACCTCGCCTAGCCGCGCGATGAAGCTTTCCCACAGACGGGGCAGCTGCTGACCCAAATTGTTCTTGTCCGAATCGCTGCCGTAAAAGCGCGTATGCATGCCCACCAGCAGCATCGCCGGCCGCCTGACCAGCTCCGGCGCCGGCGCCATGTTTTGATGCAGGTGGCGCAGATAGTCCTCGTCCATCTTCAGCTTGCGCACGATGAGATTGCGTCGTCCGCGCCGGCGGAATTCACTGGGCGTCTGCGCGTAGCGTTCCTTGAATGCCCGTGTGAACGCTTCATGGCTCTGGTAGCCGGCCAGGACGGCGATATCGAGTATGCCCAAGCGCGTTTCCAGCAATTTTTCGACGGCGTTGGCGAGGCGGCGCGCGCGGATATAGTCCTTGAGCGTTTCCCTGGTCAGGGCCTTGAAAATGCGCTGGTAGTGCCACTGGCTTAAACCTGCCTCGCGCGCCACGCTCGCCAATGGAACGTCTTCCTCCAGATAGGTTTCGATGAAGTCGATGCCTAGCTGGATCTGCTTCAGGTAGTTCACTGGCGCTCCGTTGCGGTTTCAGGTATCGAAGAAGCCCGTCACATTCACGAGCCGGCCGGCGTCATTGTAGTGGCCCACGCTGACGCCGTCGCCGATGACCTTGCCTTGCGCGTCCAGCATATCCCACTGCGCGACACTGTGCCCGTTGTGGTAGCGGAAACGGCGTGTGACAAAATGGCCGCCGGGCACTTGCTGGTGGAAATCCGCCATGTAGGCCAGCAGTTCGTCCCAGCCGCTGACGTTGGCCAGCGGGTCCTGATAAGCGCAATCACGCGCCAGGCTGGCGCCGATCAGGGCGCGCTTGTCGTCGATGCTCTCCGCCTTCCAGGCCAAGGTGTAGGTTTCCCAAGTTGGTTGATGATCGATTTTCATGTTGGTTTCCCGGTTGATTGGCAACGCAGGAATGATGCGGCAAGGCGGCGTCTCGGTTTTGATATTTTGTGCTGCGCGTCTTGCGATTAAAACTGGAGCGTCAGCAGCGTGAGGTCGAACGCAAGGAACATGAGCGCGCCCAGGCGCGACAGCAGGCGGGCGGTGCCGGGCTGGCTCAACCACGTTCTTGCCTTGGCGGCCAGCAAGGCGTACAGTCCGTGGATCAGAATGAGCACGGTGCAATAGCTTGTGACCGCCGCTATCAGCCGCATCGGCTGTTGCGCCGCATGGGCAGTGTTCTGGGCGAGCTACGGCAGCACGGACAGGAAGAAGAACAGCGATTTTGGATTGCTGGTCTGTAGTAGCGCGCCGGCCGAGCAAAGCCCCGCCATCAGCGCCGCGCCGATTGCCAGTCCCAGTACGCCATCGATCGCTGTTGGCGGCCCGGCGACATTGACCCCGGCAGGGCGAAAACTGGAGGAAAGCATCGGCGGGAAAATGGCGGCGATTCAGCAGGTGCTCAATGCCGGCGGCCGCGCGCCGCGCCAGGCCGCCATCCTGGTCGACACCAGTGTGACCCTCGCCGTGCACTGGCTTATCCCGCAGTTATCGGCGTTCAGGGAGCGCCACCCGCAAATCCAGGTTCATGTTCGGACGGACGGCGCCATCGATCCCTCGTCGCCAGCCGACGTGTTCTTGCGGCGCGAGGTGGCGGAATTGCGCGGCTTGCCGGCCCGATAATACGGTACTGGCAATCCAGGCGGCGATTCAAGGCCTCGGCGCATTTGTCGTGCCGGAGGTGTTCGTCGCGCCCATGCTCAAGACCCATGCGCTGCAACGTCATTTCAGCGGCGTTGACACCGGTTCCTATTCGTTGGCGATTGGTCGCAAGCAAACAACGTCCCGAGTGACGGTTTTTTAGGCTGTTTGATATCGACATTGGAATTGATGCCCAGGTTGAAATTGTTGATGAGGACGATGAAACGAGCACAGGTAGATTCGTTGCTTTTCAAGTGAAGGCGACGAGTGTAGAAGAGCAGAATTGTCGATATGTCAGCACGCGGCAACTCGCCTATTTGGCAGGCGCTTGATCTGCCTGTTTTCGTTGTACTTGTAGATCTGTCGGCGGAGGAATTGTATTTGCATCAAGTACTTTTGAATGGAAATTATTCGCCCGCAACCGAAACTGGGCTGGTCCGCATCGAGTTCGATCTCGCTAATGATGTTTTCACGAAAGATAGTGGAGCAGTCATTGCTGCTGCGTCTGAAAAAATGGCACTCTCCCACGTTCGTAGGCATCTTGACGTAGTAGAGGAAGGCATTCAGGAGATTCGTCAGGCCATCGCAGACGCCGAAGAAAACCTTGATGCGCCAGGGCTTATTGAGTTGATGGAAGGACGAACAGCGTTGCGCAAGGAATTAGCGCAGGCGGGGGCGTTGGTACGTGCGCTGCGGGCGGGCAAGAAAGAGTGGAAGACTGTGGCAGATGATCTTGATGAGGCATTGCAAGAGTTAGGCGGTTATATGCAGGATTGGAACATGCATAGGGACTGGGATGATCATGGCAACATCGTGAGATTCATCGAAGAACTAAGGTGATCCGCAGTTGCCCCGGCTTGATCAGTCCAAATAAAGCTGAGCGGGAAAGATCCGGTCTGTATTCCCAGGTCCCTCACTCTGCGCAATGGGGCGGACGGACGATTGGAAAATTTGGTCGGTCGCAGGCTGGGGAAAGGTGGACCGGAAATAGACCGGACATGAGGACTTCTTGCTCCGGAAACAAAAACGCCGATCTGCATGGAGCGGCGTTTCTTGAGGTATGTTCTTGGTGGCCCGGGGCGGAATCGAACCACCGACACAAGGATTTTCAAAAATCGCGCCTATTTGGGCGTCACGGTGCCCTGCGGGTTTGGGGCGACGAGTTCAACGATGCCATCATGACTGACGACGATGGCAGTTCCGGTGGTTTGTGCCAGAACATGCGCGCGTTGCGCCGCCCGTTGCATGGCAACCTGCGACAAGCGCAAATCACGGTCCTTAGCGTATTCAATGGATTGTTTGTTCATGGTCGTTCGCTCCAATCGATGAGAGCCGGCACGGAACCGGCATTGTCATATAGCGCCCAGGCATCTACGATGGACGCATAAAATTTTTCAAAATTTGCTTTGCCCGCTGCAAAGCGGCGGCGAATCACATCTTCGGGAATGTGGTGGCCGCCTTGTTTGACTCTTTGTGCTACCCGGGCAATGGCTTCTTCGGCACTAGCTAACTGCAGGAAAATGAGTTTGACGCGATAGCCGGCTTTTTGCCATTCGCGGATTTGGCGCAGATACCCGCGACCTGACAGAGTCGTTTCAAAAGCGAAGTTGCTGCGCGCGGCGAAGTGTCGGTTTAACTCCTGCAACATCAGGCGTCCAGCTTGAAGTGACGCTGTTTCCGGTGAAAACGGGGCAATCCCGGCTGCGATCAGGTCGGCATTGACGAACACTGGGCACGCCGCTTCTCCCGGCAAGAATTCGCGTGCGAACGTGGTTTTTCCCGCGCCGTTCGGGCCGGCGATGATGATGACGCGTGGCGCTTCTTCCATCTTCAAGACTCCGTCTTTTGCCGCATCGGCACTTAGAACGATACCGGAAATTGACCGGACATGACGATTTTACGCACACGAACGAAAACGCCACCCGGAGGTGGCGTTTTCTTATTCTTGGTGGCCCGGGGCGGAATCGAACCACCGACACAAGGATTTTCAATCCTCTGCTCTACCAACTGAGCTACCAGGCCAAGGAGCAGAATTATAGCAGGCTTGAGCGGAATTGCAAGGGCGTATTTTTCAGGCCGGATTTTTGCTGGCGAACGTCACGCTCACCGTCAGGCCGTTGCCTGCGCCGCCGTCCTCCAGCGCGATGCGCGCGCCGTTGCGGGCCGCCGCGCGCTCGGCGATCGCCAGTCCCAGGCCGCTGCCGGGCTGCTCCTGGCCGGGAATCCGGTAGAAGCGTTCGAACACCTTGCCGCGCAGTTCGGGCGCGATGCCTGGCCCCTGGTCGGCGATCGCCAGCCGCGCCACGCCGTCCACGGACGCCAGCGTGACCGCGATCCGGCCGCCGTCGGGCGAATACTTGACGGCGTTGTCGATCACGTTGTCCAGCATGGCGACCAGGCTTTCCCGGTGCAGCGGCAGGACGCAGGGCGCCTCGGCATCCAGTTCGATCTCCACGCCGCGCTGCATCGCCAGCGGCGCCGCGTGCGCCAGGCGCTCGCGCAGCAGGTGGAGCAGGTCGATTGGGCGATCATCGCCGTCGGCGGCGTCGCTGCGGGCGCGTTCCAGCGCAAGCAACTGGTGCACCGTGTGCGTGGCGCGGTCCACACCCAGGCGCAAGCCGCGGTCCGCATCCAGCAAGCGGTCGGCGTCGTGGCGATGATTGAGCAGCAGATGGGCGTTGGCGCGGATGACGGACAGCGGCGTTTTCAAGGCGTGCGCCGCGTCGGACAGGAACTCGCGGTCGCGCTCCACGCGTTCCGTCAGGCGGTGCATCAAGCCGTTGACGGAGGCGGCCAGCGGCGCCAGTTCGCGATAGCCGGACGGCGGCAGCGGTTGCAGGTCGCTGCCGGACCGCCGTTCGATCTCCGCCACCATCACCTGCACCGGCCGCAGGCCGCGCCGCACGATGAGCCACGCGGGCAGCGCCAGCAAGGGTAGGCTGTAGAGTAGCGGCGTCAGATAGTAGGCCGCTCCGGAACTGGTCAGCAGCCAGTTCGTGTCGTGCATGGCGTCGCGCCGGACCACGACGCCGCTCGCCGCATCGGTGGCGGTGGCGCTCGACCAGTCCGCGCCCAGCGAGGGATCGTGCGGCGCCGGCAGTGCATGCGCGCCCGGCAGCTCGCCGCCGGAACGGTAGACGCGCTGCCCGTGCAGCCACACTTGCAGCATCACGGGCTTGGGCCAGTAGTTCACTTCGCGCAGCATGTCGGCGCGCAGCGCTTCCACCTGCGCGGCGACACGCGCCACTTCGGCCGGGTCGTGCGCCACCGAGCGCAGGTTCAGCAGGATCTGGCGCGTCCAGCCCCGGTTCTCGGCCGCCGTGTGGCGCGCCTGCAGCACTGTGTTCTCGTAGATCGCCATGGCCACGACGGCCAGCCAGACCAGGATCACCACAGCGAGGAAGCCGCCCAGCAGGCGGCGGAACAACGAGCGTTGCGCCGTCATGGCGCGATCATGTAGCCGACGCCGCGCACCGTGCGCACGCGGTGCTCGCCGATCTTCTTGCGCAGGTTGGACATGTGCACGTCCAGCGTCACGCTTTCGCTGCCGGCCAGCGCGCGGTCTTCCAGTTCGCCTCGGGTCAGAACGCGGTCGGCGTCCTGCATCAGCGCCAGCAGCAGGTTGAATTCGGTGCGCGACAACGCCAGCGGACGCCCGTCGCAGTTGACGGCCTGGCGCCGCTCGTCGAGCGACAAGCCGGCGCGCGTCCACAGGCCCTGGCCGGCCGCCTCGGGACGTGAGCGGCGCAGCACCGCGCGCAAGCGCGCCAGCAGTTCCGCCATGTCGAAAGGTTTGACGAGGTAGTCGTCGGCGCCGTCGGCAAAGCCGGACAGGCGGTCGCCCAGGCTGTCGCGCGCCGTGATCAGCACCACCGGGATCTGCCGGCCGGCGGCGCGCAGCCGGCGCATCAGCGCCATGCCGTCGCCGTCCGGCAGGTTCAGGTCCAGCACCACGGCGGCGTATGCGCCGGTGTCCAGCTGGCGCTGGGCGTCGGCCGCCAGCCGCACCCACGTGGCGGCGTAGCCGTCGTCATGCAATACCGCCCGCAATGCGCGGCCCAGTTCCAGGTCATCTTCCACGAGCAGGATATTCATGCCGAAAGTATAACAGCGGCAGCCTTGCCGCGGCCTATAGAAAGCCTGAAGCCTGGGCCGGCGCCGCGCCGCTACAATCGCCGCTGGCCTACCTGGAGGTACGATTGATGCGATTCCTGATGTCGATGTTTGCCCTGATGGCCGCGCTGCATGCGTCGGCAGCCGACCTGTCGTCGCTGCGCCTGCTGGCGACGATAGCCCTGCACGCGCAAACGGTGTCGAGCCCCGTTGTCGCGCAGGGACTCCTGTACATCGGCGCCGAGGATGGCAACCTGTATGCGTTCGACGTGGCGAGCCGCAAGCTGGCGTGGCTGCACCATGCCGGCGCGGGCATCGCGTCGACGCCGGCGGTGGATGACGGCATGGTCTACTTCCTGGCCCGCGATGGCCGGCTGCATGCGCTCGATGCGCGGACCGGCGTGCAGCGCTGGAGCTTCTCCACCCAGGGCGAGGCGCGCTTTGCCGCCTACGGCCTGTATGGCATGACGAAGGGCGCCGCGCCGTCGCCCGATCCGTGGGACTTCTGGCTGTCGTCGCCGCTGGTGCACGAGGGCAGGGTGTACATCGGCAGCAGCGACGAGCGGCTGTACGCGCTCGACGCCAGGACGGGCGCCGTCGTATGGGCCTTCAAAAGCGGCGGCATGATCCACGCGCGTCCCGCCATCGCCGGCAAGGCGATCGTGTTCGGCAGCTGGGACGGCGCGGTCTACGCGCTGGACGTCGCCACCGGCGGCCAGTTGTGGCGCTACCAGACCGAGACCGAGCAAAAGACCAGCACCCTGTTCGGCGTCCAGGCGCCGCCGCTGGTCGATGGCGACACGGTCTTCATCGGCTCGCGCGACGCCTGGTTCTACGCGCTGGAGCTTGCAAGCGGCAAGTTGAAATGGCGTTATCCCGGCCGCGGCTCATGGATCATCTCCGGCGCCGTGGTGGACGCCGAGCGGGTGTACTTCGGTACCTCCGACACCAATCTGCTTGTCGCGCTGGACAAGCGCACCGGCAAGCTGGCCTACGAACACGATACCAAGGTGTGGACCTACGCGACGCCGGTGCTGGCCGAGGGAGCCGTCATCGGCGCCACCATGCGCGGTGAACTGTTCGCGCTGGAGGCGGCCGGCGGCAAGCCGCAATGGTCGTGGCGCACGCCGGAAAGCAGGGCGGACGAATTCCGCCTGCTGGACGCCGCCACCGGCAAGTTCGACACCCGGCGCCTGTACGAAGGCGACCAGACGGTGATGACGTCGATCGAGCACGTGAAGCGGCTGGGGGCATTCATCGCCACGCCGCTGTGGCACGACGGTCAACTGATCGCCGCCACCGCCGACGGCCGGCTGCTGTTCTTCTCGAAGTAATTCCCGGCGAGCCGTGTCTTAGCCGTACAAACGCTATAATGTTTGGATGACTAATCCATCCTCCCCCGCCACGCCGCGCGTTATCGAGAGTGATATTTGTATCGTTGGCAATGGCGCTATTGCCAAGACCGCCGCGCTGGGCCTGGCCCAGGCCGGTTTTAGTGTAACCCTGCTCAGTCCACCGTCGCATCCGGCCGCCCCGACCGCCGATATCGGCTGGGATGCGCGGGTCTACGCGCTGAACCATACCGCCCACAATCTGCTGTCCTCCCTGAAGGTATGGCATGCGCTGGACCAGGCGCGCGTGGCGCCGGTGGACGCGATGATCGTCCACGGCGACGGCGCCAACGCCGGCGGCCTGGCCTTCGACGCCTACGGCGCCCACACCGGCGCGCTGGCCTGGATCATGGAAGACCGCAACCTGGGGCAGGCGCTGGATGCCGCCCTCAAGTTCGCGCAGAACGTGCGCTTTGTCGAAGGCCGCGCCACCGGCTTGCTGCGCGCCGACGACAGCGCCACCGTGCACCTGGACGACGGCACCTGCATCAAGGCCGAACTGGTGGTCGGCGCCGACGGCGCCCAGTCCTGGGTGCGCGGCCAGTGCGACATCGGCCTCGATTACCGCAGCTACAACCAGCGCGCCGTGGTCTCCAACTTCGCCTGCGAGAAGCCGCACCACGGCGCCGCCTGCCAATGGTTCACCGGCGTCGAAGGCATCGTCGCGCTGCTGCCGCTGCCGGGCAACCAGGTGTCGCTGGTGTGGTCGGCGCCGGAAGCGCTGGCCGACACGCTGCGCGCCGAATCGGCGCAGCAGATCGCCGACCGCCTGGCCGTCTACGCCGCCGACCGTCTGGGCGCGCTGACGCCTTTGCAACCGGAGCTGGTGCGCGACTTCCCACTGCGTTTGCTGCGCCCACACGCCATGAGCGCGCCGCGCGTGGCGCTGGTGGGCGACGCCGCCCACGTGGTGCATCCGCTGGCCGGCCATGGCATGAACCTTGGCTTCGCCGACGTCGCGCAACTGATCAAAACCCTGAGCGAGCGCGAAGCACAGCGCAGCATTGGCGACACCCGCGTGCTGGCCCGCTATGAGCGCGCCCGCAAGGAAGACGTGCTGCTGATGCAGCTCACCACCGACGGCCTGGCGCGCCTGTTCGGGGCGGATATGGAGCCGCTGCGCGTGGTTCGCAATTTGGGATTAAACTTGCTGGATAAATTACCGGTGCTGAAGCGCCGCCTGATCTCCCACGCAATGGGAAAGTAGACCGGCGCCTGTCGGTTCGTCTGTAGTCATTGGAGATGTTATGAGAATGAGTAAGACCGTTTTGCTGTTGTTGTCGGCGCTGATGGCGTCCTGCGTGGGCGCGGAAACCCCGTCCACGGATGCGATCAAGAAGCTGGTCGAGCCGCGCCTGGGATCGAACGTCAAAGTCGATTCGATCAAGGAAACGCCCTACGGCGGCCTGTATGAAATCCGCGTCGGCAACGACATTCTCTACACCGACAAGACCGGCACCTATCTGTTCTCCGGCCACGTGTTCAACCTGACCACCAGCACCGACCTGACCAAGGAACGCCTGGAAGAGATCAACAAGATCAAGTTCTCCGATCTGCCGCTGGACAAAGCCATCAAGACCGTCAAGGGCGACGGCAAGCGCGTGATCGCGGTGTTCGAAGATCCGAACTGCGGCTACTGCAAGCGCTTCCGCCAGACCACGCTCAAGGAAACCGACAACATCACGGTCTACACCTTCATGTACAACATCCTGGCCGATGATTCGTTCACCAAATCGAAGAACATCTGGTGCTCGCCGGACCGCAGCAAGGCCTGGGAAGACTGGATGGTCAACAACAAGGCGGCCCCTGTCGCTGCCGAGAAGTGCGAATCGCCGAACGAGCAGGTGCTGGAGCTGGGCCACAAGCTGAACATCTCGGGGACCCCGGCCATCTTCTTCGCCGACGGCACCCGCGTGCCAGGTGCGATCGACACCAAGGCGCTTGAAGAGAAGCTCGCCAAGATCAAGCAGTAAGTCTTACCAAACCAGCGCATCGTCCACAGGAGAACTGAATGATTACATTGAATATCAACGGTAAAGACATGCAGGTAGACGCCGATCCGTCGACGCCGATACTGTGGGCCTTGCGCGACAACCTGAATATGACCGGCACCAAATTCGGCTGCGGCGCGGCGCTGTGCGGCGCCTGCACCGTGCACCTGGGCGGCCAGCCTGTCCGCTCGTGCGTGACGCCGATTTCGGCCGCCGCCGGCCAGAAGATCACCACCATCGAGGCGATGGAATCCGATAAAGTCGGCAAGGCCGTGCAGGAGGCGTGGGTCAAGCTGGACGTGCCCCAATGCGGCTACTGCCAGAGTGGCCAGATCATGAGCGCGACCGCTCTGCTGCGCACCAACAAAGCCCCATCCGACGCCGATATCGACAACGCCATGAGTGGCAACATCTGTCGATGCGGGACCTACCAGCGCATCCGCGCAGCCATCAAAGACGCAGCCAAAACCATCGCCTAAAGGAGAATGTCATGCGGATCGAATGGCTCAATCAGGAATCGATGGCGGGTGTGGAAACTTCCGGCGGCGTGTCGCGCCGCAGCTTCATGAAGGCCGGCGCGGTCGCGGGCGGCGGTTTGGTGCTGGGCTTCTTCATGCCCGGCGCGGGACGCTTCGCCAATGCGCAGCAGCCGCCGGCCAAGGTGTATGAACCGAACGCTTTCCTGCATATCGCGCCGGACAACAGCGTGACGGTGCAGGTCAACCGGCTGGAGTTCGGCCAGGGCGTGCAGACTTCGCTGCCGATGCTGATCGCGGAAGAGCTGGACGCGGACTGGTCGAAGGTGAACGGCGCGCTGGCGCCGGCCGGCGACCAATACAAGGACCCGGCGTTCGGCATCCAGATCACCGGCGGCTCGGGCAGTATCGCCCACTCCTACACCCAGTACCGCGAGATCGGCGCCAAAGCGCGCGCGATGCTGATTGGTGCCGCGGCCCAGGAGTGGAAGGTGGCGCCGGACCAGATCAAGACGTCGAAGGGCACGCTGATCGGTCCTGCCGGCCAGAAGGCCACCTACGGCGCCATGGCCGATGCGGCGATGAAGCAGCCGGTGCCTGCCACCGTGAAGCTGAAGGACCCCAAGGACTTCAACTTCATCGGCAAGCCGACCAAACGCCTGGACGCGAAACTCAAGTCGACCGGCAAGCAGGTCTTCGGCATAGACTACAAGGCGCCGCACAGCAAGGTCGCCGTGGTGGCGCGGCCGCCGGTGTTCGGCGCCAAGGTCGCCAAGTTCGACGCCTCGAAAGCCAAGGCGATCAAGGGCGTGATCGAAGTGCTGGAAGTGAAGACGGATCGCGGCGGCAGCGGCGTGGTGGTGGTGGCCGACGGCTACTGGCCCGCCAAGATGGGCCGCGATGCGCTGGTCATCGATTGGGACACCAGCGGCGTCGAAAAGGTCAGCAGCGACAAGCAGCTGGCCGAGTACAAGGCGTTGGCGCAGAAGCCCGGCCTGCCGGTGCACAAAGCCGATACCTCCAAGCTGGCCGGCGCTGCGAAGAAAATCTCCGCCGTGTATGAATTCCCTTACCTGGCGCACGCGCCGATGGAGCCGCTGAACTGCGTGGTCGATCTGCGCCCGGACGGCTGCACCGTGTGGGCCGGCTCCCAGTTCCAGACGATGGACCAGGGCGCCATCGCCGCCACCGCCGGCCTGAAGCCGGAGCAGGTGGTGCTGAACACGATGATGGCCGGCGGCGGTTTCGGCCGCCGCGCCGTGCCGACTTCCGACTACCTGGTCGAAGCGGTCAACATCGCCAAGGTGTGGCAGGCCACCGGCAAGAAGGACCCGGTCAAGGTGATCTGGAGCCGCGAGGATGACATCAAGGGCGGCTACTATCGTCCTTCACATGTGCATCGCGCCGATATCGGCATCGACGACAAGGGCGATATCGTGGCTTGGGACCACGTCATTGTCGGCCAGTCCATCATTGCCGGCACGGCGTTCGAGCCGATGATGATCAAGGATGGCATCGACGTGACCATGGTCGAAGGCATGGGCGAACCGTATGAAGTGCCGCTGAACCTGAGCGCCCACTCCGTCAAGGCCAATGTGCCGGTGTTGTGGTGGCGCTCGGTCGGCTCCACCCACACGGCCTTCGTGATGGAGACGCTGATCGACGAAGCCGCCCACGCGGCCAAGATGGATCCAGTCGCCTATCGCAAGAAGCTGCTGGGCGAGAAGGGCAAGCGCCACATGGCCGCGCTGGACCTGGCGGTCGCCAAGTCCGGCTACGGCAAGAAGGCTTTACCTAAAGGCCAGGCTTGGGGCGTGGCGGTGCACCAGTCGTTCAACACCGTGATTGCGTATGTGGTGGTGGCGTCCGTGAAGAACGGCACGCCCAAGCTGCACAAGGTCACGGCGGGTGTGCATTGCAACCAGGCGGTCAATCCGTTGACGATCGAAGCGCAGATCCAGGGCGCGGCCTTGATGGGCCTCGGCATGACCTTGCCGGGCGCCGCGATCACGCTCAAGGACGGCGTGGTGGATCAGCAGAACTTCAGCGACTACACGGTGGCGCGGATGACGGACATGCCGGTCATCGACGTCCACATCGTGCCGTCGAACGATCCGCCGACCGGCATGGGCGAACCGGGCCTGCCGCCGCTGGCGCCGGCGTTCGCCAACGCGCTGTTCAAATTGACCGGCAAACGTCTGCGCAAGCTGCCGTTCGACCTGGCCAGCGCCTGAGCTGAATGGCACTGGTAGGGATATTGCTGGCAGCCGGGCGGGGGAAGCGGTTCGACCCGTCCGGCGTACAAAACAAATTGCTACAACCGTTGAAGGACGGCGACGCCGTGGTCGTCGCCAGTGCTAAAAACATGCTGGCCGTGCTGCCGCGCGTGGTGGCCGTGGTCCGCTCCGGCGACGACCAGGTGGCGGCGCTGCTGGGCAAGCTGGGATGTGAAGTGCGCGTCTGCGCGGATGCCGATCTGGGCATCGCCGCCTCGCTGACCATGGCGGTCGACTACACCAAGGGCGCGGAAGGCTGGTTGATAGGCTTGGGCGACATGCCCCATGTGCAGCCGGAGACCATGCGCGCGCTGGCCGCGACGATCGAACGGGGCGCGCGCATCGCGGCGCCCGTCTTTGAGGGGCGACGCGGCAATCCGGTCGCCTTCAGCAGTTATCATTTGCCGCTGCTGCTGGCGCTGGAAGGCGACCAGGGCGCGCGCGACATATTAAAAAGCCATGCGGTGAGCGAGCTGACAGTCGACGATGTCGGCGTGGTGCGCGATATCGATACGCCGGCCGATTTGTAAAACAAGGATAGAGATGAAGAAAACGAACAAGAACAATCCGGCGATCGCCTACAGCATCGTCGGCCATGACCTGGCCGCCCACCTGTTCCACGTCACGCTGACGGTGGACGCGCCGGCCGAAGGCGGCCAGGTGTTCGCGCTGCCGGCCTGGATACCGGGCAGCTATATGATCCGCGAGTTCTCGCGCAACATCGTGCGCATCCGCGCCGAGTCGGACGGCCAGCCGGTGGCGCTGGCCAAGCTGGATAAGCACTCGTGGCAGGCCGCCCCGCTGAAGGACCATGCGGCCTCGCTGACGGTGCATTACGAAGTCTATGCCTGGGACATGTCGGTGCGTGCCGCGCATCTGGACCAGAACCACGCCTTCTACAACGGCACCAGCGTGTTCCTGCGCGTGCTGGGGCAGGAAGACCAGCCGCACGTGGTGGACATCCAGCGGCCGGACGATGACGCGGCCAAGACCTGGCGCGTGGCGACGTCGCTGCCGGAGCTGAAGGCGAAACGTTATGGTTTTGGCACGTACATCGCATCCAACTACGACGAGTTGATCGACCACCCGGTGGAGCAGGGCGACTTCGCGCTGGCCACGTTCAAGGCGCACGGCATCCCGCACGACATCGTCATCAGCGGCCGGGTGCCCAACCTGGACCTGCCACGCCTGAGCGCCGACCTGAAAAAGATCTGCGAAACCCAGATCGCCTTCTTTGAACCAAAGGCCAAAAAGGCGCCGATGGACCGCTATGTGTTCATGACGCTGGCCGTCGGCGACGGTTACGGCGGCCTCGAACACCGCGCCTCGACGGCGCTGATCTGCGCCCGCGCCGACTTGCCGAGCACGGCTGCGGCCAGCAAAGATATCAGCGACGGTTATCTGCAATACCTCGGCCTGTGCAGCCATGAATATTTCCACACGTGGAATGTGAAGCGCATCAAGCCCGCCGCATTCGCGCCATATAACCTGCAAGTCGAGAATTATTCGCCTTTGCTTTGGCTGTTTGAAGGCTTCACCAGTTATTACGATGATTTGATGCTGGTGCGTGCCGGCGTTATCGCCGAACCGGCTTATTTCAAATTGCTGGGTAAAACCATTGCCAGCGTATTGCGCGGCAGCGGCCGCACCAAGCAAAGCGTGGCCGATTCCAGTTTCGACGCCTGGGGTAAATATTACCGCCAGGATGAAAATGCGCCGAATTCGATTATCAGCTATTACACCAAGGGTTCCTTGATCGCGCTGGCTTTGGATTTGAGCATACGCGCTAAAACCGGCGGCAAGAAATCGCTGGATGATGTGATGCGCGCATTATGGCAACGTTATGGTCGCGACTTTTATCAGGGCGGCGGACGCGGAGTTACTCCGGCCGAAGTGGAGGCATTATTCGATGAAATCAGCGGCGGCCGGTTCAAGCCATTCTTCGATAAATATATCCACGGAACCGAAGATTTGCCGCTGGCTAAAATGCTGGCGCCATTCGGCGTCAAATATAGCGACGAGCGTAAATCGGCCAAGCCTAGCCTGGACGTGAATCTCGGAAAAGATGGAAACGACTGCAAACTATCCAGCGTGCATGAGAGTGGCGCTGCGCACCAGGCTGGATTATCGGCCGGCGATATATTGATGGCGGTTGATGGATTGCGTGTCACCGGCGCCAATCTGGAAACGCTGCTTTCCCGCTACGGCGTCGGCTCGGAAATAGAGATACACGCATTCCGTCGCGACGAACTGATGACATTCACCGCGACATTACAGGGCGACCGGGTTCCCGGTATTAGCCTGTCGCTGGACCCGGCCGGCAAGAAGTCCGCAGGCCCCTTGCGGCCCAGCGCGGCACGTTAATTCCTGAGTCCGGGGCGAGTCCCCGGATTTTTTTGCCCTATTCATGCCAGATTTTGGCACGTACTAACCAGATTCCAGCGTGTACTGGAGCTCTGCGGTGTTGTCGGCGGTTTAATTTTACGCGGTGGTCTTGTTCTGGTTTAGAATTTGCCTGAGTTTTTGCCAGAGGATAGACCCGCAAGTGATACTGCTTGATCCCACCACGATTATCCTGATGTCGACGCTGATGGCCGGCGCGATGAGTGTCGTCCTCTATTCCGCCCATTTGAGCTTCCCCACGGAGATTAAAGGGCTGAATTATTGGGCGGCGGGATTGATAACGTTGGCGTGCGGCGCAGGATTATTCAGCCTCAGATATAGCCCGCTAGGCGAAACCTTTGCCCTGCTCAGCGCCAATTCCGCTCTGATCTGGGGCGTGGGCTTTGGGATGATCGGTACGCAGATATTTTATGGCCGGGCGCCGTCATGGTGGTTATTCCATTCGGTTTGGGCGCTGGCGATGGCGGGTGTTGGATATTGGTTGATTATCCAGCCGCATTTCGCCGCCCGTGTTGCCGTATTCTCTTTCCTGATCTCCGCTTTTTATATAAACCAGATGGTAATGGTGTGGCGTTATGGCGACCGCCATTTCTCCACCAGGTTCTTTGGTATATTGCTGCTGTTGCAGGCGCTGGTAGTATTAACGCGCGGCTTGCTGGCGGTATTATATGGTGGCGCCCAGGTTAATTTGTTGAGCATGGGACCATTCCAGAGTCTTTATCTGGCGGCCGGTCATTTCATGGTCCTGTTGTTGGCGGTCAGCTTTAAAGCGGTTGCAACCCGCCGCTTGCAAGGAATACTGGAACGCCGATCCACGCTCGATCCATTGACCCAGGTATTAAATCGTCGCGGTTTCGCCGATATTTATGCCAAAGAGCATGCGTTAATGCGGCGTGAATCCACCGCCATGACCATGCTCAGCATCGATCTGGATTATTTTAAGAGAATTAACGACTGCCACGGCCACGCCACCGGCGACCGGGTTTTAATCGACGTGGCGGCAGTAATCGGTAAAGCGCTGCGGGTTTCCGATCACGTGGCGCGATTCGGCGGGGAAGAATTTATTGTTTTGCTTCCAGTTACCGGACTGGACCGTGCGCACCATATCGCGGAGCGCATCCTGAGCGCGGTGCGCGAACCCGGCCGGCCGGGATTGCCGGCTTACACCGTCAGCATAGGCATTGCCTGCCAGACAAGTATCAACGAGGATCTGGACGCCATCCTGATGCGGGCGGACGAGGCGCTGTATCGCGCCAAGGAACGTGGACGCGACCGTATCGAGATCGCGTCCGGGCCGGTGCCGCCTTTGCAGGTGATACAGGCTTAGTTGAACAGGCGCGCCAGTTCGGCGCCGGGATCGGTCGCGCGCATGAAGGCTTCGCCGACCAGGAAGGCATGCACATTGGCCTCGCGCATGCGTTTGACATCGTCCGGCACCATGATGCCGGATTCGGTGATGACCAGTTTTTCTTCCGGAATGCGATCCAGCAGGGCCAGCGTGTTCTCCAACGAGACCTCGAAAGTGCGCAAATTGCGGTTATTGATGCCCAATAGCGCGGTTTTCAGACGCAACGCAGCCGTCAGTTCGTCGCCGTCGTGGGTTTCCACCAGCACGCCCATGCCCAGTTCGTGGGCGCAGGCTTCCATTTCCACCATCAGGCCGTGATCCAGCGCCGAGACGATCAGCAGGATCGCATCGGCGCCCATCGCGCGCGCTTCGTAGATCTGGTACATGTCGATCATGAAATCTTTACGCAGCACCGGCAGCGTGCAGGCGGCGCGCGCCTGCTGCAAATACGCCACCGAACCCTGGAAGAACTGCTCGTCCGTCAGCACCGACAGGCACGCGGAGCCGTTGGCTTCATAGCTGGCGGCGATGTCGGCCGGGCGAAAGTCGGCGCGCAGCACGCCTTTCGACGGCGAGGCCTTTTTCACTTCGGTGATCACACCGGCGTGGCCGGCGGCGATCTTTTCTCGCAGGCTGGCTTCGAAGCCGCGCAGGCCGGCGCGCAGTTCGGTGTTGCTTTCCACGTCGGCGCGCAGGCTGGCCAGGTTGCGGTGTTTTTTTGCGGCGGCGACTTCGTCGGCTTTGACTGCGAGGATTTTGTTCAGGATGTCGGACATGATAAGCCTAAGATGAATGTTGTTCGGCCAGCGCCAGGCGCAGGCCGAGTGCCAGGAACAAGCCGCCCGTCACGCGGTTCAGCCACAGCGCCACCAGCGGCTTGACCTTCAGCCGCGCGCTGGCAAAGGCAGTGAAGACGGCCAGGCCGTTACACCACAACATACCGTTGAAATTGAAAATGCAGCCCAGGACGATGAAGGCCAGCGGCTTGCTGGTGGAATCGGCCGAGATAAACTGCGGCACGAACGCCAGGAAGAACAAGGCAACCTTCGGGTTCAGCACATTGGTCAGGAAGCCCTGGAAGAAGATTTTGCGATACGCCAGCGGCTGGGCCGCGGCGCGCGTGGCCGTTTCGGCGGCCGCCGCGTCATCGGCTTCGGCCCGCAGTTTCGCGCGCAGCATGCCGATGCCGACGTAGACGATGTAGGCCGCGCCGATCCACTTGACCGCCGTGAACGCGGTGGCGGACGTCGCCAACAACGCCGACAAGCCCAGCGCCGCGGCGAAGATGTGGATCATGGTGCCGGCGCCTATGCCCAGTGCGGCGGCCGAACCGGCGCGCCAGCCCTGGGTGGCGCTGCGCGTCATGATCAGCAGCGAATCGGGACCGGGCATGATATTGAGCAGCAGCCCGGAGATTACAAACAGCGTCAGATCGTGGATGCCGAACATGCTGGCCTCCTTTAGTTGGCTTTGCCGAGGTTTTGCGTGACCTCTACAAACTGCTGGACCTTGCGCATCGCATCGCCGGAGGTGATGGCCGCGCGCGCGCGCGTCAGGCCGTCTTCGATCGAGCTGGCCACGCCGGCCGCGTACAGCGCGGTGCCGGCGTTGAGCGCGACGATATCGTAGGCCGCGCCAGGCTCGCCGCGCAGCGCTTCCATCATCTTGGCTTTCGATTCGGTCGCATCGGCCACCTTCAGGTTGCGGCTGGCGATCATTTGCAGGCCGAAGTCTTCGGGATGGATTTCGTATTCGTGGATCTCGCCGTTCACCAGTTCGCCGACCAGGGTTGCCGCGCCCAGCGAGACTTCATCCATATTGTCGCGCCCGTAGACCACGATGGCGTGCTGCGCGCCCAGGCGTTGCAGCACGCGCACCTGGATACCCACCAGGTCGGCGTGGAACACGCCCATCAAAATATTCGGCGCGCCGGCCGGATTGGTCAGCGGTCCCAGGATGTTGAAGATGGTGCGCACGCCAAGCTCGCGGCGCACCGGCGCCGCATGCTTCATCGCCGCGTGATGGTTGGGCGCGAACATGAAGCCGATGCCGGTCTGCGCGATCGATTGCGCGATCTGCTCGGGCTTGAGGTTGATGTTGGCGCCCAGCGATTCGATCACGTCGGCGCTGCCGGACGACGACGACACGCTGCGGCCGCCATGCTTGGCCACGCGCGCGCCGGCGGCGGCGGCGACGAACATCGAAGCGGTGGAGATGTTGAAGGTATGCGCGCCGTCGCCGCCGGTGCCGACGATGTCGAGCAGGCCGGTGGTGTCGGCCATCGGCACCTTGGTGGAGAACTCGCGCATCACCTGCGCGGCGGCGGCGATTTCGCCGATGGTTTCTTTTTTCACGCGCAGGCCCATGGTCAGGGCGGCGATCATGGTCGGCGACATTTCGCCGGACATGATCTGGCGGAACAGGTGCAGCATCTCGTCGTGGAAGATTTCGCGGTGTTCGATGCAGCGCAGCAGTGCTTCTTGATGGGTGATAGGCATGGCAATTCCTTCTTCAATTTGGACGCGGATCGCAGCTAAAGCAGGCGCGCGCAGGGCGCACCGGTGTCCTTAGCGGACCAGGAAGTTCTTCAACAGTGCGTGACCGTGCTCCGACAGGATGGACTCGGGGTGGAACTGCACGCCCTCGATGTCGTATTCCTTGTGGCGCACGCCCATGATTTCACCGTCGTCCGTCCATGCCGTCACTTCGAGGCAGGACGGCAGCGAGCTGCGCTCGATGGCCAACGAGTGATAACGGATCACTGTGAAGGGGGAGGGCAGACCCTTGAAGACGCCCACTCCCGTATGCGCGATGAGAGAAGTTTTGCCATGCATGACCTGCTTGGCGCGTATGACCTTGCCGCCGAACGCTTCGCCGATGGCCTGGTGGCCAAGGCACACGCCCAGTATCGGCTTCTTGCCGGCGAAGTGCTTGAGCACCGCGATCGAGATACCGGCTTGCGACGGATCTTTCGGACCCGGCGATATGCAGATGTGGTCCGGGTTCAGTGCTTCGATTTCCGCAATCGTGATTTCGTCGTTGCGGAACACGCGTACATCCTCACCCAGTTCGCCGAAGTACTGCACGATGTTGTAGGTGAAGGAGTCGTAGTTGTCGATCATTAGCAGCATCTCAGAACTCCCCATCCAGGCCATCTTGCACTTGTTCGGCGGCGCGCAGCACGGCGCGCGCCTTGTTTTCAGTCTCCTGCCATTCCATCTCGGGTATCGAGTCGGCGACGATGCCGGCGGCGGCCTGCACGTACAGCATGCCGTCCTTGATCACGCCGGTGCGGATCGCGATCGCCACGTCCATTTCGCCGCCGAAGGACAGGTAGCCGCAGGCGCCGCCGTAGATGCCGCGCTTGGAAATTTCCAGTTCGTCGATCACTTCCATCGCGCGCACTTTCGGCGCGCCGGTCAGCGTGCCGGCCGGGAAGGTGGCGCGCAGCACGTCCAGGTTGGACAGGCCGGATTTCAGCTTGCCCTCGACGTTGGAGACGATGTGCTGCACATGCGAGTATTTTTCGATGACCAGGCGGTCGGTGACCTTGACGCTGCCGATCTCGGAGATGCGGCCCAGGTCATTGCGCGCCAGGTCGATCAGCATCACGTGTTCGGCGATCTCTTTCGGATCGGCCAGCAGTTCCTTGGCCAGTTCGGCGTCGCGCTCCGGCGTCGCGCCGCGCGGACGGGTGCCGGCGATAGGGCGCAGCGTGACTTTCTTCTCGCCGTCCGGCAGCGTCTCGTTGCGGACCAAAATCTCCGGCGATGCGCCGACGATCTGCATGTCGCCGAAATTGTAGAAGTACATATACGGCGACGGGTTCAGCGAACGCAGCGCGCGGTACAGCGTCAGCGGCGAATCGACGTAGGGCTTGCGCAGGCGCTGGCCGATCTGCACCTGCATCAAGTCGCCGGCCATCACGTATTCGTGGGCCTTGGCGACGGCCTTCAGGTATTCCTCTTTCGGGAAGTCGCGCGTGATGTCGGTGCGGACCGAGGCGCTGGTCACTGGCGCGTCGACGCCGCGGCGCAGCATCATGCGCAGGTCTTTCAGGCGCTGGCGCGCTTTGGAATACGATTCCGGCTGCGTGGTGTCGGCGTAGACGATCAGATACAGCTTGCCAGACAGGTTGTCGATCACGGCCAGTTCTTCGGTCACCATCAGCTGGATGTCGGGCAGGCCCAGGTCATCCTTCGGCTGGGTGTTGGCCAGCGTTTTTTCGATGTGGCGCACGGTGTCGTAGCCGAAGTAGCCGGCCAGGCCGCCGCAGAAGCGCGGCATGCCGGGACGCAGCGCGACCTTGAAGCGCTTCTGGTAAGCCTCGATGAATTCGAGCGGGTTGCCTTCGTGGGTCTCGATCACGGCGCCGTTCTTGACGATCTCGGTGCGCGTGCCGAAGTTGCGCAGCACGGTCGTCGCCGGCAGGCCGATGAAGGAGAAGCGGCCGAAACGTTCGCCGCCGACCACCGATTCAAGCAGGAAGGTGTTCTTGCCGGCGTTCTGGGTCTGCGCCAGTTTCAGGTACAGCGTGAGCGGGGTTTCGAGATCGGCAAAGGCTTCAGCGATCAGTGGAACGCGGTTGTAGCCGTCGGTGGCCAACGATTTGAATTCGAATTCGGTCATGTCTTCTCTCCATGCCGCCAAGGCTGTAGGTGTGGGTTTGGCGGTGGTTTGTCAAAAAACCTGTCGGGTGCGCGTGCACAAACGACAGCAATCAGTTTGGCTGAGTTTGCCAGGATTGCCAGCGTCGCCAAAGCCAGGCCTCAATCGAGCCGGTTTGGGTGACATTGTGTTTTTTGGTGAAAGACATTTCGGTCAGAGTGGTTCAGCTAATGGTTAATTATGCGAACGGATCAAATTTGCGGCGTCGAGCAGCGTGGCTACTATACCATCGGAATCGGTTTTGTGTATAGCCTCTCCGTGATTGTAACCGTAAGGCACAGTCAGCACCGGGCAGCCCGCAGCCCGCGCGGCTTGCGCGTCGTTCGAGGAGTCGCCGATGGCCACCACCTGGGCCGGCGCCAGGCCGAAATCGGCGCACACCGTTTGCAGCGGCAGCGGATCGGGCTTCTTGCGCGGCAGCGAATCGCCGCCGTAGACCACCTCGAAGAAACCGTCCAGGCCTTTGAGCTTGAGCAGCGGCGTGGTGAAGGATTGTGGCTTGTTGGTTACACAGGCCAGGCGCAGGCCCTGCGCCTTCATCGCTGTCAGGCCTTCGATCACGCCCGGATACAGGGTGCTGTGGTTGCCGTTGATGCTCAGGTAGTGGCGCTGGTAGGCGTCCATCGCGGTCTCGAAATGCGCTTCCACGCGGGCCGCGTCCCAGTCCAGCCCCAGCACGGAGCGGATCAGGTTTTCGGAGCCCTTGCCGACCATCAGCGCGATCTGGTCTTGCGAGATCGGCTGCAGGTCCAGCTCCGCGCGCATGCCGTTGAGGGCCACGTGGAAGTCGGGTATCGTGTCCAGCATGGTGCCGTCGAGATCGATGATTGCGGCGCGCGCGCCTGCCAGCACGCTCATCTTTACACCGTCGCCAGCTGGGCGCGCATGGCGTCGATGACGGCCTTGTAGTCCGGCTTGCCGAAGATGGCGGAGCCGGCCACGAAGGTGTCCGCGCCTGCCGCAGCGGCGGCGGCGATGTTGTCGATCTTGATGCCGCCGTCCACTTCCAGCAGGATGTCGCGGCCCGATTCGTTGATCAAACGGCGCGCTTCGGCGATCTTCTTCAGCGCCTGCGGGATGAAGGACTGGCCGCCGAAGCCCGGGTTGACGGACATGATCAGGATCATGTCGATCTTGTCCATCACGTGTTCCAGGTAGCTCAGCGGGGTGCCCGGGTTGAACACCAGGCCGGCCTTGCAGCCATGGTCGCGGATCAGTTGCAGCGAGCGGTCGATGTGGTCCGACGCTTCCGGGTGGAAGGTGATGATGTTGGCGCCAGCCTTGGCGAAGTCCGGGATGATGCGGTCGACCGGCTTGACCATCAGGTGCACGTCGATCGGCACTTGCACGTGCGGGCGGATCGCTTCGCATACCAGCGGGCCGATGGTCAGGTTGGGAACGTAATGGTTGTCCATCACGTCAAAGTGAATGATGTCCGCGCCGGCGGTGACGACGTTGCGGACCTCTTCACCCAGGCGGGCGAAATCGGCGGACAGGATGCTGGGAGCGATGCGGAAAGTGGTCATGGCGTTGGGCAGGCAAGAAAAAGATGCGCTATTTTACGCTGCCCGGCGCGACTGTACCGGTTTTGCGGTGGTTTTCAGCCGCGCCGTCCTTGCATGTGGGGCGGATTTGCGGTGCAATGAGGGTCTGACGATATACAATCGCCAATTTTGCATAGAGCGATTACGCTTTTACCAAGCTTTAAGGAATCTCGATGGCCACTTACGAATTTACTGTGTCGGTCAGAACTCAGTACCTGCCGGATCAGTCGGACCCGGAACGCACCAACTTTGTGTTTACCTATTCAATCACGATCAAGAACACCGGCACGGTGGCGGCGCAGCTGATCTCGCGCCACTGGGTCATCACCGACGCCAACAATCATGTGGAAGAAGTGCGCGGACTGGGCGTGGTCGGCCACCAGCCGCTGCTGCAGCCCGGCGAGCATTTCGAGTACACCAGCGGCACGGCGCTGCAAACCCAGCAGGGCTCGATGTTCGGCGAGTACTTCTGCGTGGCCGAGGACGGCCACCAGTTCGAAACCAAGATCCCGGAGTTCGTGCTGTCGCTGCCGCGCACGCTGCACTGATTACTCTTGTTCGTTTTCCTTGGCCGGCGGGGGCAGCTTTTTAGCCTTGCCCTTGCCTTGGTACATGGTCCACCAGACGATGAACACCAACAGGAAAAACGCCACGCATGCTTCTATCATCAAAACCCACATAGCCATCCTTATGTTATTAACACGCCGTAGTCTACTCGTTCCGCTGACCGTCGTCGCGGTTTCGCTGGCCGCCTGTACCACCACGCCGTTGCCACCCGATAAGACGCCGGCGCCGACCGTGACGCCGCCGGCGCCGGTCGTGCCGGCGGTGCCGACACCGGTTCCGCCCAAGCCGGCCGCGCTGCAAATGGTGCCGACCACCTTCGCCTCGCTGCCGGGCTGGGACAAGGACGATGTGCGCGCGGCCTGGCCGGCGTTCATGTCCTCGTGCTCGGTGCTGGTCAAGCAGCCGAACTGGAAGGAGTCGTGCAGCATCGCGCGCACCGTCAACGGTAGCGACGAGCAGGCGATCCGCACCTTCTTCGAAGCGTTCATGGAGCCGAACCAGGTGATCGCGCCGGACGGCGCCACCGACGGCCTGATTACCGGCTACTACGAACCGCTGCTGCGCGGCGCGCGCAAAAAGGGCGGTCCATATCAGACGCCACTGTATAAGGTGCCGGACGACATGCTGACCATCGACCTGGCCAGCGTCTACCCGGAGCTGAAGGGCATGCGCCTGCGCGGCAAGCTGGTTGGCAAGAAGGTGGTGCCGTATGCGACCCGCGCCGATATCGAGAAGGCCGATTTCGGCGGCAAGGAGCTGCTGTGGGTGGACGATCCGGTGGAGTCCTTCTTCCTGCAGGTGCAGGGCTCGGGCCGCGTGCAGCTGACCGACAGCCAGGAAACCGTGCGCGTGGCGTATGCGGACCAGAACGGCCATCCGTATAAATCAATCGGCAAATACCTGGTGGAGAAGGGCGAGCTGACGCTGGAGCAGGCCTCGGCGCAGGGCATCAAGGCGTGGATCGCGGGCCACCCTACGCGCATGCAGGAGCTGTTCAATGTGAACCCGAGCTATGTGTTCTTCAAGGAAGAGCGGCTGCCGGACCCTAAAGTCGGGCCCAAGGGCGCGCTGGGCGTGCCGTTGACGCCGTCGCGTTCGGTGGCGGTCGATGCGTCGCAGCTGCCGCTGGGCGCGCCGGTGTTCCTTTCGACCACGATGCCGAACAGCGATATCCCCTTGCAGCGCCTAGTCATGGCGCAGGACACCGGGGGCGCGATCCGTGGCGCGATCCGTGTCGACTACTTTTTCGGCTTTGGCACGGAGGCGTCGGAGAACGCCGGTCGCATGAAGCAGCGCGGCAACGTCTGGGTGCTGCTGCCGAAGCAGCCGCTTTGATGTAGCACCTAGCGCAACACCATCACGGGCAGCGTGGTATGGGCGAGCACCTTCTGTGTCTCGCTGCCCAAGAACAGCCGGTTCAGGCCGCGCCGTCCATGCGACGCCATCATGATGATGTCGCATTCAAACTTCTTCGCCGCCTCCACGATCTCCTCGTAGGGGCTGGGCGACATCGTGATCACCCCCTCGAATGGAATCCCGGCGGCATGCGCGGCGGCGGCGGCCTTGTCGATATGGTGGCGCGCCGCGTTCTGCATCTGCGTGGCGAACTGGCCGGAATCGATCACCGCGCCGCTGTCGCCCATGGAGGAAAATGGCAGCGGTGTGATGATGGTGATGGCGACGATGCGGGCGTGATTGAGTTGGGCAAACTGGACCGCCATGGCGGTCGCTTTGTCCGACAACTCCGAACCGTCGGTGGGCAGCAGGATGGACTTGAACATGGCGCACTCCAAAGATGGGACACTGAATCCAGCCTAATGGCTTAGCCGGATCGGCGGCGCACGTTAGGACGCGGCCGGCGCCGTTTGATGCTGGGCGTTGCGCATCGCCGAGGACAGCGCCATCGCCACCGACAGCGCGACGCCGCCCACGGCGACGCAGGCCATGCCGGTGCGGATGCTGAAGTGTTCGCCAATATAACCGGCCGTCAGCGCGCCGAGCGGCGCCGTCGCCACGGTCAGGAAGCGCATGGTCGACACCATGCGTCCCAGGTAGGCATCGGGCGTGACCTTTTGGCGCATCGTCATATAAGGCATAAAGAACAGCATCACGCCGCAATCGAGGAATAGCGACAGGCCGCCGCACGCCACCGCGCTGGCCGTCGGGCTGCCGAACAGGTTGGCCGGGATCATGGGCATGGCGGCGAAGGCGAACGCGGTCAGGCCCAGGCCGATCTGCATGGTGACGCCGGCGCCGAAGCGGGCGTTCAGCGGTTTCAGTAGCAAGGAACTCATCAGCACACCGATACCGCCAACCATTTGCGCCATGCCCAGCATGCCGGCGGTCATGCCCAGCTCCCTGGTGCTGAACAGCACGCAGAGCGCGGCGTAGCCATAGAACAGCATATGCCACACGCCCGCGCCCCAGACCAGTGTGCGCAGCAGTGGCTGGCCCCAGATGAACAGCAGACCGTCGTGGATGTCGCGCAGCGGATGCTTGTTGGATGGCGCCGGCTTGGGATCGGTGGCATTCAGCTTGCGCAGCAGCAGGATCGAGATCACGAAGCCGATGGCGTTGACTAGCACTGCGAAGGGGGCGGTCAGCCACTGGATCAGGATGCCCGCGATACCGGGCGCGATCAGCCGCGCCGCCGAATCGGTGGCGGCGAATTTGGATTGCGCATCGGTCAGGCGGTCGCGCCCGATCAGATTGGTGAGGAAGATCTGCTCCGCGCCGCCTCCCACCACCGAGCAGGCGCCGGTAATAAAGGAGACCACATACATCCACTCGATGGACAGCAGTCCCAGCCAGTAGGCCAGGGGAATGCTGCCCAGCGTGGCGGCCATGACCGTCTTGCTGCCCAGGAGTACCGGCAGTTTGCGGTTACGGTCGAGGAAGACGCCGGCCGGCAGGGCCAGCAGCGCAAACGGAATCGCCGCGGACGCGCCAAGCATGCCCATCTGCGCCGGCGTCGCGTGCAGCAGCAGGACGGAACACAGCGGCAGGGCCAGCGCACTGATATAGCTGCCGAAGCCGTTGAGGATCGAGCTGGACCAGTAGCGCATGAATTCGCCGTTGCGCAGCAAGGCGTCGTGGTCCAGATTATTGCTCAGGCGGCGGCGTAAGGCGGTAAAAATAGGAGGCTCTTTAAAGCAGGTTGCTGTCTATCAATGATACCAGCGCGGGAGTTAGGCGCTACAATCCTCCAGGAATATTTCACTGTGAAGGAGACACCTTATGCAATATGAAGATCTGATCGTTGAAGTGCACGACAAAGTTGCCCTGATCCGCCTGAACCGTCCGAAGGCGCTGAATGCGCTGAACGACCGCATGATGAACGAGCTGGGCGATGCCTTATATAAGTTCGACGCCGACCCGGCCATCGGCTGCATCGTGCTGACCGGCAGTGAGAAAGCCTTCGCCGCCGGCGCCGACATCGCCGCCATGGCGGACTACACCTATGTGGATACTTATCGCGACAACTACATTACCCGCAACTGGGAGCACATTCTGCGTATCCGCAAGCCGGTGGTGGGCGCGGTGGCCGGCTATGTGCTGGGCGGCGGTTGCGAGCTGGCGATGATGTGCGATTTCCTGATCGCGGCCGATACCGCCAAGTTCGGCCAGCCGGAAATCAAGGTCGGCGTCACGCCGGGCGCGGGCGGCACGCAGCGTCTGCCGCGCACCATCGGCAAGGCCAAGGCGATGGACATGCTGCTGACCGCCCGCACCATCGACGCGGCGGAAGCGGAGCGCATCGGCCTGGTGTCGCGCGTCGTCCCTGCCGACAAGCTGATCGAAGAAGTGCTGACCGCTGCCAAGCAGATCGCATCGATGCCGACCTCGGTCGCGATGATGATCAAGGACTCCGTCAACCGCGCCTTCGAGACCACGCTGACGGAAGGTGTCAATTACGAACGCCGCCTGTTCCAGTCTGCCTTCGGCACGCCTGCACAGAAAGAAGGCATGCAAGCTTTCCTCGAAAAGCGCTTGCCAAACTTCGACGGCCTTTGATATAGTTCGCCTCCCCGCAAAACGGTGCATGCAAATGCAGAGCAGAGCGGGGAGCTGGAAAAAGTAGGGGGTTGACGAAACGATCTAAACGCTTCATACTCTTTTTTCTTCGCTGACGGACACAACGCTCCGCAGCAAGCAAGCAGTACCGAATAAGTTCTTTAAAAATTTACAGTCGATAAGTGTGGACGTTTGATGAAAGTGCGCACGTTGCTTAGGCAACGTGAAACTTAAAATATCAAATGTTCACAAGAAGTAATGAAATAGGCGCTACGCAAGTAGTGGCCTGTCAGTATTTTGAGTGAGCGACCCGTCAGCAATGACGGTGCTAGAAATAGCAAATAAACAGAGATTA